>NZ_LGIT01000009.1:1200000-1800000 GCF_001187865.1 Klebsiella sp. RIT-PI-d
CTGGCGCTAAAGCCATTAATAAACACGCCTCCGCATTCGAGATGATCGGTAAAAAAGCGCGCCTGTTCTTCACTGGCGGTAATTACGGTGGCAGACAGACCGAACTCACTGTCGTTTGCCAGGGCCAGCGCATGCTGCGCATCCCTGGCAAGCGTAATGGCCGCAACTGGACCAAACAACTCCTCGCGAAATGCGGTCATTTCTGGGGTAACATCGCCGAGGACGGTAGCGGTGTAGTAATTACCCTCACCGGCTACCTTTTCGCCCCCTGACAGCAATGTCGCGCCCTGCTCAAGCGTTTTCAGAACCTGCTGATGTAACTCATCACGCAGATCAAAACGCGCCATCGGGCCAAGATCGGATTGCTCATCGCCCGGATCGCCCATTTTCAGTTCAGCGACCGCCGCCACAAACCTGTCGGTAAATGCCTGGGCGATACCCGCTTCGACAATAAAGCGTTTCGCCGCCGCACATACCTGCCCGGTATTCTGGTAACGCCCGGCAACCGCAGCGCTCACCGCTAAATCCAGATCGGCATCGTTGAGGACGATAAACGGATCGGAGCCGCCAAGCTCAAGTACGCATTTCTTAAGCGCAGCGCCCGCCTGCGCGCCAATGGCCTGGCCGGCACGGACGCTACCGGTTACCGTCACCGCCGCTATGCGTGGATCGGCAATCGCCTGACTCACGCCGTCATTGGTTGCATTGATTTCACCGAAAACCCCTTCCGGGAAACCGGCTTCATCAAACAGCTGTTTAATGAGCGCACTACAGCCCTGCACATTCGGCGCATGTTTCAGTAAATAGCTATTGCCCGCCAGCAAAACAGGAACCGCACCACGCAGGACCTGCCAGAGGGGAAAATTCCACGGCATTATCGCCAGAATCGCTCCCAGCGGACGGTATTCAATGACCGCCTGCCGATCGGCCACGGTTGTGTTCTCTGTCTTGAGCATTGCCGGGCCATGTTCTGCGTACCAGTCGCATAAGTTTGCCGATTTACTCACTTCAGCCCGGGCCTGACGGATAGGTTTGCCCATTTCGCGACAAATCATCTGCGCCATCGCTTCAGCGTTTTTACGCAGTACGGTGCCAAGATCGCGCAGTTTTGCTGCCCGCTGAGCCACAGTGACATTACGCCACTGACGATAGCCGCCAGAGGCCCGTTCAAGTGCGCGTTCCAGCTCGTCGCGGGTGGCCCACGGCCGGGAAGAAAGTGGCCGGCCGTTCGCCGGGTTAACGGATGTTGCAGTGTGTGCAGGTGAAGTCATCTTCTTCTCACTTGTCGAAATTATCAGGTGACAGCTATTCTGCTACACTCGCACAAGTGTTAAAAATGAATAATATTAACCACTCCATTCACAAATCGAGAACGACATGGATTTAACTCAGCTTGAAATGTTTAATGCGGTGGCGAAAGCCGGCAGTATTACTCAGGCCGCTGCCACCGTACATCGGGTGCCGTCAAATCTGACCACCCGCATTCGCCAGCTGGAAGCCGACCTTGGCGTCGCGCTGTTCATTCGTGAGAACCAGCGCCTGCGCCTCTCCCCGGCCGGGCATAATTTCCTGCGCTACAGTGAGCAAATTCTGGCCCTTGTAGATGAAGCGCGCAAGGTCGTTACCGGTGATGAGCCGCAAGGGTTATTTTCTCTGGGTTCGCTTGAAAGCACGGCCGCCGTGCGCATTCCGGCGCTGCTTGCACAATATACCGGGCGCTATCCAAAAATTCAGTTTGACCTGGCGACGGGGCCATCCGGCACCATGCTGGACGGCGTGCTGGCCGGGACGCTAAGCGCCGCGTTTGTTGATGGACCGGTCCTCCACCCGGCACTTGACGGGCTGCCTGTCTGGCGGGAAGAAATGGTGGTTGTCGCCCCCGGTGGACATCGGCCCGTTACCCGTGCCAGCGACGTTAACGGTGTCAACATCTATGCCTTTCGCGCTAACTGCTCTTATCGTCGCCATTTCGAAAACTGGTTTCACGCCGACCATGCCATGCCGGGAAAAATTCACGAAATGGAGTCCTATCATGGGATGTTGGCCTGCGTCATTGCCGGTGCCGGACTGGCGCTGATCCCACGATCAATGCTGGAGGCGATGCCCGGCAGTCATCAGATTAGCGCATGGCCGCTTAGTAAAGAGTGGCGATGGCTGACCACCTGGCTGGTGTGGCGACGCGGCGGAATGACGCGCTCGCTGGACGCTTTTATTGAGATAGTGAACGAGGTAAAACCATAGCATTATCCTATAGGTGCTGTAGATCCTTGCATTGTCCCGGGTTCAGGCAGTAGTTTTATTTTTTGCTTTCACGTTAAACGGACTCGCTATGAACACTAAAGCACGCAAAGTGATGATTATAGGCGCAGGCAACGTCGGAGCATCTGCTGCCTACGCGCTGCTTAATCAGACCATTTGCGAAGAGCTGATTTTGGTTGATGTTAATAAGGCCCGGGTTGAAGGTCATGTTCAGGATCTCAGCGATGCTGCCGCCTATATGCCAGGAATGGTAACGATTTGCTCCCGCGACGCCAGCGACTGCGCGGATGTTGATATTGCAGTGATCACCGTTTCCGGCGGTGCCCTTAAGCCTGGCCAGACGCGACTGGATGAACTGACCAGCACCGCGAAGATTGTGAAAAGTATTATCCCACAGATGATGGCGGGCGGTTTTAACGGCATCTTTCTTATCGCTACCAATCCGTGCGATATCATTACCTGGCAGGTATGGACGCTTTCGGGGCTGCCGAGAAACCAGATCATCGGCACCGGCGTGTGGCTGGATACTACCCGCTTACGCCGCACGCTTGCCCGGCAGCTGGATATCGGCGCGCAGAGTATCGATGCTTTCATCCTTGGCGAGCATGGTGATACCCAGTTTCCGGTCTGGTCACATTCATCGGTCTACGGCTCTCCCATCGCTGACCTGTATCAGCGCCGTATGGGCAAGCCCCTTGATCGTTCAGCACTGGCGGAAAAAGTACGCAAGCTGGGCTTCGAAATTTATGCCGGAAAAGGCTGTACTGAATACGGTATTGCCGGGACAATTGCTGAGATCTGTCGCAATATTTTTACAGGGAGCCATCGCGCGCTGGCCATCTCCTGCATTCTGGATGGCGAATATGGCGTAAGCAATGTTGCCATTGGCGTACCGGCGGTACTGGCACAAAGTGGTGTCCAGCAGGTTATTGAACTCCATCTCGCTGATGATGAGCTGGAAAAATTTCGTTATTCGGCAAGCGTTATTCAGGCGAATATTGCCCGCCTGCCATGATAATAAGTGTGTCAGCCGGGGCGCAGGCTGACACAGCATTCCATTGTTCGCATAATGTTGTCCTGAGCATTCTGGTTCAGATACGCTGACATATGACGCACGGGTTGCACCAGTATTAATACGCGGTCGGGCAAATCTTTACTTTATGACCGGATAAATTGAGATCTGCGTCACAAATTAGTTGTATTTGCGTCAGGGATAGCTTTAACATCGTCTTCTCTTCTTATGTACAACCAACCCAGACTAACGCTATGACGACGAATACTGTTTCACGCAAAATCGCGTGGCTTCGTGTGGTCACGCTTGCCATCGCAGCGTTCATTTTTAATACCACTGAATTCGCGCCGGTAGGTCTGCTGTCCGATATCGCGACAAGCTTTGGCATGGAGACGGCGCAGGTCGGCATCATGCTAACCATCTATGCCTGGGTGGTCGCCCTGATGTCCCTGCCCTTTATGCTGCTAACCAGCCAAATGGAACGCCGCAAACTGCTGATTGGGCTGTTTGTGGTGTTTATCGCCAGTCACGTACTGTCATTTCTGGCATGGAATTTCACCGTCCTGATAATAAGCCGTATAGGTATTGCGTTTGCGCACGCCATATTCTGGTCGATTACCGCCTCACTGGCGATTCGCCTCGCCCCGGCGGGAAAACGTGCCCAGGCGTTGAGTTTGATCGCCACCGGCACTGCGCTGGCAATGGTGCTGGGAATACCGATCGGCCGTATTGTGGGTCAGTACTTTGGCTGGCGTACTACCTTTTTTGTCATCGGCGTGGGCGCGCTAATCACGCTACTGTGCCTGATTAAGTTGCTACCGAGACTTCCCAGCGAGCACTCTGGCTCACTCAGGAGTTTGCCGCTGCTGTTTCGTCGCCCGGCGCTGATGAGCATTTATGTGCTTACCGTCGTCGTGGTAACAGCACACTATACCGCCTACAGCTACATTGAACCGTTTGTGCAGAACGTTGCCGGGCTTAGCAGTACTTATGCCACCGTCCTGCTGCTGATCCTCGGCGGCTCCGGCATCCTCGGCAGCTTACTGTTTGGCAAACTGGGTAACCTGCACGCGTCGACCCTGATTGCAGGGGCAATAGGCCTGCTGGTGATATGTCTGCTGCTGCTGGTTCCGGCGGCACGCAATGAAAATCATCTTGCGGTTCTGAGCGTATTCTGGGGAGTGGCAATTATGATTATTGGCCTTGGCATGCAGGTGAAAGTTCTGGCGCTGGCCCCGGATGCGACCGACGTGGCGATGGCTCTGTTCTCAGGCATTTTTAATCTTGGTATCGGCGCGGGCGCGCTGGTGGGCAGCCAGGTGAGTACGCATGTGTCGATGGCCGCTATCGGCTATGCGGGTGCAATCCCGGCGCTGGCTGCGCTGATCTGGGCGGTGATTATTTTCCGTCGCTGGCCGGTGTCACTGGAAGAACAACCTCATTAGTATTTCCCCACTCAGGGCGGCTTTGCCGTCCTGAATTATCACTTGAACAAATAATTCCGCATTAATGTTGGCCAAAGCATTCCGGTCCCCCCGCCTTTTATCTCGCTCAATACCGCTCCAGATAAGCGCATAACTGTCCTTTTAGCAAATCGTGGCATAAGCTTATTCATTCAGTTGACTTATGTTTGCCTGGGCAATAATATCCCCCGCAACTAATATACTTGCCAGGGCAACCATTGTGAAAAGTTCAGGGGATCTGTTTAACGAAATCATTCCGCTCGGACGCTTGATCCACATGGTTAACCAGAAAAAAGACCGTCTGCTGAATGATTATCTCTCTCCGCAGGACATTACTGCCACCCAGTTCAAAGTGCTATGTTCTATTCGCTGCGAAGTGTGCGTAACGCCTGTTGAGCTAAAAAAAGTGCTGTCGGTCGATTTAGGTGCTCTGACCCGTATGCTCGACAGACTGGTCTGTAAAGGCTGGGTTGAGCGGCTGCCAAACCCCAATGATAAACGCGGTGTGCTGGTACGACTAACGCCGGAAGGTACGACCATTTGTGAGCAATGCCATCAACTTGTCGGGCAAGATCTGCATCAGGAACTAACAAAAAACTTAGCGGCAGACGAAGTGGCTACTCTTGAATACCTGCTCAAGAAAGTACTGCCGTAAACAGAAGAGGTAAGACGATGTCCAGACGTAATACTGACGCCATTACTATTCATAGCATCTTGAACTGGATAGAAGATAACCTGGAGTGCCCCTTGTCACTGGAAAAAGTGTCGGAGCGCTCGGGTTATTCAAAATGGCACCTGCAAAGAATGTTTAAAAAAGAGACCGGGCACTCGCTGGGCCAGTATATTCGCACCCGAAAGCTGACGGAAATCGCCCGCAAGCTGAAGCAGAGTAACGAGCCGATTTTGTATCTGGCTGAGCGCTATGGCTTTGAATCGCAGCAAACCCTGACGCGAACGTTCAAAAACTATTTCGACGTGCCGCCGCATAAGTACCGGATTATGGATATGCCCGGTGAAGCACGCTACCTGCAACCATTAAATCACTGTAATCATTAATCGCCTGTATTAAGACGTATCGAGGAAATCATGAAACTGCTCGTCTCCGCTACCCTTGCACTTGCTATGCTGACATCGGCTCAGAGCTTTGCGGAGCAATCACGTCATCCGGCTGAAAATGGCGCGCCTGCCGCGCTCATTGTACCTTCCGCCTCTGATGTTTCTCCCTTTGATTTTAATCATATGGGCAACGGAAGTGATAAGTCCGACGCACTGGGCGTAGCCTATTTCAATCAACACCGTCGGTGATGCTTTCGCCCCGCATTTGCGGGGCGGCGTTTATCCCCGCACCGCGTTGATCCTACCCACCCGCAAGCCGAAGATATTAATATAAAGTCCAGCCATAATGAGCGCTGCCCCGGCAAGCTGTAAAATGTTGAGTGTTTCACCCAGCAGCAGCGCAGCACTGGCCAGCCCCACCACCGGAACCAGCAAGGATAACGGAGCCACGCGCCAGGTTTCATACCGCCCCAACAACGTGCCCCAGATCCCGTAGCCTACGATAGTGGCAACAAATGCCAGATACACCAGCGACAGGATTGTGGTCACATCAATAGTTATCAGACTGTGGCGAATGGCCTGCGGACCGTCAAAAATCAGCGAGGCCAGTAAAAACGGCACTATCGGGATCAGCGCGCTCCAGACCACCAGCGACATGACCGGTGGACGATGATCAAGCTGCATGATCTTTTTATTAAAAATATTGCCGCACGCCCAGCTCAGCGCAGCCGCCAGCGTAAGCATAAATCCGGTCAGGGCTACATGTTGACCGTTCAGGCTGGATTCAATTAATACCAGCACCCCCACCACCGCCAGGGCGATCCCAGCCAGTTGCTTACCCTGTAAGCGCTCACCAAAGGCAAACGCCCCGAGAATAATGGTGAAAAAAGCCTGAGCCTGCAGAACCAGCGAGGCCAGGCCTGCCGGCATACCGAATTTTAACGCAGAAAACAGGAAAGCAAATTGCCCGAAGCTGATGGTCAGCGCGTAGCCCAGCAACAAGCGAAAAGGAACTTTGGGTCGTGCGACGAACAGCAAGGCGGGAAATGCCACCAGCAAAAATCGCAGGCCCGCCAGCAGCAGCGGTGGCATGTTGTGCAGCCCCATTTTGATGACCACGAAATTCAGCCCCCATACGACCACCACCAATAGCGCCAGCAGCCCATCTTTTCGCGTCATACCCTGCCTCTGTAATTGTTAGAATTTTGTGAACTTCACCACGTTAGCGGAAAAAAACCCGTTTTAATAGATCATTATTTCTGGTAGGGCAGTCTCCTCCCTTACCCCGCTATACATTGTTCTTATTGCGTGATATTCCTGATAAGACAAGAAAATGAAATATAGCCATATTTGGGCAGGAACATGATCACATCAACCAGGCGCTCTATTACCGCGCTGCTGGCATCGTCATTACTTTTAACTATTGGTCGCGGTGCAACACTTCCTTTTATGACTATTTATCTGACGCGCCGTTATGCGATGAGCGTCGAGATGATTGGTTATGCAATGACGATTGCATTGACTATCGGCGTGCTGTTCAGTCTCGGCTTCGGCATTATGGCAGACAGGTTTGATAAAAAGCGCTATATGCTGGTTTCAATCATGGTATTTATTTTTGGCTTTATTGCTATTCCGTCAGTCAATAATGTCATGCTGGTGGTGATCTTTTTCGCCATGATCAACTGTGCCTATTCCGTTTTCTCAACGGTGGTAAAAGCATGGTTTGCTGATGTGCTCTCTGCGACAGAAAAAGCGCGTATATTTTCGCTCAATTACAGCTTTCTTAATATTGGCTGGACGGTTGGCCCCCCGCTTGGCACGCTGCTGGTGATGTACAGCCTGAATTTGCCCTTCTGGCTGGCGGCGGTCTGTGCAGCATTTCCGCTGGTGTTTATTCAGCGCTATGTGCAGCGCATATCAGCAAGCACGTCCGTCGGCAAGCAGGTAGCCTGGTCGCCCTCGGTGCTATTGCAGGATAAAGCGCTATTCTGGTTTACGCTCTCGGGCTTTCTGGCGTCGTTTGTCGGCGGCTCTTTTGCGTCATGTATTTCGCAGTATGTACTGGCCGTGGCCGATACTCGTACTGCGCAACAGGTTGTTGCCGTGGTCCTGCCGGTCAACGCCGCGCTGGTTGTCATCCTGCAATATTTTATCGGTAGCCGATTAACCGCCTCTAACTTACGCCCGCTGATGGCTGCCGGTACTTTTTTCTTTGTGGCTGGTCTGGTCGGATTTATGTTTTCCGGCGTCAATCTGGTTATCTGGGGAATATCGGCCGCGGTGTTTACTATCGGGGAAATCATATTTGCCCCCGGTGAGTATATGCTAATCGATAATATTGCTCCGCCAGGGATGAAAGCCAGCTATTTCTCGGCTCAGGCGCTGGGATGGCTGGGTGCCGCCGCAAATCCGCTGGCGACTGGCGTAATATTAACGCACTTGCCGCACTGGTCACTGTTCGCAATTTTGATGGCAGCAATTGTCCTGGCGTGGTTAATGATCGTGCGCGGGATGCATTGCAAACCTCAGCACAATGCAGTGCAGCAAAACTGAAGTCTGCTTCGGGGATGCCTGAAGCTTTCGCCTCAGGCATACATTAAATAGCGACCATTGACCTGACCCCGTCGGCGTCCATATCCGCTCCCCGTCCCTGCTGAATAATGGCTCCGCGCGACATTAACAGGTAGCAGTCGGCCAGTTCGGCCGCAAAATCGTAAAACTGTTCGACCAGCAGGATTGCCATGTCGCCACGGTTCGCCAGCTGGCGGATCACCAGACCAATCTCTTTGATAACCGATGGCTGAATACCTTCAGTAGGCTCATCAAGGATCAACAGCGCAGGACGGCTGGCCAGCGCCCGGCCAATCGCCAGTTGCTGCTGCTGGCCGCCGGAGAGATCGCCGCCACGCCGGTGTTTCATCTGTTTTAGCACCGGGAAAAGCGCGTAAATATCATCGGGAACGCTACGCGCATCGCGAGCCGGGAAACGGGACAGCCCCATCAGTAAATTTTCTTCGACAGTCAGGCGCGCAAAGATCTCCCGCCCCTGCGGGACATAGGCTATTCCGGACTGCACGCGCTGATGAGGTTTACGCAGGGTAATCGGCCTGTCCTGCCACATCACCTCACCACTGCGCGCTGGAATAAGACCCATCAGGCATTTCAGCAGCGTGGTTTTACCGACCCCGTTTCGCCCCAGCAGGCAGGTGATTTCCCCGGGACGGGCCGTGAAGCTGACCCCGCGCAGAATATGACTCCCGCCATAGTACTGATGCAAATCGTTAACCTGTAACATCCTCGCTCCTTAGCGTCCAAGATAGACGTCAATGACCTGTTCATTTTGCTGAACTTCGCGTAGCGATCCCTCCGCCAGCACCTGTCCCTGATGCAGGACAGTAACCCGATCGGCAATGGTTTCAACAAAGCCCATGTCGTGCTCTACTACCATTAGCGAGTGTTTTCCGGCAAGCTGGCGAAAAAGCTCGGCGGTATAGGCGGTTTCCGCATCGGTCATGCCGGCGGCGGGCTCATCAAGCAATAACAAATGCGGCTCCTGTACCAGCAACATGCCGATTTCAAGAAACTGTTTTTGCCCGTGAGACAGTAGCCCGGCACGGGAATCCCGTGCGTTACTGAGCCGTAGCAGCAGTAAAATTTCGTCAATGCGATCCCGTTGCTCACCGCTCAGTCTTGCACGCAGCGTTGCCAGAACCGATTTATCGGTTTTCAACGCCAGCTCCAGATTTTCCGCCACGGTTAACGCTTCAAATACGGTCGGCTTCTGAAATTTGCGGCCAATTCCGCGCCGGGCGATGTCTATCGGTTCAAGGCGGGTTAGTTCCAGCGTCTGATCGTAAAGTGCTGACCCGCTTTGCGGCCGGGTTTTGCCGGTTATGACGTCCATCAGCGTCGTTTTTCCCGCGCCGTTAGGACCAATCACACAGCGTAATTCACCGACGCCAATATTCAGCGTCAGATTGGTTAAGGCCTGGAATCCGTCAAAATTGACGTTAATATTTTTCAGTTGCAGTACCGGGTCTGTCTGGGCGCGAAAGCGGTCGCCGGGAAGCTGCCTGGTGAAAAGTCCTTCGTCAGGTTGCATCACTTATCTCCTTTACGCAGCAGGCCGATGACGCCACGCGGTAAAAATAACGTCACCAGGATAAAGATCAGTCCAAGAAAGAGTTGCCAGTACTCTGGCATGGTGACGGTAAACAGGCTTTTGGCACCGTTGACTAATCCTGCGCCCAGTACCGGTCCTATCAGGGTTCCGCGCCCGCCAAGCGCCACCCAGATCGCCGCTTCGATGGAGTTTGTTGGTGACATTTCACCCGGATTAATGATACCAACCTGCGGAACATACAGGGCACCGGCAAGCCCACAGAGGACGGCTGAAAGCGTCCATACCAGCAGTTTAAAACCGCGTGGATCGTAGCCGCAGAAAATCAGTCGGTTTTCGGCGTCGCGTACCGCGGTTAATACCCGACCAAACTTACTCTTCGCCAGCGTGTAGCCGACCGATAACGCCAGCAACAACAGAATAACGGTGGCCAGAAAGAGTGTGATCCGCGTGGCGGTGGCGGTTACCGGAAAACCCAGAATGGTCGTAAAACCGGTGAACCCATTATTGCCGCCAAAGCCCGTTTCATTGCGAAAGAACAGCAACATACCGGCAAAGGTCAGGGCCTGAGTCATGATTGAAAAGTAAACGCCTTTAATTTTCGAGCGAAAAGCAAAATAACCAAAGATCAGCGCCAGAAGTCCGGGCACCAGGACAACCAGCATCATGGCCCAGGCAAAATGCTGCGTTCCCCACCAGAACCACGGCAGTTCACTCCATGACAGAAAAGACATAAACGCCGGTAGCCCGTCGCCTGCCGCCTGGCGCATGAGGTACATTCCCATGGCATAGCCTCCCAGCGCGAAGAATATACCGTGTCCCAGTGACAGCATTCCGGCATAGCCCCAGACCAGATCCAGCGCAACGGCGACCACCGCATAGCACAGAATTTTGCCTGCCAGCGTCAGGGTCCAGACTGAAATAGCCAGCGGATGTCCGGCAGGTAACAGCGCCAGAAATGGTAACATCAGCAGGGCCACAGTCAGAATGATGCCGACAATGCGGAACGTTAATGGCGCTTTCTGCGCCAGAGTAAGCGTTAAAGGCTGGCTCATCAGTCTGTGACCCTCCCTTTCAGGGCGAACAGCCCTTGCGGCCGTTTCTGAATAAATAAAATAATGACGATCAGGATCAGGATTTTCCCGAGCACTGCCCCCATTTGAGGTTCGAGAATTTTGTTAAAGATCCCAAGACCAAACGCGGCAGCAACGCTCCCGGCCAGCTGACCGACACCGCCCAGCACGACAACCAGAAATGAGTCGATAATATATCCCTGGCCCAGTTCAGGTCCGACGTTTCCCAGCTGGGACAGCGCAACGCCACCCAGGCCGGCAATCCCCGACCCCAGCCCAAAGGCCAGCATGTCAACACGTCCGGTCGGCACGCCGCAGCAGGCTGCCATCGCGCGATTTTGCGTCACCGCCCGCACATTCATTCCCAGCCGCGTTTTATTGAGGATAAGCCAGGTGAAAAACAGCACCAGCAGGACGAAGCCAAGCACTACGACGCGGTTCCACGGCAAAATAAGATTAGGTAGCGCCTGAATGCCGCCTGACAGCCACGCCGGGTTCGCCACTTCGACGTTTTGCGCACCAAAAAGCATTCGGACAATCTGAATCAGCATCAGGCTGATACCCCAGGTGGCCAGCAGCGTTTCCAGCGGACGACCATACAGATGGCGGATGATGGTGCGCTCCAGCAGCATCCCCATCCCGCCCGTTACAATGAAAGCGACCGGCAGAGCAAGCAGCGGGTAAAATGCCAGCCATTGAGGGGCCAGCTGCGCCATTACCTGTTGCACCATCCATGTGCTGTAGGCACCGAGCATCAGCATTTCGCCGTGCGCCATATTGATAACCCCGAGTAATCCGTAGGTGATCGCCAGCCCCAGCGCCGCCAGCAATAAAATCGATCCCAGAGAAAGGCCCATGAACGCCTGCCCCAGTACCTCACCGACGATCAGCCGCTGTTTGATCTGTTGTACGCTGGCCGCAGCAGCGGCACGTACGCCAGCATCAGGCTCAATGTTGCTATCCATTAACGGTAGTAATCGCGCCTGAGTTTCAGGCTCGGCTGCCTCGCCCAGTGCTTCTGCTGCACTACGACGTAGGGTGGCATCGTGACTTTGCAGTTGTAACCCGGCGATGGCCAGGGATAGCTGCTGCTTAACGTTGCGGTCAGTTTCCTGTGCCTGCCGCAGCCGAAGTATGGGAAGCGTTTCAGGCTGTGCCTCCCGGCGTAGCGTTTGGGCAGCGGTGACTCTTTCCGTGACGTTGTCACTTACCAGAAGATGCGTGGCCAGCGCGGTAGCGGCCAGGTTACGCAGCCGGTTAGTCAGCCGCACTTTTTTTAACGTTCCCTGTACGGTAGCGGTACCGTCCAGCGCCACCGGTTGATCCTGCCTGAGTATAAAGGCGCGATGCTGTACGTCAGCGCTGACATTTTCAGCCACCAGCGCACGCAGCAACGGCAGTCGCTGCGCCTGTGGCTCGACGGTCCATTTTTCCAGAAGCGTGGCCTGAGCGCTGCGACTGGCGGCAACAAAATCATCGGCATCCCCGGCCTGGACGCCGATGGGCAGCCATCCGGTCAGCAACAGTAAACAGCAAATAAGACGTATGACGTTCATAGCGCGTTCTCCAGAAACGAGCCCTCATCCGGAGGGCCGAAAATCATTGCCCGCCGGTTTTAACCGGGCTGTCGGATTTTTTATCGTTTCCAGCAATGAACGGGCTCCACGGCTCGGCGCGCACCGGGGCGTCGGTTTGCCATACCACGTTGAACTGACCGTTATTTTCAATTTCGCCAATCATGACCGGCTTGTGCAGGTGATGATTGGTTTTATCCATGGTGAGCGTAAAGCCTGACGGCGCGGCAAACGACTGTCCCGCCATGGCTGCACGGACTTTATCAACATCCGTGGTGCCGGCTTTCTCCACCGCCTGTGCCCACATATGCAGACCTACGTAAGTGGCTTCCATCGGATCGTTAGTAACAACGGAGTCAGCATTCGGTAATTTGCGCGCTTTGGCCCATGCCCGGTAGTCGGCAACAAATTTCTGATTCACCGGATTATCAACGGATTCAAAATAGTTCCAGGCGGCGAGATTGCCGACCAGCGGTTTAGTATCAATACCGCGCAGTTCTTCTTCCCCTACTGAGAAGGCAACAACCGGTACATCAGTCGCCTTCAGCCCCTGGTTTGCCAGCTCTTTATAAAACGGAACGTTGGAATCACCATTAATGGTCGAAACAACCGCTGTCTTGCCACCCGCGGAGAATTTTTTGATGTTAGCCACAATGGTTTGATAATCGCTATGGCCAAACGGGGTATAAACCTCTTCGATATTATTATCCTGCACCCCTTTTGAATGTAGAAACGCGCGCAAAATTTTATTGGTGGTTCGCGGATAGACATAATCTGTGCCGAGCAGGAAGAAACGTTTCGCGCTGCCACCGTCTTCACTCATCAGATATTCTACCGCCGGAATAGCCTGCTGGTTTGGTGCCGCACCGGTATAAAAGACGTTAGGCGACATCTCTTCACCCTCATATTGCACCGGGTAGAACAATAGGCCATTCAGTTCTTCAAATACCGGCAGTACCGATTTACGCGACACCGAGGTCCAGCAGCCAAAAACCACGGCGACCTCATCCTGAGACAGCAACTGCCGCGCTTTCTCAGCGAACAGCGGCCAGTTAGAGGCCGGGTCGACAACCACCGGCTCAAGTTTTTTCCCCAGTACGCCGCCCTTCGCATTGATCTCATCAATGGTCATGAGCGCAACGTCTTTCAGCGGCGTTTCCGAAATCGCCATAGTGCCCGAGAGCGAATGCATAATGCCGACTTTTATGGTGTCGGCAGCATAAACATGAAAAGACATTCCCATGCTGACAATGGAGGCCGAGAGCGCAAAAGCTTTTAACAGGGTACGACGTTGCATAATTCACTCCTGAATAATCAAATGACGAAGGTCGAAAACGCGGGTCAAGAGTGATAGAGCAAGAAAAGTGCCAGGTTGGCAGGGTAGCGAGGAAGGGTGATATCAGGGCAGGTATTGTTACAATCGTTACAGATAAAGCCTTATTGTGGTACAGGGCTGCATTATTACAGTGCAGCCCTGTACCGGACCGGTTACCAGACCTGAGCGGCGATATCGGTGACCAGGCGCACTTTATCCCACTGCTGCTGCTCCGTGAGGGCATTACCTTCTTCCGTTGAGGCGAAACCACACTGCGGACTCAGACAGATCTGCTTTAAATCAACATAGTGAGCCGCTTCCTGCAACCGCGCTTTGATGCCTTCCGGGTTTTCCAGCTCGCCATTTTTAGTGGTAATTAGCCCCAGCACCACCTGCTGGTGGCCAGGGCGGATAAAACGCAGCGGCGCAAAATCACCGGAACGATCGTTGTCATATTCGAGGAAAAAGGCGTCTACATTCACCGTGCCGAACAGGATCTCTGCCACCGGCTCGTAACCACCTTCGGAGATCCACGTTGAGCGGAAATTGCCGCGACACACGTGCAGGCTGACGATCAGATCGTCAGGCTTACCTTCCAGCGCAGTATTCAGTACGGAGGCATAAATTTTTGCCAGCTCATCAGGATCGTCGCCGCGCTCGCGCACCTGACGGCGCTGCTCGTCAGAGCAAAGATAAGCCCAGACGGTATCATCGAGCTGAAGATAGCGGCAGCCAGCGGCATAAAAGGCCTGAATAGCCTCACGCCAGGTGGTGGCTAAATCGGCAAAATAGTCACTGAGGTCGGGATAGACCGTAGCATCAATGTCTTTACGTCCACCGCGAAAATGCAGCACGCTGGGGGACGGAATAGTCATCTTCGGCTCGGCATTGCCGCTGATACTTTTCAGATAGCGGAAATCTTCGAGCATAGGGTGTTCACCGAAGCCAAGTTTCCCGGTGACGCGCACGCCGTGAGCTTTGGTTTGTACGCCGTTAAACTGAATACCCCGATCAGAATCATAGCGTTCCACGCCGTCTAAGCCGTCGAAGAAATCGAAGTGCCACCACGCGCGACGAAATTCACCGTCGGTTACTACATGCAAGCCACACTCGCATTGCTGTTGTACGACATGGCGGATGGCTTCATTTTCCACGTCACGAAGCTGCCGGGGCGTAATATCACCGCCCGCCAGTTGCAGACGGGCCTGTTTGATACTGTCAGGACGTAAAAAACTGCCGACGATGTCTGCGCGGTACGGACCGTGTTGGTATGACATATTTTCTCCTCATGCTGCTGGCAAATTCATTGCCAGCAGTGATAATTCAGCATTCGAACCATTGGACTTCTGGATGGCTACATGTCTAAAAGATGACACGGCGACAGGTTTATCGCAAAGGAGAAAATTTCACGGCACTTGAAAATAATTCATCTTAGCGGCTATGGGTTCCTTCGAATGCGAATCCTTCATCACTCCATCCTGTCATCCCCCCGAGCATAATTTTTACTGCCCTTCCGGCCTGAGCAATTTTCAACGCCGCTTTATCTGCGCCATTGCAGTGAGGCCCGGCGCAGTAAACCACTAACAGCATCTCTTCTGGCCACTGCGCCAGCGTCCCGGCATTGATCTGCCGATGAGGAAGATGGATCGCGCCGGGTACATGCTTTTCATTGAAGGCTGTGGGGTGTCCAATAACGTGCAGTAAAACAAAATCCTGCTGACCGTTGTTAATCGCGTCATGCACGTCAGAACAATCCGCTTCAACGGCCAGACGACGGGCGAAATGATGAATGGCTTCTTCTGGAAGCGCGGCAGGATAGTCAGTAACGTAACTCATGGCGTGTTCTCCTTGTTTGTGTTAACAATGATTTAACCAGATAACCTCTGTTAAAACCGCCCATAAACATGTCAGAAAACAGTGAAGAAATGACAATAATTGATCCCGCTCCCGCACGACATCAGGTAGTTGTTCTCGCCTATGATGGCCTCTGTACTTTTGAATTCGGCGTCGCGGTGGAGATTTTTGGCCTGCCGCGCCCGGAATATGGCAATCGCTGGTATCAGTTTGCGGTCGCGGCGGTGGACAGTGGGGAAATGCGCGCAACGGGTGGGATTCGGATTATGGCTGATGGTGGTCTGGATCTATTGTCCACGGCAGACACCATTATTGTTCCCGGCTGGCGCGGAGTTGATTCTCCAGTACCGGCAACGCTTGTTGCAGCATTATGTGATGCATATGCCCGGGGCTGCCGGTTGATCTCTATCTGTTCTGGCGTGTTTGTGCTGGCTGCCACCGGGCTTCTCAATGGCCTGAAGGCGACCACCCACTGGCGATATACGCAAACCCTTCAGCAGCGCTTTACCGATATTGCGGTGGTGGATGACGTTCTTTACGTTGACCATCAGCGCATCATGACGTCAGCCGGGAGCGCAGCAGGTCTCGATCTCTGTTTACATGTGGTGCGGCAAGATTATGGCCTTGAAATAGCCAATAGCGTTGCGCGACGACTGGTGATCCAGCCGCACCGCGACGGTTCCCAGCGCCAGAAGGTGACTCACCCGGTGGCAAAGGCCCGGGAAAGCCAGTCTCTCGGACAATTGTTTGATTATCTCCATCAGGATCTTGCCGGATCGCATACCCTCGACTCGCTGGCGCAACGCGCCGGAATGAGTCCCCGCACTCTGCTTCGCCGCTTTTCTCAGGCTACTGGTACGACTCCCGCACGCTGGATCCGACAACAGCGTTTGCGCCGCGCTCAGCAGTATCTTATCCAGAGTTCGCACAGTATTGAGGCGATTGCAGAGTTCACCGGGTTTTGTAACGCCAGCGTCTTGCGTCAACACTTTCGTCAGCATTTTGCCGTATCGCCGACCCGGTATCGTCGGGAGAATCGTGATGTGCTAATAGCGGAGCCTGGACAATCGGCGGATGGCCGTAGATTTGGCACTCAGATATGATAAGAACAGTTACTAAATTGTTATTAATTTTGATGTAATGAAAATATTTTTGCTTTTATATTTGTGCATTTGCAGGTTTGTGACTAGTTTGAAACCGTTGAGTTGAACACGCCGGCCAGAGCCGGTGTTACCTACGATCGTTAACTATGCACGGTGCAACATAAAACATGTCAATACAAGAAGTCGACCAGAGCTCCCCGATGTCGTTAGGTTATGGCCATGATGATGCCGGGCAAAAAGTCATTTCTGAGATTATGCAGGATCTTTTGTCCAGAAAAACAGCTGTTAATAATAAAGATATCATTCTTGAGCTGGTTGTCCGGCTTGAAACGGAAAAAGATATCGTAAAACTGGATATCTACCGCAGTGCACTGGAGATGGTTGTACTAAATACTCCTGACGACATTTAATTATCAGTACGCAGAACAGATGAAAAAAAACGGGCGAAAGCCCGTTTTTTTCATCTCAGGACGGACGGTCGAATCTGACCCATTTTGTTTCCGCCCTGAAAAAGACCTTATCCGTTTAATCCGCGATTCACCAGCATGGGTTCAATTTGCGGATCGTGCCCGCGCCACTGCTGATAAAGTTCAGCTAAATCAGTACTGTTGCCTCGCGACAAAATCGCCTCACGGAATCTTTGCCCGTTCTCACGGTTTAAACCGCCCTGCTCGACAAACCACTGGTAGCCGTCGTCGGCCAGCATTTGGGTCCATAAATAGGCGTAGTAGCCCGCCGCGTAGCCGCCGCCGAAAATATGGGCGAAGTAGCTGCTGCGATAGCGCGGCGGAACGGCAGGCAAATCAAGCTGTTCGCGGCGGATTGCCTCGCGTTCAAACTTATCGACAGAATCGGGTATGCTATCCGCGCTGATGCTGTGCCAGTTCATATCCAGTAGAGCGGCGCTAAGCAGCTCGGTCATTTCATATCCTTTATTAAAGCGGGTGGCCTTGAGCATACTGGCCTGTAACGCTTCGGGCATCGGCTCGCCGGTTTGGTAGTGACGGGCAAAACGGGCAAATACCTGCGGATGCGTCGCCCAGTGTTCATTAATTTGTGACGGAAACTCGACAAAATCGCGCGGGGTGTTGGTCCCGGAGAGGCTGGCATAACGCTGAGTTGCGAACAGGCCATGAAGTGTATGACCAAACTCATGAAACAGCGTAATCACGTCATCCCACGAGATGAGTGCCCTATGGCCTGCCGTCGGTTTCTGGTAATTACAGACGTTGTAGATGACCGGACGGGTCTTAAGCAACGTCGATTGTTCAACAAAATTGCCCATCCATGCCCCGCCGCTTTTGGAGTCACGGGCAAAGAAATCTCCGTAGAACAACGCCAGCCCTTCACCGCTGGCGTCGAAAATTTCCCACACCCGCACATCCGGATGATAAACAGGTATATCGACGCGCTCGACAAAACGAAGGCCAAAAAGCCGGGAAGCGGTCCAGAAAACCCCCTCTTCCAGCACGGTGTCGAGTGCCAGATAAGGCCGGACCTGAGCGTCGTCAAAAGCCCAGGTATTTTGACGCACTTTATCAGCATAAAAATCCCAGTCCCAGGCCTGCACCTGAAAATCACCGTGCTGTTGATCAATGACCTGCTGAATTGCGGCCTGCTCAGCTTCAGCACGTGCACGAGCCGCCGGGGTAATTTCACGCATGAACGCCAGTGCCGCCGCCGGCGTTTTGGCCATCTGATCGGCCACTTTCCAGCTTGCATAATCGTCGAAACCCAGCAGGCCCGCCTGCCGGGCACGAATTTCAACCAGCCGCAGTATCAGTGATCGGGTATCGTTTTCATCGTTCTTTTCGCTGCGCAACCAGCTGCTATTAAATAACTGCTCACGCGTCTGGCGATCTTTTAACGAGGCCAGCGCAGGCTGCTGCGTGGTATTTAATAGTGGGATGAACCCGCTCTCGCTGAGTCCTCTATCTCGTGCGGCTTGCGCGGCTGCGGCAATATCATCTTCACTTAATCCAGCCAGGGATTCAGGACGCTCAACCCGTAATCCTCCGGCTTTACTTGCGGCCATCAGCCGTTGATTAAACTGGCTGGTGAGCGTTGCGGCTTCCGTGTTCCATTTTTTTAGCCCGGCTTTATCCGCCTCGTTAAGCCTTGCGCCTGCCAGCACGAACTGCTGCCTGACCACCTCAACCAGACGGTACGACTCGTCATCCAGCGCCAGCGCTTCACGCTGCTGCCATACCTGCTCAACGCGCTGAAAAAGCGCATCATTGAGGTAAATATCGTTTGCCAGCGCAGCCAGCTCGGCGGAAAACTGCTCATCAAGGATTTGTAGCGCATCGCTGGTATGGGCATGAGACATGGCAAAAAATACGTTAGTTACCCTCGTCAACAGCGCGCCGCTTTTTTCGAGCGCCACAAAGGTGTTTTCAATATCAGGCGATGCCGGGTTTTGAATAATAGCCTTAATGTCTTCGCGCTTAAGGCGTAGCCCTTCATCAAAGGCCGGGCGATAATGGCTTGCATCTATCCGATCGAAAGGCGGTGCCTGATAAGGCAATGTACTTGCACTAAAAAAGGGATTGTTTATTAACATTATTTTCTCCAGAGGCGTAACCGGCTGTGTTCGAAAGCATTGCTGCGATAGTACGCCTTTTTAGACATTCGCCCAAAAATAGCGTGGATTGGCAGGTAATCCAAACGTTGACGAGACTTTTTTGCCACACTTAACTTCGGTTTCCCGCAATTCGGGACGCATGGTAAAGTTATACAACACAAAAAGCTTTGAGGAACAGTGAGATGATTATTCTGGTAACCGGCGCTACAGCGGGATTTGGTGAAAGCATTACGCGTCGTTTCGTTGAGAATGGGCATAAAGTCATTATCACCGGTCGACGTCAGGAGCGTCTTCAGGCGCTGAAAGACGAGCTGGGCGATGCCATTTACCCCCTTCAGCTGGATGTCCGCGATCGTGCAGCCATTGAGGAACAATTGGCTTCTCTCCCGGCCGACTGGCGCGAGATCGATATCCTGGTGAATAACGCCGGGCTGGCGCTGGGCATGGAGCCGGCGCACAAAGCGAGTGTCGAAGACTGGGAGAACATGATCGACACCAATAATAAGGGCCTGGTATATATGACCCGCGCCATCCTGCCCGGGATGGTTGAGCGCAACCGCGGGCACGTGATCAATCTCGGTTCAACCGCGGGTAGCTGGCCGTATGCCGGGGGCAACGTTTATGGTGCGACCAAAGCCTTTGTGCAACAGTTTAGCCTTAACCTGCGTACCGATCTTCACGGTACGGCGATTCGCGTCACTAATATTGAGCCGGGGCTGGCTGGCGGTACGGAGTTTTCCAATGTCCGTTTTAAAGGCGATGATGCTAAAGCGGAAAAAACCTACGAAAACACCACCGCGCTGTCCGCGGAAGATATTGCTGAAGCGGTCTGGTGGGTGGGAACGCTGCCAAAACACGTCAATATCAATACCCTTGAGATGATGCCTGTTTGCCAGACTTGGGCAGGACTAAGTGTGCATCGCGGTTAATTTTTTTATTGCCCGGCCGAAAGGTCGGGTATTGAAAACGGGAAAGTGGTGTTAAAATCAGCCGGTTAATCGCCTAATAAGTAAAAATGAATGACCTTCGAAACTCAACTGAACCCTACACAACCTGTTAATCAGCAGATTTATCGGATCCTGCGCCGCGATATCGTGCATTGTCTGATCCCGCCCGGTACGCCGCTGTCTGAAAAAGAAATTTCAGTCCGCTTCGATGTCTCTCGTCAGCCGGTACGTGAAGCGTTTATTAAACTTGCCGAAAATGGGCTGATTCAGATCCGTCCGCAGCGAGGCAGCTACGTTAATAAAATTTCGCTTTCTCAGGTCAGCAATGGTTGTTTTGTGCGACAGGCCATCGAATGTGCGGTTGCCCGCCGGGCAGCGGGAATGGTCACCGATGCGCAACTTTATCCGCTGGAGCAAAACCTGCATCAACAACGCATTGCCATCGATCGTAAACAACTTAACGATTTTTTTCTGCTTGATGATGAGTTTCATCAGAAACTGGCGCTGATTGCCGACTGCCAGCTGGCGTGGGATACCATTGAAAATATTAAAGCGACTATCGACCGTGTACGCTACATGAGCCTCGATCATATCTCCCCGCCGGAAATGTTGCTTCGTCAGCATCTCGATATTTTTGCCGCACTCACGCAGCGTGATGCTGATGCAATCGAAAATGCAATGGCGTTGCATTTGCAGGAGATCAGCGGTTCTGTACAGCTGATCCGTCAGGAAAATAGCGACTGGTTTAGTGAAGATTAAGTCAAAGAAGAATAACAAGCCGGACGCGGTGGCTGCGCCCGGCTCTGTGCACTGTGATTAGCGTGGCGCCATGACCTGTGCAACGGTCGCTTTCGCACCTTGTGCCAGCAGTTGCTGGTAAGCCCGGCTCACATGGCCGATGAATTCGCTGTTATCCGCCAGTGTTTTACCAAAAATGGCCTCAATGCCCAGCAGTGCCTGAACCCGCGCTTCACCCTCTTCACTGCTGCTCACCGCATTCTGAATAATCGCGAGGAGCGGATCGCACACGTCAATCGCATTCCCCTGTTCATCCACGCCACCAACGTAGCGCATCCAGCCTGCCACGCCGAGTGCCAGCAGATCGAAGCGGCTCCGATCTGCAAGATGCCAGCGAATAGAGTCCAGCATTCTTTGCGGAAGTTTCTGGCTCCCGTCCATCGCAATTTGCCAGGTGCGGTGGCGCAGAGCCGGATTGCTGTAGCGTTCAATCAGACGATCGGCATAATTTTTTAGGTCAACACCCTGCACTTTTAATGTCGGCGCCTGCTCCTGCAACATCAATGCATGTGCGGCACGACGGTAGTTAGCATCATCCATACAGTCGTTGATATGCTGATAACCGGCAAGATAGCCAAGATACGCCAGGAATGAGTGGCTGCCATTGAGCATTCGCAGTTTCATTTCTTCAAAAGGCAGAACATCGGCAACCAGTTCCGCCCCGGCTTTTTCCCAGGCGGGTCGGCCCGCGACAAAGTTGTCTTCAATAACCCACTGACGGAAAGGCTCACAGGCAACACCTGCTGGATCGGAAACACCGGTGATCTGCTCAATTTTGGCCAGCGTATCCGCCGTTACGGCCGGGACGATACGATCCACCATGGTTGAAGGGAACGTAACGTGCTGCTCGATCCAGTCTGCCAGCTCATTACTGATATGGCGAGCATAGGTACAGACCACATTACGCATAACATGACCGTTCTCAGGCATATTATCGCAGGACATGACGCTGAACGCCGACAGACCAGCAGCCTTACGTCGCGCCAGCGCTTCAACCACCACACCGACGGCGGATGCCGGCTGTTGCGGGTGCTGGAGGTCATTCACAATAAGCGGATGATCGAGCATCAGCTGCCCGGTAGCTGGAGAATGACAATATCCTTTCTCGGTAATGGTTAATGACACAATCGCAATTTGTGGCTCACACATTTTCGCCAGCACGGCCTCCATGCCGTCTACCTGAGCATGAAGTGCTTCTTTAATCACGCCGACAACGCGCGCAGTCCAGGCATCGGCAGACATCTCTGCTACCGTATATAAATTGTCCTGTTTTTTCAGATCGGCAATTTGCTGTTCGCCGCCAATCAAATTAACTTCAATATAGCCCCAGTCACTGCCGTGCTCAGAAGCCAGAATATCCGCATATACCCCCTGATGTGCCCGATGAAATGCACCGAAACCGAGATGCACAATACGTGGGATCAGTTTGCTCCGATCGTAGGTCGGAAGAGTTGCTTTTGCTTTTAACAGTCCGTTTTCCATTTTTAGCTCGCTATATGGATGTTTTCACTGCACCAGATTACCCGCTGATGCAGCGAATACATTGATTTGTATTAAACTTGGTTTAACTGGTATAACAAAAAACTTAACTTGTGTGACAGGCTTAAGGTTATTCTCAGTGCGTCAGGACACCTTAGTTTGCGTTAGAGAGGGTATTGGTTGGTGTCGTCTTTGACTGGGCTGATTCATGCCACAATTGCTCATAGCGATAGCCAGTAAGATCTTCCACAATACGACGTGTTTCAGGCGTCACATCCTGCTTAGCCCCGTTAGCTTTCAGACGCTCAACCTCATCGACAAAGATTTTGTGCGTCTGTTTATTCAGATGGAACGTCAGTGCCTGCCACAGCGCAATAATCAGCAAGCCGGCGGTACCTGCAAATAACAGTATGGCAATCATGTTGATCGCCTCTGGCGGCTGGACCTGGCTGCCTTTGACGTAGCCGCCAAACTGCAACAGAAGCCCTACTACAAACGTGGCAATAGCAACGGTCGTTTTACGTGAGAATGTCATCACAGCGGCAAACAACCCTTCCCGCCGCTGACGGGTGATCATCTCGTCAATATCCGGAATAAACGGAAAGACGTTCCACGGCGTGAACTCCAGAACGCAGCGACCAACCTGGTAAACACCTGCCAGCACGATAAGCGTCGGAATGGTATTCCACCCCGGAAACTGGTAAACGACAAAGAAGCCCAGCAGGCAAAGCAACATTACGCAATACGCAAAGGTATACAGGCGTGACGGGCCATATTTGATAATGGCAAGCCCGGCCAGTAAGGTAACCGGCAGGCCAACAATACTCATTGATAATAAACTGCCGGCAAATGCCGATGAGACATTCAGGCAATATACGCAGAAAAAGACGAAAACCGTGTTGTAGACATCCTTGCCGGTGAATGAGAAAAGATAGATAGCCAGATGTTTTCTGAACGCTCTGACCCTTAGTGTTGAGGCATAATCTTTAAACAAACCGCCAACCATACTGATATTTTCACCAAACGTCCGCGGTACGGCTTTACTTTCAAGCTCTGCGAGCATTTCAGGTGTTAATTCACGCTCCCATGTCACTTTCCATGAAATAAACACGCAAACCATAAACAGGATGGCAAACACGATGCCATTAATCAGGTAGGCATTGGCATTATGTTCACCAAAATGCTTGATCAGCAGGCCAGGAATAAAGGTGGCAAGAAATGTCCCGGTCGCCGATAAAAACATACGGCAGGTAGACAGTTTTGTCCGGGAATTAAAATCTTTAGTCATCTCTGAGGGCAATGTTTCCCAGGGGATAAGAACCATTGCGGCAATAACCTCGAAAGCCAGGTAGACCGCCAGATAAAAGCCATAGCTCATGCCATCGAGCCACAGCAAAGCATACACCAGCATTAACGGTGCGCCAATTAACAGGAAAAAACGGCGGCGGCCAAATTTCTTACCTAATATATTTTTATAAAAGTGGTCGGTGAAACTTCCCATAAACAAACTGACCACAGCGTCCACGATACGGGCGATAGCGACAATTGAGGCGGCCTCAACCGGAGAAAGGCCAACAAAGGTGGTATAAAAGAATAATAACCATGCACCAATAACGGTGAAAGCACCACCGCCCATAATATCGGTCAGGCCATAACCAATACTCTTCGGTATGGTTATTTTTTTATTTTTGTGCGTCATGTTCTATCCTCAGCGAAAACTTTCAATTAAAAGTTAAAATATTTCTCGGCATTATCGTGGCAGATATTTTTTATCATCCGGGTCAGGACTTCTTTATTATCAGGAACTTCGCCACGTGCTACCCATCCTCCAATGAGATTGCACAGGATACGACGGAAATAATCATGCCGGGTGTAGGATACCAGGCTGCGTGAATCGGTAAGCATACCCACGAAATTCATCAGCAGGCCCTGATCGGCCAGCGTGTTTAGCTGGCTTTCCATACCGCGCCGGGTATCGTTAAACCACCAGCCAGAGCCAAATTGAACTGGAGATTTGACCCCGTCGTCGCCTGACTGAAAATTAGCCACGGCGGTGGCAACAATATCGTTATAAACAGGGTTTAGATTATAAAGAATGGTTTTAGGTAATGCATTTTGCTGCGCCATCGCGTCCAGTAAACGATTAAGCCCCGAGGCCAGATTGACCTGATCGTTAATCGAGTCGAAACCGGTATTAATGCCTGTGGCATCAAACATTTTGCTATTGTTATTACGGATAGCGCCAAAATGAATCTGCATAGCCCAGCGCCGCTTTTTATAATGCTTCGCCAGCAGAATAAACATTGCGCTACTGATAATGGCGTTTTCCGTCATCGTTAACGTTTCGCCAGCCAGTTTTCTTAAAAACAGCGCGGATACCTGTGATGTCTCTGCCGCAACATAATCAATATTAAGCAGTCCATGATCGGAAATCCGGCATCCAACCTGATGAAAGAAATCAATCCGTTGCCCAATAGCCGCATCAAATTCAGCTAACGAAGTAACAGGCTTCCCGGTGAGTGCTGAAAGTTTCTCAATAAACAGCAGATACGTTTGCGGGTTTTCATCAAACATCTCATCCGGACGAAATGTTGGCAGGACCTTGAAGGTCAGCGACTTATCTTCGGCCAGAAGGCGATGATATTGTAATGGATCCAGCGGCGAATCCGTGGTGCAGATGACTTCCACTCCTGAACGCGAGATTAACGCACGTGGCGTAAAGTCAGTTTCTTTCAGGCGGCGATTACAATGATCCATGATCTCGCGCCAGTTATTGCTGTCCAGCATCCGATCGCAGCCGAAATAAAAATTAAGTTCCAGATGGGTCCAGTGGTAAAGCGGGTTACCAAAGCAAGACTCTACCGTTTGCGCCCAGGCCTGAAATTTTTCTTCTGCTGTTGCCTCTCCGGTGATGAACGCCTCGCTGACGCCGTTTGCCCGCATTGCGCGCCATTTATAATGGTCACCCGCAAGCCAGAGTTCGGTCATATTGTCAAAAGCAATATTTTCGTAAATCTGTTTCGCATCAAGGTGACAATGGTAATCAATAATCGGCAGGTGTCTTGCTACCTGCTGATAAAGCTCAACGCCAGGCTCATTATTAATCATAAAGCGGTCGTTAATAAAATTCATATTTTCCTCCATAATTATCTAAATAAAGGCATGACTTCAGCCATGCCTATTTATTCAGATATAATGACGAGTATCGGTAACGCTTACGCTTTCATGCCGATCGGCGGCGTTATCTGCAATACTTAAATCGCGGTCTTTTACTTCAGGCATCATCCAGGCTGAGAAAAGGCCGATAAGGGAATAAACAATAAGCATGACTAAAACGGGCATCCATGAACCAGTCATATTACAGAAAATACCTGCCAGTACTGGCCCGAAGCCAACAGCCACAAGTCCGCCTGCTTCTTTTGATATAGCCATGCGGGTAAAACGATTTCGTGAACCGAACATCTCTGCCATGGTAATATTTTCCAGCGCAAACAGTCCCAGCACAGCAAAATTATGAATAACAATAAGCGCCAGCATAATAACGCCCGGACTGTAGGTTTTATCCACGACAATAGACAGCATCGGGTATGCCAGAATGATGGCTGAAATATTTAATAAAATATAAGGTAAGCGCCGGCCAAATTTGTCTGATAGCCATCCTAACAAAGGAATGGTAATAAAGCCGATGGCTGAGCTTATCATTAATGCGTCGGTCGGAATGCCCTTGTCAAACAGCAGCGTCTGAACCAGATAGCCCGCCAGAAAAGTTTGGATAAGACCAGAATTTCCTGCCTGCCCAAAGCGAAGCCCCGTCGCCAGCCAGAACGATTTGCTTCTGAACATCGCGCCCAGTGTACTTTCCCCGGGTTGCGCTTTCGCCACAGAAAGTTCGGCATCGTTAACTTTTTCGAACACCGGGCTTTCTTTCAGGTTCAGTCGCAGCCAGATGGCAAATATCATGACCACAACACTTGCCAGGAACGGCACTCGCCAGCCCCACGCCACCAGCGCTTCCCTGTCGAGAAAGAAGAACATTGCGGCCCAGATTGCCGTCGCGCTGAGGGTGCCACAGTTGGTCCCCATGGCGACTAAGGACGAAATAATCCCACGTTTACCTTTCGGTGCATATTCTGCAAGCATGGTTCCGGCACCGGATATTTCAGCGCCCGCCCCCAACCCCTGAATAATACGCAAGATCACCAGCAAAATGGGCGCAAAAATACCAATTTGGGCATAAGTCGGAAGGACACCGATAAGTGTCGTGCAAATACCCATCATTGTGATTGTAATAAACAATACCTTTTTACGGCCAATGGTGTCGCCCATTTTTCCAAATATAAAGGCACCGACAATTCTTGCTATATAACCTGCACCGTACGTGCCCATTGCAAGAATAAGCGCCATGGCTGCTGATTGTTCCGGGAAAAATATTTCATGGAAGACCAGTGCAGCACCTAAAGAATAAAGTTGAAAGTCCATAAACTCCAGAGCCGTTCCTAACCAACCGGATAACGCGGCCCGCACTAAATCCTTAGTGTTTCTTTCATGTTTTATTTGCGTCATATTGGCAATCTCAAAAAGGTAAGATGCGTACTACAATCTCGCATTGGTATAATTATTAGTGAAACGTGAGTAAAACCTTACAGCACTGGCGCTGATCTTTTTCAAAAACGGTAATAGCACGCTCAATTTGCTGATAATCAAATGAATGTGTTATCAGTTTTTCCGGATCAATAAGTCCCTTTGTTAACCAGTCGATTACAATCGGGAATTTATGCGCGTTTAACCGGGATGAGAAAATAGAAAGTTCTTTGCCGGTGATCCCCTGCTGGGTGATTTCACCGGGTTCGCTGGAAAAGCCCATGATCACAATCCGCGCTGCTGGTGACGCGAGGTTAATGGCTTCCTGCAAAATAGCAGGATGGCACGCCGCATCGACGATAAGCGTAGGTTTAATTCCTTTTTCGGCGAGTAAATCGGCCACGGATTGCTCACTGTTGTTAATCACCCAGTCAGCGCCGCTGCTTTTGGCCATCTCCAGGCGCTCATCAAGACGATCGGCAACAATCAGTTGCCTGACGTTATAGACTCCTTTCAGTACCTGAACGGTGGTCAGTCCCATTGGCCCGGCACCGTAGACCAGGGCCACATCATTTTCACCGGGATTAACCTGACCGGTGACATTTGCAGCAATGGTAAATGGTTCGACCATAACCGCGTGACGATCGGAAATTGTCGCCGGGATAGCGAATGCGTTTTTCGCCGGGACTACCGCATATTCGCTAAATCCACCGTCGCGATGTACGCCTAATACCACAAGTGACGAGCACACATTCGGCTTTCCGACTGAACAAGGATAACAGTGACCACAGCTAATCACCGGATCGACGGATACGCGCTCGCCAATACGTGCGGCATCAACGTTGTCACCAACGGCATCAATGATGCCGAAAAATTCGTGGCCGATGACGCGCGGATAGTGGGCAAACGGGTTGTGCCCGCGGTAGATATGGCTATCAGAACCACATATTCCGGCCAGTTTAATTTTAACTCTTACTTCATTCGCTGCCGGAACGGGCAGCGGACGATCTTCAATCACCAGTTCGTTGGGCTGTTTAATAACGACGCTTTTCATTTTCGATTTCCTCACCAGTTCCACAAGGTGCCATCTTCCAGACGGGCGACCGGCAGACAGGCCGGTTCATAGGGGTATTTTGCCGCCCGTTTTTCGTCGAATTCGATGCCTAATCCCGGCTTATCACCTGGATGCATATAGCCGTTATCAAAGGTCCAGTTGTGCGGGAAGACTTCCAGCATCTGCTCGGAATAGCCCATGTATTCCTGAACGCCAAAGTTCGGTACCCACAAATCAAAATGCAGTGCAGCCGCCATACAAACCGGTGACAGATCGGAAGGACCATGTGATCCAGTACGGACCTGGTATAAAGAGGCAAAATCAGCAATGCGCCGCATTCCGGTAATACCGCCGGCGTGAGTGATAGTAGTGCGGATGTAGTCAATCAGCTGCTCTTCAATGAGCTGTTTGCAATCCCAGATGCTATTAAATACTTCGCCGACGGCGACTGGCGTAACGGTATGCTGGCGGATCAGGCGGAAGCATTCCTGATTTTCAGCCGGGGTCGGATCTTCCATCCAGAACAGGCGATAGTCTTCAATACTTTTGCCAAAACGCGCGGCTTCAATGGGCGTCAGGCGATGGTGCATGTCATGCAGCAGGTGTTCATTAAAGCCAAATTTTTCGCGTACCGCAGCAAATAGCTTCGGCGTAAAGTCGAGGTATTTCTCCGTCGACCACAGTTGCTCTTCAGGCCACTGGCCTTTGGTGGCGGGCTCATAGGCCAGACCCTTACCTTTTGACATGCCGTAGGTTGTTTTCATTCCCGGCACACCGCATTGCACCCGGATCGCTTTAAAACCCATTTCCTGATGACGGGCGTAATCTTCCAGCACGTCATCAAGTGAGTGCCCTGTGGTGTGGCAGTAAACCATTACGCCTTCACGTGAGGCTCCCCCGAGCAACTGATATAACGGCATATTGGCCGCTTTAGCTTTGATATCCCACAGCGCCATATCGACAGCGGAAATTGCTGACATGGTGACCGGGCCGCGACGCCAGTACGCGCCTTTATAGAAGAACTGCCAGATGTCTTCGATGCGATGCGCATCGCGGCCAATCAGCTGCGGACACAGATGGTCTTTCAGATAGGAAGCTACCGACAGTTCGCGTCCATTCAGCGTGGCATCACCCAGTCCGGTGATCCCTTCATCGGTCGTAATTTTTAAAGTAACAAAGTTACGACCCGGGCAGGTGACAAACACCTCTGCGCTAACAATTTTCATTTTTATCCCTTACATCTCGGTATGTGATGACGGGAATTTACTTACTGAGCTACTACCATACAAGTATTGTTATACAAAAAATCGCGCCCGGTCACAAAAAAAGGCGCTCAGGCGCGCCCCCATCCCGCCACGATAATAAGCATTCCACAGAGCGCGATCAGCGCCCCGGACCAGTCGTAAACGCTTAGTTTCTCGCCCTCAACGACGCGCAGCCAGAGAAGTGCTGTACAGACGTAAACCCCGCCATAAGCGGCATACACACGACCACTAGCCGCCGGATGAAGGGTTAACAGCCAGACAAACAGTGCCAGTGACAGCATCGTGGGGATCAACAGTAACGGCGTTCCGCCTCGCTTGAGCCATAGCCATGGAAGATAGCAACCTATAATTTCGCAAAGTGCAGTGATGAAAAAGAGAACTGTCGTTTTAAACATGAGTAAGTTTCAGTGAGGATCGGTTGAACCATCATACGGCATAATCATTTCAACCTTCTCACACTGTTACCGCGGGTATGCGCCCCGGGAGAGATAGAGTAGAATTAGCGTTATAGTGTCCAGAGCACCGATAGAGGAATCCGTAATGAAGATAACACTGAGCAAACGTTTTGGATTAACGGCAATGCTGACGCTGGCTGCCGTTATGTATACAGCCTCCGGCGCGGCTCATGCCGAAACCAGTAAACTGATTATCGAATCAGGCGACAGCGCGCAAAGCCGCCAGAATGCCGCGATGGATAAAGAGCAGTGGAATGATACCCGCAGCCTGCGCCAGAAGGTGAATAAGCGTGCTGAAAAGGAGTGGGACAAAGCTGACGTGGCGTTTGATGCTCAGGATAAATGCCAGCAGAGCGCTAATGTCAACGCCTACTGGGAGCCAAATACGTTACGCTGTCTGGATCGTCGTACCGGCCGCGTGGTTGCACCGTAATAAATGGTTTCTGAACAATAAATAAAAGGAAAGGAATTCTGATGGCGACAGGTATTAAACTACGCCCTCTTGAGCGTGAAGATTTGCGCTTCGTACACCAGCTCGACAATAACGCCAGCGTTATGCGCTACTGGTTTGAAGAGCCTTATGAAGCGTTTGTTGAGTTATCCGATCTCTACGATAAACATATACACGATCAGAGCGAGCGCCGTTTTGTTGTAGACAGCAATGGCGATAACGTTGGTCTGGTCGAGCTGGTCGAGATAAACCACGTTCACCGCCGGGCGGAGTTCCAGATTATTATTTCTCCTGAGCATCAGGGAAAAGGACTGGCTTCACGCGCGGCAAAGCTGGCGATGGATTATGGTTTTACGGTATTAAACTTGTATAAGCTTTACCTTATTGTCGATAAAGAAAACGAAAAAGCGATCCATATCTATCGCAAGCTCGGATTCAGAATCGAAGGTGAACTGATTCATGAGTTTTTTATCAATGGTGAATATCGCAATACAATTCGTATGTGTATTTTCCAGCAAGAGTATCTGAGTAACCATAAGCCATCCGGGCAGACGCTACTCAAACCCACCGCGCAGTGATGCGCGGCAGGTGGGCTTAGTAGTATCTGGTTTTGTATTCGATGGTGTATTGGGTTTCTACTGCGGGCGTCGCGCTTTGATCAATAAGCTGCAATGTGCAGTTTACCGGGTTGTCATGGCTGTCATACTTGCAGGATTGAGTGGCCCGCGTCACCGGACGATCGTTTAGCAAGCTGACCGCGGTGTAATTCATTTTTTTACGCGGATCGGCTGAGGGTTTGATTTCATCCTTCAGCCGTTTATCTTTGGCTTCAGACGTTTTCCCCAGCGGATAACCGTCGCTGTCATACTGATACTGAATCTGAACATCATGACCTCTGGCCGTGGTGATAAATCCGCGTTCGTCTGTTTCCCATGACAGACCAGCGGCAGGAAGTTCTGCCAGCTGGCATTTTCCCTGCGTTCGCACTTTTTTCTCATGCGTCTGAGCATCCAGGTAGTAATTGGCGTCCAGGATCAGCGCTACGCCTGAATCATGCTCTACATCATGTAACTCCAGCACGTCGAAACAGCCCTCTTTTGACATTGAGGCTGAGACGCGTTTGGCGATTTCACCCTTATCATTTAACAGCGTCTGGCTAAATTCTTTTACCGGCCCACGCAGCGGATCAAAATCAAATTCGCTGGAAAAGCCCGCCATCTCCGGGGTAAATGCCGCCGGCGGCGCGGGGTCATCACAGCCAGCCAGTAGTATGCTTAAGGGGATCGAGAGCAGTAATATCTTCACATTGTCTACCTGAGTCAGGACCTTTCTCAATTATAATAGCAAATACAGACGTTTACACTGTCTGTGCTATGCTTTGTCTGAAATCCCACAATCAGGAGATGATCATGAACACTTCTCGTTGGTTAATCGCGCTGCTTATTGCAGCTTCAGCGCCCGCACTGGCGGCCCCGGATTCTTGTGAACGCGTAAAAGATGATATCCAACAAAAAGTCATCGGCAATGGCGTGCCTGAATCCGGTTTTACCCTGTCAATTGTCCCTAACGACCAGATGGATCAGCCTGATGCTCAGGTGGTTGGTCACTGCGCGAATGACACTTATAAGATTCTTTATACCCGGACCAGCAGCGGCAATTATCCGGTAAGCGGCGGCACAACCCAGGAGGGGCAGCCTGCCGAGCCGCAGTAAATAAAGACGTTCAATCTCTTCTTCTGGCGTTTAATACTGTGAGCATGGTCGATTAAACGCCACCTTTCCCGCTTAATTCCCCCATTTTTGACCCGTGATAATACCCTTTACTCCTCAGAAGGTAGCATAACCCATCATCAGGCCCGTATTAACTGCGGCCGACAATGTTTTCATAATGATTACTATGATGGAGCATGTATGTCTAATGTCGAAAACACGGGCGGGATCAGCCGACGTACGCTTGTCAAATCAACCGCGATAGGATCGTTGGCCCTGGCTGCCGGGGGGTTATCTTTACCTTTCGGCTTTAACCCTGCGGCGGCGGCTGTTCAACACGCAACGCAAAAGCCTGACAAAGTGGTCTGGGGCGCGTGCTCGGTCAACTGTGGCAGTCGTTGCGCATTACGCCTGCACGTCCGTGATGACGAAGTGTATTGGGTAGAGACAGACAATACCGGCAGTGATGTTTACGGGGATCATCAGGTCCGCGCCTGTCTGCGAGGTCGCTCGATCCGTCGGCGGATTAATCATCCCGATCGTCTTAATTACCCTATGAAACGTGTCGGTAAGCGTGGTGAAGGCAAATTTGAGCGCATTAGCTGGGATGAAGCGCTGGATACCCTGAGCCGCAGTTTGCAGCACGTGGTGCAAAAATACGGTAATGAAGCCGTTTATATCAATTATTCTTCGGGAATTGTTGGCGGCAATATTACCCGCTCTTCACCCTACGCTTCGTTGGTTGCACGGTTAATGAACTGCTACGGCGGGTTCCTGAGCCACTATGGCACCTACTCCACCGCGCAAATTGCCTGCGCGATGCCTTATACCTACGGCTCCAACGACGGCAACAGTACCTCTGATATTGAAAACACAAAACTGGTAGTGATGTTTGGTAATAATCCGGCTGAAACCCGCATGAGCGGTGGCGGGATCACCTGGTTTCTTGAGCAGGCCCGTGAACGTTCACAGGCCAAAATGATCGTGATTGATCCGCGCTATACCGATACTGCAGCCGGACGAGAAGATGAATGGATCCCCATCCGCCCCGGTACCGATGCCGCTCTGGTTTCCGCGCTGGCGTGGGTATTAATCAGTGAAAATCTGGTCGATCAGGATTTTCTCGACCGCTACTGCGTCGGCTACGATGAAAAAACCCTACCCGCAGGCGCGCCCGCCAATGGCCACTATAAAGCTTATATTCTCGGTGACGGTGAAGATGGTATTGCTAAAACGCCGGACTGGGCGGCACATATCACCGGTATTCCTGCTGACCGTATTATCAAACTGGCGCGCGAAATAGGCTCGGCTAAACCGGCTTATATCTGTCAGGGCTGGGGACCACAACGTCAGGCTAATGGCGAATTAACGTCGCGAGCCATTGCCATGCTGCCGATCCTCACCGGCAACGTAGGGATTAGCGGCGGCAACAGCGGCGCACGTGAATCGACCTATACCATGACCATTGAGCGAATGCCGCTGCCGGATAACCCGATTAAAACGCAAATATCCTGTTTTAGCTGGACCGATGCTATCGCACGTGGTCCGGAAATGACGGCAACTCGCGATGGCGTTCGCGGCAAAGAAAAACTGGATGTGCCGATTAAGTTCATCTGGAATTACGCGGGTAATACCATTACCAATCAGCACTCAGATATTAATAAGACGCACGATATTTTGCAGGATGACAGCCAATGCGAAACCATCGTGGTCATTGATAATTTTATGACGTCTTCTGCGAAGTACGCTGATATTTTGCTGCCCGACCTGATGACGGTTGAGCAAGAAGATATTATTCCGAATGACTATGCCGGAAACATGGGCTATTTAATTTTCATTCAGCCTGCCACCGCGCCTAAATTTGAACGTCGCCCCATTTACTGGATGATGAGTGAAGTGGCTAAACGTCTGGGGCCGGATGTTTATCAGCGCTTTACTGAGGGCCGTACTCAGGAGGAGTGGCTGAAATATTTATACGCCAAAATGGTCGCCAAAGATCCGCTATTACCCTCGTATGAGGCGCTGAAAAAAATGGGAATTTACAAGCGTAAAGATCCGGCGGGTCATTTTATTGCCTATAAAGACTTTCGTGAAGATCCGCTGGCGCATCCCTTGAAGACCCCGTCAGGCAAGATTGAGATTTATTCCAGTCGTCTGGCTGAGATAGCTCAAAAATGGGAGCTTGAAAAAGATGAAACCATAAGTCCGCTGCCTGTTTATGCCTCTACGTTTGAAGGCTGGGACGATCCGCAGCGGCGTCAATTCCCGCTTCAGCTTTTCGGTTTTCACTATAAAGCCCGCACTCACTCCAGTTACGGCAACATTGATGTTCTGAAGAGTGCCTGCCGCCAGGAAGTCTGGCTGAATCCCATTGACGCGCAAAAACGTGGCATTGCTAACGGCGATGAAGTTCGGGTATTCAATGCGCGTGGTGAAGTGCGGATTGTCGCAAAAGTCACGCCGCGGATCATGCCTGGCGTGAGTGCTATGGGCCAGGGTGCCTGGCATGAGGCCAACATGAACGGCGACCGCATCGACCATGGTTCCTGCATGAATACGCTGACCACCCATCGTCCCTCTCCACTGGCGAAAGGCAATCCACAGCATACTAATCTGGTTGAAATCGAGAAGGTCTAAGCCCGCTTATTCGCCGTCACTCTCCATACATTCAGTTTATTGATGTAATGGATTGTGGTGGCTACGGGCGACGTTCCGGGGCGTACCGTATTTTATAGCCTGCCTGTGACAGATTAAGCGACAAGCGCAGTGGATCCTGCGCGTTTTAAGGAAACAGAATATGAAAGAGTTACATGAGTGCGGATCGTTTGCCTTCACGGCTCGCGTGCTGGGCGCACTCTTCTATTACCCACCCGACGCGCCTGAAGTCGCTCCCCTGACCGACGCGTTCGTCAGCGGAGAATGGGCTGAACAGTGGCCGCTGGCGCCTGAGTCGCTGGCACCTCTGGCCGCGACATTCAGTCAGCCTGCCGACGAATCGCTGCCACAGGCATATCAGCGCCTTTTCGTTGGCCCCTGGGCACTCCCCGCTCCCCCGTGGGGCTCCGTCTGGCTGGATCGTGAAAGCGTGCTGTTTGGTGAGTCAACGCTGGCCCTGCGCCAGTGGATGCGTGATAACGCCATCGCGTTTGATACTACCCGCAATGAGCCGGAGGATCACTTCGGCACGGTATTAATGTTAGCCGCCTGGCTGAGTGAGAATGAGCGTGACAGTGAATGTGAACAGCTTCTGGCATGGCATTTGCTGCCGTGGGCCGGGCGCTTTCTGTCTCTGTTTTGTGAACATGCGTCTCACCCGTTTTATCAGGCGTTGGGACAACTCGCACAGCTTACTCTGACACAGTGGCAGGGCCGGTTACTTATTCCGGTCAGCCAGAAGCCGCTTTATCGCTGAGTACGCACCTGCCGGAGACGTTGCTCCGGCAGTTATGTCCAGACACACGTTTTTTCTGAATAATCAGCGGCAGCGAGTGCTACCTAAATCATAACAAGTGACACTGTCACTTGCCGTGAATCATTTTAAGAATTATCTCTAACCCTGCCCTCAGCCGTTACGTTATACGGCTTCACCTGCTTATAACGCTTCCCCTCATAAACTATTAATTTCGCAGCTTTATGGCGACCCTGCGCCTGCCTTGCTATAGCTCTATGACCCTGCCACACATGGCATAACAACATGCAACTTAGGGTTGCCATAACACATGCATACAGGGAGAAGGACGAGAATGCATACTCTGAATGCGCTCCAGCGCGCGCTTTTATTTATCGCAGCAATCATTGCCGTAGTGGCATTACTGGTCTGGGGCATCGGCCTTGATACCATTATCGAACGCAAAGTTGACCTTATTTATCTCGGGCAACAGCATCTTATATTAGTGTTTAGCTCCATGTTTCTTGCACTGCTGGTGGGCATCCCTTGTGGGATCCTATTGAGTCGCCCTGCGGCACGCGGCGTAGCTGAATATGTGATGCAGATATTTAATATCGGAAATACCCTGCCGCCGTTGGCCGTCCTGGCACTGGCTATGGTATTTATCGGTATTGGCGATACGCCAGCGATTATTGCTCTGTTTCTGGCGTCACTGCTGCCGATTGTGCGCAATACCTATGCCGGATTGTGCTCGGTTCCGGCTTCGCTACTGGAGGCGGCAAACGGCATTGGTATGACCAAATGGCAACGTTTACGTCAGGTTGAATTACCGAATGCCTGGAGCGTCATGCTGTCAGGTATTCGCATCGCAACGGCGATTAACGTGGGTACTGCACCGCTGGCATTTCTGATTGGTGCCAGCAGCTACGGTGAGCTGATCTTCCCCGGTATTTACCTTAATGACTTCCCGACGCTTATTCTTGGCGCAGCCGCGACGGCGCTCTTTGCCCTGATACTGGATGTCCTGCTGGCAAGTCTTGGTCGAATTTTGACTCCGCACACTGCCCGATAACAATAATAAGGAGCGTTTAATGACGTTACGTAGACATTTCATCGGCCTGCTGGCTGCCGCCTCGTTAATCGCGACACAGGCCAGTGCCGCGCCGCTGATACTGGCGACGAAAAGTTTTACCGAGCAGCATATTCTCTCTGCGATGACCGTACAGTATTTGCAGAAAAAAGGGTTTCAGGTCCGACCGCAAACCAATATTGCCACGGTCATTTCACGCAATGCCATGATTAACAAACAGATAGACATGACGTGGGAATATACCGGTACCTCGCTAATTATCTTCAACCATATTGATAAGAGAATGACGCCGCAAGAGACCTACGACACGGTGAAAAAGCTGGATGCTAAACAGGGTCTGGTATGGCTACAGCCTGCCGATATGAACAATACCTATGCCTTTGCTATGCAGCGACAGCGCGCAGAGTCCGAACATATTACAACGATGTCGCAAATGGTGGAGAAAATCGAACATATCCGGCAAACCGACCCCGATAACAACTGGCTACTGGGGCTGGATCTTGAATTTTCAGGTCGTAGCGACGGCATGAAGCCGTTACAAAAAGCGTACCAGATGGCGTTAGATCGCCCGCAAATTCGCCAGATGGACCCGGGCCTGGTATATAACGCTATCCGGGATGGCTTTGTTGATGCAGGCCTGATTTACACCACCGATGGGCGTATCAAAGGCTTTGATTTGAAAGTTCTGGAAGACGATAAAGGCTTTTTCCCGAGTTACGCCGTTACGCCGGTGGTGCGTAAGGATACTCTTGAGGCAAATCCTGGTCTTGAGGAAGCATTGAATACGCTGTCGAGCCAGCTCAATAATGAAACGATTATCGATTTAAACGCCAAAGTGGATATCGATCATCAGACACCTCAGCAGGTTGCCCGCGACTTCCTGCAAAGCAAAGGCATGCTATAAGGAGCGATGATGGATACTATACATTATATTATTGATAATGCTGGATATATTGGGAGCCTTACCTTTCAGCATCTGTGGCTGGTAGGGCTGGCGGTGGGCCTGGCTATTGTTATTGGGGTACCGCTGGGGATAGTCATTGTTCGCTATAAATGGCTGGCGACACCGGTGCTGGGCGTGGCGACTATCCTGTTAACCATACCGTCTATTGCCCTGTTTGGTTTAATGATCCCGGTTTTTTCACTGATAGGCCAGGGTATTGGCGCGCTGCCGGCCATTACCGCCGTTTTCCTTTACTCTCTTCTGCCCATCGTGCGTAACACTCATACCGCGCTGGATAACCTGCCCCCGGGCCTGCGCGAAGCCGGACGCGGTATTGGTATGACATTCTGGCAACGTCTGCGCTGGGTAGAAATCCCGATGGCGCTGCCGGTTATTTTTGGCGGTATCCGCACTGCCGTGGTAATGAACATCGGCGTTATGGCGATAGCCGCCGTTATTGGCGCGGGCGGCCTGGGGCTTTTGCTGCTTAATGGTATTGGCGGAAGCGATATTCGAATGCTGATTGCCGGCGCATTGATGATTTGTCTGCTGGCGATTGTACTTGACTGGTTACTGCATCGTCTGCAAATCGTGCTGACACCGAAGGGGATACGATAATGATAAAACTGGAAAATCTGACGAAGCAATTTAAACAAAAGAACGGCCAGATTTTTAACGCGGTCGATAACGTTAACCTGAACGTGCCTGAGGGTGAAATGTGCGTTCTGCTTGGCCCGTCCGGCTGTGGTAAGACGACTACCCTGAAGATGATTAACCGGCTGATCCCGGCCTCAGGCGGTAAAATCCTGATTAATGGCCAGGACACCAGCGAGATGGACACCGTCACGTTGCGGCGCAATATTGGCTATGTTATCCAGCAGATCGGCTTATTTCCCAATATGACTATTGAGGAAAATATCACGGTGGTACCCAGAATGCTGGGCTGGGATAAAGCCCGTTACAAAAGCCGTGCGGAAGAGTTGATGGATATGGTAGCTCTGGACCCAAAAAAGTTTTTGCACCGGTATCCTAAAGAGATGTCCGGCGGCCAGCAGCAGCGTATAGGCGTTATTCGCGCGCTGGCCGCCGATCCTCCAGTACTGCTGATGGATGAGCCTTTCGGCGCGGTTGACCCTATCAACCGCGAAGTCATTCAGAACCAGTTTCTGGAGATGCAGCGTAAACTGAAAAAAACCGTCATGCTGGTAAGCCACGATATTGATGAAGCATTAAAGCTTGGCGACCGAATTGCCGTTTTCCGTCAGGGACGTATTGTTCAGTGCGCCAGCCCGGATGAGCTACTGGCGAAACCGGCAAATGAGTTTGTTGGCTCCTTCGTTGGACAGGATCGCACTCTCAAGCGATTGCTGCTGGTTTCTGCTGGCGATGTGACCGATCAGCAGCCCACGCTGACCGTGCGCCGGTCAACGCCTGCGGCAGAAGCGTTTGCTATTATGGATGACAATGATATTCGTGCAATCACGGTGGTTGATGTCGATGATAAGCCGCTGGGCTTTATCAAACGCCGTGAAGCGCGTAATGCCACCGGCGACAGCGCGTCCCTGCTACATCCTTTCCGCGTTACGGGTAAAGCAGAAGATAACCTGCGTGTGGTGCTGTCGAAGTTATATGAGAGCAATACCAGCTGGATGCCTATCGTCGATGAAGAAGGACGTTACAGCGGTGAAATATCTCAGGATTATATCGCTGACTATCTCAGTTCCGGCCGTACCCGCCGGGCGTTGAATATTCACAGCGACAACTAATATCCTGTTTCCCCGAGCGGTAATACTGCCCGGGGAACCTCAACGTTCTCAGCAAAAGATAATATGTACGAAAGCACGCAAAGCTTTTGTACCCGATGCCGCCAGGTTGCACAATATACTTGCTTATTTGCCTGCTTATTACGCCGGAACTCCATCTACCAGTGATGCATCGTGAAACATTTCCAGATGAATATACTGTGACAGGTCGCGCTGCTCTGCGCGCGGCAAATAGGGAAGTTCACCCACCAGTGGCGCAGGCAATTTTTTACTCAGCACGTCAATAATTTCAGCATAATGCGCAAGTCCGGGATTGATTCGGTTCGCCACCCATCCGATCAGTGGTAGTCCGTCATTGGCAATAGCCTGAGCCGTCAGAAGCGCATGATTGATACAGCCTTCCTGAATACCTACAACCATCAGGACCGGAAGCTGTTCCTGCACCACCCATTCGGAGAGCGGACGGAGATCGTTCATCAGAGCACGCCAGCCGCCTGTCCCTTCAACCACGACGTGATCGGCCTGACGGCTAAGGGCTGCAAGGCCTTCTGACAGACGCGGATAATTAATGGATGAGCTGTGGGCCACGCTGCTTTCTTCTTCACTTAATGCTACCGGATTAATGGCTTCATAAGGCAGAGAGAGCGTCGACACGCTTTGCAGCACCAGTGCATCTTTATTGCGTAACCCCTCCGGCGTAACTTTGCTTCCTTTAGCTACAGGTTTATATCCCACTACTGTTTTGCCACGGCCAGCCAGCGCCTGGAGCAGCGCGCGCGAAACGACTGTTTTTCCGACAGCAGTATCAGTACCGGTAATAAAGAAACGCTCAAGCATAACTCACTCCACTGTTCGATCAGATAATTATCATTCGTAGTAATAGATCAGGGTGGAGAAAGTCTAAGTGAAGACGTGAGTGGCTAATTTGAGGTAGCGCAATTTTTAGGTTAACAGTAAATATTTGTTAACCCTGCAACAGGCGGATCAGTAAAGAACCGTTATACATGGCATCTTTCACCAGCGCGGCTCCAGCCATTGTGCCCTGGTTAGAAAACTGGGTACTTTCTACTGTCGCGCGCTTGCTGTACGCCGGTAGCGCTTGCTGGCTTATGCATTGTGCAATGGCGGGAAAAAGAATTTCCGCCGCCTGATTGAAGGGGGAACCGATTAAAATCTTTTGTGGATTAAATAAATTGACCATGATGGCAATAATGCGCCCAACGTGGGTGCCAACACCGGTGATAATATCTTTTGCCAGCAAATCCCCTTCCTGTGCAGCCTGGCATAGTGATGCCACGGTTAACGGCTGTTCATGCAGTCGTGAGCTCATCGACTGACTCATTCTTACCTGTGCGAGATCGAGCACGCTTTCAATGCTGGCAATGGTTTCAAGGCATCCATGATTGCCGCAGTAACACCGTTTTCCAAAGGGGTCGACTTGAGTATGGCCAATTTCGACCAGGCTGCTGCTGCCCGCGTGTAGCAAGCGTCCATCTGTAATTACCCCTGCCCCAACGTTATGGTCGATAACGACCTGTATCACATCTCGCGCGCCGCGCGATGCGCCAAACAGCAGTTCAGACATCGTCCAGGCGCTAATATCGTGCTGGATATACACGGGAACGCCAGTATGATTTTCCAGTGTTTCACCAAGCGGCATATCTTTCACATCCAGATAAAATGGCATCCGGTGCACAATCCCATTCTCGGTATCGATGATACCCGGCAACGTAATGGCAATCGCGGTTAAACGTTCAAGTTTATGCTGGTAGCGTATAAAAAACCGATCAACGTGGGTAACAATGCGGGTTAGCAGCGGTTGCGGATCGTCCAGAGGCAGCGCCAGTTCCTCTTCCGCCACGGCCTTGCTGCTCAGATCGCGTAGCGCCATCTGAATAGTACCGCGGTTAATGCGTAAAGAAAGATAGTGCCACGCGTCTGTTTCGACCATCAGACCGACAGCGGGACGCCCGCGACTGCCCGGGTCCTGAATCTCAGTTTCCTGCACCAGATGCGCTTCGAGCATTTCACGAACGATTTTGGTAATACTGGCTGGCGCAAGCTGAGCGAGTCGCGATAAATCGATGCGAGATACCGGGCCAAGCTGATCAATCAGACGATATACCGCCCCTGCGTTGGTTTGCTTAATTTGATCAATATGTCCTGGCTGACTGTCGCTGACCACCGCTGACTCCCTTTATTTTCGCGCTTCGAAATAATTTGCAGCCTATGTTGAAGCACTTCAATAGCCAGCGTCAAATTTTTGCTTAGCCATGTGATTTGTCGCACATTTTTTCGTTAATTTATGGCATTAATACACGCTATTAAGCGTTCTTTAAAGTGAACTGCCGGCGGACTGAGCACCCGGTGATGTGCCCAGACCAGCCACATTTCAGAAACAGCATCTTCTTCAACAATAGGTATCCAGCACATTTCATCCAGCTGAACACGGCAGAAAGACGCCGGTAAAATAGACACACCCAGGCCTGCGGCTACCAGACCAATGATAGTCATTGCCTCACCGACCTCCTGAGTGATGATCGGTGATAATCCGTAGCGGCGCATCAGTCCGAGGATATCGTCGTAAAGGCCAGTTCCAACATGCGGATCAAAGAAGACAAATGGCTCACCTGCCAGCTCGACCAGACTAACGGCGTGTTGTCTGGCCAGAGGATGGTCGCGATGGATCATGGCCAGCAGTGGCTCATGAAGGATCACCTTCCGGCTCAACGTATCAGGCAGTGGCGTATTACGCATCAGGCCTAAATCCAGCGTTCCTTCGTTCAGCGGGGCAATCTGTTCACGAGTATTAGTCTCGCGTGTCTGAATATGAACATCAGGATAGAGATGGCGAAAAGTGGAAAGGGTATCGGATACGGATTTAATAAAGGGTGCGGAAGAAGTGAAACCTAATCGCAGCTCACCAGCCTCCCCCTGATGAAACCGGGTAGCTCGTGAAGCCGCCTCCTCTACCTGAGCCAGTATTTGTCGACTGTCGGCAAGAAATTGCTTACCTGCGGTAGTCAGACTTACGCTGCGATTAGTACGGTTGAACAGACGCGCGTCGATCTGCTGTTCCAGAGTCTGGATCTGCTGGCTCAGCGGAGGCTGAGAAATATTCAGTCTGGCGGCCGCACGACCAAAATGCAGCTCTTCAGCGACAGCAATAAAGTAGCGAAGATGGCGAAGTTCAATATTCATATTTTTAAAGTATCAATTAAGATTATTAATATATTAGACATACTATTTACAATTTCCTACTCTTTACAGGTGATATTCATTCTTTTCTGCGCAAGGAATCTTCCGTGAGCCGTACAACAACCGTTGATGCCGCCCCCATCAACGACGCCATTTCCCCACTTTCATCCCAACCGACAAATTATATTAAACGCGGAACCCGACCATTTATCCGCGTCACGCTGGCCCTTTTTTCAGCAGGGCTGGCGACGTTCGCTCTGCTTTATTGCGTCCAGCCGATCCTGCCCGTCTTGTCACATGAATTTGGTATTTCCCCGGCCAGCAGCAGTATTTCGCTCTCAATATCGACGGCTATGCTGGCGTCAGGACTCTTATTTACCGGCCCACTGTCTGATGCGATCGGGCGTAAAAAAGTGATGGTGACGGCCTTATTACTGGCCTCATGCTGTACCCTGCTTTCAACGTTAATGACCAGCTGGCACGGCATTCTGGTCATGCGGGCGCTAACGGGCTTAGCCTTAAGCGGCGTGGCTGCTGTCGGCATGACATATCTTAGCGAAGAGATCCACCCGAGCTATGTTGCTTTTTCAATGGGCCTCTACATCAGTGGAAACTCAATTGGAGGAATGAGCGGTCGATTATTAAGCGGCGTAATAACCGATTTATTTAGCTGGCGCATTGCGCTTGCCACTATCGGCTGCTTCGCCCTTGCCTCTGCCATTATGTTCTGGAAGATCCTCCCCGAATCACAGCATTTCAAAGCATCTTCGCTGCGGCCCAAAGTACTACTGCTTAACGTCCGGTTGCACTGGCACGATAAAGGATTACCGCTGTTGTTCACGGCAGGTTTCTTATTAATGGGATCATTCGTCACTCTGTTTAACTATATTGGCTATCGATTGATGTTATCGCCATGGTCATTGAGTCAGGCCACCGTCGGACTGCTCTCCGTGGCGTATCTCACCGGCACGTGGAGTTCACCCAAAGCTGGCGCACTGACTGCCCGCTATGGCCGTGGGCCGGTGATGATTTCCGCCACCGGCATCATGCTTGCAGGCTTATTACTGACCCTGTTTAGTTCGCTTTGGCTAATATTTACCGGCATGTTACTGTTCTCGGCCGGTTTTTTTGCCGCCCATTCCGTAGCCAGTAGCTGGATTGGCCCCCGGGCACGGCGCGCGCGCGGGCAAGCCTCTTCATTTTATCTGTTTTGCTATTACGCGGGTTCCAGCGTCGCGGGTACACTGGGCGGACTGTTCTGGCATAAGTTTGGCTGGAATGGCGTGGGCGGTTTTATTGCGCTGATGCTGATAGCCGCCCTGATCGTTGGCAACATACTGCACAGGCGTTTACGTTAATGATTCATCCTCGTTTGGTGATGTACAAACGGTTACACGGCGAAACCAAACACTCACGGAAAGCGTGAGTAGTCAGGGATATAGTGTTTTCAACGGCCCCGCAGTGGGGTTGAATGAAAAACCATTTCGAGGATATCAGAATGAAAAAAGTATTAGCTCTGGTTGTTGCCGCTGCTATGGGTCTGTCATCTGCTGCATTCGCCGCTGAAACTACCAGCACCACGCAAACTCCGGCGTCAGCCAGCACTACTCATACGGCAACCGCGAAAACAACGCACCATAAAAAACATCATAAAGCTGCAACACCGGCCGCCGATCAGAAAGCACAGGCGGCAAAAAAGCACAAAAAAGCAGTAAAACAGGATGCAACCAAACCCGCCGCGCAGAAAGCGCAGGCAGCTAAGAAAAGCAAAAAAACGGTAAAACATAACGCCGCAAAGCCAGCGCAGACTAAGACTGCCGCTCAGCCAGCTGCGTAAATAACTATCGGAATACGGTAATAAATAAATCGGCGCACATCCAGCGCCGATTTTTTTGGGAGAGCTGTGATGATGCGCCGCTATCGATTTGAGCTCATTCTGATTACGCTAATTTTATGCGCTCTCATTGCCACGCGTTTCTTTCTAAATTAATGTAGCACGCTGATTTTGCTCCCACTTTCTTCGCGTCCCGTCTATAGTTACCTCATTGGGTTCACTTTTAATAATCATAATTACCCCGTCTGAGAGTGATATGCGTAAAACCGTTATGTTGTTAGGATCTATTCTGTTTTCTTTGACTGCACATGCTGATGAAAGTATGAGTGCAAAAGAGATCAGAACGCTGTTTTTTGGTCATGACGACCGGACGCAGATTGCTGATCCCACAGCCTCACCATGGGATGCTATCGGACAGCTTGAAACCGCCAGCGGTAATTTATGTACTGCAACGCTTATCACTCCCAATATTGCGTTAACCGCAGGCCACTGTCTGTTAACCCCACCTAAAGGCACTGCGGATAAAGCGGTAGCGCTACGTTTTATTTCACAAAAAGGTCTCTGGCGCTATGAGATCCACGGTATCGAAGGTCGGGTGGATGCCTCATTAGGCAAGCGTCTTACACCTGACGGCGACGGCTGGATAGTTCCGCCTGCCGCCGCGTCGTGGGATTTCGGGCTGATTGTCCTGCGTTATCCGCCGTCTGGTATTACTCCACTGCCGTTATTTCAGGGCGATAAAGCCGCGCTGACCGCCGCGCTGAAAGCAGCCGATCGCAAAGTAACCCAATCAGGTTATCCGGTGGATCATCTTGACGATCTTTACAGTCATCAGGATTGTGTGGTTACCGGCTGGGCACAAAACTCGGTGTTGTCACATCAGTGCGATACGCTACCGGGTGATAGCGGGTCGCCGTTGATGCTCAAAACGGCCAGAGGCTGGGAACTGATCGCCGTTCAAAGCTCGGCGCCTGCAGCAAAGGATCGCTGGCGAGCGGATAACCGGGCAATTGCGGTGACCGGTTTTAGCGATAAACTGGACGCTCTGGCGAAAAATAGCGGCAACTAACGGCTACGCTTGGCGTGACGCTCCCAGTTATCTCTTTTGGCCTCGCTGGATTTGCGTAGCGCAACGTAACAGGCACCGCTGCCGCCGTGATGAGGTGATGCCACACAGTACGCCTGAACGTCCTCGAATTCACAAAGCCAGCGCGCAACATAACTGCGAACGATATTGGCATGTGCGTTATCATCCCGCCCTTTTCCGTGCACAATGAGCAGATTACGTAAGCCGTCCTGATGCGCCTGAGTAATGAAGGCGAAAACTTTTTGCCGACATTGTTCAACCGGATGGCGCAAGAGATTCAGGCTGGCCTGATTCTGGTATTTTCCCTGGCGTAACTTTTCCAGCACGCCATGCTGTAACCCCTCACGCCGAAACTCCAGCGGCGTGGCAAGTGGGATAACGTCTAAAAAACCGGTTGTCAGAAAGTTATCCAGCTGCAACAGGTCGATTCGCTCCGGCGTACGCGATTTACGGTTTGGATACCATTTAACATCGCTGCATTGCTTTAGCGGCTGGACATCTTCCATGGCGTCAAGAAAAAGTGATTTGTCGTCAAGGTTCATGATCTGTCCTCTGGCTAACCGGGATCTGCAATGTCACTATAGCGGTGCACTCTCCCACGCTCAATGCGATTTACATACTTTTCAATCAGATTTTAATCACGGTTGCCCACAATAACGCTGCTACCGTTTTCGCTCTCTGCCGGGTTTATTAAACGTTAACACTGATTAATTACGGTTAATATTTAACCCGCACGTTGAAATCTGTGAAATATATCACCCGCTGGTGCTGGAAAATAACGGATTTGTTGTTATAACTTAAATTATCCGCATCAGGGAAAACAAATGCGGAAATCACCATGGACATAAGTAGTTAATCCCTCTGGAGTCTGTTGGATGTCGGCAGGCTCTGTTTTTTATGGCTTTTTTACGCTACCTACGTATAAACCCTTAATTTTTTATGGCTTTATTCATTTAGCAGACAAATCAATTAATACTACTTATGTATTACATGTCGGCATAGCAATTATTGATATTCTTTGTCAATCAATCCTGTTCTCCGGCAGATAGCCATATGCCACTTGATTAGCTGATAAAAGATGCACATTATTTATCGTTCTGGAGAGAGGGGAAAATAATGTTAATACTCTTGCAGGATAAAATTTCAACGCCGCTCGGCGAACTTTGGGTGATCTGCGACGAACAGTTCCGACTGCGCGCGGTTGAGTGGGACGAACACAGTGCACGCATGTCGCTATTACTCGATCTGCATTACAAAAAGACCGGTTATTGCCGGGTTGACAGCAAAAATCCCGGTGGCCTGTGCCAGAAGCTGGATGAATACTTCTCGGGGAATCTGGCGATTATCGATACGTTACCAACTGAGACTGCCGGAACACCTTTTCAACGTGAGGTATGGAAAGCGCTGCGTGAAATCCCCTGTGGTCAGGTCATGCATTATGGTCAACTTGCCACATTTCTCGGACGTGCAGGTGCGGCCCGTGCGGTCGGTACGGCTAATGGATCAAATCCGATAAGCATTGTGGTTCCATGTCACCGGGTCATTGGCAGTAATGGAACCATGACCGGTTATGCGGGCGGCGTAGCGCGTAAAGAGTGGCTTTTACGTCATGAAGGCTATCTTTTACTTTGACTATGCGTGCGGAGTTTAACATTTACGTTTCGAGACTGTTTTCATAACCTTAATAATATCAAGGAGATGAATTGTTTTTTTTCATAACTATTTCATTATCCAATGAATGCGGATTTAGCAGGGTTACTTGCTCACAAAAAAGATGATAAAATTGACCAATATCAATAACGGCCTGAGCAGACCTATGATCCCGGAAAAGCGAATTATACGGCGCATTCAGTCTGGCGGTTGTGCTATCCATTGTCAGGATTGCAGTATCAGCCAGCTTTGCATCCCTTTCACGCTAAATGAGCATGAGCTTGATCAGCTTGATAACATCATCGAGCGTAAAAAGCCCATCCAGAAAAGTCAGACTCTGTTTAAAGCGGGTGATGAACTGAAATCGCTGTATGCTATTCGTTCGGGCACCATTAAAAGCTACACCATTACTGAACAGGGTGATGAGCAAATTACCGGATTCCATCTGGCGGGCGATCTGGTGGGATTTGATGCCATCGGCACCGGCCATCATCCCAGTTTTGCTCAGGCGCTCGAAACCTCAATGGTGTGTGAGATCCCGTTTGAGACCCTTGACGATCTGTCGGGTAAGATGCCTAACCTGCGTCAACAGATGATGCGTCTGATGAGCGGCGAAATTAAAGGCGATCAGGATATGATCCTGCTGCTGTCGAAAAAGAATGCTGAAGAGCGTCTGGCAGCCTTTATCTATAATCTTTCCCGCCGTTTCGCTCAGCGTGGTTTTTCCCCGCGTGAGTTCCGCCTGACCATGACGCGTGGCGACATTGGCAATTATCTCGGCCTGACCGTTGAGACTATTAGCCGCCTGCTGGGACGTTTTCAGAAAAGCGGTATGCTGGCTGTTAAGGGTAAATACATCACTATTGAAAACAATGACACGCTGGCGCAGCTGGCAGGTCATAGCCGCAATCCTGCCTGATCCCTTTTGTTATCAGCCTTCGCCAGACATTATAATTGTCTGATTTATTGATCTGGTGAAGGTTATCCGCTGTTTCATTTTACATAGATGAGTTATCTTGTAGTTACAGACTGTGGCGACAGTTGTAAGGAGATTCACTATGGCAAAATATCAAAATATACTGGTCGCTATCGACCCGAATCAGGACGATCAACCCGCACTGCGGCGCGCCGTGTATTTACACCAACGGATTGGCGGCCGCATCAAAGCCTTCCTGCCGATCTATGATTTTTCGTATGAAATGACCACCTTGCTCTCTCCGGACGAGCGAACGGCTATGCGTCAGGGCGTAATAAGCCAGCGAACCGCGTGGATAAAGGAACAGGCAAAATTTTATCTGGAAGCGGGTATTCCCATCGACATCAAAGTGGTCTGGCATAATCGCCCTTTCGAGGCCATTATTCAGGAAGTAATGAGCGGCGATCATGATTTGCTGCTCAAAATGACCCATCAGCATGAAAAACTGGAATCGGTGATTTTTACCCCAACTGACTGGCATCTGCTGCGTAAATGCCCGTGCCCGGTGTGGATGGTTAAAGATCAACAGTGGCCTGAAGGCGGTAAAGCGCTGGTGGCTGTTAACCTCGCCAGTGAAGAGGAATACCATAATTCTCTGAATGAAAAGCTGGTTAAAGAGACGCTCTCGCTGGCAGAACATGTTAACCATACCGAAGTTCATCTCGGCGGAGCCTACCCTGTTACGCCTATTAATATTGCGATTGAACTCCCTGATTTTGACCCCAGCGTCTACAACGATGCGATTCGCGGACAGCATTTGCTGGCGATGAAAGCGCTACGACAGAAGTTCAGCATTAGCGAGAATATGACTCACGTTGAGAAAGGACTGCCTGAAGAGGTGATCCCGGATCTGGCTGAACATTTGCAGGCCGGGATTGTGGTGTTAGGCACCGTAGGCCGAACCGGGCTTTCTGCCGCGTTCCTTGGCAATACGGCTGAACAGGTGATTGATCATCTGCGCTGTGACCTGCTGGTTATTAAACCCGATCAGTTCCAAACGCCAGTAGAACTGGATGACGCCGAAGACGATTAATCGTTTCGCCTGACATAACAGACCCGGCTTGCCGGGTCTTTTTTATTGCTGGCGCTCGCCGCCGAGAAAATAAATCCCGAGCGGAATCGACAGCAAAATGGTGAAGACCAGACTGTAAACGCAAATCATCGCCGACTGAATAACAAACATGGACGGCGTCCAGTTAGCCAGCGGGATATTATATTGCTGGATCACACCCACAATAGTCGCACGGCCTACCACCGCTAAAGCAGTGATAAAAACCAGCACAACGCCTGCAATAAATTTTTTACCGTTACGGCTTTTCAGTTTTGCCATTAACATGCTCTGTTTTCCTGTATTGATAACAATCCCACCACCTGGCATCAACAATAACATGCCAGCCGCTTATAAAAAAACCGCTCCGGGGAGCGGTTTACAGTATTGATGGTGAAATTACAGCGCTTTCAGGATCGCGTCGACGCTGGCTTTAGCATCGCCAAACAGCATCTGAGTGTTGTCCTTAAAGAACAGCGGATTTTGCACCCCTGCATAACCTGTATTCATTGAGCGTTTGAATACAATTACGTTCTGCGCTTTCCAGACTTCCAGCACCGGCATGCCGGCGATAGGGCTGCGCGGATCGTCCTGTGCCGCCGGATTTACCGTATCGTTAGCGCCAATAACCAGAACGGTGTCGGTGTCAGCGAAATCGTCATTGATTTCATCCATCTCCAGCACAATATCATAAGGGACTTTCGCTTCCGCCAGCAGAACGTTCATATGTCCGGGGAGACGCCCGGCTACCGGGTGGATGCCAAAACGTACTTTGATCCCGCGGGCGCGAAGTCTTTCGGTAATCTCGGCAACCGGATATTGCGCCTGCGCCACCGCCATACCGTAACCGGGGGTGATAATGACCGTCTGCGATCCTTTCAGCATCTCTGCGGTCTCTTCCGCACTGATTTCACGGTGCTCACCGACTTCAGTATCGCTACCGTCCGAGCTTCCGTCAGTGCCAAATCCGCCTGCAATAACGCTGAAAAACGAGCGGTTCATCGCTTTACACATAATGTAAGACAGGATCGCACCGGACGAACCCACCAGCGCCCCCGTGACAATCAGCAGATCGTTACTGAGCATAAAGCCCGCCGCCGCCGCCGCCCAGCCAGAATAAGAGTTCAGCATTGAGACCACGACCGGCATATCGGCTCCGCCGATAGACGCGACCAGGTGCCAGCCAAACGCCAGCGCGATAATCGTCATAATCAACAGCGCCAGCCCCTGTAAGAACAGGCTGTCGGTACGAACAAAGATCACCAGCAGCAAAAAGGATACTACCAGTGCCGCCAGGTTCAGTTTGTGGCGGTTCGGCAGCATCAGCGGTTTAGAGGAGATTTTACCGCGTAATTTGCCAAATGCGACGATCGACCCGGTGAAGGTTACCGCACCAATAAAGATGCCGAGGAACACTTCGGTCAGATGAATATTGACCAGAACCGGGGCCATACCTGGTTCGTGGTACAAATAGCTGTTGAACCCTACCAGTACCGCCGCAAGGCCAACGAAGCTGTGCAGAATGGCCACCAGTTCGGGCATCTCGGTCATTTCTACACGTTTGGCAAGACGCATACCAATGGTGCCGCCAATCGCCATAGCAACGATTATCCACACTACATTGCCGCTATCGGGGCCAAAAATGGTGGCAATCAGCGCAATCGCCATCCCGGCGATACCAAAGGTGTTACCCTGACGCGAGGTCTCATGTTTCGATAAACCCGCCAGGCTGAAAATAAACAGGATCGCGGCAACAATGTATGCAGCTGTAACCAATCCTCCAGACATATGTTACCCCTTAGTTCTTCCGGAACATTTTCAGCATACGCTGAGTCACGGTGAAACCACCGAAAATGTTAATACTGGCAATCAATACGGCGATGAAGCTGAAGAAGCTAACCCATCCGCCGTGCCCAATTTGTAATAGTGCGCCCACCACGATAATGCCCGAGATGGCGTTGGTAACCGACATCAACGGCGTATGCAGCGCGTGAGACACGTTCCATACCACGTAATAGCCGACCACGCAGGCCAGCGCGAACACGGTAAAGTGACCGAGGAACTCTTTCGGTGCCACGTCAGCAAGCCAGCCAAAAAGGATAATCGCCAGCGCCATCAGCGCATATTTACGCCAGGATGAGACCGGTTTTTCCGGCTCTGCCGGTGCAGGGGCTACCTTCGGTGCCGCCTGCGGCTGGGCAGAAACCTGAATGGGTGGTGCAGGCCAGGTTACTTCACCTTCGCGGATCACCGTCACGCCACGAATAACCACATCGTCAAAATCGACGATGATATTGCCGTCTTTCTCTTTGCACAGCAGCTTCAGCAGATTAACGAGGTTAGTGCCATAGAGCTGAGAAGACTGGGTCGGCAGGCGGCCAGGCAGATCGCTATAGCCAATGACTTTCACGCCGTTAGCGGTTGTGACAACCTCCCCGGCGACGGTATATTCGCAGTTACCGCCATTTTGTGCCGCCAGATCAACAATCACGCTGCCCGGCGTCATTGAATCAACCATTTCGCGGGTAATTAGTTTTGGTGCGGGTTTGCCCGGAATTAAGGCGGTAGTCACGATGATATCAACTTCTTTCGCCTGTGCGGCGAACAGCGCCATTTCCGCTTTAATGAAGGCTTCAGACATGACTTTGGCGTAGCCATCGCCGCTACCAGCCTCTTCTTTAAAGTCCAGTTCGAGGAACTCAGCCCCCATACTTTGAACCTGCTCCTTCACTTCCGGACGGGTGTCAAAAGCCCGGACGATAGCGCCCAGACTATTAGCCGCGCCTATAGCGGCCAGACCGGCTACACCTGCACCAATCACCATCACTTTCGCTGGCGGTACTTTACCCGCTGCGGTAATTTGGCCGGTAAAGAAACGGCCGAACTCGTGCGCAGCTTCAACAATAGCGCGGTAACCGGCGATATTGGCCATCGAACTTAGTGCATCGAGTGACTGAGCACGTGAGATGCGCGGTACGGCATCCATTGACATGACGGTGACGTTTCGCGCCGCCAGTTTTTCCATCAATTCCGCGTTCTGTGCCGGCCAGATAAAACTGATCAAGGTTGTCCCTGGATTCAGTAAGGCGATTTCCGCCTCGGCAGGTGCGTTCACTTTAAGAATGATATCAGACTGCCAGACGCTGCTTTCATCAACGATATCGGCACCCACCTGAATGAACGCGTCATCATCAAAACTGGCCAGCTTGCCTGCACCGCTCTCAATAGCGACGGTAAAACCGAGTTTTAGCAGCTGCTCAACCGTTTTTGGCGTTGCTGCAACTCGCGTTTCACCGGCCCACCGCTCTTTTGGTACCCCAATACGCATAGTTTTCCCTTCCATCGATTTATGAAGATGGTTGTTGTATGCCAGAGATAATGCGCGACCTGATCCGTCGAAAAGCATTACCTTTAGAAAATAAAACAGTAACAAACTTTCTATAAGCTACTGAAAATAACCGTAGCGATCCACCGTCAGGAAAAAGTATTTATAAAATTTTTGGCGATCAGGCTGATAACCGTCCTCAAATCAGCATTTAGCGCTGAAAATCATTAGTAAGAGTGATAATGCGCGTGACGGACAGCGCCTGTAATAATAATGTTTCACAGCTAAAAATTAATTTAACATTACGTTAACCTGTTAAAGTAATAACTCTTATTGTTTTTACCGGTCAGACGTCTGTTTTTTCCACATATAAATAAAAGTTATCTTTCTTTAACGCTCCGGATACGCAGACCGAAAAATCACGCAGACAATCGCGCTGTTTAAATGCAATAATCAGCACAATTTTCATTAACTACAACAATACCAGTCACTGGTTTGCGCAAGGCAAAGGACTCTTTTTTATGAAGCTTAAGAACACACTCCTGGCATCCGCACTCCTGTCTGCCACCGCCCTGTCGGCACAGGCAGCAACAGAATTAACGCCGGAGCAAGCAGCCGCGCTAAAGCCTTACGATCGCGTCGTGGTGACCGGTCGTTTTAACGCTATTAGCGATGCGGTAAATGCCGTTTCACGTCGCGCGGACAAAATGGGCGCAGCCTCGTTTTATATTCAGGATACTGCTGATGCCAATAACAGCGGTAACTGGCGCGTGGTGGCGGATGTCTATAAAGAAAATGCTGTACAGGCAGATAAGCCGCAGAATCGCGTTATTAACGGTGTAATGGAGTTGCCAAAAGATCAGGCCATTGAACTGGAACCTTTCGATACCGTCACTATTCAGGGATTCTTCCGCAGCCAGCCTGAAGTTAACAACGCCATTACTAAAGCCGCACGACAGAAAGATGCAGCATCATTCTACATCGTGCGTCAGGTCGATACTAACCAGGGTGGTAACCAGCGCATCACGGCGTTTATCTATAAAGCCGATGCGAAAAAACGCGTACTGCAGAGTCCAGATGCTATCCCGGCAGATTCCGATGCCGGACGCGCTGCGCTGGCTAAAGGCGGTGAAGAAGCGAAAAAAGTTGAGATCCCAGGCGTTGCGACCAGCGCAGCACCAAGTGCTGAAATTGGGCGATTCTTTGAAACCCAGTCATCAAAAGGCGGACGTTACACTGTCACGCTCCCCGACGGCAAGAAAGTTGAAGAAGTGAACAAAATCACAGCCGCGCAGATGGTGCCGTTTGACAGTGTTAAATTCACCGGTAACTACGGCAACATGACGGAAGTGTCATACCAGGTTGCCAAACGTGCAGCGAAGAAAGGCGCGAAGTACTATCACATTACCCGTCAGTGGCAGGAGCGCGGAGGCAACGTTACTATCAGTGCGGATTTGTACAAATAATTCCGTTTTCGGGCCTGATATCAGGCCCGGTTTTCAGACCGCTCCGTTTTTTCCACGATATTGTCTGTATTCCCCCCTTACATATTGCATCTCACTATCACACTTCGTACAATCCCGCGCCTCAGAGCGATCGACCATTTTTATGCGTTTTAACATAATAAATATTCGCACAATTCCTCTTTTTGCCACAGGATGCCCATGCAAAAGAAACTTGGCCTTAGTGCATTAACTGCACTTGTTTTAAGCTCCATGTTGGGCGCAGGGGTGTTTAGCCTGCCGCAGAATATGGCCCAGGTTGCTGGTCCGATGGCACTTATCATTGGCTGGGCGATTACCGGTGTGGGTATCCTGCTGCTGGCCTTTGCAATGCTGTTACTGACCCGGCTGCGTCCGGATCTGGATGGTGGCATTTTTACCTATGCTCGCGAAGGGTTTGGCGAACTAATCGGCTTTTGCTCTGCCTGGGGTTACTGGCTGTGCGCGGTGATCGCCAATGTCTCTTATCTGGTTATCGTCTTTTCCGCCCTCAGCTTTTTTACTGATACACCCGAACTGCGTATCTTTGGCGATGGAAATACCTGGCAATCTATCGTCGGATCCTCGGTACTGCTGTGGATTGTCCATGCGCTGGTTCTGCGTGGGGTACAAACTGCCGCCGGCATAAACCTGGCGGCCACCCTCGCTAAACTGCTGCCGCTGGGGCTGTTTATTGTGCTGGCAGGCCTCGCCTTTAGTCTTGACACCTTTACGCTGGATTTCAGCGGAGTCGATTTATCGATGCCGGTTTGGGAGCAGGTAAAAGGCACAATGTTAATCACCCTTTGGGTATTTATTGGGGTTGAAGGCGCGGTGGTGGTGTCTGCCCGGGCGCAAAATAAGCGGGATGTTGGACGCGCCACGCTCATGGCCGTGCTGGCGGCGTTGAGCGTATACCTTCTGGTCACCATGCTATCGCTGGGGGTCGTTCCACGCCCGGAACTGGCTGAAATGCGCAACCCATCGATGGCCGGGATCATGGTTAATATGATGGGCTCCTGGGGCGAGGTGATTATCGCCACCGGCTTAATCATCTCCGTCTGCGGGGCTTATCTTAGCTGGACCATCATGGCGGCAGAAGTGCCGCTGGTCGCTGCGACCTATAAAGCGTTCCCGCGCGTTTTCGCCAGACAAAATAAAAACAATGCGCCCTCGGCGTCTTTGTGGCTGACCAACATAAGCGTGCAGGCCTGTTTGCTGCTTATCTGGATCACACATGCAGATTACAGCACGCTGCTGAATATCGCCTCAGAAATGATCCTGGTTCCCTATTTTCTGGTCGGGGCCTTTCTGGTCAAGATCGCCACGCGTCCGCTTCATCAGGCGACAGGTATCGGAGCCTGTATTTATGGCTTATGGTTATTGTATGCCTCCGGCCCGATGCACCTACTGTTATCAGTGGTGCTCTATGCGCCCGGCCTGTTCGTTTTTATTTATGCCCGCCGTACGCATCAGCATGAGCGCAGGTTATGTGCAGGTGAAAAGGTCCTGATTGTGTTTTTACTGGTTGCCGCTGTTCCGGCAACCTGGATGCTGATGAGGTAGAACGCTGCCCCATCGCAAATCACTTAAGGAGATAACGATGGGAAGTCAGCCACGACCTATTTTAATTACTGGAGGAGGCCGCCGCATCGGCCTCGCTCTTGCCCACCATTTCCTCAATCACTTTCAGCCGGTTATTGTGAGTTATCGTACGCGTCACAGTGCAATAGATGGCCTGGAAAAAGCCGGTGCAATTTGTATTCAGGCTGACTTTTGCCACGATGAGGGGATACTTGCCTTTGCCGAAGAAGTCAAAACCCACACCGACGCCTTACGGGCCATTATTCATAATGCCAGCGCGTGGATAGCGGAAAAACCCGGCACGCCGCTTACTGAGGTGTTATCCGCGATGCTGCATGTTCATGTACATGCCCCCTACCTGCTTAATCATGCTCTGGAAAGTCTTCTGCGCGGACGCGGTCACGCAGCCAGCGACATTATTCATTTTACTGACTATGTAGTTGAGAAAGGCAGCGATAAGCATATCGCCTATGCCGCCAGTAAAGCCGCACTGGATAATATGACCCGCTCGTTTGCGCGCAAGCTGGCTCCGGAGGTCAAAGTGAATGCGATTGCGCCCTCGTTGATTTTGTTCAATGACAATGACGATCCGGATCACCGCCAGCAGATCCTGAATAAGTCACTGATGAAAATCGCGGCCGGAGAAAAAGAAATTATTGATTTGGTCAATTATCTGCTGGTGAGTTGCTACGTCACCGGCCGCAGTTTTGGTGTTGATGGCGGTCGACCGCTGCGTTAATGAACGCGGCTCCAGACCAAAATCAGTATCCAGGCGCTAAGACTCCAGCACAGGACTGCGCCGCCGAGCGCCAGCGGAAGGCGCATGAAGGCGATGAAGTACCAGAGTGATAAGAGATAAAGAAAATAGGGAATAATTGACCACATGCCAAAGACAAGGGTGGTTCTCAACGCCTCAACACCGCGCTCACTCGCCACAATATAATGCGCGATCAGCGCAAATGTCGGAAATAAAGGGATCAGTCCGGCAATATAATAATTTTTGGTTTTGGCCAGCACGCTAATGAGTATTACCACCAGCGCACCCAGTACGGCCTTGAGCAGCAGCGCCATTCCTTTGCCTTTAACAGATAGCTAACAATTCCCGCAGCATAGCGGAAATGGTCCTGTTTATGAACGATTAATGGAAGCTTTTACGCAGGCAGTGTATGTTGACGTTTTTTGTATCGTATCAAACATATGAATAAAATTGTTTTTGTCGAAGATGATCCCGAAGTCGGTTCGCTTATAACCGCGTGGCTCACAAAACATGACTTTGATGTTGTGCTTGAAACGCGCGGCGATCGGGCCGAAGAGACGATATTGCAGCAAGCGCCGGACCTGGTGCTACTGGATATCATGCTGCCAGGTAAAGACGGTATGACGATCTGTCGCGATTTACGCAGCCGCTGGCAAGGCCCCATCGTGCTTTTAACCTCCCTTGACAGCGATATGAATCACATCCTGTCGCTGGAACTGGGGGCCAACGATTATATTCTTAAAACAACGCCACCTGCCGTATTATTGGCTCGCCTGCATCTGCACCTGCGCCAGCATCTGACCCGGACACCCGGTTCGGGCATGACCGCCCTCACCCCACATAAAGCGATTCGCTTTGGTACCCTGGCTATCGATCCGGTCAACCGTCAGGTTTTACTCGGCGGCGATAATATTGTGCTCTCAACGGCTGATTTTGATTTATTGTGGGAGTTAGCCACCCACGCCGGACAGATCATGGACCGCGATGCGCTGCTTAAAAATCTGCGCGGGGTTAGCTATGACGGTATGGATCGCAGTGTTGATGTTGCCATTTCCCGGCTGCGGAAAAAACTTCGCGACAGCGCTACCGAACCTTATCGTATTAAAACTGTGCGTAATAAAGGCTATTTATTCGCCCCGCACGCCTGGGACAATTGAGCCATCGCCGTCTGGATAACGTAATGCTATGAAAAAGCTTTTCGTGCAGTTTTACCTGCTGCTGTTCGTCTGTTTTCTGGTAATGACAATGCTGGTTGGGCTGGTCTATAAATTCACCGCCGAGCGAGCCGGGCGCCAGTCGCTGGACGATCTGATGAAAAGCTCACTCTATTTGATGCGCAGTGAACTGCGTGAAATTCCGCCTCATGCGTGGAATAAAACCCTTAAGCGGCTGGATCTCAATTTGTCATTTGATTTGCGCATTGAGCCGTTAAGTAAATTTGAGCTTAACGCCAGCGATATGAAACACCTGCACGCGGGTGATATTGTGGCGCTCGACGACCAATACACCTTTGTGCAGCGTATTCCACGTAGTCACTATGTGCTGGCGGTCGGCCCAATACCCTATCTCTATTTTATGCATCAGATGCGAATACTGGATGTGGTCCTGATAGCGTTTATCGCCATCTCGCTGGCATTTCCGGTGTTCATCTGGATGCGACCTCACTGGCAGGATATGCTGCGGCTTGAATCGGCCGCGCAGCGACTGGGTGAAGGACATCTGGACGAGCGTATTCATTTTGACAGTATGTCCAGCTTTGAACGACTGGGGATCGCGTTTAACCAGATGGCTGACAATATCAATGCTCTGATTGCCAGCAAAAAACGGCTTATTGATGGCATAGCGCATGAGTTGCGCACGCCTCTGGTCCGCCTGCGTTATCGCCTCGAAATGAGTGAGGGTCTGGCCCCCCAGGAACTACTGGCGCTTAACCGCGATATTGAACAACTCGAAGCGCTTATCGAAGAGCTGTTAACCTACGCCCGTCTGGATCGACCGCAAACCACCCTCACCCTGACGACGCCGGATTTGCCGGCGTGGGTAGCGGCTCATATTGATGATGTGCAATCTGTGAATCCGCAGCGGCAAATCGTGGTCGACACACTCACTCAGGGAGACTATGGTGCTCTGGACATGCGGTTGATGGAGCGGGTTTTAGATAATCTGCTCAATAACGCCTTACGCTATAGCCAGCAGCAGATTGTGGTGAGTCTGGAGCGTGAGGGCAGCCGCGCCTGGCTGCGTGTGGATGACGATGGTCAGGGTATTGCGGAGAGTGAACGCCAGCGCGTTTTCGAGCCGTTTGTTCGCCTCGATCCCAGCCGGGATCGCGCCACCGGCGGCTGTGGGCTGGGTCTGGCCATTGTCTCGTCAATTGCTCAGGCAATGGCCGGCGAGGTTGTCTGTGAGGCCAGCCCGGCAGGTGGCGCACGCTTTAGTTTTAGCTGGCCTCTTTGGCATAACGTTAACCTTCCTGTTTCTGCCTGAAAAAGTTGTACTGTAGCCAGAGTTTGCGTAAAGTTATCAAACTTAGAGTATGTTGTAACTAATGGGGAAATTTATGGCCAGTTATGATGTGGTGGAGCGTTTAACCTCTACGTTTCGCGAGCTTGAACATGAACTGGCCGCACTGCGGGCCGATCTCAGCGACTGCCGTCTGCTGGCAGGTCGGGTATTTGAACTGCCCGAAATTAAAAAGCAGGATGAGCATTCGCCGCTAAACCGTATCCGGGTGTTGCAGCACGTAGGAAAAGCGGCATTCGCCCAGGCGCTGGCACATTTTAGTCACCTGTTCATCCAGCAGCAGTCCGAGGTGCGCAGTAGTAAAGCGGCTGTACGTCTTCCGGGTGTGATTTGTCTTCAGGTCATGGCGGCACAGCAAGAAGCGATTGCGACACGTGTGACCGTAATTAATACGCTTAAATCGACATTCGAAAACATAGTGACCGTTGAGTCCGGCCTGCCCTCAACGGCGCGTTTCGAGTGGGTCCATCGTTATCTTCCGGGTCTGATTACGTTAAATGCTTACCGAAGTATTACCCTATTAAATAATCCCGGTACGCTGCGTTTTGGCTGGGCAAATAAGCACATTATTAAAAATTTGACGCGTAATGATGTGCTGGAGCAGCTTGAGAAAAGCCTGAAGTCGCCACGTGCCGTCGCCCCGTGGACGCGGGAGCAGTGGCAGGCGCGGCTGGAACGTGAGTATCAGGATGTTGCGGCCCTGCCCGAGCAGGCAAAACTTAAAATCAAACGGCCGGTTAAGGTGCAGCCCATCGCCCGGGTCTGGTATCCCGGCCAGCAAAAACAGGTCCAGCACGCCTGTCCTGGCCCGATTATCGCGCTGATCTCCGGCACGGGCGGCGTCAGCGTGCCGGATATTGGCGAGCTACTGGATTATGATGCGGCAAACGTACAGCATCGCTATAAGCCACAGGCGCAGTCATTAACGCCAATTATTCCCCGACTGCACCTGTACGTGGCTAACGACTAGCAGGCAAGCTGCCGACCATCTCTTGCGGCTGCACCCAGCGCTCAAACTCATCTTCAGTGAGATAGCCGAGTTTAAGCGCTGAAGCTTTCAGCGTCAGACCTTCTTTATGCGCTTTTTTGGCGATTTCTGCCGCTTTATCGTAGCCAATATGGGTATTCAGCGCAGTCACCAGCATCAATGAATCATTGAGTAATTGTGCGATGCGCTCACGGTTTGGTTCGATACCGATAGCGCAGTGCTCGTTAAAACTCTCCATGCCGTCAGCCAGCAGGCGCACTGACTGCATAAAATTATGGATAATCATGGGCCGATAAACATTGAGTTCGAAATTGCCCGATCCGCCGCCCAGATTGATCGCTACATCATTGCCCATCACCTGGCAGCACAACATGGTCATTGCTTCACATTGGGTCGGATTCACCTTGCCCGGCATGATGGATGAGCCAGGTTCGTTTTCCGGAATAGACAATTCGCCGATCCCACAACGGGGGCCAGATGCCAGCCAGCGAACATCGTTGGCGATTTTCATCAGTGAGGCGGCCAGCCCTTTAAGCGTTCCATGAGCATGAACCAGCGCATCACAGGTTGCCAGCGCCTCAAACTTATTTGGCGCAGTCACAAATGCCTGACCGGTTAGTGATGCCAGCTCCTGAGCCACACGTTCAGCATATTCAGGATGCGTATTCAGCCCGGTACCCACAGCCGTACCGCCCAGCGCCAGTTCGCTTAAGTGCGGTAAACTCTGTTCCAGATGGCGAAGATTATGCTCAAGCATGGCTACCCAGCCGGAAATTTCCTGCCCCAGCGTCAGCGGTGTGGCATCCTGTAAATGGGTACGACCAATTTTAACGATATCGCGGAAGGCGGCTGATTTAGCGGTCAACGTATTTTTAAGCACTGCGATCTGCGGAATAAGCTCTTCCTTAATTGCAATAATTCCCGCGACATGCATAGCCGTTGGGAAAACATCGTTTGAACTTTGGCTTTTATTGACATCATCATTAGGGTGAACCTTACGCTCCATACCCCGCACGCCGCCCAGCAGTTCGCTGGCGCGATTTGCCAGAACCTCATTCATGTTCATATTACTTTGCGTGCCGGAGCCGGTCTGCCAGATAGCTAGCGGAAACTCCTGAGAATGTTTTCCAGCCAGCACCTCATCCGCAGCGGCAATAATCGCGGAGGCCGTTTCCGCGCCCAGCAGACCGAGATCCTGATTCACCTTCGCGGCGGCGCGCTTGGTCAGCGCCAGAGCATGGATCAGCGAGACCGGCATTTTTTCAGTTGAAATACGAAAATGCTCCAGCGATCGCTGGGTTTGTGCTCCCCACAATTTATCTGTCGGGACATCAATCGCCCCCATTGAATCTTTTTCACTGCGATGCGTTGTCATGACGGATTCCTTATATAAAAAATGGACGTGTCGACATTGCTCACCGGCGACCAGGTAAAGTATCGGGTATTTTTGCTTACTCACTTAATGCTTCGTGCGCTTAAGATTAATTTCCCGGCAGAGCGCGCTGCCGGGAACAGGATAAGAAAGGTTATTTTATGCAGCGGGCGCACTGGCCGCTGTTTATTTGCTGGAAGAAGTCATTACCTTTATCATCAACCAGAATAAAGGCCGGGAAGTTTTCGACCTCTATTTTCCAGATGGCTTCCATTCCCAGCTCCGGGTACTCAACACACTCCAGACGCTTAATACTGCTCTGTGCCAGCACGGCCGCCGGACCGCCGATACTGCCAAGATAAAAGCCTCCGTGCTTATGACAGGCATCGGTAACCTGCTGACTGCGGTTGCCCTTCGCTAGCATGATCATGCTGCCACCATGAGCCTGAAGCTGATCAACATAGGAATCCATCCGGCCAGCCGTGGTCGGCCCGAGCGAACCGGAGGCATAACCTTCCGGCGTTTTCGCTGGCCCTGCATAATAAATTGGATGATCTTTGACGTACTGGGGTAAGCCCTCCCCGCGATCGAGCCGCTCTTTGAGCTTCGCATGAGCAATATCGCGTCCGACAATAATCGTGCCGGTCAGCGACAAGCGCGTCGACACCGGATATTGCGACAGCTGAGCGAGAATATCACTCATCGGACGATTCAAATCGACCTGAACCGCCTCCCCCTCACCAGCCTGCCGCAATGCCTCGGGAATATAACGCGATGGGTTGTTTTCCAGACGTTCAACCCAGATGCCGTGGCGATTAATTTTGGCTTTAATATTGCGATCGGCTGAACAAGAGACCCCCATACCAACCGGGCACGATGCCCCGTGACGCGGGAGACGGATCACCCGGATATCGTGGGCAAAATATTTGCCGCCAAACTGTGCGCCGAGGCCAAGATTTTGCGCCTCCACCAGCAGTTCTTGCTCCAGTTGCACATCGCGGAAGGCCTGTCCCAACGCATTCCCTTCATGTGGCAGACCATCATAATATTTTGTTGAGGCCAGCTTGACGGTTTTCAGCGTAGCTTCCGCCGACGTACCGCCGATCACAAACGCAATATGATAAGGCGGACAGGCCGCAGTACCAAGAGAACGCATTTTTTCCACCAGGTAACTTTTTAGCCTGCCGGGCGAAAGCAGCGCCTTTGTCTCCTGGTAAAGATAGGTTTTATTGGCCGAGCCACCGCCTTTGGCAATGCATAAAAATTTGTACTCGTCGCCATCCATACTGTAGAGATCGATCTGCGCCGGCAAATTGGTGCCGGTATTTACCTCGGTATACATATCGAGCGCAGCGTTTTGCGAGTAGCGCAGATTATTTTCAATAAAGGTGTTATACACACCGCGCGCCAGCGCAGCCTCATCACCGCCACCGGTCCAGACGCGCTGGCCCTTCTTACCCATAATAATGGCGGTTCCGGTATCCTGACAGGTTGGCAGAATGCCTTTGGCAGCAATTTCAGAATTGCGCAGAAATTGCAGGGCAACATAGCGATCGTTTTCACTGGCGTCCGGGTCGCTCAGAATATCCGCAACCTGCTGCTGATGTGCCGGGCGCAGCATGAAGGATGCGTCATGAAAGGCGTGTTGAGCCAGCAGTGTCAGTGCCTGCGGCTCAATTTTTACGATCTCTTGCCCTGCGAAGTGTTCGACGGAAACGTGATCCTGACTGAGGAGATAGTATTCGGTTTCATCCTTAGCCAGCGGAAAGGGGTCCTGATAACAGAAGGGTTTGTTCGACATTATGCTCTCACTGATGACTCAACTGGTTATTGTTAAGGCAGATATTCCATTTGCCCTGTTCAACGCGAGTCCGCTTATCCTACACAAATTTTTAACAAAAACTGAGAGTAATACGACTTTTTAGGCCTGAGGGTTACTTCTGCCGGGTTTATTGGTTTAATACCGGGATTAACTCCATTAAATACAGGGCTTGATAATGCAAAAACTCATCAACTCAGTGCAAAACTATGCCTGGGGAAGTCATTCTGCGTTAACGGAACTCTACGGTATGGCTAATCCGCAAAACCTGCCGATGGCAGAGTTGTGGATGGGCGCCCATCCGAAGAGCAGCTCACAGGTTCAGGATGCCAGCGGTCACTCCCGCTCTCTTCGCGAAATCATTGACGCTGATAAATCTACGATCCTCGGCCAGGCAGTAGCCACCCGCTTTGGCGAGCTGCCCTTTTTGTTTAAGGTGCTTTGTGCCGAACAACCGCTTTCTATTCAGGTGCATCCAAACAAACAGGCGTCTGAACAGGGTTTTGCTAAGGAGAACGCTGCCGGGCTACCGCTGGATGCGGCTGAGCGTAACTATAAAGATCCCAATCACAAGCCTGAGCTGGTGTTTGCGCTCACGCCGTTTTTAGCGATGAACGCGTTTCGCGAGTTTTCGGAAATTGTTTCGCTGCTACAGCCGGTGGCCGGTGCCCATGCGGCAATTGCCCATTTCTTACAGCAGCCGGATGCAGATCGCCTGAAACAGCTTTTTGCCAGTCTTCTGGCGCTGGAAGGTGACGAGAAACGGCGGGCGCTGGCGGTCCTCAAATCGGTTATCGATATTCAGGAAGGCGAGCCGTGGCAAACTATTCGACTCATTTCTCAATTTTACCCTGATGACAGCGGGCTCTTCTCGCCGCTGTTGCTGAATGTGGTGAAGTTAAATCCTGGCGACGCGATGTTTTTATTCGCTGAGACGCCTCATGCCTACCTCCAGGGCGTGGCGCTGGAAGTGATGGCCAATTCAGACAACGTGCTGCGCGCCGGACTGACGCCAAAATACATCGATATCCCTGAGCTGGTCGCCAATGTGAAATTCGTGGCTAAACCGGCAGCAGAACTGCTGACGCAGCCGGTTAAAAATGGTCATCAGCTGGATTTTCCTGTTCCGGTGGATGATTTCGCTTTCTCCCTGCACGATCTCACGAATCAGGAAACTAGCCTTGCACAGCAGAGCGCGGCGATTGTGTTTTGTGTTGAAGGCGAAGCCGTAGTGCGTAAGGATGAGCAACAGCTGGTCCTTAAACCAGGTGAATCCGCATTTATCAGCTGTGCTGAATCCCCGGTTGCGGTGAGCGGAACGGGTCGCCTGGCGCGCGTCTATAACAGACTCAATTAAGTTGCTGAACTTTTTTATAAAGTCTTGCTACGCTTACAAGTAGCCTTGCACTCTTATCGGGCGGTGTTTTTCGCCCGTTTTTTATTTTAGGGATAAGCATTATGAAAAAAACTGTGGTTGCTGCCGGAATTATTGTTGCCCTGGGCGTTGTCTGGACTGCGGGTGCCTGGTACACCGGAAAACAGTTCGAAAATCGAATTGCAACGGTCGTTCAACAGGCGAATGAACAGCTGAAACGTACTGCGCCGGAAGCTAACGTTGAGCTGGGCTATGCCAATTACCAGCGTGGGATCTTCACCAGTCATCTGGACCTGGTTATCAAGCCGGTCCCCGGCACCACCAGCCCGTGGCTTAAAACAGGGCAAAGCGTGGTATTTAATGAGCGTGTCGATCACGGTCCCTTCCCGCTGGCTCAGTTGAAAAAATTCAACCTGATCCCCTCTATGGCTTCAGTCAACACAACACTTGCGAATACTGAAGCCTCTAAGCCGCTGTTCGATATCGCCAAAGGTGAAGCACCATTTGTGGCCAATACGCGCATTGGCTATTCAGGCGACAGCCATTCTGACATCTCGCTCAAACCGCTCAATTATCAAAGTGAAGGTGAAAAAGTCGCCTTTAGCGGCGGAGATTTCCAGCTGGAAGCCGATCGCGAAGGGAATGTGTTCTCCCTTTCGGGCAACGCGGATAGCGGCATGATTGATGCGGTAAATGAGTATAACCAACGCGTTCAAATGACCTTTAATAAATTAAAAACCGAGGGTGACAGCCAGCTGACGTCATTTGATGAGCGCATCGGTAATCAGAAGCTGAGCGTAGAGAAGCTGTCAATTTCGGTTGAAGGTAAAGAGCTGGCAGTGCTGGAAGGCATGAACATTGAGGGTAAATCTGAGCTGGGTAAAGACAATAAAACGGTCGACACTCAGCTCGACTACACGCTCGACAGCCTGAAGTTACAGAATCAGGATATGGGTCACGGTAAGCTGACGGTTAAAATCGGCCAGATTGATGGTCAGGCCTGGCATCAGTTCAGCCAGCAGTATAATGCTCAGTCCCGGGCGCTGATGGCGCAACCTGAAGTCGTTCAAAACCCGCAGCTGTATCAGCAGAAAATGACGGAAGCCTTTTTTGGCGCCCTGCCGCTGCTGCTGAAAGGCGATCCGGTGATCACTGTAGCCCCGCTTAGCTGGAAAAACAGCAAAGGTGAGACCACCTTTAACCTCTCCCTGTTCCTGAAAGATCCCGCGCAGAATACGCAGCCCGTGCAGACCCTGGCGCAGGAAGTTGATCGCAGTGTTAAATCCCTCGACACCAAATTGGTGATCCCAACGGATATGGCGATCGAGTTTATGACCCAGATTGCGCGTCTGGAGGGGTATCAGAACGAGGAAGCCTCTAAACTGGCCAGCCAGCAGGTGAAAGGTCTGGCAGCAATGGGCCAGATGTTCCGTATTACCACGATGGAAGATGACAATATCACTGCCCGTCTGCAATACAGTAACGGTCAGGTCACGTTAAACGGCCAGAAAATGCCGCTGGAAGAGTTTGTAGGCATGTTCGGTATGCCGGATCTGGGTATTCCGGTTCCGCAACCGGCTAATCCGGCGGTGCCCGCAGTTCCGGCCGACCCTGCGACCCCGGCAGTCCCTGCCCCGGTTGCACCGGCACCTCAACAGTAATAATGTTAGCCCCTCGTCCTGAGGGGCTATTTTTTAATTACCAGCCTCGGGGACATAATATGATTACGTAGCGTCATGGCCCGGTTATCAATGCGTTGCAAGATACGTTCTGCAAGGCTTTCGCCCATTTCTCTTGCCGGGTTAATCACCCAGCCGATCGGAATATCGTCAAGCGCGTCTTCCGGGACATCAGCAAAAGAGGCCAGCGCAACCTGCTGTTCAAAATAGCGCCCTAAACCATTCTCATCGCTCTGTTTGCCCGCGCGCAGCAGACCAAACCACGCGCCCATCGCCACAACGCGATTGTCGCACAGGATGGCGCTGATAGTCGGGTTTTGTCGTAGCAGCACACCTACTGCTTCTGCCGCCTGTTTCTGGCTTGATTCGCACTCTACCACCCACTCACTGTGAAAAGGTAAGCCAAATTTAAGTAATGTTGCGCAGTAGCCGCCCACGCGTTCGGCACGGGTCAGGGAAGTACTTTGACCACCAAGCCAGGCAATACGCTGGTGACCACGCTCGATTAAATGTCCGGTGATGATTTGTGCGGCCTGCATATTATCAGGACGGATGATGTCTACATCATCAAGATGGCTGGCCCGCGAAGCAAAGACCAGCGGAATACCGGCCTCATCTGCGATCTGACGGAGTTCTGCTCCGCGTGCCAGCGAACCGGCAATAATCACGCCATCTACACCCTGAGAAATCAGCATCTCCAGGCGTTGCAACAGCCACTGCTGCTCATTACCGCTCTGCGTCAGAAATAACATCCGTCCTTGCGATTCCAGCCTTGCCGTGATCCCCGCCGTTAATTCGGCATAAAACGGCGCACAGAGATCGCTGACTATCAGCCCTATAACGCCGCTGTGACCGCCTCTTAGCGAAGCTGCCTGCCTGTTGCGAACAAAACCCAAATGCTCAATCGCATGATTGACTCTTTCACCCGTTGCAGACGATATTCGCCCTTTTCCACTTAAAACCAGTGATACGGTGGTGACGGAAACCCCCGCCGCCTGCGCAACATCGTTAATGGTAATTTTTTTTGCGATTGCCATTTGATTATCCGTTTATCGTTGGCCAATAGATAAAACGTTTTATCTATCATTAAACCGTCTTAACACTATGGTAAGCCAATAGTGTGATAGTAATCTCACTAAAATAAGGTAAAACGATTTATCTTACTCTCATAGATGAATCATCAGACCGACCAGGAGTCTTTAGTGAATCCAAAAGCTGCACAAAAATTGACGCTATGGGAATTCTTTCAGCAACTCGGCAAAACCTTTATGCTACCGGTGGCGCTGCTTTCTTTTTGCGGGATCATGATGGGGATCGGCAGTTCCCTGAGCAGTCATGATGTCACCACCCTTTTACCCTGGCTGGATAATTCTGTCCTGCAGAGCATCTTTGGCTGGATGAGCAAAGTCGGCTCATTCGCTTTTAGTTTCCTGCCGGTGATGTTCTGTATCGCCATCCCACTGGGTTTAGCCCGCGACAATAAAGGCGTAGCGGCCTTTGCCGGATTTGTCGGTTACGCAGTCATGAACCTGGTGGTTAATTTCTGGTTAACCGCAAAGGGTATACTTCCGACGACCGATGCTGCCATTTTAAAGGCCAATAATATTCAGTCTATCCTGGGCATCCAGTCAATAGATACCGGGATCCTCGGCGCAGTGATTGCCGGGATCATCGTCTGGATGCTGCATGAGCGTTTTCATACCATCCGCCTGCCGGATGCCCTGGCCTTTTTTGGCGGTACACGCTTTGTGCCGATTATCACCGCTGTGGTTATGGGCCTGGTAGGCCTTGTCATACCCCTGGTCTGGCCTTTTTTTGCAATGGGTATCAATGCGCTTGGCTATGTCATTAATAGCGCAGGCGATTTTGGCCCGATGATTTTTGGTACCGGTGAACGCCTGCTGCTGCCTTTCGGCCTGCAGCACATCCTGGTTGCGCTCATTCGCTTTACGGAAGCGGGCGGCACCCTGGATGTCTGCGGTCACAGCGTGAGCGGTGCGCTGACTATCTTCCAGGCGCAACTGGGCTGTAGCGAAACGCATGGTTTTGCAGAAAGCGCTACCCGCTTCCTGTCGCAGGGAAAAATGCCGTCTTTCCTCGGCGGTCTTCCGGGTGCCGCGCTGGCGATGTATCAGTGTGCACGCCCGGAAAATCGACATAAAGTAAAAGGATTACTGATTTCAGGTGTTGTTGCCTGCGTCGTTGGCGGCACTACGGAGCCGCTTGAATTCCTGTTCCTGTTTGTTGCGCCGGTATTATATGTCATTCATGCGCTGCTTACCGGGCTGGGTTTCACCATGATGGCGGTGCTCGGCGTCACCATTGGTAATACCGACGGCAATATTATCGATTTCGTCGTGTTTGGTATTTTGCATGGCTTTGCCACCCGCTGGTACATGGTTCCGGTCGTCGCGGCAGTCTGGTTTGTGATCTATTACGCTATCTTCCGTTTCGCTATTTTGCGCTTTAATATCAAAACGCCCGGACGTGAAGTTGACACCGCCAGCGCACTCGAAAAGACCGTTGCTGGCGTGACAGGAAAATCCGGTTATAACGTTCCCGCCATACTGGCGGCGCTGGGCGGCGCCGAAAATATTGTTTCTCTGGATAACTGTATTACTCGTCTGCGTTTGTCGGTGCAGGATATGAATAAAGTGGACAGTGCCGCCCTAAAAAATCTGCGGGCTATTGGCGTGGTTCAGCTCAATCAGCATAATCTTCAGGTCGTGATTGGCCCACAGGTACAATCGGTAAAAGATGAATTGACGATGCTGATGAATTCAGTACAGGCTTAAAATGCATTTTCCCCTCCAGGTCGGGGGGGAATCAGCCTACGATTTAAAGATAAGGACGCTGATATGTTTGATTTTTCGACTCCGGTGGACAGACGCGGCACGTGGTGCACGCAGTGGGACTACATCGCCGATCGTTTTGGCGCTGCCGATCTGCTCCCTTTTACTATCTCGGATATGGATTTTGCCACCGCGCCCTGCATTCTTGATGCCCTGCGTATGCGCCTTGGTCACGGCGTGCTGGGCTACAGCCGCTGGAAAAACGACGACTTTATAGCTGCAATTGAGCACTGGTTCGCAACCCGTTTTAATAGTCAGATTGACACTCAACAGCTGGTGTACGGACCTTCCGTCATTTACATGGTTGCAGAGATGATCCGCCAGTGGTCTGCCCCTGGCGATGGCATTGTGGTCCACACTCCAGCCTACGACGCGTTCTATAAGACAATTGAAAGTAATCAGCGCCAGGTGGTGGCAGTCCCGCTGCAGAAAAACAACAATGACTGGCATTGTGATTTCGTTCAACTCGAACAGGCACTGGCACAGCCCCGGAACCGCGTGATGTTACTGTGCAGTCCGCACAACCCCAGCGGCAAAGTGTGGACGCGGGAAGAACTGATGACAATGGTGCAGCTCTGCGAAAAACATGACGTGGCGGTGATAAGCGACGAAATTCATATGGATATGGTCTGGGGAGACCATGTCCACATTCCGTGGTCCGGGTTAGCACGCAGCCGCTGGGCGCTGTTAACCTCCGGCTCCAAAAGCTTTAATATTCCGGCCCTGACCGGCGCCTGGGGTTTGATTGGTGATGAAGCTACCCGCCACGCCTATCTTGACGCGCTAAAAAATCGCGATGCCCTCTCGTCGCCATCAGTTCCTGCCCTGGTCGCTCATGTTGCCGCTTACCAGCACGGCGCCCCCTGGCTGGATGCGCTGCGCGACTATCTTCAGGATAATTTACGCTATGTGGCAACTACGCTTAATGCGGCATTTCCCGAGTTAAACTGGCAGCCGCCGCAGGCAACCTACCTTGCCTGGATTGACTTAAGACCGCTGAAGATCGATGAGCACGCCCTGCAAAAAACGCTGATTGAACAGCAAAAAGTCGCCATCATGCCAGGTTACACCTACGGCGCTGAAGGAAGCGGGTTTATTCGTCTTAATGCCGGATGTCCGCGTAGCAAACTGGAAAAAGGGGTAGAACGATTGATTGCCGGAATTCACTCATTACGCCAATCTTAGTCGCCCTGAGATGTCTGCAGCGTAACCTGCATGGTTCTGCCGGGGATTATAGCGATCGCCCGTCCACAGGATCTATACTTCTGCATGTGAATAATCCTCTACAAGGAACAGCAATGAAAAAGCTCGCGCTCGGCCTGGTGCTGCTTGCTGCTGACAATGCCGCAGCCACACCATCATTAACACACGATTGGCCGTCATGTGACATAAAGGCCCAGCGCGACGTGAAAGGCGAAGCGGGAGAAGGAATATCCGACCCGCTTCAGGCTCACATCTCGGTACGTATCAATGTGCTCCAGGCCGATATCAGTAATGCCCGCAAAGCGCGCTTTCTTGCAGAGTCGCAGTCTGACGCACTGTGGCATCGTGCGGACCGCATCAGAAAAGATACCGACGGGTATGTAAATCAACAGGGTTTCCTGAGTGCGGCTGAGCGTGCCTCATACGATCGTGAACTTGACGATATCGCGCAGCAGCTGTGCCGTACGGTCAGATAATATGTTCATAATGGTGCCTGAACGATGTCAGGTAAGGCGATGGTGAATGTTGCCGATCGCACACCGTTAAGGCTCAAGCGTTTCACCGCGCACAGGCTGCGCGAGCGAAAAACCATTCAACGCTGTTCACCATTATTTAAGAAAGACAAGACTACACATTTTATTTATATGACTTAAAATTCATCCTGCTTAACTTAATTACCGGGTGAATGATGAATGCATGGATTGTTTTATTAATTGCGATAGCAGGAGAAGTTATTGCGACGACAAGCCTTAAACTAAGCGAAGGCTTTACAAAACTGGTGCCGTCGGTTGTCGTGGTTGTCGGATATGCTATAGCCTTTTATTGTCTATCCCTTACCTTAAAGTCCATTCCACTCAGTATTGCTTACGCAGTCTGGTCCGGGCTTGGGATCGTGAGTGTCTCCGTGCTGGGCTGGTTCCTGTTTGGACAAAAACTGGATGTCTGGGCAGTTGTCGGGATGCTATTAATTATCAGCGGCGTTGTCGTGCTGAATGTATTATCAAAAACCACGGCCCACTAAATTCTGAACGAATGAAGGGCGCTATCTGGTCGTCCGGTAGATAGCGCTAAGGGTTGCGATTGGCCGCTCGTTCTGGCCGTGGCCCGCATGAGCCTGCCGCAGGCTTACGCCCCTTACGCAGGGATCTTGCTGGCAATGGCTTCAAGCCCTACACGCTGTCCGTATGACAGTTCCAGAGTGTTGCCGTCTGGATCGGCAAGAAAAACGTAATATCCTACCGGATCCCCGGCTTCCTCCGGCTCTTTGCGCAACACGTTTTCTGTCCGCGCCAGGGTAATTTTGTTATCGATATCGTCGCGGCTGGCACAGGCTACCCCGAGATGACCAAAATGGCCCAGGGGCGTATCGAGCACATTGTCTGATTGCACCAAAACCAGCGCAAATGGCCGCGTATGATCGCTCAGCCATGCCACTTTACGGGCTTGCGGAACATCCGGTGCGCGCCGATGAACAATAACCATACCGGCATAACGCTCATAAAAAGCAATGCTTTTATCGATGTCCCTGACAGAAAAGGCTACGTGCGTAAAACCCACATCAACGTCTTGCATTTATCTATCTCTTTAATCAAATTCAGAACCTACATCCTAAAAGCTCAAGTTAACTTCAGGTCAAGCATAAATGCCGCGTGATACTAACTCCAGACCCAGTACCTGCGGGCACAGAATCTGCCACAGCGGCAAACTCTGTACGTCACTATTCCCGGCGAAAATTCAGGGTTCAGGCATCCACGTATCGGCTTCGCTATCGTCAGGATAATAATAGCCATTCGGTTTTGCGACTGGCAACTACCGCCCTCCCTGGCTAGGCCGCGATTTATTTTTCATATCCGTATAGATTAATTCTTCCTGACAGATATTCACCCAAATAGACTTCACTTATTTTACTAAAGCCTTGCCTGGCGATCTCGCTTTCTAACCACTCCGTGTCTTTATTGATAATCTCAAGTAAGTCATTATTCGCTAATCCATCGACTATGATTGGGTAACGTATATTTTCATCGCCACTTTGAATAATCGTAAGCTGCCCGTTTTGTTCGAGAACGACGCGTTTCAACTGCTCTACTTCATAGATGTTGTTTGCTCTCAGCTTAAACATCAGGTCATTCGCAGAAACACCATTTCTCAGACACTCTTTAACATTAACGCTGCCATTGTGCACCAGAGTAATGGGTTTCCCATCAATAATTCTTTTGACTAAGCGATTGTTTTCTTTTAGAAACTTCAGTAAAAAAACCAGTAAAGTCCATATAATTAATACCAGAATAAATTGCAGTACGGTGATTGATTCGTTGTAGATTACGCCGCCAATGATCCCGCCTAAAACATAGTTCTGAACCTGGTCCATTGCCGATGAAGGTGCCAGATTACCTTTCCCCATGAGATTTATCTGGACTATTAAACACAATATTCCTAACCCAAGCTTTATAATAATCGGTGTATAGATAATCATTTTATACCTTAATTTTTTATAACTTCTATATCTGGGTTCATTAGAGAAACCTTAACCAGATTATACGTTTTCTGATCGCTACTAAGATTCACGCGATAATACGAGCTGTCAATTCTAACGATAACACCATCCGACAGTTGTACAGAATTAGAAAAAATAGAGTTTATATCTACCCCTTTCTCCTTTTCCAGTAGCCTCACAAAATTAACCATTTGCGATGATTTTGAATGTATATTTTGACTGTCTGTGTAATCTGCATATTGCACACCAGAGATGAACAGTAAAAATAAAAAAGCGATTATGGTTAGATCCCGATACTTAGTTTGCAAACGATGACGCATGTACAAACTGAAAGCTACGATAAGTATAAATAATGTACTAAATATAATAATATATTTGAAGAAGTCATTTATATTAGACTGAGCCTGAAGATAATTGATTCCATAAAAGGTCATGCAGATATAGCCCCATATTTACTATAGACTTCATCTTTGTTGATATGGTGTATTGCCATTTTTATTCTTCCATTCCCCATAAGTTATTAATCAACAACATTACGTTGCCATTATCTGACACGTCTAAAGTATAAGCATAAAATCATTCAACATGCATTAAGACGGCCTGCGTGGAAACCTTCCGAAGCCCACCAGCAGGGCGTGACAATGTAATTGACGCATATAAACAACCGCGAATGTCTTTTGACTGGCTCGGTCACCGTCTTAGATTGATGATTTAGCCAGCATTTTTAATCGCTTAACAATGTGATGTATAATGGATCGCACTTTACCTACAACAAGAGTGCGATCATGATTGATACTTCCCTGCCCTTAACGGATATTCATCGCCATCTGGATGGTAACATCCGTCCGCAAACCATTCTTGATCTTGGCCGTCAGCACAATCTGACTCTGCCGGCGAACACGCTGGAAGCCCTGACGCCACACGTGCAGGTCACCCATAACGAACCTGATTTGGTCAGTTTTCTGGCAAAACTGGACTGGGGGGTTAAAGTTCTTGCCAATCTTGACGCCTGTCGCCGCGTCGCTTACGAAAATATGGAAGATGCGGCCCGCAACGGCCTGCATTACGTCGAACTGCGTTTTTCTCCAGGCTACATGGCAATGACCCATAATTTGCCGGTAGCGGATGTCGTTGAAGCGGTAATAGCCGGTGTGCGTGAAGGTAGTCGCGATTTCGGCGTTGAAGCGCGTCTGATTGGCATTCTGAGCCGTACCTTTGGTGAATCAGCCTGCCTGCAAGAGCTTGAGGCGCTGCTGGCACACCGTGACGGCATCACCGCCCTCGATCTGGCCGGTGACGAACTGGGCTTCCCTGGCTCGCTGTTCCTGAGTCATTTTAACCGCGCCCGCGATGCAGGCTGGCATATTACGGTACATGCTGGCGAAGCAGCAGGCCCGGAGAGCATCTGGCAGGCTATTCGTGAGCTTGGCGCTGAACGAATTGGTCACGGCGTTAAAGCTATTGAAGATCCTGCCTTAATGGAATTTCTCCGTGAGCAGAGAATTGGCATTGAATCCTGTCTGACATCAAATATTCAAACCAGCACGGTGGCAGCACTCGCTCACCATCCGCTGAAAACCTTTCTGGAACAGGGCGTGCTGGCAACAATCAATACTGACGATCCGGCAGTACAAGGGGTGGATATTGTTCATGAGTATACGGTTGCTGCGCCTGCGGCCGGACTAAGCCAGCAGCAAATTCGCCAGGCGCAAATTAACGGTCTTGAGATTGCATTTCTGACGCCGCAGGAAAAAGCGGCATTAATTGCACGTATTGCCAAAGGCTAATATACCGCCCGCTCATCCAGGATGAGCGGGTTCAGTTTTAGCTCAAGTTCAAAGTTGCACGCTGTTTAGATGAGGCGATCCCCAGTTCAATCAGCTCCATAATTTGAATAGCCTGACTGGCTGGCACCGGGTTTTCTCCCTCTCCATTAAGCGCATCGCGCACGCCTGCGTAATAGGCCGGATAATTTCCAGGACGCGTCAGCAATGGTTTTTCCTCTACGCGATCGTCGCCAGTAGCGAGGGTTATAGCACCATCCCGCATATCGTAACCCCAGTCAGCCTGCGGCAGGCGCTCGCCATTTTTGAGCCGCTCTTCCTGGGGATCAAGACCATATTTAATGTAGCTACCACGTGAACCGTGGATGATATAGCGCGCCGTTTCCGCCGCCGCCAGTAACGTTCCGTGCAGGACCACGCGCCGCTGCGGATAGCTGAGAATGGCGTGAAAATAGTCTGTTGACTGCGCGCCCGGGCGTAACTGGGCTAAATCGACCGTCATGCTGACCGGCAAACCAAATAAATTGACCGCCTGATCCAATAAATGTGGTCCTAAATCGTACCAGATACCACTGCCAGGTCCTCCCTGCTCACGCCAGCGATTACGGACCTGCGGGCGGTAACGGTCAAAATGAGATTCAAACCACGCAACTTCACCCAGCGAACCTTCAGCCAGCAACCCTTTGACCGTGAGGAAATCACTGTCCCAGCGGCGGTTATGAAACACCGATAATACTCGACCACGGCTTTTGGCCAGCGCATCCAGCTCCCGAGCCTGTGACAAGGTCACGGTAAAGGGTTTGTCCACGACAACATGTTTACCCGCTTCGAGCGCTGCTTTCGCCAGCGGGAAATGGGTATCATTGGGCGTCGGGATCACGATAAGGTCAATGTCCGGATCGTTAAAGAGGTGCTTAGGCTCGGAAACGACGTTAACGGCCGGCCAGTCAGCTTTAACCTTGCCCTCGTCGCTGCTGGATATCACCGCCAGTTCCAGACCCGGCGTACCATCAATGAGCGGCGCATGAAATGTTTTACTGGCATACCCGTAACCAATTAGTCCAACACGTAAACTATCACTCATTTTGTCGCCCTCTCTATTATCTGCTTCTATTTCACCCGATATCTTCCTCAGTCACAACATATTAATAACCCGCAGAGGTCATTGTTGCCCATCTGAATCACCAAAAGTTAACCTGGTGAAACGTCTGACTTAATTAAATACAGCGACAGACTTGTCGATCCCGGATGTACCAGGTAGCATTTACTGATGTTTTTAATCTGGTTTGAGAAATTTATGCCATCGCCATTTTCACGTATTCTGGAACTTGTTGGTTGGTCCGTGGTAGTTATTACGGTTCTGTTACTGCTGGCCGCCAATCATATTGATCGTTATCAGCCTCCGCAGACGGATATTGCCGTGCAACATAAATAGTATTTCAGCGAAAAGTGATCCCGCTCGCAATACTGTAACCGGTTTCTGAAACCGGTTGCATCCTGTCTGACGCTCTTCTTAAACTGTTATTTTTAGCCAACAGGAGCAAGGCATGGCTGCTTTTCCGGATAATTTTCTATGGGGTGCTGCGACTGCGGCGTACCAGGTTGAGGGCGCGCACGACAAGGATGGCAAGGGCCCTTCTATATGGGATGTGTTCTCCCATCAGCCTGGTACCACTTATCAGGATACCAATGGCGATGTTGCTGTCGATCACTATCACCGTTTCCGTGAGGATGTCGCGTTGATGGCTGAGATGGGATTACAAAGCTACCGGTTTTCCGTTTCCTGGCCGCGCCTGCTGCCCAACGGGCGTGGAGTAGTTAACGAAGCCGGGATCGCCTTTTACAGCGACCTGATTGATGAGCTACTGGCGCACAATATCGAGCCAATGTTAACCCTCTATCACTGGGATCTGCCTCAGGCGTTGCAGGATGAAGGCGGCTGGGAATCCCGGGCAACAGCTGACGCGTTCGTTGAATACGCGCGCCTGTGCTATGACCGTTTTGGCGACAGAGTTAAGCTGTGGGCCACCTTCAATGAAACTATCGTATTTATTGGCCATGGCTATATAACCGGCAGTCATCCGCCGTCAGTAAACGATCCCGCTCGCGCTATTCAGGCCTGTCATCATGTTTTTATTGCTCATGCGATGGCTGTTCGCGCATTTCGTGAAGCAAAAATTAAGGGTGAAATCGGATTTGTTAATGTCCTTCAGCCACATACGCCATTAACGCAAAGCGCTGATGATATTGCCGCATCCCAGCTTGCAGATGCTATCCATACCCACTGGTTTTATGATCCTGTCCTCAAAGGGACATACCCTGAAGCCCTGCTACAGCAGGCTCAACGCCTGTGGGGCGTTCCGCAGTGCGCGCCAGGAGACATGGATCTGCTCCGCGATAACCGCTGTGATTTTATCGGCCTTAATTATTATCGTCGGGAAACCGTGGCGGCTAATCCGGATGAAACGCATACTCAGGCAAACTATAGCGGTGAAAGCCAGAGCAGCGGGGAGTTTGGTTTCAAAGGCCTGTTCAAATTTGTACGTAACCCGGAAGGGGTTTATACCGACTGGGACTGGGAAATCTGGCCGCAGGGCTTGACCGACGGCATTATGATGGTCAAGGAATGTTACGGTGATATCCCGATTTATATCACCGAAAATGGCCTCGGCGCGAAAGATCCGATTATTGAGGGTGAAATCGTCGACGATCCGCGCATTGATTATCTGCGTATGCACATTGACGCCCTGGAAAAAGCGATTGCTGAGGGAGCCGATGTCCGTGGATATTATCCGTGGTCTTTTATTGATCTGTTGAGCTGGCTAAACGGTTATAAAAAGCAGTATGGCTTTGTTTATGTCGATCATACGCAGGATTTAGCACGAAAACGCAAAAAGAGTTACTACTGGTATCAGAACGTTATTGCCAGCAACGGCGAACAGCGCTAATCTTCTTCCCGCAGGTGCCGTCCGGCACCTGCTATATATGACAGATATGCCCTATATCCCTTATCTGCAAAAGTCAGCAATATGTCGTACTTTAATGTTTACCCTTTTATGACGTAAATTTTGCTTACGCTATTCAGCGATCAGAAGTGTTACTTCTGGGGGTTGCTGAGTCGTTATATACAGGTAAAGTCGGGATTTGAATACATATCCAGATTTGATAAATCGAATTCATATAATTATTCTCATTATAAAATGGACCCGCTGAATATGACCGTTCAGGACTATTTATTAAAGTTTCGTAAGATTAGTTCTCTTGAAAGTCTGGAAAAACTGTTTGACCATCTAAACTATAACCTGACTGATGAATCGGACATCATCAGCATGTACCGGGCTGCCGATCACCGCCGTGCTGAACTGGTTTCCGGTGGTAAATTGTTCGATATTGGCCAGGTTCCCAAGACTGTCTGGCGATACGTGCAATAAAGTCTGTAAATAGTAGCGCCAGTTGTTTTATACTTCCGACCCGGTCGTTGACCACTTTTCTGGCGCTAGTTTGTGGAGTAGGCATGTCTGTAAAACCTGGTGAGCGAATTGGCGGTTGGTTGCTGGCACCTTTGGCCTGGCTCCTGTTGGCGCTATTTAGCGCTTCGCTTTCGTTACTCATTTATGCCGGTGCCCTCATGACACCGGAAGCGTTATCATCATTGAAGGGACAAAGCACTGGTTACATAGCGCTTTGGATCGCTTCCTTCGCGTTTGCTGTTGCCATGTGGTATTACACACTTTGGCTGACTATCGCCTTTTTCAAACGCCGTAAATCTGTGCCGCGTCATTATATTATCTGGCTGCTCATTTCCGTGCTGCTGGCGATAAAAGCGTTCGCGTTTTCCCCCGTCAATGACATGCTGGCGATGAAGCAACTTCTGTTCCCTTTACTGGCAGCAGCGCTGCTGGCTCCGTATTTCAGGCGATCGCAGCGGGTAAAAGACACGTTCGTCAATCCGTAATAACCCTACAGTTTCCCTGTTGTCGCCAGGTCGGGTTTGACCGATAATAGGCGGCTTTTTTTGTTTCAGGTCGAATAATGACTGACTATTTATTGCTATTTGTTGGAACAGTCCTGGTAAACAACTTCGTACTGGTGAAGTTTCTCGGGCTGTGCCCCTTTATGGGGGTGTCTAAAAAGCTGGAAACAGCGATGGGAATGGGTCTGGCCACCACGTTTGTGATGACGCTGGCGTCTGTCTGTGCCTGGCTGATTGATAACTGGATCCTCATCCCCCTGGATCTGGTTTACCTGCGTACGCTGGCATTTATTCTGGTCATCGCCGTCGTTGTGCAATTTACTGAGATGGTAGTCCGCAAAACCAGCCCTGCGCTGTACCGCCTGCTGGGTATTTTTTTGCCGCTGATTACCACCAACTGCGCGGTGCTTGGCGTGGCCCTGCTGAATATTAATCTCGGGCACAATTTTCTGCAATCTGCGCTGTATGGCTTTTCGGCTGCGGCTGGCTTTTCTCTGGTCATGGTACTTTTTGCCGCTATCCGCGAACGTCTGGCCGTTGCTAACGTTCCGGCCCCGTTTCGCGGCAATGCTATTGCGCTGATTACCGCAGGCCTGATGTCGCTTGCCTTTATGGGCTTTAGCGGGCTGGTAAAACTGTGATAACAGCAATCTGGATAGCTATCGCCGCACTGGGTATTCTGGGGCTTATTTTTGGCCTTATTCTGGGCTATGCCTCCCGCCGCTTTGCGGTGGAAGAAGATCCTATCGTTGAGAAAATTGACGCCGTCTTACCGCAAAGTCAGTGCGGTCAATGCGGCTTTCCCGGCTGTCGCCCCTACGCTGAAGCTGTAGGTCGGAATGGCGAGAATATTAATCGGTGCGCGCCGGGTGGCGAGGCGGTAATGCTAAAAATAGCGACTCTGCTTAACGTCGATCCTCAGCCGATTGAAGGCGATACCCAGGCTCAGGAGCCTGTGCGTATGCTGGCCATTATTGATGAAGATAATTGCATTGGCTGCACAAAATGTATTCAGGCCTGTCCAGTGGATGCGATTATTGGCGCGACCCGCGCGATGCATACCGTTATGAACGAGTTGTGTACCGGCTGTAATCTCTGTGTGGACCCCTGCCCGACGCGTTGCATAACGTTGCAACCTGCGGCCACCACAACAGACAACTGGAAGTGGGATTTGCAGACCATTCCAGTACGCATCATTCCTGTGGAACAACATGTTTAAATTATTTTCAGCCTTTCGTAAGGACAAGATCTGGGATTTCAACGGCGGCATTCATCCGCCAGAAATGAAGAGTCAGTCCAGCGGTACGCCGTTGCAACAGGTTCCTCTTGCCCAGCGCTTTGTGATCCCGTTGAAGCAGCATATTGGTGCTGAGGGCGAACTGTGCGTTAAGGCGGGTGATTACGTTTTGCGCGGCCAGCCGCTAACGCGCGGTTGGGGAAGAATGCTTCCCGTTCATGCGCCCACGTCCGGCATAGTGGTGGCGATTGCACCCCACTCTACCGCTCATCCTTCAGCACTGGCTGAATTAAGCGTAATTATTGATGCCGATGGTGAAGATCGCTGGATCGACCGTGACGGCTGGCACGATTATCACACTAAAAGTCACGAGGCGCTTATTGAGCGCATTCATCAGTTTGGCGTTGCAGGCCTGGGGGGCGCAGGTTTCCCTACCGGCAGCAAGCTGCGCGGCGGTGGCGATCGGATTGAAACGCTGATCATCAATGCGGCTGAATGTGAACCCTATATTACCGCAGACGATCGTCTGATGCAGGATTGCGCGGCGCAAATCGTTGAGGGCGTACGTATCCTTGCGCATATTTTGCAGCCGCGCCAGGTGCTTATCGGCATTGAAGATAACAAACCGCAGGCAATCTCAATGCTCCGCGCCGTTCTGGCCGATGTGCATGATATTTCTTTGCGGGTGGTCCCGACGAAGTACCCGTCTGGCGGTGCAAAACAGTTAACCCAAATTCTGACCGGGAAACAGGTTCCTCAGGGAGGCCGATCGTCAGATATCGGCGTATTGATGCAGAACGTCGGTACGGCGTATGCGATTAAACGCGCGGTAATCGACGGTGAGCCGCTGACGGAGCGCGTCGTGACCCTGACCGGTGAATCAATTTCACGTCCCGGCAACGTATGGGCGCGGCTGGGTACGCCGGTGCGCCATTTGCTTGAGTTTGCCGGGTTCTGTCCATCTGCTGAACAGATGGTGATTATGGGTGGCCCGCTGATGGGCTTTACGCTTCCGTGGCTGGATGTGCCGGTCGTTAAAATTACGAACTGTCTGTTGGCCCCGTCGGTGAGCGAGACGGGAACGCCTCAGGAAGAGCAAGGCTGTATCCGCTGTAGCGCGTGTGCCGATGCCTGCCCGGCCGATCTTTTGCCGCAGCAGCTGTACTGGTTCAGCAAGGGACAACAACATGACAAGGCCACGGCACACAATCTACAAGATTGTATTGAATGCGGTGCCTGCGCCTGGGTGTGCCCGAGTAATATCCCGCTGGTGCAGTATTTCCGTCAGGAAAAAGCAGAAATTTATGCCATCAGCCTTGAAGACCAACGAGCCGCTGAAGCAAAATCACGCTTCGAAGCGCGTCAGGTAAGGCTTGAGAAAGAAAAAACCGCGCGACTGGAGCGTCATAAACGTTCCGCAGCGCAGCCGGCCGCCCAGGATCAGGATGCTATTCAGGCTGCTGTTGCTCGCGTGCGGGAAAAACAGCAGACGGCAGGAGAGCCTGTCATTATTCAGGCCGGGGCAATACCGGATAACAGCGAAGCTATCTTAGCCCGTGAGGCGCGAAAAGCGCAGGCCAGAGCGCGGCTGGCTGAAAAGGCACAACCACTGCAATCGGGTGAAGAAATCGTCGATCCGCGTAAAGCCGCCGTTGAAGCGGCTATCACACGGGCGAAAGCGCGCAAGCAGCAGCAATCGCCGCAGAGCGAACCCGCACCAGATCCGATCGATCCGCGTAAAGCCGCCGTCGAAGCGGCTATCGCGCGGGCGAAAGCGCGCAAGCAGCAGCAATCGCCGCAGAGCGAACCCGCACCAGAACCGGTCGATCCGCGTAAAGCCGCCGTCGAAGCGGCTATCGCACGGGCGAAAGCGCGCAAGCAGCAGCAATCGCCGCAGAGCAAACCCGCCTCAGAGCCGGTCGATCCGCGTAAAGCCGCCGTTGACGCGGCTATCGCGCGGGCGAAAGCGCGCAAGCAGCAGCAATCGCCGCAGAGCGAACCTGCACCAGAGCCGGTCGATCCGCGTAAAGCCGCCGTTGAAGCGGCTATCGCCCGCGTTCAGGCAAAAAAATTAGCACAGCAGGCAGTTAACGAGGATTAAATGGTTTTCAGAATCGCAAGCTCTCCATACACCCATAATCAACGCCAGACATCACGAATTATGATGCTGGTTCTGCTGGCAACCCTCCCGGGCATTGCCATGCAGACCTGGTTTTTTGGCTGGGGAACACTTATACAACTGATCCTCGCCAGTGTCAGTGCCTGTGGCGCTGAGGCTATTGTGCTTAAACTTCGCAAGCAGCATATTGGTGCTATTTTGTCCGATAACTCAGCCTGGCTCACCGGGGTATTATTGGCAATCAGTATCCCGCCGCTGGCGCCGTGGTGGATGATAGTTCTTGGTAGCGTTTTTGCGGTGATCATCGCTAAACAGCTTTATGGTGGCCTGGGGCATAACCCGTTTAATCCGGCCATGATTGGTTATGTTGTGTTGCTGATTTCTTTTCCGGTACAAATGACCTCGTGGCTTCCCCCCCATGATATTGCTGCGCGTGCACCTGGGATGATGGATGTCCTTAAGGTCATTTTTAGCGGACAAACCTCAGCCGGTTACAATATGAACGCCCTGCGCCTCGGCATTGATGGCATTAGCCAGGCAACACCGCTGGATACCTTCAAAACCTCACTGCATGCCGGACAGGACGTTGCGCAGATTATGCAGTCTGCCATTTATCAAAATGCGCTGGCGGGCATTGGCTGGCAGGAAGTGAATATCGCGTTTCTGGCGGGTGGATTATTTTTACTGTGGCAAAAAGCGATTCGCTGGCATATTCCGGTCAGCTTTCTTGCAAGCCTCGCCGTCTGTGCGACGCTGGGCTGGTTATTGGCTCCTGAAGAACTCCCCGCCCCTTCGATTCATCTGTTTTCAGGGGCGACGATGCTCGGGGCTTTTTTCATCCTGACCGATCCGGTTACGGCCTCCACGACCAATCGCGGCAGACTTATTTTTGGCGCTCTGGCAGGCCTGCTGGTGTGGTTAATTCGCAGTTTCGGCGGTTATCCTGACGGTGTGGCTTTCGCCGTGCTGTTGGCTAATATTACGGTCCCATTGATTGATTATTACACGCGCCCGCGCGTTTACGGTCATCGCTAAGGAAAGAACATGCTGAAGACTATGCGTAAACATGGCGTCACGCTGGCGCTTTTCGCCATTGGCTCAACGGGATTAACGGCAGCAATCGATCAATTAACAAAGAATACAATTGCACAACAGGCTGCCGGGCAACAAAAAGCGCTTTTCGATCAGGTCGTCCCTGCCGGTATGTATAACAACGATCTGCAAAAAAGCTGTTATCTGGTGGAGGCTGCGGCACTAGGCAAAGGGCAACATCGCGTTTATATTGCGACCCAAAATGATGCCCCGGTTGCTGCCGTGCTGGAATCCACTGCGCCAGATGGCTATTCCGGCGCCATCCGGCTTCTGGTTGGCGCTGATTTTCACGGCACCGTGCTTGGCTCGCGGGTGATTGAACATCACGAAACGCCCGGGCTTGGCGACAAAATCGAGCTACGCCTTTCTGACTGGATCACTCATTTCGCCGGTAAAAAAATTGACAGTGAAAATGACAGCCACTGGGCGGTGAAGAAAGATGGTGGCGATTTTGATCAGTTCACCGGGGCAACCATCACCCCTCGCGCGGTGGTCAATGCGGTAAAGCGAACGGGGTGGTATGCTCAAACGCTGCCTGCGCAACTGTCTCAACTACCAGCATGTGGAGAATAAACGATGAGCGAAGCTAAAGACGTTATCGTCCAGGGGCTATGGAAAAATAACTCAGCCCTGGTGCAGTTATTGGGGCTTTGTCCCCTGCTTGCCGTTACCTCAACAGCAACTAACGCTCTTGGATTAGGGCTTGCTACCACGCTGGTTCTGACCCTGACTAACTCGGCGATATCAGCCCTGCGCCGATGGGTTCCGGCTGAAATCCGTATTCCGATTTATGTCATGATCATTGCCTCGGTAGTGAGCGTAGTGCAAATGCTGATCAACGCTTATGCCTACGGGCTATACCAGTCGCTGGGGATTTTTATTCCGTTGATTGTGACTAACTGCATTGTGATTGGTCGGGCGGAGGCATTCGCCGCCAAAAAAAGCGTGGCGCTTTCTGCCCTCGACGGCTTTTCCATCGGCATGGGCGCCACCAGCGCGATGTTTGTTCTGGGATCCCTGCGTGAAATATTAGGTAACGGTACGTTATTTGATGGCGCGGATGCTTTGCTCGGTCCGTGGGCGAAAGCGTTACGCATTGAAATCTTTCACACCGATACGCCATTTCTGCTGGCCATGCTGCCGCCGGGCGCATTTATTGGGTTAGGTATGATGCTGGCGGTAAAATATCTTATTGATGAACGCTCGAAAAAACGCCGCGCGCAGACGATTGCCGACGCCGTCATTTCTGCGCCAGTGGCATCAGAGAAGGCCTGATGAATAACGTAAAACGCCGCACAATCCTTACCCGGTTGCGCGATAATAATCCGCATCCGACAACAGAGCTGAATTTTACTTCACCTTTTGAGCTGCTGATTGCCGTATTGCTGTCGGCGCAGGCTACGGACGTGAGCGTTAATAAAGCGACAGCCAAACTGTATCCCGTGGCTAATACGCCTCATGCCATGCTTGAACTGGGCACTGAGGGCGTTAAGTCATATATCAAAACCATCGGCCTTTATAATGGCAAAGCTGAAAATATCATCAAAACCTGCCGGATGTTGATTGATCTGCACAATGGCGACGTGCCTGAAGACCGGGCTGCGCTTGAAGCGTTGCCGGGTGTAGGACGTAAAACGGCCAACGTGGTGCTCAATACCGCATTTGGCTGGCCAACCATCGCGGTTGATACCCACATCTTTCGCGTTTGCAATCGGACACAATTTGCCGCAGGCAAAAATGTCGAAATAGTGGAAGACAAACTTCTCAAAGTCGTACCAGCCGAGTTTAAAGTGGATTGCCATCACTGGTTAATTCTGCACGGCCGTTATACCTGCATCGCCCGCAAACCACGCTGTGGCTCCTGCATTATTGAAGATTTGTGCGAATACCCTGAAAAAGTATACGGTTAATTTTCATCATTAACGGTTACGTATGTTTAGCCGCTGCCCTGATGCAGCGGTTTGAAGGCTAAAAAACTATCATTATCATCATGCTTCATATTTTTATTCTGTGTTAGAACCTCTTACCTGCGTAATGATTCTTTTGTGATGAAAATTTTCTAAGCCTTTTGGCGCTGTTTCAATCCTTAACGCAATGTTAATTATTTGTTTTCATTTTTCGGTTTCACATTTGAATTACCTTTATGAAATACTCGAGAAACAAAACAATAAACCAGATTTTTTTCAGATTATGGCCTATATCACTACAAAACAAGCTTAACAGCAAAATATATGGCCAGTCGGGGTAAAAAACGCGCTGTCAGTAGTTTAAAAAACCACTATAAATGAAACGATAAAATTAAACACTGGATAACATTTGCATAGCAGGTTTATTATGCGGTAAAATTTATATGTAACAGCTTATTACAAAAGTATTGCCTGAGTGGGCAGGATAGTGAACATTATCTGCCGTTTCCCCTCCAGAATAATTATAAAGTAGTGGATGTTTATTGAGCATCCCACCGAAAACACCCCCGTTGATATGGGATGTAAAAAAAGAGGTATATGTGTCAACTGCAAACAATAAACCAACAGAAAGCGTAAGTATTAACGCTTTCAAACAGCCAAAAGCGTTCTATCTTATCTTTTCGATAGAATTATGGGAGCGTTTTGGCTTCTATGGCCTGCAAGGGATTATGGCGGTTTACCTGGTAAAACAGCTGGGTATGACCGAAACGGATTCAATCACGCTGTTTTCGTCTTTTAGTGCCCTGGTCTATGGTCTGGTTGCCATTGGCGGCTGGCTGGGTGATAAAGTTCTCGGTACTAAACGCGTCATTATGCTAGGTGCCGTTGTACTGGCTATCGGCTACGCGCTGGTCGCATGGTCCGGGCACGATGTCGCTGTAGTGTATATGGGCATGGCAACCATTGCTGTCGGTAATGGTTTGTTCAAAGCTAACCCGTCCGCTCTGCTTTCTACCTGCTACGCCAAAGACGATCCGCGCCTCGATGGCGCCTTTACCATGTATTACATGGCGGTCAATATTGGCTCCTTCTTCTCTATGCTGGCAACCCCATGGCTGGCGGCACGATTTGGCTGGAGCGTAGCATTTGCATTGAGCGTAGTCGGTATGATTATTACCGTGATCAACTTTGCGTTTTGCCAGCGCTGGGTTAAACAGTACGGTTCAAAACCAGACTTCGCGCCGTTGCAGGTAGGAAAACTGCTGATGACCATCGTGGGCGTTATCGTCCTGGTGGCAATTGCAACCTGGCTGCTGCACAACCAGCAGATTGCACGTATGGTGCTGGGCGTTATTGCACTGGGTATCGTTTGCATCTTTGCGAAAGAAACATTCGCCATGCAGGGCGCAGCGCGTCGCAAAATGATTGTAGCGTTCATCCTGATGCTGCAGGCCATCATTTTCTTCGTGCTTTATAGCCAGATGCCTACGTCTTTGAACTTCTTTGCCATCCATAACGTTGAACATGCGCTTTTCGGTTTCAATGTACAGCCGGAACAGTATCAGGCACTCAACCCCTTCTGGATCATCGTGGGTAGCCCTATTCTTGCTGCTATCTATACCAAAATGGGCGATACATTGCCGATGCCGGCGAAATTTGCGATCGGGATGGTGCTGTGTTCAGGCGCGTTCCTGGTACTGCCGATAGGGGCAAAACTGGCTACAGATGCCGGGATCGTTTCTGTGGGCTGGCTGGTGCTGAGCTACGCTCTGCAAAGTATCGGTGAGCTGATGATTTCAGGTCTGGGCCTGGCAATGGTTGCGCAGCTGGTGCCGCAGCGTCTGATGGGCTTCATTATGGGCAGCTGGTTCCTGACAACCGCAGGTGCCAACCTGATCGGCGGTTACGTGGCAAACATGATGGCGGTTCCTGAAGATGTTACCGATCCGGTATTGTCTTTACAGGTATATGGTCATGTATTCCTGCAGATTGGCATCGCGACCGCTGTCATTGCCATCCTGATGCTGTTAACCGCGCCAAAACTGAATCGTATGACGCAAAACGATGATAACGACATGAAAGCCGCGCAGGATCCTGTCGCATAATATTATCGGGAAACACTTTTTCAGCCGCTAACTTTGTTAGCGGCTTTTTTTTTTGCTTATAGCGCACTACCATACGAATACACATAATGCTGCCCTCAAAGGAGTTTACCTATGAAGCTGTTTTATAAACCGGGTGCCTGTTCACTTGCATCACATATTGTCCTGCGTGAAAGCGGCACTGACTTTACGCTGGAAAAAGTGGATCTGGCGAACAAGCATCTGGAGAATGGCGGTGACTTTTTTAGCGTCAATCCAAAAGGACAAGTCCCGGCTTTGCTGCTGGATGATAATACGCTGCTGACGGAAGGCACGGCAATTATGCAATATATTGCCGACAGCGTCGCCGATCGCCAGCTTCTGGCTCCACTGGGCAGTATTACCCGTTACAAAGCGCTTGAATGGCTCAACTATATCGCCACTGAACTGCATAAAGGGTTTACGCCGTTGTTCCGCCCGGATACGCCGGAAGACTACAAACCCACTGTGCGTGCGCTTCTGGAGAAAAAACTGCATTTTATTGAAGAATCACTGCACGACAGGCAGTGGATTAATGGGCTGCGCTTTACTATTGCCGATGCTTATCTGTATACCGTTTTGCGCTGGGCGCAGGCGGTGAAACTGGATATGAGTAACCTGAATAATATAGAAGCGTATATGGCACGGGTTGCGGCGCGTCCGGCGGTGATTGCTGCGCTGGCGGCTGAAGGGCTTAGTTGACTTAAGCAAAAAAAAAGGAGCATGGTTACCCATGCTCCTTTGATCTTACTCTGCGGATTTATTTCCAGCACACCAGGCAGTAATTTTTCTTACCGCGGCGCAGCAGCGTATAACGGCCAAATAAGCGATCGCTGTCGGCAAACGTGTATTCTGGGTCAATCTGCTTTTCACCGTTAATGGTGACGGCATTTGAGGCAATGGTTTTGCGTGCCTGACCACGAGAAGGCTGAAGTTCAGAATCAACCAGCGCCTGCATCAAATCAGCTCCTTTGTCCATTTCGATCATTGGCACCCCATCCTGCGCCAGCTGCTCGAAGTCAGCTTCGCTTAAGGCGCTAAGAGTACCGTTGAACAAGCTTTCCGTAATGCGTTTTGCCGCAGTCAACCCTTCCTCACCGTGCACCAGGCGCGTTACCTGCTCAGCCAGAACATACTGGGCTCGTGGTGCTTTCCCACTGTTCTTATCTTCGTCTTCCAGCGCATTAATTTCGGCGATGTCCATGAAGGTGAAGAATTTGAGGAAACGATATACATCGGCGTCTGCGGTATTGATCCAGAACTGGTAAAACTTATACGGGCTGGTTTTCTTCGGATCGAGCCAGACTGCACCACCTTCGGTTTTACCAAATTTAGTGCCGTCCGCTTTAGTGATCAACGGAACGGTGAGACCAAAGACCTGGTTCTGGTGCAGACGGCGCGTTAAGTCGATACCGGAGGTGATATTTCCCCACTGATCCGACCCGCCAATTTGCAGGGCAACGCCGTGCAAATTGTTCAGACAGGCAAAATCATATCCCTGAAGCAGGTTGTAGGAGAACTCGGTAAACGATATCCCCTGATCATCACGATTGAGCCGCTGTTTAACCGCCTCTTTGTTGATCATCTGATTAACAGAGAAGTGTTTGCCGATATCGCGCAGGAACGTCAGAACGCTCATACCGCCGAACCAGTCATAGTTATTCGCTGCAATTGCCGAATTTTCACCGCAATCAAAATCGAGGAACGGCGCAACCTGAGTACGAATTTTATCGACCCACTGCTGTACGGTATCTTCGGTATTCAGTTTGCGCTCAGCAGCTTTAAAGCTTGGGTCGCCAATCAGGCCGGTCGCGCCGCCCACCAGTGCTACAGGTTTGTGCCCGGCTTGCTGGAAGCGCTTCAGGCATAACAAGGGAACAAGATGCCCCAAATGCAAGCTGTCAGCGGTAGGATCGAAACCGCAATAGAGTGCAATTGGCCCTTGCGCCAGTCGCTCTGCTAACGCTTCCTCGTCCGTAATTTGGGCAATTAGCCCCCGCTCTTGCAATTGTTTAATCAAGTTACTGCTTGCCATCAAGATCTCCATCTAAATACGACTGCACCTTTGCCGGTACACGACTGTTCGCCTGATGCGAAAGAGACATAGAATAAAGCGCCGGAAACAGGAGTACCAGTACATAAAACAACATTTTGCCATCATTACGGTGCCAGACGATCTATTTTCCACTCATTGCCGTCACGCTGGTATAAAAAACGATCGTGTAAGCGATGTTCGCCCCCCTGCCAGAATTCGACTTGTTCAAAGCTCACCCGAAAACCGCCCCAGAAACTGGGCAAAGGAACGTCACCCTGCTGGAATTTTTGTTTTAGCTCAAGAAATTTACTTTCCAGAACGCCGCGTGCGGAAATACGGCTGGACTGTTGTGATACCCAGGCACCTATTTGGCTGTCGCGGGGGCGGCTGTGAAAATATTTGATGACTTCAAGGGTTGAAAGACGCTCAACGTTGCCGATGACCATCACCTGCCGTTCCAGCATATGCCATGGAAAAAGCAGGCTAATTCGCGGGTTATGCTCAAGATGATGCGCTTTGCGACTGCCCAGGTTGGTATAAAAGACCATGCCTTTATCGTCAAAATGCTTTAATAAAACGATGCGCTGATAAGGTTGGCCGTGTTCGTCAACGGTTGCCACTACCATCGCGGTAGGATCGGCAAGACGCGCCTCACAGGCCTGCTTTAGCCATCGCTCAAACAGTTCCAGTGGTGCAGAGGGGAGATCGCCGCGGCGCAGGCCGCCCCGGGTATATTCACGGCGCAAATGCGCGATTTGCTGGAGTTCATCGTTATCTGACATAGCGTTTGACCTGGACTGTTAACGTAAGAGATAACGCTATTGTGCGCTGCCCAGGCCTAAATCTCAACGCTGTGACGTATGCAACTGACAGTTGTTCAATACAATACGATCCCGATTGTAAACCGTGGCGCTGTCCCCTTTCGACCAGAATACCCAAATCCCGTCTGTATAGCGCGCACCAGAAGCTGATAAACCTTGTTTTAGCGTAAGCGGCGTGTCGTCATAATTAAAATGGACTTCCTGACGGGTATTATTGACCTGTACGGTTAATGGTTTTTCATCACACTGGTATTGCAGCGTGTCAGTATGCATCCGCTCCACCATTTGACCGTAATAACTACAGCCCGCAAGCATTAACGGAAGCGCTGCGATAACTATTTTTTTCATTAAGCGAGTCCTTAAGACATTCCGAACGTGGGAGAACACACACTCCTCCCTGGAGGGAACAGTTTACCCGCAGGATGCGTAGCGGGTATTCGGTTAACTCTTATTTTACCGGCGATTAGCCGGAAAAATAGCCCCAAGTACGGACGCCTCTGATGCGCCAGTAACAGAGGGAAGATTACCGGGTTTACCGGCAAGAGTTCGCCACGCCAGCCAGGCGAACGCCAGTGCCTCCATATCGTCTCCGGAAACCCCGGCTGCATCGGTTGTTGAGACTTCCGTTCCAGCCAGTAGCCCGGCCAGGCGCGTCATTAATAGCGGATTTCGACTGCCGCCACCGCAAACCAGTAAGCGCTCACAGCCTCCGCTCAACAGAACCTGCTCTGCGATAGTCACCGCGGTTAACTCCGCCAGCGTCGCCTGAACATCCCTTGCATCCAGCCCCGGGTAACGTGAAAGATATGACTGAAGCCAGGCAAAGTTGAAGTATTCTCTGCCGGTACTCTTGGGCGGCGGTGCGGCAAAATAGGGATCGCTGAGCATCTCCTGCAGTAATGGCAGGATGACTCTACCCGCACTGGCCCATTCCGCATCTTTATCATAAGGTTTTTTACACTGACGCCAGATCCATGCGTCCATCAACATATTTCCCGGACCGGTATCATAGCCACGGACCGGCATTGCCGGGATTAACAGCGACAAATTCGCAATACCGCCGATATTGAGTATCATTCGCCGCTCTTCAGGATGGGCAAGTAGCGCATGATGAAAAGCGGGAACCAGCGGCGCGCCCTGCCCGCCAAGCGCCATGTCACGGCGGCGAAAATCGCCAACCACGGTAATACCGGTGCGGGCGGCTATCTGGTTGTTATCGCCAATTTGCAGAGTATTTGGAGCCTCACTCTCCGGCTCATGCCATACAGTCTGACCGTGACACCCGATGGCGACAATCTCTTCGGCACGCAAATTTTGCTCGCGCATCAGGGCCTGAATGGCCTCAGCAAACAGGCAACCAAGCCGTGTATCCAGTTGACCCAGCTGTGATAATGTTAATGATTGTCCCTGACAAATGGCGAGAATAGACTCTTTAATCGCCAGCGGTATCGGCCATGACAAGCTGGCCTGTTGTGCCACCATGTTTTCATCAATGGCGGCGAGGACAACATCGACACCATCAAGGCTGGTGCCGGACATAACGCCAATATAGCGACCCGATATCATACGTCTTCCTTAATTCGTCTGGCAGAGATTTTACTCCATCATAAAGTGACACCTAATGCCATGATGCGTTAATATTTTTTATCAATATTTTCATGCTGAAAGCTCTGCCGGGGGCTTGTTTAGGTCTGGTTAAGCCTTGTCAGACTATTATTTTACTATTGTTTCGCCGCAACCTAACAACTGTCGCGTTGAAACGCATATAATTACTCACAGACAGATGCTCGCCTGAGCTTTCTTGGTGAACAGGAGATTCATAGATGATTTTACGTGTATTAGGCATTTCGATGATTGGTCTTACGCTGGCAGGTTGTGTTAACAATAGCGGTCTGTCCGGAGACGTTTACTCTGCGTCCGAAGCCAAACAGGTACAAAATGTGTCCTACGGCACTATCGTTCATGTCCGTCCGGTGCAGATTCAGGGCGGTAATGATTCCAATGCTATCGGCGCAATTGGCGGCGCTGTTCTGGGCGGTTTCCTCGGCAATACGATTGGCGGTGGCGCAGGCCGTTCACTGGCTACTGCGGCAGGCGCGGTTGCTGGCGGCGTTGCTGGTCAGGGCGTTCAGGGTTCAATGAATAAAACGCAGGGCGTAGAGCTTGAGATCCGTAAGGATGACGGTAACACCATTATGGTGGTACAGAAACAGGGTAATACTCAATTCGCTTCTGGTCAGCGTGTCGCGATGGCCAGCAACGGTAGTGAAATTACCGTTTCTCCGCGTTAATGTCTTCGTGCGTGGTGAGTTATTGCCACGCACATTGCTCTGCCTGAATGTATCCTGTGCGCAAACCAACAATTCATTATTTATATATTCACTACCAATGCATTCACCACATGAATATATAAAGTGCTAACCAGTTATAATAATTTGTTCCCGCGCAATATTTACAATATCTATAAGTTATAAAATCGTTAATAGACGACTGAGCGTCTGAGTAAGAACAGGCACGGAGCCTGATGTTTCCTTGCATCACAGGATGTCATTAATGATAGCGAAAGAGCATTCACTGAACAGATATTTCCTTTTTTTTGTCATCTGCTTTATTGCCATATCTTTGTTAGATATAGTATTTAAAGTATTGATTAGCCCTGAACAAACCTATTCACCGCTGCTTTTCCCGGCAATGACCATATTTTTGCTGGTATTTCACTGCCTGGTTGCCGGGTTCATGTTTATGAAATACTGTTGTGATAAAAAACACCTCTACCTGGTGGCCATTGGCAGTGCCTTTGCAGGCTCCGCCATCATGATGGTAGGCACTCTCAGCAGCTTCCCGGCCTGGTTTATGTGTGGGACCAGCACTCTTGCTAATTACAATGATGCGATTATTTTTTTTACTTTTCGTAATATGATGATGGCGGTTCTGTTTGCGCTATCTATTCTGCTGTTTCGTAAAAAAGAATGGATTGAAAAAGGACCGGCACTTCATACGACTATTATTTTAGCCATCATCTTTTTTACGCTACTGATGCTGGTGCTCGCCTATTTATATTCCAGTTTTAATCCTCTATTAAATGTTGCGTTCGTTGACAATGAAACGCACCTTTTTACCCCGGTGTGGACGCATTTTTTCAGTTGGTTATTAGTCATCGAATGGAGCTTAACATTAGTGATACTGCTAAGTGCTACGCGCTTAGGCAATATTTTCTGGTATAGCGGCGCTTTTTTCTGCGCCTCTTATATTTTTACCCTGCTATTTTTACTGTCTGATAATAACAGCGAGGGTATTGCCTGGTATCAGGCACGCTTTTTTGAAACGACCTCCACCCTGTTTATTATTTTCACTCTGTTGTATGACATCTTTCAGCTGTATCGTGTCTCCCGGGATAAATATCTTCAGTCATATCAAAATTCAATTCGCGACCCGCTCACCCGGCTACATAATCGCAGCTATTTTTACGACGTCCTGGTAAAACAGCTTACCGAAGCAGATCTGAAGCCGGTTTCCGTTATCGTCGGTGACCTTGACCGCTTTAAGCGTATTAATGATACATACGGGCATTTGCAGGGCGATAAGGTTATTCAGTTTGTCGCCGGGGTGCTTCAGGATGCTGTACGTCTGGACGATGTGGCAGCGCGCATTGGGGGTGAAGAATTTGCTTTATTGCTGAACAATACCAGCGCACAGGATGCGAGAAATATCGCTGAACGTATTCGGCTTACCATTGCCAGTCATGACGCTCAAACCAGTCAACAGCAGCTTCCGGAACCTATTACCCTTTCTCTGGGGGTGTATACCGCCACCAGCGCTATGCTCTCAGCTGAAATATGCGTTGAGCATGCTGATAAAGCCATGTATCAGGCCAAAGAAACAGGGCGTAATAAAGTTGTAGTATGGGAAGAATAAGAGCCTTGCATCATGCAAGGCTCTGTTTTCAGCCTTTTGTCTGAAGCTCAATAATATTGTGTTCCAGACGCTGAATCATGTTAATCAGCGCATCCTGCTCTTGTGCAGAGATCCCTGAGAGGATCTCTGCACGGGTTTTACTGATCACATTTTCCATTTCTGTGATGAGTGGCTCCGCTTTTGCCGTAAGTTTGATACGCTTTGCGCGGCGATCGTTAGCACAGGTCTGTCGGGAGATAAGCTCTTTTTCCTCCAGTTGATCTAACGTTCGAACCAGGGATGGCTGCTCAATGCCTATCGCTTTTGCCAGCTGAATTTGCGACTGTTCGGGCGGCAGCTGATGAATATTATGCAGCGTGACCCAGTGTGTCTGCGTTAACTCCAGAGGTTTGAGGCGATGGTCAATTAGAGCACGCCAGATTCGCACTAAACGTGCCAGGTCTGATCCTAATGGCGATTCCAATTTCATCTCCTTATAATTAGGTTGCTAAGTTATTATGGTGATTTTAGAATAGTGTGCAGCATTTATATTGACAAGACAAATGCATTGCCGCATTCGCGGCGGGAATTGCAATGCTTTACACTTAGGAAAAATGGCGCACTGTTTGCAAGCTTAGCTGATGCTGGCGAGTCAATACTCATTTACTGAGAAGGATTATGCTCGTGGAGTTGATTTTCAATGCTTCAGGAATGCTTCTGAAGGATCTGGTTGCTGGTGCATCCATTTATTTCCCACCTCTATTCAAAGCAGTGCTATTAGGGTTTTTCGTCTGGTTGTGCGTGCATCGCTTACTGCGGGATTGGCTGTACGCGGGCGACATCTGGCATCCAATGTTAATGGATCTCTCCTTATTTGCGCTTTCGGTATGTCTGGCGCTGGTTATTCTTGTCTCGTGGTAATGCTATGTCATTGAAAAAATTAAAATATTTCTCTACGTTGCTGGTTGTTGCCGTGGCCGTGGTTGCAGTATGGGCAGTATGGAATTTTTATATGCAGTCGCCGTGGACACGCGATGGCAAAATTCGTGCCGAGCAAGTGAATATCACGCCGCAGGTTTCCGGCACGATCCAGTCTTTGAAGGTGAAAGATAATCAGTTTGTTAAGGCCGGGGAGGTTCTGTTTAGCCTTGATGAGACGCCCTGGCGTATTGCCGTGCTTAATGCTGAAGCGCAGCTGGCGAAAGCCCGCGCCGATCTCGCCAAAGCCAGTCATGAGGCAAATCGTCGACGTAATCTGCCACATAATTATATTTCTGCAGAAGATCTTGATACTGCCAGCATAACGGTAGATGCCATGAAAGCCAGCGTTGAAGCAGCCAAAGCCACGCTGGAGCATGCCAAATGGCAGCTTGAACAAACGACGGTTAAAGCTCCGGTTGATGGCTGGATCACAAACCTTTCTACTCGCATCGGTAATTACGCCTCCGAAGGCCAGCCGGTTTTTGCCCTGATAGACAGTCACTCATTTTATGTTATCGGCTATTTCGAAGAAACCAAGCTTCGTCACATTCAGCCGGGCAAGCCCGCGCAAATTGTTCTCTACAGCAGCGATGTAAAGTTACAGGGTCACGTTTCCAGTATCGGCCGGGCTATTTACGATCAGAGCGTTGAGAGTGACAGTGGTCTGGTCGCAGATATTAAACCCAATATCCCCTGGGTCAGGCTGGCACAGCGCGTTCCGGTCCGTATCGAATTCGACCAGCTGCCGCAAGACCTGACCCTCGTCTCCGGGACAACATGCAGTGTGGCCATTGGCGACGGTAGATGAAGCAGGTGCATTTTTCATGGCAAACGCTGCCCTGGGTTAAGGCTACGTCGGCACAATGGCGTTATGCCCTGCGTAATACTATTGCGATGTGTCTGGCATTAAGCATTGCCTATTATCTGGATCTGGATGAACCCTACTGGGCCATGACCTCAGCTGCCGTGGTTAGCTTCCCGACGGTTGGCGGCGTCATCAGTAAAAGTTTTGGCCGTATTGCCGGCAGTCTGCTTGGCGCAACGGCGGCGCTGATCATTGCCGGCCATACGCTGGTCGACCCGTGGTTATTTTTATTCAGTATTTCTGCATGGCTTGCGGTGTGCACCTGGGCCTGCGCGCTGTTTAACAATAACGTGACCTATGCTTTTCAGCTATCAGGCTATACAGCCGCAATTATCGCATTCCCGGTTATCAATATTACCGATGCCACCCAGCTCTGGGAAATCGCGCAGGCACGCGTGTGTGAAGTCATCCTCGGCATCCTTTGTGGCGGCCTGATGATGATGATCCTGCCGAGCAGCTCTGACGGTTCGGCTCTGATTACCGCGCTGAAAAACATGCATGCGCGATTGCTGGATCATGCGGCACTACTCTGGACACCCGACAATACCGATGCCATTCGCACCGCGCACGAAGGCGTTATTCGCCAGATCCTGACCATGAACTTACTGCGTATTCAGGCATTCTGGAGCCACTATCGCTTTCGCCGGCATAATAATTTGCTTAATTATCTTTTGCACCAGCAGTTACGCATGACCAGCATTATCTCCAGCCAGCGGCGAATGCTACTGAACTGGCCAGATGCGCCTGAAAATACGCAGCGCATTCTCAGCGAGGTCGTTCAGGCATTAGCGCGTAATGATGCAGATATTTACACCCTGGCGCGCATTATTGCGCCTCTTGCGCCAGGCAATACGCAGGATTATCGTCACCATGCCTTCTGGCAGCGACTGCGCTATTTTTGCCTCGTTTATCTACGTAATAGCCGCTGGCTAAAAGCGCTTGAAAATGCGTCTGCGGTTACCGAATTCACGGTTCCCGCAACCCCGTCACTGGCACGGCATACGGATTATATTGAAGCCGTATGGAATGGATGTCGCGTTTTTGTCGCGTTAATGACGGTCGGAGCATGGACTATCAATACGCAATGGGAATCAGGGTCGGCAGCGCTAACCATGACGGCCATAGGCAGTGTTATTTACGCTGTGGCACCCTCGCCGTTTAACTCCCTTACCCTGCTGATACGCGCGCTGCTCATCCTGTCACTATTCAGCTTCTTTGTTAAATTCGGCCTGATGGTACAAATTACCGAATTATGGCAGTTTTTGCTGTTCATCTTTCCCTTGCTTATCACCATGCAGCTGTTTAAGCAGCAAATACCCAAACAGGCGGGATTATGGGGCCAGCTCATTGTTTTTATGTCGTCGTTTATCGCGGTGACCAATCCACCCGTTTATGATTTCGCCGAATTTCTGAATGATAACATTGCTAAAGTGCTGGGTGTTGGGCTGGCATGGCTGGCATTTGCGGTTTTGCGTCCCGTTTCCGATACGCGGAAAAGCCGACGGCACATTCGGGCGTTACGGCGTCACTTTATCGATCAGTTAAGTACCCGTCCCGGGCACAGTGAAGGTCAGTTTGAATCGCTGGTATATCATCAGGTTAATCAGCTCAGTAGCAGTCAGGATGCACTGGCGCGACGCTGGCTTTTACGCTGGGGAGTGGTTCTTCTCAACTGTACCCATGTCGTCTGGCAACTGCGTGCCTGGGAGACACGATCGGATCCGCTGGCACAAGTTCGTGACAAGTGTCTGGCGCTTTTACGGGATGTGATGAGCGAGCGCGGGGTTCAGCACCGGCCTCTGGAGGTGACGTTACGCGAGTTTGAACGGATCAGTAATACGCTGGCGAAACATCATCAGCCGGCCGCCAGAGAACTGGCGGCGATTATCTGGCGATTGCAGTGTTCGCTTTCGCAGCTGGAGCTGGCAGTCGATGCGAAAGCCGTTCAGCACTGATTATTTGATGACGCCACAGGCAAAACGTGCCCCGCCACCGCCCAGCGGTTCAGGTTTATCGGAAAAGTTGTCTCCACCTACGTGGATCATCAGCGCTTTACCTTTGACCTCATCAAGCTTTTTCAAACGCGGAGAAACGACGGCCTGAGTCGCTTTTCCGTCTTTATCAACCATCAGAACCGGCAGGTCTCCAGCATGGCCGTGACCTTCAGGTCCTTCATGCTTGCCCGTTTTTTGCGGATCGAGATGTCCACCCGCTGCTTCAGCAGCGCTGGGTTTCCCCTCTTTCATCGCCGGTTCGCAACTTCCCATTGCATGAACATGAAAACCACGCTCACCAGGCGGCAACGCTTTTAAATCCGGGGAAAACTCCAGTCCCTTATCCGTTTCACTAATTTTGACCTCACCAATTGACTGGCCAATGCCCTGCGAAGTGACCAGATTCATCTGTACCTTTTCACTTGCCGCCTGCGCGCCAGTACACACAACGAGGGTTAACAGTGCCAAACTAAAATGCTTCATACGACCTCCGGTAAATTCAGTGCCCGCGATAAGTGTAAACCACGGACACCGCTTTCACCGGAAAGCCTTCAAAAGCGTGGCTCAGGGCACATCGTAGCCAAGCGCGGCTTTACGAATGCGGAACCATTGTTGACGGGTAAGTTGCAGATGTTCAGCAGCAATAGCCGCGCGCACACGCTCGATTTTACCCGAGCCAATTATCGGCAGCGGTTGGGAAGGAAGGCGTAAGATCCAGGCATAAACCACTTCTTCAATACTGCTGGCGTTCAGTTCCTGCGCGACCTGCGCAAGTTCATCGCGCAGCGGCTGGAAGGTGATATCGTTAAATAGACGACCGCCTCCCAGGCAAGACCACGCCATTGGGCGCACTCTCAGCTGCTGGAGCTGATCTAATGTGCCATCAAGTAACAGGGGCTGATGTACCGGAGAAATTTCCACCTGATTAGTGGTCAGCGTGAACGGCAGCCGCGACTGCAATAGCGCGAACTGATGAGGGGTAAAGTTTGATACTCCAAAGTGACTGACCTTTCCGCTCTTATGCAATGTTAAAAATGCGTCAGCGACGTCATCCGCATCCATTAATGGGTCAGGACGGTGGATCAAAAGCAAATCAATGTAGTCGGTTGCCAAATTCTTCAGGGATTGTTCTGCACTGCGAATGATATGATCGCTGTCAGTAATGTAGTGCCCGAGCGTATTTTCGCTCCGGGCGGTAGTGGCGATACCACACTTGGTGACAATTTCCATTCGCTCACGCAACTGTGGCGCGCGTTTTAGCGCTTCCCCGAATGCGGCTTCACAGGCATAACCGCCGTAAATGTCGGCATGATCGACCGTGGTAATGCCGAGATCAAGATGGGCTTCAATAAAATCGACTAACGCCTGCACCGACATATTCCAGTCCATCAAACGCCAGTAACCCATTACAAAACGTGAAAATTCAGGCCCCTGGGGTGCCATTGTAATACGCTGAACCATTATGCTTTCCTCAACAAAGTATTACGTCGATTATACGCAATTACTTGTTCAAAAAAGTGAGGGTTGCTGCGGTTCAACATCTGAATCGGGTTTATTCGCGCGTAATTTACGCAATAAACGTTGATGGCATAGTCTTAGCACCTGCCGCTTTTGACTATCGCTAAAATGCTGCCAGTTAAAGCGCTCATCGCGCGTACGCATACAACCGCGGCAAAATCCGCGATCGTCCATTTGGCAAATGCCACGGCAAGGGCTTTGCAGCGGGAAAAACTCCAGTTGTTCTGCCACCAGCGCCTCGCGTAATGAGATAGTTATTGTTATTGAAGACGCACATTGCCAAACGCGCAACTTAAATTGTGGGTTGCGTTAGACCGATTGGTCTATTACAGTAGCTGCATGACCAGACATACTGAACATGATACGCGTGAACATATCCTTGCCATCGGCGAGCAGCTTTGTATGCATCGCGGATTTACCGGCATGGGACTTAGCGAGCTGCTTAAGACGGCGCAGGTCCCGAAAGGATCGTTCTACCACTATTTTCGCTCTAAAGAGGCGTTTGGCGTTGCGATGCTGCATCGTCACTATGCGGCGTATGAACAGGCGTTAAACCAGCACTTTTTTAGCGGGCAGTCATCGTGCCGGACGCGTCTGCTGGCGTGGTATCTCAACACGATTGAACAGTTTAATCAGCACGGTACTATCAGCGGCTGTTTAACCGTTAAACTTTCTGCCGAAGTATGCGATCTGTCGGAAGATATGCGCACCGAAATGAATGCTGGCGTCAGTATGATCATTTCACTGCTGGCGCGCGTGCTTGAACAAGGGCGTCAGCAGAACAGTCTGATATTTACGGGCGATGCCACCGTTCAGGCGCAGGTACTGTACTCTTTATGGCTGGGCGCAAACTTACAGGCCAAAATGTCGCGCAGTGTAATAGCGCTGGAAAGCGCCCTTGAACATGTAAAAACAGTTATTGCAGCGCCTGCTGTTTAACAGGCGTTTTTTATTTCCTAACTTTCAAGACGACCGGTCTACTCAGGAGTTTTAAATGACTACCGAAAAATTGTTTACCCCGTTAAAAGTAGGCGCTATCACCACGCCTAACCGTGTGTTTATGGCTCCCCTTACCCGCTTGCGCAGCATTGAGCCGGGCGATATCCCGACGCCGCTGATGGCTGAATACTATCGCCAGCGTGCCAGTTCAGGGCTGATTATCTCTGAAGCAACACAAATTTCCGCGCAGGCTAAAGGCTATGCTGGTGCGCCGGGACTGCACAGCCCGGAGCAAATCGCCGCGTGGCAAAAAATCACCGCTGGCGTTCATGCAGAAAACGGGCATATCGCCGTTCAACTCTGGCACACCGGACGTATCTCGCACAGCAGCATTCAGCCCGCAGGCCAGGCTCCGGTTGCGCCATCAGCGATCAATGCAGGTACACGTACCTCCCTGCGTGATGAAAAAGGCAATGCGATCCGCGTTGACACCTCAACCCCGCGCGCGCTGGAAACCAGCGAAATACCGGGAATTGTTGATGATTTCCGCCAGGCGGTAGCGAATGCTCGTGACGCAGGTTTTGATCTTGTCGAGCTACACTCAGCACACGGTTACTTGCTCCACCAGTTCCTCTCCCCTTCTTCTAACCATCGTACCGACCAGTACGGCGGCAGCGTAGAAAATCGCGCTCGTCTGGTGCTGGACGTCGTTGATGCCGTCAGTAAAGAGTGGAGTGCCGATCGCATTGGTATTCGCGTGTCGCCGGTCGGGACGTTCCAGAATACAGATAACGGTCCAAACGAAGAAGAAGATGCCCTTTATCTGATTGAAGAGCTGAACAAGCGCGGTATTGCTTACCTGCACATGTCGGAGCCGGACTGGGCTGGCGGCGAGCCTTACACTGAGTCGTTCCGCCAGAAAGTGCGTGAACGTTTCGACGGCGCTATTGTCGGTGCTGGCGCGTATACGCCGGAGAAAGCAGAAACGCTGATCGCTAAAGGTTTGATTGACGCAGTGGCCTTTGGCCGTGACTACATTGCTAACCCGGATCTGGTCGAGCGTCTGGCACGTAAAGCTGAGTTGAACCCGCAGCGTCCGGAAAGCTTCTACGGCGGCGGCGCTGAAGGTTATACGGATTACCCCTCATTATAATCATCATTGATAGCGGCGAGGTTCCGCCGCTATACTAAAACAGCGTTTCTGTTTGAAATGAAAAGATAAACAACTTACTGAGAGGATGAGATGCGCTTACTTCACACCATGCTGCGTGTTGGCGACCTGCAACGATCTATCAATTTTTATACCAATGTACTGGGTATGTCGCTGCTGCGGACCAGTGAAAATCCGGAGTATAAATACTCCCTCGCCTTCGTCGGCTACGGCCCGGAAAGTGACGAAGCTGTCATTGAACTGACCTATAACTGGGGTACCGATCATTATGATTTGGGTAACGCCTATGGTCACATTGCGCTGAGTGTTGATGACGCTGCTGAAGCCTGCGAAAAAATTCGCCAAAGCGGCGGTAACGTGACGCGTGAGGCCGGCCCGGTCAAAGGTGGCACCACGGTTATCGCTTTTGTTGAAGATCCGGATGGTTATAAAATCGAACTGATTGAAGCAAAAGACGCAGGTAAAGGTCTCGGCGATTAATCACCGGTGGGCCTGTTCTGGCCCGCCCTTTTCTACTGGCGCTTACTGCAACTGTGGGTAAAATTTGCCATAATACGCGCTACGTTGTTTTACGAAGAGATACTGATGTCCGATAACGCTCAACTGACTGGTCTGTGCGACCGTTTTCGTGGTTTTTACCCTGTTGTCATAGATGTCGAAACGGCTGGATTTAACGCCAAAACCGATGCACTCCTTGAAGTCGCTGCTATTACCCTGAAAATGGATGAACACGGTTGGCTGATGCCGGATACCACGCTGCATTTTCACGTTGAGCCTTTCGAAGGGGCAAATTTACAGCCTGAAGCGCTGGCCTTTAACGGGATCGATCCAACCAATCCGCTGCGGGGTGCCGTCAGTGAACATGACGCATTACACGCTATTTTTAAAGCGGTGCGTAAAGGCATTAAGGATCGGGGATGTAACCGGGCAATTATGGTCGCGCACAATGCGACGTTTGATCATGGCTTTATGATGGCGGCAGCAGAGCGATCCTCTCTGAAGCGTAACCCGTTTCATCCTTTCGTCACGTTTGATACCGCTGCCCTGAGCGGGCTGGCGCTGGGGCAAACCGTGTTGTCTAAAGCCTGTGCTGCGGCAGGTCTTGATTTCGACAGCACTCAGGCTCACTCGGCCCTGTACGATACGGAACAAACTGCGCTGCTGTTTTGCGAAATTGTCAACCGCTGGAAACGTCTCGGCGGCTGGCCGCTGCCCGTTCCCGACGAAGCATAGCCATAAAAAAAGCGACGTGACGTCGCTTTTTAATCAGACATTACGCTTACTGCGCGTCAGTCCCCTCGGCAGGGTACTTAGCCGCAGTCTCTTTAATCAGCGACTGAAGCTCACCACGCTGGTACATCTCAATAATAATGTCACAGCCGCCAACCAGTTCACCATCGACCCACAGCTGCGGGAAAGTTGGCCAGTTTGCATATTGCGGTAATTCGGCGCGGATGTCCGGATTCTGCAGGATGTCGACATAGGCAAAACGCTCGCCGCAGGCAGAGAGTGCCTGAACCGCCTGAGCAGAGAAGCCGCAGCTTGGTAACTTAGGTGATCCTTTCATATACAGCAGGATCGGGTTTTCAGCGATTTGACGCTGGATTTTTTCAATTGTCGTCGTCATTGTCATGCTTCCTTAACTTCTTTTACGGCAGTAGTCTGTCATTGTAGCGTTTCAGGCCCCATACCGAAAATAACATTTTATTCACGCGCTATTATTGTATCGTCTTACGCCGGAAGATATGTAATTAATGCCGTTATGGTATTCATTGCATAAATCAATTGCACAAATAATGCGCTTGCGTCATGTTAACTGATGCTTTTTTTTGCACTCGATAGCAAATTGCTATTTTACATGCAAAAAGACTATTAACTTCCAGCCTTTTTATGCATTAGAATCATCAGGCTTTTTTGTTATCATCACCCGCAGGCATATCCTCATGCCTGCCCGAATCAGGGGAATGCTCAGTGGCGCGGATAAACAAAGTCTCGATCACGCTCTGTGCTTTACTGTTAACATCGCTTACTTTTTCACCGCTTGCCCAGGCCTCTGAACAAACGAGAGCGTCGGCCACAGAAAAAACGCATTTTGCAAAAGCGTCGGGCAAAAAGAATAAAAGTAAGAAGACCAGCAAGACAGCCAGTAAAACCGCTACCAAAGCCAGTAAAAACACCGCTAAAACGAAAAATAAAACCACCCTCACTGCCAGTAAATCTCAGCGCAATAGTACTAAAAACAGCAAAATTGCGGCCGTAAAACTGGCAGATAAAAAATGCCTCACGCGCAAAGGTTACAAGAATAAATGCCTCAATGCCTCAGCCAAACCGCTGGCGTTGAGTGATGTCCATAAGGTCCGTATGCAAAAAGCACAAAAAACGGCCATGTCAAAGTTAATGAATCAGATCGGCAAACCGTATCACTGGGGCGGTTCCTCGCCGCGCACCGGCTTCGATTGCAGCGGTCTGGTTTATTATGCCTACAAAGATTTAGTCAAAATCCCTATCCCGCGGACGGCTAACGAGATGTACCATCTGCGTGATGCCGCACCGATTGAGCGCAGAAGTCTCGAAAGCGGCGATCTGGTGTTCTTCCGCACTCAGGGCAGAGGCACCGCCGACCACGTTGGCGTATATGTCGGGAACGGTAAATTTATTCAGTCACCGCGCAGCGGTCAGGATATCCAGATATCATCATTGAGCGAAGATTACTGGGTGCGTCACTATGTGGGGGCACGCCGGGTGATGACAGCTAAAACGATCCGCTGATTATCCTTTTAGGGCACATGCAGCCTAAGAACGCCTCTTCTGCCTGTGCCTTTATTTTGTTAATATATCCATGCTTATCATGTGGATATTGAGTTATCAAAATAAAAAAGGAGTATTGCAATGTCGTTTGAATTACCTGCATTACCGTATGCAAAAGACGCGCTGGAACCGCACATTTCTGCCCAGACCCTCACTTATCATCACGGCAAACATCATCAGGCCTACGTAACAAATCTGAATAACCTCATCAAAGATACGCAGTGGGAAAACCAGTCGCTTGAGGACATTATTCGCGGCTCGGAAGGCGCTATTTTTAACAATGCGGCTCAGGTATGGAACCACACCTTTTACTGGCACTGCCTGGCTCCTGACGCTGGCGGCGAACCAGGCAGCGATCTCGCCGCAGCCCTTAGCCAGTCGTTCGGCAGCGTAGACGACTTTAAAAAGCAGTTTACCGATGCGGCAATCAAGAATTTTGGTTCTGGCTGGACATGGCTGGTACAAAAATCTGACGGCAGCCTGGCGATTGTATCCACCTCTAACGCCGGCACACCGCTGACCACCTCCGACAAACCGCTATTAACGGTCGATGTCTGGGAACATGCTTATTACATTGACTATCGTAATGCCCGCCCGGGTTATCTGGAGCATTTCTGGGCGCTGGTGAACTGGTCATTCGTGGCTGACAACCTGGCAGCCTGAGTTAACACACAGAGGGCTTGCGCCCTCTGTGTTACCCGTTAGCGGCTAATGCAGGTCTCATATGCTGGCTGGCGCGGCGAAAAAAGCGACATCATTGAAAAAATAAAAGTAAGCCACAAGCAAAACAGTTTTACTATCAGCACAATAAGCTGGTACGGAGCACGAGGGAGAGAAAATACTCCGCCGGAGCAATCAGTGCAGGACAGCAACCAGAGCACTTGCGACAATCAGACTCAGGACAATGATCGTGGTGACCAGGGAAAACTTAAGATCGGTACTCATCGATTTTTACTCCTTGTTATAACCTTGTGAAATGTGAGCTTGTCCATTTTTACACACCTTGCGGCGAAAATCTTGCAGGATTTAAAGTGAGACACATTTTTCTCTTTCACTTTTCTTCAGAATCGGCCAAAATTCCACGCTTAATTATAAGCGTACCAGTCATTACCCCTCACCTGACGTAATGTGTCATTTCCCGGCGCAAAGCAATGACGACGAAATTGCAACAGGGGTGTGTAAAGGCAAACGTTTACCCTCCTATTTGCAGGCGTTCAGGCCAGGGTCCGGAGTAAGATTTAATGGCAACAATTAAAGATGTCGCGAGACGCGCAAACGTTTCCACTACCACTGTATCTCACGTTATCAACAAGACGCGTTTTGTTGCTGAAGATACGCGTAATGCGGTGTGGGCGGCAATTAAAGAACTTCACTACTCTCCGAGCGCCGTTGCCAGGAGCCTCAAGGTAAATCATACCAAGTCCATTGGCCTTCTGGCGACCAGCAGCGAAGCCGCCTATTTTGCTGAAATTATTGAAGCGGTTGAAAAAAGCTGTTTTCAGAAAGGCTACACACTGATCCTTGGCAATGCCTGGAACGACATAGAAAAGCAAGGCGCCTACCTTTCAATGATGGCGCAGAAGCGTGTCGATGGCCTGCTGGTGATGTGCTCTGAGTATCCTGAGCCGCTATTGAAAATGCTGGAAGAATACCGTCATATACCGATGGTGGTAATGGACTGGGGCGAATCCAAAGCTGATTTTACCGACTCGGTGATCGACAATGCCTTCGAAGGGGGTTACATGGCCGGGCGGTATTTACTTGAGCGTGGACATCGTGACATCGGTATTATTCCGGGCGCGCTCGAGCGCAATACCGGCGCAGGTCGACTGGCCGGTTTTATGAAAGCAATGGAAGAAACTCAGGTTAATGTTCCACCGCAGTGGATCGTGCAGGGTGATTTTGAGCCTGAGTCAGGTTATCAGGCGATGCAAAAAATTCTTAATCAATCCCCTCGCCCGACAGCCGTTTTCTGCGGCGGTGATATCATGGCGATGGGTGCGCTCTGCGCTGCCGATGAAATGGGTTTGCGCGTACCGCAGGATATCTCCCTGATTGGCTATGACAATGTGCGCAACGCCCGTTTCTTTACACCGGCGCTGACAACCATTCATCAGCCTAAAGACTCGCTCGGAGAGGAAGCGTTCAATACCCTGCTGGATCGCATTGTGAATAAGCGCGTCGAATCAAAATCAATTGAGGTTCATCCTCAACTCATTGAACGTCGATCGGTTGCTGACGGTCCCTATCTTGACTATCGCCGCTAAGTTAACAAGCGGGGTCCGTTTCCTGCGGGTCCCGCAGCCACTCTTTATTCAGTGTTTCACTGTCGCCCAGATACGCCAGCAGCCATTCCAGCGCGGGTGAAATATCACTCTGCTGCCAGGTTAAACAACATGCCGCATCAGGAAAAGGATTTTCCAGATCCAGCTCCACCCACTCCCCGGAATCCAGCCACGGGCGGGCAGAATGTGAGGGGATCATTGCCGCGCAGAGCCCTGCCGAGATGCAGGTAGCCGAAGACTCCCAGTCAGGCACGACCACCCTTTTTTGATTGTCCAGCAGCCACGTCGTACGTTTAGGCAGCGATCGCGAGGTGTCTTCGCGTACCAGCGACGGCCAGTTGCGCAATTCATCATCGCTTAAAGGCCCGATATTAAGCGCCAGAGGATGGTGGCGCGCCACAACGCAGCTCCAGCTCAGCATGCCCATATCGCGAAAGGCATAGCGTCCTCCGACCGGAATAGCCTGCGTTGCGCCAATCGCCAGTTCAACGCGGCCGTCCGCCAGCGCATCCCAGACACCGTTAAAAACTTCCTGAAAAACGATCAGTTCGACATCCGGGAAATGGCGATAGAAATCGACAATCATCTGGCGAGTGCGTTCAGGTCTGACAATGTTATCGACGGCGATAGGCAGTTGACTGCGCCAGCCGTTGGCAATTTGCTGACACTGCTGGCGGGTGATCAGCATTTTTTTGATAACAGAACGCCCTTCTTTCAAAAACCAGCTTCCTGCCGGCGTTAATTCTACGTCCCGGTGCCGACGTTCAAACAGCGGGACAGCCAGCCACTCTTCCATCTGGCGGACTGTATAGCTGACAGCAGAAGGCACGCGGTGCAACTCCTGTGCCGCCGCGCTAAAGCTACCGTTGCGCGCTACCGCATCTATGACTTCAAGAGAATATTCTGACCACATTTTTTGCCTTCAATTTTTTTGATGTCAATTCGCAAATATTAGCGTTTCACAACCTGGAATGCACTGCCTACACTCATGTTCCTGTCATCTGCAATTATAAAGAGAAGTGTTATGCAACCTGGAAAAGGGTTTTTGGTGTGGCTTGGCGGACTCAGCGTGCTGGGTTTTTTAGCCACCGATATGTATTTACCCGCCTTTGCGGCAATTCAGCAGGATCTTAATACGCCTGCCGCAGCGGTGAGCGCCAGTTTAAGTGTATTCCTCGCGGGGTTTGCCCTTGGCCAGTTAATTTGGGGCCCGCTCTCTGACCGTTTCGGTCGTCGCCCGGTGTTATTAACCGGACTGGCAATTTTCGCCATCGGCTGTCTGGGGATGCTCTGGGTTAAAGATGCCACAACGCTACTGGTGCTGCGTTTCGTCCAGGCCGCTGGCGTTTGCGCGGCTGCCGTCACCTGGCAGGCCATGGTTACCGATTACTATCCGGCGCAGCGTGTAAACCGTATTTTTGCCACTATCATGCCGCTGGTTGGTCTTTCGCCCGCGCTCGCGCCGCTTCTTGGCAGCTGGATACTCACTCATTTTGACTGGCAGGCTATATTCGCCACGCTGTTTGCTATCACTCTGATCCTGATGCTTCCTGCCCTGCGCCTGAAGAAGGTTACGCAAAAAAATGCCACTGACGGTAAAGCCCTGACGTTTAGTATGCTGCTGCGTTCACGCTCATATCTCGGAAACGTGCTGATTTACGCTGCCTGCTCAGCCAGTTTTTTCGCCTGGCTCACCGGCTCACCGTTTATTCTTCATGATATGGGGTATGGACCCGGCGCAATTGGTCTGAGCTATGTACCGCAAACCATTGCATTTTTAGTTGGCGGCTACGGTTGCCGGGCAGCACTGCAAAAATGGCAGGGAGAGCAGCTACTTCCCTGGCTGCTGAGTCTCTACGCATTAAGCGTGATTGGCACCTGGTGTACCGGGTTATTCAGCCCTGATTCGCTGACAGCGCTTCTGATCCCGTTTTGTATTATGGCGATCGCAAACGGCGGTATTTATCCCATCGTTGTTGCGCAGGCGCTACGTCCCTTTCCCCAGGCAACGGGACGCGCGGCAGCGTTGCAGAATACGTTGCAGCTTGGACTGTGTTTTCTTGCAAGCCTGGTCGTCTCCTGGCTGGTGGCAACGCCGCTGTTAACCACCACCAGCGTTATGCTGATGACCGCAGTTCTGGCGGGTATTGGCTACTGGATGCAGCAAATGGAAAGTCACAAAATCAGGGTTCCCGCAAAGCGTTGACAGCTGGAGTGTGTCAAAGAAGTAATTAATTAGCGCGCTAACATTTTTGTGTTGAATCAGAGTGTTTAGCGTCCTATACTTTCTTGCATTGCATATTATTACGATAAAAGCAGTATTATTTAGCGGGTGATGGAGTTCACCCGTTTACACCACGGATGGCATTTCGGTAAGGGTTCCCTTCCTTCCTCTGTTTCTACATCGGACAGTAAACTTACAGTGCCACTGTAAGTTTTTTCATAAGCCAAATTGTATCTACGCTTTTATGGATCTGAATCATATACGCGTGATGGAGAAGCTATGAGTTCATCGTGTATCGAAGACGTCAGCATACCGGAAGACGACTGGTATCGTATTGCGAACGAGTTATTAAGCCGCGCAGATATCACCATTAATGGTGCAGCTCCTTATGATTTACAGGTTAAAAACCCGCATTTCTTTAAGCGTGTGCTCCAGGAAGGCTCGCTCGGGTTGGGTGAAAGTTATATGGATGGCTGGTGGGAATGCGACCAGCTGGACAGCTTTTTCACTAAGATCCTCCGCGCCGGTCTGGACACCCAGTTACCGCACCATCTGAAAGACACGCTTCGCGTGGCTACAACTCGTCTGATTAATTTACAAAGTAAAAAACGTGCCTGGATCGTGGGTAAGGAACATTACGATTTGGGCAACGATCTGTTTACCCGAATGCTCGATCCCTACATGCAGTATTCCTGTGCATACTGGAAAGAGGCCGATAATCTGGTCGATGCGCAGCAGGCTAAACTGGCATTGATTTGCGAAAAACTACAGCTCAAACCCGGGATGCGAGTGCTGGATATTGGCTGCGGCTGGGGCGGCCTTGCCTCATGGATGGCCAAAAATTACCACGTCAGCGTGACCGGCGTAACCATTTCTGCCGAACAGCAGAAGCTGGCTCAGGACCGGTGTTCAGGCCTCGATGTTAATTTCCTGCTTCAGGATTATCGCGACTTGCAGGATCAGTTTGACCGTATCGTGTCAGTAGGCATGTTTGAACATGTCGGTCCTAAAAACTACAAAACGTATTTTGAGGTGGTGGATCGCAATCTCAAGCCGGACGGGCTTTTCCTTTTGCATACCATCGGTGCGAAAAAAACGGACACCAGTGTTGATCCATGGATCGATAAATATATTTTTCCCAATGGCTGTTTACCGTCGGTCCGGCAAATAGCGACAGCCAGTGAATCTCATTTCGTAATGGAGGACTGGCATAATTTTGGCCCTGATTACGACAAAACGCTGATGGCATGGTATCAACGTTTCCAGGCGTTATGGCCTGAGATTGCCAATAACTATTCTGAACGCTTCAAGCGGATGTTTGATTATTATCTGACGGCCTGCGCGGGCGCCTTTCGGGCACGGGATATTCAGCTCTGGCAGATCGTTTTCTCACGTGGTGTTGAAGACGGTCTACGCGTCGCACGCTAATCCTTTCTACCTGCGCTCAGGCGCAGGTCTCTTTTATTACCGGCTAAAAGCGAATTACTCTCTGCCAGCGTTATTCTTCTTCCACCATTTTAAGCACTGCTTCGCGCGCGGCGAGAACGCGCTCTACCGTATCAACGACGGCTTGCGTTTGCGGATCGATTTCAACATTAATTCGCTGGCCGAGTTTTTTCTGACCGAGCGTGGTACGCTGTAGCGTTTCCGGAATAAGGTGTACGCAGAAACGTGTCGCAGTCACTTCCCCTACCGTCAGGCTAATACCATCCACGCCGATAAATCCTTTATACAGGATGTACTTCATCAGCGTCGGATCCTGCAATTTAAACCAGATTTGACGGTTGTTTTCTGAGGTGAGAATTTTCGACACCTCTGCGGTAGAAATGATGTGCCCCGACATTAAATGCCCGCCAATCTCATCACTGAATTTTGCTGCGCGCTCGACATTAACCTCATCACCTGGCTGTAGCTCGCCGAGATTAGTAATGCGCAGCGTCTCCTTCATTAAATCAAAGCTGACGCGATCCCCGTTGATTTCTGTTACGGTCAGGCAGCAACCGTTATGCGCCACCGATGCCCCCGTCTCAAGCCCCTCAAGCATATTTTCGGGCAATGCGACCACGTGAGTACGGAAATTGGGTTTCTCATCAATGGACACAATTTTTGCGGTGCCCTGTACGATACCAGTAAACATGCTACTAACTCCTGTATGCCATCATTACGGTTTAATACCCGTCTTTCTGTCACGCACAATAACAGGTGGAAAATAGGCTTGCCAGCCCGGTATGTGCCCTATCGACTTTTTTACTGGCTTAATGGTTAATCATCATTACAATAGTCAGCATAACCTCTTGTTCATTCTTCTTGCTGCCCTTTATGGCGGCTTTTTTAGTCTTTCAAATAACAACAATATTAAAGGTATTCACGTGCAGAAGTATCTAAATGAAGCGCGTCAGCTTCTGGCGCTGGCGATCCCGGTGATTATTGCGCAAATCGCGCAAAGCTCGATGGGATTTGTCGATACGGTCATGGCCGGGGGCTATAGCGCTACCGATATGGCCGCCGTCGCGATCGGCACATCCATCTGGCTACCTGCTATTTTATTTGGTCATGGCCTGCTGCTGGCGCTAACGCCGGTGATTGCGCAACTTAATGGTTCCGGACGTCGCGATCGCATCGCACATCAGGTTTGCCAGGGTTACTGGCTGGCGGGCTTTGTATCTGTACTGGTGATGGTGGTGCTGTGGAACGCCGGCCATATCATTCATGCCATGCATAACATCGATCCTGAACTGGCCGATAAAGCCGTTCGCTACCTGCGCGCCCTGCTGTTTGGTGCGCCGGGCTATCTGTTCTTCCAGGTGGCACGTAATCAGTGTGATGGCCTGGCGAAAACTAAACCGGCAATGTTTATTGGTTTCTGCGGACTGTTGGTCAATATCCCGGTGAATTACATTTTCATCTACGGGCACTTTGGCATGCCAGAGCTAGGAGGCGTCGGCTGCGGGGTGGCTACAGCATCAGTGTACTGGGTGATGCTGTTTTGCATGCTCTCTTATACCAAAAGAGCGCGCTCAATGCGCGATATCCGCAACGACATTGGCGTTGGCAAACCAGATTGGGCCACCATGATGCGTCTGATTCAGCTCGGCCTGCCCATCGCACTGGCACTGTTTTTTGAAGTGACCCTGTTTGCCGTTGTCGCCCTGCTGGTCTCGCCGCTGGGGATCGTTGATGTGGCCGGACATCAGATTGCCCTCAACTTCAGCTCGCTGATGTTTGTTCTGCCGCTGTCGTTAGGGGCGGCCGTCACTATTCGCGTGGGCTATCGTTTAGGCCAGGGTTCGACCCTGGAAGCGCAAACCTCGGCGCGAACTGGCCTGGTCGTCGGCGTCTGCATGGCGATAATAACCGCGATTTTTACCGTGAGCCTGCGCGAACAAATCGCCCTGCTGTATAACGATAACCCTGAAGTTGTCACGCTTGCCGCACACCTGATGCTGCTGGCCGCAATTTATCAAATATCCGACTCTATTCAGGTTATTGGTAGTGGGATCCTGCGTGGTTACAAAGACACCAGCTCCATTTTCTTTATCACGTTTATTGCTTACTGGGTATTAGGGTTGCCCACAGGGTATGTGCTGGCGCTCACTGACTGGGTTGTCGAACCGATGGGTCCTGCGGGTTTCTGGTTAGGCTTTATCATCGGTCTGACATCAGCCGCGGTGATGATGATGGTCAGAATGCGTTTTCTGCAGCGTCAGCCGTCGAGTACAATTTTACGTCGTGCGGCACGTTAAGATTGAATATAGCCGTCGCAGGGCGGCTACTTTCTCGACATGTTGCACACCACTTCGCCATTCGCGTGAAATAGCGAAGAAAATTAGTGTTTTCCTCTTGCCACATTTCACGACTGCCGCTAATATTCGTCCCCGTTGTCAGGCACAACAATGCGTTCATAGCTCAGTTGGTTAGAGCACCACCTTGACATGGTGGGGGTCGTTGGTTCGAGTCCAATTGAACGCACCATTTCTCAGTGCGTCCGTAGCTCAGTTGGTTAGAGCACCACCTTGACATGGTGGGGGTCGGTGGTTCGAGTCCACTCGGACGCACCATTTCATGAAATCTTCAATTACGCCTGCAACTGTTTTTCCAGCCATAATAAAGAAGAATTCCCCTCCCTTGCCATATCCTGTACTGAAGCGGCCCAGTAGCTGTCGTTAAAAATTTCCAGTGACCAGGGACCATTATATCCCCGCTGTACAATTTCACGTGCCAGCGCAGCGACCGGCATCTGCCCTTTACCTGGGAAACAGCGAAAATGACGGCTCCACTGCTGCACATCCAGCTGCATCAGCGGCGCATCGGCAAGCTGTACAAAAACCAACTTTTCCAGCGGGACCGCATTCAGTCCGTCAAGGTTGTCACCCAGCGACTGAATGTGAAAGCTGTCCAGCACAATGCCCATCGCCGGGCTATCAACAGCGTTAACGCGTTCCCACGCCTGTCGCCAGCGCTGTACGTGACGTCCCCACGCCAGTGCCTCGTAACCGACCCGGATCTGCTCCTGCTCTGCCAGAGTGGCAATGACGCGTAAATCTTCACACTGCTGTTGATAGTCTGGTGAGGAGAGTGCTGACGTATTGCTGCACAGCAGTAAGGTCTCACAGCCCAGTTCATGCATAAGCGCGATTTTACGCTTTGCACGCTCAAGCGCGTGGGCAAAGTCCCCTCGCGACGAGTACCCTTCTATGTCGCGTAACGGCTGAAATAGTGTAATCTGCAATCCTGAATCCGCAGCCATATCACGAATGTCAGCCGGCGTACCGGTGTAACTTTGCAGATCTTTATCAAAAATTTCGACGCCATGAAAACCTGCGGCAGCAATTGCGCGTAATTTCTCTGGCAACGTGCCGCCCAGTGATACGGTGGCGATTGAACGAAACATATTTTTCTCCTGGTTCAGAACAGCCAACAGGCTGAGATTACTGGCCTGAAAGCGCCTTCACCACCTGCTCCATGGCTTGCCGATTTAGATCGGAACGCGCAATATTTTTGTTGGCCAGCGCCGTACGCACGACACCGGCGATGACGATATGCTTAGGCTCCTGTCCAAGGTCGCGCATCTCAAGAACCACTTTCCCCACGACTCGACACATCTCCTGATACAGTGCGTCATCTTTTGCCCGATTTCCCATCCTGCCTCCTGATTCCGTAACAATATAATTACATTATTGACAAAAACCGTGTTAAATCAAACACTATCTCGGTGCGCTGTTGCATAGTTACGGGCATTACTGACATCATCAGTACGACATAGCTACTCTGTTCTAACATTTCCCCAACAAGCGCTGTCAGGATGCCCAAATCCATATTAAAACGCTGTTTTTATTTTCCTTTTACTATGTAACATCGTATAATGCCGACCGTTTCTTAATTGAATGGTTTCAGCGCCTTGAACTATCTCCTCAAACGCGTACATCTTTGTTTCACGTCATGGGCTGAACCGCCAGCACACATTCCTCTGCACGCTTTTTTGATGTCACCTATCCTTATCATGTGGCATCGCAGTTTTCGCATCACTGGTTTGACACCGTGGCGCTATGTCCCCGGCCCGTCACCTTCATATTCTTCTCAACTTAAAGACTAAGACTGTCATGAAAAAGACCAAAATTGTTTGCACCATCGGCCCGAAAACCGAATCCGAAGAGATGTTGACCAAAATGCTCGACGCTGGCATGAACGTTATGCGTCTTAACTTCTCCCACGGCGACTATGCAGAACATGGTCAGCGCATCCAGAATCTGCGCAACGTGATGAGCAAAACCGGTAAAAAAGCGGCGATCTTGCTGGACACCAAAGGTCCGGAAATTCGTACCATTAAACTGGAAGGTGGTAACGACGTCTCGCTGAAAGCGGGTCAGTCATTCACTTTCACCACCGATAAAACCGTTGTCGGTAACAGCAATACCGTTGCCGTGACCTATGAAGGCTTTACCTCTGACCTTTCTGTTGGCAACACCGTACTGGTCGACGATGGTCTGATCGGCATGGAAGTTACCGCAATCGAAGGTAACAACGTCATCTGTAAAGTTCTGAACAACGGTGACCTCGGCGAAAACAAAGGCGTTAACCTGCCGGGCGTCTCTATCGCCCTGCCAGCGCTGGCTGAGAAAGACAAACAAGACCTGATTTTCGGCTGCGAACAAGGCGTTGACTTTGTTGCTGCCTCCTTCATCCGTAAGCGTTCTGACGTTGTTGAAATTCGTGAACATCTGAAAGCTCACGGCGGCGAGAACATCCAGATTATCTCCAAAATTGAAAACCAGGAAGGCCTGAACAACTTCGACGAAATTCTCGAAGCGTCTGACGGTATCATGGTTGCTCGTGGCGACCTGGGCGTAGAGATCCCGGTTGAAGAAGTTATCTTCGCTCAGAAAATGATGATCGAAAAATGTATCCGCGCGCGTAAAGTAGTTATTACTGCAACGCAGATGCTGGACTCCATGATCAAAAACCCGCGTCCGACCCGTGCTGAAGCCGGTGACGTGGCGAACGCCATCCTTGACGGTACCGATGCAGTAATGCTGTCAGGCGAGTCAGCCAAAGGCAAATACCCGCTTGAAGCGGTGACCATCATGGCAACTATCTGTCAGCGTACCGATCGCGTGATGAACAGCCGTCTGGATGACAGTCATGACAGCCGTAAACTGCGTATCACCGAAGCGGTTTGCCGTGGCGCGGTTGAAACTGCAGAAAAACTGGAAGCACCATTGATCGTTGTAGCAACCAACGGCGGCAAATCTGCACGTGCCGTGCGTAAGTACTTCCCGGACGCCACCATTCTGGCGCTGACTACTAATGAAGTGACTGCGCGTCAGCTCGTTCTGAGCAAAGGCGTTGTGGCACAGCTGGTTAAAGAAATTAACTCTACTGATGATTTCTACCGTCTGGGTAAAGAAGTTGCGGTTGAGAGCGGTCTGGCTCAGAAAGGTGACGTAGTGGTCATGGTTTCTGGTGCACTGGTTCCGAGCGGAACAACCAATACGGCATCTGTTCACGTCCTGTAATAATTTCAGAATGTGTCTGTTTGTATAAAAAGCGTCCTGCGGGGCGCTTTTTTTATTTTCGCAAACGCCAGGTTCATTAGAAATGCAAATCATATTTTACTATTTAAAAGCGTAATTATCTAAGATGAATCCGATGGAAGCCTGCTGTTTTAACACAGTTTTTTTGATGAAACAGTGACAGTCGATGCTTCTTTGAGCGAACGATCAAAAATAAGCACATTCGCATCAAAAAAATATTCTCAATATAAAAAACTTTGTGTAATACTTGTAACGCTACATGGAGATTAACTCAATCTAGAGGGTATTAATAATGAATCGTACTAAACTGGTACTGGGCGCGGTAATCCTGGGTTCTACTCTGCTGGCAGGTTGCTCCAGCAATGCTAAAATCGATCAGCTGTCTTCTGACGTTCAGACTCTGAACGCTAAAGTTGACCAACTGAGCAACGACGTGAACGCAATCCGTTCTGACGTTCAGGCTGCTAAAGACGACGCAGCACGTGCTAACCAGCGTCTGGACAACCAGACTCGCACTTACAAAAAATAAGTGTTCCTGGTTTAATAAAATGGCGCACATTGTGCGCCATTTTTTTTGTCTTCCATTAATCCCTACTGCATCACCAGACTGTTCGCTGTGACCAGCGTTCCTTGTGCCTGAGTCACTGGCGCAGGCTGTACATTCACGCGTTGTACCGGCGCCGGGTTATTCATCGTGGCATTTACCTGAACGGGATAGCCTGCCCTGCGTGTGATCGCGCTATTAATACCCGTAAGATCGCTTTCACTGTCATCAGCAAATCGGCCAAAGCTTGCCGTCACCGCAATCGGCACGGTCTGTGGGTCATCCCAGTCGTTTTGAGACAGCGGTTGATGAACCTCAACATAGCGTTGCCCGTCAGGCTCTACTGAGAATTTAATCGGTTCATTGACGATTTGAACCCGGGTTCCCCACGTTGCCTGGGAGAATAGCGTTTGAATGTCCGCAGCACGCATTCGCATACAGCCGGAACTGGCGCGCAAACCAACGCTGTTACGCGCATTCGTCCCGTGAATGAGATATTCCCCACCTCCCTGCTCAAGACGCAGTGCAAAGCGTCCCAGAGGGTTATTTGGCCCGGCCGGGATAACGGCTGGCAGGGTGATCCCCTGCGCCAGCGAGCGGGCGCGAATATTGGCCGTAGGGGTCCAGGTAGGATTTGGGATTTTCTGGATGATTCGGGTGGTCATCACCGGCGTCTCCCGTCCCTGCTGACCAATGCCAATCGGGAACACCTGAACAATATTTTTACCCGGCGGATAATAATATAAACGGAGTTCAGCAAGGTTAATCACAATGCCTTCACGGGGGGCATCGGGTAACAGCATCTGCGACGGGATCGTCAGCTCACTGCCAGGTGCAGGCAGCAGCGGATCGACCGTGTTATTTGCTTCCAGCAACAATAATATGCCGGTATCGAAACGCTGAGCAATGGACTCCAGATTTTTACCGTCGGTTGGCACCACATAAATCTGATTTTCACCGATAACCCGACTGCCCGGTGCGGGCAATAGATAATCTACCGCTCTGGCGCTCTGAGACGCCATGAGAGAGCTAATGAGAGTTAGAGTAATGAGAGACGCGCGCTTCATACTGGAATTCCTTAATCACCGGCAGAACGCCGGAAAGCTGAAAACCAGCGAGGCGGAAAACCGCCTCGCGTAACAGAATGAAAAGCTGTTTTTAGAGTTTAGCCGAGATTCGCGGCTTTAGCGCGAATGGCGCGGATCATTGCTTCAAGACCCTGGGAGCGGGAAGGCGTCAAATGTTGAGTGAGGGCCATTTTTTCAAACCACGGGCGCACGTCAAAGGCGATAATATCCTGCGCGGTCATCTGATGATATAAAATAAATACTACTGCAATCAGCCCTTTAACAATGGCGGCGTCACTATCGCCCTCAAGCTCAATAACACCCCTGTCGTTTTGCTGGATAACAATCCACACCTGACTTTGGCAACCCTGAATAATATTTTCTGGGTTATGCGCTTCATCGCTAAGCGGCGTCAGCCGCTGCCCCAGTTCAATAATATACAGGTACTTCTCTTCCCAGTTAGCGCAGCGCTGAAAGTTTTGCAGGAGCTTTTCTCTGTCCGGTAATACTGCCATAACCTCTCCCTGCTATCCCAGTAGCTGATGAATACGTTTCAGTCCTGCCACCAGCCGATCCACCTCTTCACTGGTGTTGTACATGGCGAACGACGCCCGGCACATGGCGGGGACCTGATAATGCGCCATCAGAGGCATCGCACAGTGATGTCCGGTTCGGACAGCGATACCGTAGTTATCAAGAAAACTGCCCACATCATAGGCGTGATGTTGACCCAGATTAAACGCAATAACACCCAGTCGCCCGGTCGGGCCATATATAGTGATATCAGGCACCGTGGCGAGTTGTGCAAGCGCATACTGCATTAGCGTCTGCTCATAGTCATGAATATTCTCAAGTCCCAGCCCACTGACATAATCCAGCGCCGCACCAAGTGCGATAATGCCGCCCGTATTTGGCGTGCCCGCTTCAAACCGCCACGGCGCTTTGGCGAAGGTCGTACCCTCAGTCAGGCTGACGGTGGCAATCATTGAGCCGCCGCCCTCCCAGGGGGGCATCTCATGAAGGATAGCCTCTTTCGCATACAGAATGCCGACACCGGTCGGACCGTACAGTTTATGCGCTGAAAACAGATAAAAATCGCAGTCCAGCGCCTGCACATCGACGGCATGATGCATGACTGCTTGCGCACCATCAATCAGCACTTTCGCGCCATGCTGATGGGCCACGTTAATGATGTCAGCCACCGGGTTTTCCGTCCCCAGTACATTTGATACGTGGGTAACAGCCACCAGACGCGTTTTAGCATCAAGCAGGCCCGCCAGCGCATTCAGTTCCAGCGTACCTTCCGCAGTAAGCGGTATCACACGTAGCTCAGCGTTTTTACGTGCGCAAAGCATCTGCCATGGCACAATATTGGCGTGATGCTCCATCGCGGTAATCACAATGTTGTCGCCGGGCTGGATTTGACTCTCTCCCCAGCTGTTGGCAACAAGATTAATACCTTCGGTTGTACCGCGGACAAATACCAGCTCTTCCGGCGAACGGGCATGAAGGAAGCGGGACGCTTTCAGGCGAACCTGCTCCATACGCTCTGTTGCTTCGGCACTCAGGGTATGAATGCCACGGTGCACGGCCGCGTAACCCTGTCGATAAAATTCGCTTTCTGCGTCAATGACCTGACGTGGTTTTTGCGCGCTGGCCGCGCTATCCAGATACGCCAGCGGCTGACCATTGATTTCGCGCGCCAGCACCGGAAAATCGGCCCGTACCTGCTCAACCGGAAATGTCATGCTTTGCCTCCAGGAAGACGCTGACCGATGCGGGCCAGCACCTGTTTTTTAAGCGTTTCATCACCTATAGCCTCTGTCAGTTCAGCGGCAAAGGCGTAGATAATCATTTGCTGCGCAGCCTGCGCGCTAATGCCGCGCGAGCGGAGATAAAACAGCTGCTCGTTATCAATGCGCCCGATAGTCGCACCGTGGCTACATTTCACATCATCGGCATAGATTTCTAATTGCGGTTTAGTGTCCACTTCCGACAGGCGACCCAGTAAAAGGTTATTATTGGTCATCTGCCCGTCGGTTTTGATCGCATGCTGCGCCACGTTAATCAGACCGTTGAATACCGCACGCCCTTTATCATTAACAATGGTTTTGTGGAGCTGACGGCTATTGCAATAACCTTTGTTGTGCTCAAGCCAGGTGCGACTGTCGCAGACTTCAGTGTTCACCGGCATGGCCAGACTGTTGAGCCGCAGCGTCGTATTCTCACCATTTAACTGGCTACTGGTATTGTGGCGCAAAACTGCGCTACCGAGCAGGAAGCTGTGGCTAAAGGCAGCAGCATCCTGCCCGAGCACAATATCATTGTGCGCAAAGTGATAACTTACCGGCGATTCAAACGCCAGTTTCATATGGTGCAATTGCGCGTTAGCCCCCACGCGCATCGTCACTCTGGCACCGGTGAAATGGCGCATTTCATTCAGACTAACATAATGCTCGATAAGCGTTGCCTCTGCGCCTTCGGCAAGATCAATATGATGGCGATAATGCGCGGTATTCAACTCATCGTCAGACACGCCACGGGTGATATGCATTAGCAGCAACGGCTTAGAAGGCCGTTGGTTACGCGCCACGCGGATGGTTGTCACGCTGGTGGCCAGGCTCTCAGTCAGATGTAAAAAAACATCAGGTTGAATAGCCCCGGTGGGGTTCTGTGTCTCAGGGCCGATATGAATGTCATAGCCGCTGTCTTTTAGGCTGTCGCTTAAGGCGGCGTGGTACTCTCCGTCAACAAACACCAGCCTGATTGCCTCCACATCCAGCGCCATAGCATCACGCTGTTCAGCCGCGATCTCAGCAGTTGGGGCTGCAACAAAAGTATGAGCAAAAAGCCCATCCAGCGGCGTATATTTCCAGTTTTCATGCTTGCGCGTCGGCAATCCGAGCCGCAGCAATTGTTGCAGATGCTGCTGCGCCTGAGGTGAACGAGGAGCACCCTGCGACTCAAAGAGATGATGCCACTGTTGCAGCACGTTACTGCTGTTCGGTAAGCCAGCCATAGCCCTGCTCCTCCAGTTGTTTGACCAGCGTGAAATCACCTGATTTCACAATCCGCCCCTGATAAAGAACGTGGACAAAATCTGGCTTGATATAGTCCAGGATACGCTGATAGTGAGTTACGATAATAAAGGCTCGTTTACCGTCACGCAGCGCATTCACACCTTCAGAAACAATTTTCAGCGCATCGATATCCAGCCCGGAGTCAGATTCGTCGAGAATACACAGCTCTGGCTCCAGGACCGCCATTTGCAAAATATCGTTGCGCTTTTTTTCACCGCCTGAAAAACCAACGTTAACTGAGCGGGTCAGCAAATCCGCTGGCATTTTCAGTAGCTCAATTTTCTCTTCCATTAAATCCTGAAAATCGAAGCGATCCAGCGACTCCTGCCCGCGATAGGTGCGAACCGCATTCAGTGCCGTTTGCAGGAAAAACTGATTGCTGACGCCAGGAATTTCCACCGGATACTGAAAGGCCATGAAAATACCTTCGCCCGCCCGATCTTCGGGGGAAAGCTCCAGCAGATCTTTTCCGCGAAATTCGACGCTTCCGCCGGTCACTTCATAATCTTCACGCCCGGCAAGCGTAGCCGACAGCGTACTTTTACCTGAGCCGTTAGGCCCCATAATGGCGTGGACTTCCCCTGGACGGACCTCAAGATTTAATCCGCGCAGAATGTCTTTGTCTTCGACCGATACCTGTAAATCTTTAATGCTTAACATGGGCTGTTCCCTTAGATACTTAACCGACGCTATGTTCGAGGCTGATGGCCAGCAGTTTTTGCGCTTCTACGGCAAATTCCAGCGGCAGTTCAGAAAAAACGTCCTTACAGAACCCGTTGACGATCATGGATATCGCATCATCCTCACTGATCCCACGCTGCAGGCAGTAAAAAAGCTGGTCCTCACCGATGCGCGATGTCGTGGCTTCGTGTTCAAGCTGAGCAGTGTTGTTACGGCACTCTACATACGGAAAAGTATGTGCACCGCTATCCGGCCCGATCAGCATGGAGTCACATTGCGTAAAGTTACGCGCATTGGTGGCGGTCGGCATAATTTTAACCAGTCCACGATAGCTGTTCTGGCTGTGCCCGGCCGAGATGCCTTTCGAGATAATGGTCGACCTGGTGTTTTTACCAATGTGGATCATTTTGGTTCCGGTATCGGCCTGCTGATGCCCGCTGGTCAGTGCGACGGAGAAGAATTCGCCAATCGAATTATCACCGCGCAGAATACAGCTTGGATACTTCCACGTAATAGCGGAACCGGTCTCGGACTGCGTCCACGACATCTTGCTGTTTTCGCCTTCGCACAGCGCGCGCTTGGTCACAAAATTCAGAATACCGCCGGTATTGTTATCGCCGGGGAACCAGTTCTGCACCGTCGAGTATTTCACTTCAGCATCTTTATGGATGATGACTTCCACGACCGCCGCGTGAAGCTGGTAGCTATCACGTACCGGGGCTGAACACCCTTCAATGTAGCTGACATAGCTGCCTTCATCGGCGACCAGAATAGTGCGTTCAAACTGTCCGGTTTTTTCGGCGTTGATGCGAAAATAGGTCGACAGTTCCATTGGGCAGGTGACGCCTTTAGGCACATAAATAAATGTGCCGTCTGAGGCCACAGCGGCATTAAGGGCGGCAAAAAAGTTGTCATTACCTGGAACGACTGTCCCCAGATATTTTTTAACCAGCTCCGCATGATCGTGAATCGCCTCGCCAAATGAACAGAAGATAATCCCCTGCTCGGCCAGCTTTTCCCGATAAGTCGTAGCGACCGATACCGAGTCAAAAATAGCGTCCACCGCCACTTCATGTCCTTCACGTACGGGAACGCCAAGTTGCTTAAATGCCTCTTCAACTTCATCGGTCAGAAATGAAGCCGGGCCGGTTTGCTGTAATGCACCAGGCTGGGAGGCGCAAGTATCATCGCAGTTGCCGCATGATGGCGCAGAGTAATAGCTATAATCCTGATAGTTGAGCTTGTCATAGTGCGCCTTTAGCCAGTGTGGCTCTTCCATCTCCAGCCAGGCGCGGTATGCATTAAGCCTAAATTCAAGCATCCACTCGGGTTCATTACGCTTTGCGGAAATCGCCCGCACAACGTCTTCGCTAATACCGTGGGCCAGTTCATCCGTTTGTAACTGTGTGAAAAAACCCTCTTTATAATTGAGCGGGCCGGACCACATATTGACATCGTCAGTTGCTTCAGTATTACGTGACATAATTATTCCGCCTGCACGCCAAAACTTTCACCACAGCCACATTCGTGCCGGGCTTTTGGATTATTGAATTTGAAAATTTGGTTTAAGCCTTCACGGACATAATCGACTTCAGTACCGTCGATAAAAGGCATTGCCTCAAGCGGGACCCACAAACGCGCTCCCTCAACATCAAAAAGGAGATCGTCCTTATGTGGCTCACTCACCGTATCCAGCACATAACCAAAGCCTGCGCAGCCGGTCTGCTTAACGGCCAAACGCAAACCTTGTATGCCGGGCTGTTTACTGACCAGTTGACGAATATGCCCGGCAGCGGCCGGCGTTATTGTCAAACCATGCCAGGTAAACTCTTTGGGATCGAAAGTCCCTGAATGCAAATCCATGGATCTACCTCACGTTAAGAGACTGAAAAGTTAACACTATGTTAGTGATAATGATTATCACTTCAACCCACCTGTCGTACGGGTATTCAGTATTGGGGTCTTTTCACTGGGCTTCTTATAAGCATAGACCGTAGCCAGGTACGTATAAAATGGCATAAGAGTTAATTATCTTGTTGATTTTCAATTATTTTAGATGGGGTAACGTCAGCTAAGGCGGGCAATGGAAAAGTTGTATAGGTAATGCCTATTTATGAAATCAAAAAATGACAATATTGCGATAAACCTGATATTTTCAATTAAATTCTGGTGCGGTGATGAGCAGAAAGTGCAACACTGCCCTGTCTTTTAATACGGTTATAGCGATTTTCTGTTCAGAATAATAACCGGGAAACTAATGCCGTCAGCCTTCATGCTGGCAGGGAGAGAAAAGATGACCAATATTATTTTAGGTATGATCGCCAAAATATCAAGAATGGATGCTGAAACAAAACAGCTCTCCGCACGCATTGAGGCGCAATCGCTGCTGCTCAGCGCATTTTTACTGACTACCAGCAGTAAAAGTAACTCTATGGATATGGTCGAAGCCGTCAAAAAAGCCATCAATGCGGCAGTAGAAATGGCCGACAATCCGCACAGAGCGGATGCCGAAATATTGCTTAATGAATTTAATGAGATTTTATCCATGGCACAGCTGTTAACGAAGGTTGGCGCTGAACTTGATGTTAATGCCATGAAAGCGATTGCTGCACGTGATGGTGACAATGCATAACGCTCACCGGGATTGGGGTCCCGGTGAGCGTTAAAGCCAATTAAATATACAGAGACGCTTCACCCGTTGGGCGCGTTTTAAAGCGGCGGTGTATCCATAAATACTGTTCCGGCGCGCGCAGAATTTCATTTTCAATCATTTTATTGATATAGCTGGCAGCCTCGAATTCATTTCCGCGTGGGAAATTCTCCATTTTTTCACCAATATGCAGCGCATATCCGCGCGCATTATCTTTACGCACCATCGAGATAGTCAGCATCTCCGCACCTGACAGGCGTGAAATAACGTAAGTTCCGTTAGTGGTTGCCGCATTTTGCACCGAGAAGAAAGGTGCAAAGGTGCTCCCTTTGGGGCCGTAATCCTGATCCGGCGCGAACCAGACAGCTTCACCGCTTTTAAGTGCATTAACCAGACCTTTAAGATTATGTCGGTCGATCATTGATTTGTTGGAACGCAAACGGCCATGTGTTTGAACCCACTCCATCACCGGACTGTTATGCGGACGGTAAGTTGCCATCATTGGCTGGCACAATCCCATCACCCGACCGCCCAGCTCAAGAGACATAAAATGTACGCCGACGACCATAACGCCCTTCTGCTTACGTTGCGCATCAAGCAGCGACTGATAACCTTCGACATCAAACCATTTGCGTACCCGACGGTCGGACCAGAACCAGGCCATACCGGTTTCAATTAGCGCCATTCCCAGTGAGGCGAAGTTCTTCGCGATCATCGTTTTGCGTTCTTCCGGGTCCATGCCCGGAAAGCAAAGTTCAAGATTACGGTTGGCAATGTCTGACCGACGCTGAAGGAAGCGCTGTGATGTCCGGCCCAGCGCGGAGCCAAACCAGAATAAAAATGGATATGGTAGTTGCACCAGCAACCACAGGATACTCAAGCCGAACCACGTAAGCCAATGACGTGGATGTAAAAATTCAAGTTTAAACTGGGGACGGTTCATATGCTTTCCTTAAGCGGAAGTGGTGTAGCGCTTAAAGGAGAAACGAAGCTATTCATTAGTCATTATGCGATACAGGTCTTAACTGAGACAACGGACAGGAGGATTAAATCCGTTGGCAGAGAATATCATGGTTGGTTTAACGTAAGCGGATATTACATGCGGGTATATTTCTTTTCAGAAATACGCCCGCTATCAATCTGTTATTTAAACAATTGCAGTCGTCAAGCGTGATGTGCAGCACAAACGGCCCTGTTCATCGACAATGTCAATTTGCCAGACCTGATGCCGTCCTCCCAGGTGAAGGGCTTTGCAGATACCGCGAACTCTGCCGCTGCGCACGGATCGCAGATGATTGGCATTAACTTCAACACCTACTACTTTTTGCTCTCCCTCGCAGCATAAATAACCGGCCACTGAACCCAGCGTTTCTGCCAGCACCACTGACGCACCACCGTGAAGCAAGCCGAACGGCTGGTGGGTGCGGCCATCTACTGGCATTGTCGCTTCCAGCGTATCCTCAGTAAGGTTGTCGAAACGAATATCCAGTAGGCCGACCATATTATTCGTGCCCATTGCATTTAATGCTGCCAGCGTTACTGTCCGGGTCCAGATCATCCTATTATCTCCAGTAATGCCTGTAGAGGATGGCGCACCCCACTGCCTTCAATACGTTTCACCTGGCTGCGGCAAGAATAGCCGGTTGCCAGACAACGATTACGCGGCAGCCGCTGCATGGTTTGCTGCCACGAAAGCGCATAAATCCCGAGAGAGTTGGCATGATTTTTTACTTCATGCCCGTATGTGCCGGCCATGCCGCAACAGCCCACGCTGACGCTTTCCAGTTTTGCACCATACCAGGCAAAGATTTTTGCCCACGCATTTGGCGCGCCCGGAAGCGCCGTTACTTCAGTACAGTGGCCAAACAGATACCAGGCTTCGCCGCTCACGTTACGCTGGCTCTCTTCTGTTAATACATTCGATAACCATTCATGGACCAGCATTACATGAAAGTTGCCGCGCTGCGCGCCTAAAACCTGTTTGTATTCATCGCGATAACAGAGCACCAGTGCCGGATCAACACCTACCATAGGGATAGCCAGTTGCGCGACCCGATTCAGAAAGTCAGCGGTTTTACGCGCCGTTTTTGCAAATCGGGTCATAAAGCCTTTAATATGCTGCGCTTTTCCGTTGGGCGAAAAAGGTAATAGCACGGGCTGATAACCGACTTTCTCCACCAGCCGGATGAAATCGGCCACCACCTGTGCATCGTAGTAGCTGGTAAACGGGTCCTGCACGATCAGCACCATGCGCGATTTTTGCGTGCTGTCGAGCGCTTCCAGTTCTTCAAGCGTCATATTCGCCGTACGATGCGACACTACCTGTTGCTGTAACGATGGCGCAGACAGCAAAGGCAGATCCACCATGCCAATGTGCTTTTCTGAAAGATTGCGTATCCAGGGCTGGCTGATAAAAAAGTTAAATGTGCCCGGTGCCCTTGCCATCAGCGGCGCATAACTCTCCACCGTCGCCACCAGATGGTCGCGTAAAGGACGCAAATAGCGTGAATGATAAAGCTGCAGGAAGCGCGAACGGAACTCCGGCACATCAATTTTTACCGGGCACTGGGTTGAACAGGCTTTGCAGGCCAGACAGCCGGACATTGCCTCTTTAACTTCGTGAGAAAAATCATATTCGCCTTTACGCGCATGCCAGCTATTACGCGTACGCTCAATCAACGTTCGCAGGCTGGCGCGCTGCTCAGGCAGCTCTTTTTCCAGCTGATTCGGATCGATTCCCCGGTCGGCCAACAATCGCAGCCATTCTCTGACCAGAGTAGCCCGACCTTTGGGGGAATGAATACGGTTACTGGTAATCTTCATTGACGGGCACATCGGACTTTTTACGTCAAAATTGAAGCACAGGCCGTTACCATTGCACTCCATCGCGCCACGCCATGCTCCCCGCACTGCAATTGGGATCTGGCGATCAAAGGTACCTCGTTTAACGGCATCGACTTTTTTCATGGGGGCATCGATGCCTTCCGGCGGACAAATTTTACCCGGATTTAAGCGATTATTCGGGTCAAACGCGGCTTTAATTTTACGCAGCTCACCATAGAGCTGCTCACCGAAAAACGCCGGACTATACTCAGCGCGAAAGCCTTTTCCGTGCTCCCCCCATAGCAGTCCACCGTATTTCGCCGTCAGGGCAACCACCTCATCGGAAATTCGCTTCATCAGCATTTCCTGCTGCGGATCGCACATATCCAGCGCCGGACGCACATGCAAAACCCCGGCATCCACATGACCGAACATGCCATAGTTCAGGCCGTGTCCGTCCAGCAGCGCGCGGAATTCGCTAATATAATCCGCCAGATGCTCCGGAGGAACGCAGGTATCTTCGGCAAAAGGAATCGGTTTTGCCATACCCTTTGCATTTCCCAACAGCCCGACGGCTTTTTTACGCATCGCGTAAATGCGTTCGATACCTGAAAGATCATCACAAATCTGCCAGCCGATGATCCCGCCCTCTCCCTGCGCCATCAGCGTATCCAGCCGGGCACACAACGCGGTCATCTGAGCATTAATCAGGGCCTCGTCATCGCCAGCAAATTCGACAATATTCAGCCCGAGCATCTCTTTATCTGGCACATTGGTGATAAGTTCGCTAACCGAATGCCAGACGATATCTTCCCGTGCCAGATTAAGCACCGTGGAGTCAACGGTCTCGACCGATAACGCGTCTGCCTGCACCATGAAAGGCGCGTTACGCAGCGCAGAATCAAACGAGTCATATTTCACGTTAACCAGTCGGCGAACTTTTGGTAAACGGGTAATATCGAGCCGGGCTTCGGTGATAAAGGCAAGCGAACCTTCGGAGCCGGTAAGTATGCGGGTAAGGTCGAATTCTGTCATTGCGTCATTGAAAACATGGCGCAGATCGTAGCCAGTAAGAAAACGATTTAATTTGGGAAATTTATCGATAATAAGCTGACGATTTTCGAGGCAGCGCTGGTAAACGGTGCGATAAATGCGCCCGGATGCAGACTGTTCCTTTGCCAGCGTCTCAGCCAGCGCCACCGGCATCGGATGGGTATCCAGAATATCGCCGCCGATCAACACCGCCCGCACGCCTAGCACATGATCGGACGTTTTACCGTAGGCCAGCGACCCCTGCCCCGAGGCATCGGTATTGATCATCCCGCCAAGCGTGGCGCGGTTACTGGTCGATAATTCAGGGGCAAAAAAGTAGCCGTACGGCTTCAGATAGTGATTAAGCTGATCCTTTATTACGCCCGCTTCTACGCGCACCCACCCTTCTTCAGGGTTAATTTCGATAATGCGATTCATGTAACGGGACATATCAACGATGATGCCGTGGTTGAGAGCCTGCCCGTTAGTCCCGGTGCCGCCGCCGCGCGGCGTAAAGACCAGCGTGCTAAAACGCTCTTCGGCTGCCACCCGTGCCAGCAGCGAAACATCTGCCGTCGAGCGCGGAAACACGATGGCATCGGGAAGAAGCTGGTAAATACTGTTATCGGTCGCCATTGTTAGCCGGTCAGCATAGCTTGTGGCGGTATCCCCGGTAAAACCCTGTTGCTCTAATGATTGCAAAAAATTCAGCACCAGTTGAACGACACCTGGAGCCTGAGAAATCTGTGGGATCATTATTGTTGACCCTGCCTGACTGTTATCATGTGAGTGATTAATCGTTTGCGTTGTGCACCCATCGTTTTACCACATTTTTTTCTTACCTGCCTGACAGAATTACACACTATAACCGCGGTCAAAATGACTGGTATCATGATGGTCCAGCTTTATGCCACGCCCGCATTGTGGCGAAATGAAAAAGGTAAATTTACGTTATGGTTAATCCGAACCAGCCCAGAGACGTGCCGCAAATATTGCTGTCGGTGCTTTTTTTGTCACTGATGATTGTTGCCTGCCTGTGGATAGTGCGCCCCTTTATTCTCGGCTTTGCGTGGGCGGGAACCGTGGTCATCGTGACGTGGCCGGTGTTAATTCGTTTACAGCGTCTCCTGTTCGGCCGGCGCTCGCTGGCCGTGCTGGTCATGACATTATTGCTCTTTCTGCTGTTTATCATTCCTGTCGCGCTGTTAGTTAACAGTATGGTAGACAGCGGCGTACCGCTTATTCGCTCCGTATCCTCCGGTGAAATGACGCTGCCGGATCTTAACTGGCTAAACAGCATTCCCGTGGTGGGCGCGCGGCTCTATACCGGCTGGCATAATCTTCTCGATATGGGAGGGGCTGCCATTATGGCGAAAATCCGCCCTTATATTGGGACGACGACCACCTGGTTTGTCGGACAGGCCGCACACATTGGGCGCTTTATGATGCATTGCGGGTTAATGCTTCTATTCAGCGCGCTACTTTACTGGCAGGGAGAACGCGTGGCACGGGGTATCCGTCACTTTGCCACCCGCCTCGCCGCAACGCGTGGTGATGCCGCCGTAGTGCTGGCCGCACAGGCTATTCGCGCGGTAGCGCTTGGCGTTGTGGTTACTGCGCTGGTTCAGGCGGTACTCGGCGGGATTGGTCTGGCTATTTCCGGCGTGCCTTATGCCACTATTCTGACCGTCGTGATGCTTTTTTCATGCCTTATCCAGCTGGGCCCTTTGCCCGTACTGGTCCCGTCCATTATCTGGCTATACTGGAGTGGCGACACGACCTGGGGAACGGTCCTGCTGGTGATAAGCTGTGTTGTCGGCACCATCGATAACGTTCTGCGCCCGTTACTGATCCGTATGGGGGCTGATTTACCAATGATCCTCATACTTTCTGGCGTTATTGGTGGATTGATTGCCTTTGGCATGATTGGATTATTTATTGGTCCGGTGCTGCTGGCGGTTTCGTGGCGTCTGTTTGATGCCTGGGTGAAAGAAGTCCCGCCTCCCCGATAGCCTTCATTCTTTCTTGTCGCATCTTTAATTCGGTCAGCCCTCACGCTGGCCGTTTTTTGTTAGTTAAGCAGAACTGATTAAATATTTAGTGTAACTGTCACCCTGATGATTAATTATGTCGGCTGGCCCAGTTATATTTCGTGAATTCATTAAATTCACTAAACTAATGAGATGAATCCGATCGACGCAGAAGAACGTAAATTCTACTATTAGATCACGGTTATAAATCAACGCCTTGATTTATAAGCATGGAAATCCCCTGAGTGAAACAATGAATTGCTGTGTGTAGTCTTTGCCCATCTCCTATGATGGGCTTTTTTTTATGCATTTAATTTCTGCCATAAAATAAAAAATCCCCAACGTGACTGTCGGGGATGAATTATCTGTTAACCCATTATTGTTTTAGTTCAGCCAGGCTCAACCAGGTCTGTACAACAGTATCTGGATTAAGGGACAGGCTATCGATGCCCTCTTCCATTAACCAGGCGGCGAAGTCTTCATGATCGGACGGGCCTTGTCCGCAAATACCGACATATTTACCCTGCTTCTTCGCTGCCCGGATTGCCATAGAGAGTAGCGCTTTTACTGCCTCATTACGCTCATCAAACAATTCTGATACCACGCCGGAATCGCGATCCAGTCCCAGTGCCAGCTGCGTCATGTCATTTGAGCCGATGGAGAAACCGTCGAAATGCTCGAGGAACTGTTCAGCCAGCAGAGCATTAGAGGGAATTTCGCACATCATGATGATCTTCAATCCCTGCTCACCGCGCTTTAATCCCTGACGCGCCAGCTCATCAATGACGGCTTTCGCCTGATCAACAGTTCGCACAAATGGGATCATAATTTCGACGTTGGTTAACCCCATCTCATTACGCACCCGTTTGACGGCATCACATTCCAGCGCAAAGCAATCACGGAAACTGTCTGAGACGTAGCGACCCGCGCCGCGGAAACCGAGCATCGGGTTTTCTTCTTCCGGCTCGTAGCGTTCACCGCCGACCAGATTCGCATACTCATTGGATTTAAAATCAGACAGTCGAACAATAACCCGTTTCGGCCAGAATGCTGCACCGAGCGTCGCAATCCCCTCAGCAAGACGATCGACATAAAACGCTTTTGGCGAATCATAGCCTTTGATCATCTGCGTGATGTCGTTTTGCAGTTTCGGATCCTGATCGTCAAATTCCAGCAGCGCGCGAGGATGTACGCCAATCATGCGGTTGATAATAAACTCCAGTCTTGCCAGGCCAACGCCTTCATTGGGCAGACAGGCAAAATCAAACGCGCGATCCGGATTACCCACGTTCATCATGATTTTCAGCGGTAGATCGGGCATCTTGTCAACGCTGGAACTTTTAACGCTAAAATCGAGCTTTTCTGCGTAGACATAGCCGGTATCACCTTCCGCACACGATACCGTAACATCTTCATCCTCTTTAATGCGCTCAGTCGCATCACCGCAGCCGACCACTGCCGGAATGCCCAGCTCACGCGCAATGATTGCCGCATGACAGGTTCGTCCCCCGCGGTTGGTCACGATGGCAGCCGCTTTCTTCATGATCGGTTCCCAGTCCGGGTCGGTCATATCTGTAACCAGCACATCGCCCGGCTGAATACGGTTCATTTCGCTAATATCATGAATGACCTTCACTTTTCCGGCACCAATGCGATGTCCGATAGCGCGACCTTCAGCAATGATTTTTCCCTGCGCATGCAGGGTATAACGCTCCATTACCTGTCCGCGGGAGCGCACCGTCTCAGGACGCGCCTGGACAATAAATAATTTGCCAGTATGACCATCTTTCGCCCATTCAATATCCATAGGGCGGCCGTAGTGCTTCTCGATTTGCACTGCCTGCTTCGCCAGTTCCTGCACTTCGTCATTGGTAAGCGAAAATACATCACGTTGAGCCTGCGGAACGTCTTCAATCGACACCTGTTTACCGTGCTCCTGGCTCGGCGCGTAGATCATACGGATTTTCTTTGAACCCATGGTACGGCGTACGATGGCCGGACGCCCTGCTGCCAGCGTCGGTTTATGGACGTAGAATTCATCCGGGTTTACCGCTCCCTGTACTACCATTTCGCCTAATCCCCAGGCAGAGGTAATAAAGACCACCTGATCGAAGCCAGATTCTGTGTCAATAGAGAACATGACACCAGAAGAGGCCAGGTCAGAGCGCACCATACGTTGTACGCCTGCTGAGAGTGCGACGCCGCGATGATCGTATCCCTGATGAACGCGATAAGAGATAGCACGATCGTTAAACAGTGACGCGAAGACGTGCTTCACAGCCACCAGCACTGCATCATATCCTTGTACGTTCAGGAAGGTTTCCTGTTGTCCGGCAAATGACGCATCCGGCATGTCTTCCGCCGTTGCCGATGAACGGACGGCAAAAGAGGCTTCACTATCATCAGACGAAAGCTGGTCATAAGCTTCACGGATAGCATGTTCCAGCTCCCCCTGAAAAGGAGTATCGATGATCCACTGGCGGATCTGTGCACCGGCTTTGGCCAGCTCAGAGACATCGTCAATGTCGGTTTCATCCAGCAACTCATATATACGCTGGTTAACGCCGCTTTGATCAAGAAACTGATTAAACGCGTCAGCAGTCGTGGCAAACCCGTTTGGAACAGATACGCCCACGGTAGCCAGGTTGGTAATCATTTCTCCCAGGGAGGCATTTTTGCCTCCGACTCTGTCTACATCATTCATGCCGAGTTGGTTGTACCAAAGCACCAGCGGTGACGAGCCATTGTTGGACATCGATCAATCCTTTTATGATTTATGTGCAAGAGATAAAACTACTGATTCATCATTTATCCTGACATAGTTAGCCGATTAAAAAAAACGGTGAATCGTTCAAGCAAACTGCTTTTTTTATTTTTTAGGAGCGTTTACCTGATTTAGCTAACTTTATGATTCCGCCATATTTCCTTATCGACCAGCGGTCTATTCAGCTTCCTGAAAATGACTATGGCAGTTCATAAAAAGTAAAAACAACATTTCATTTTTTAAATTAAGACAGCAAATGCTGAAATGTGTTTAACTCAATTTATTTCCTCTGCGGAGGTACAAATAACCGGGATGAATAAAATGGATAATTCTGTCGATCGCCACGTTTTTTATATTTCTGATGGTACCGCTATCACAGCTGAGGTGCTGGGTCATGCGGTGATGTCACAATTTCCTGTAGCCATTAACAGCATCACGTTACCGTTTGTCGAAAGTGAGAGCCGGGCGCGGGCAGTAAAAGATCAGATTGACGCAATTTATCAGCAAACGGGTATTCGACCGCTGGTGTTCTACTCTATCGTCATTCCCGAAATCCGCATGATTATTTTGCAAAGTGAGGGATTCTGTCAGGATATTGTTCAGGCCCTGGTTGCCCCGTTACAGCAGGAGTTAAAACTCGATCCCACGCCGATCGCTCATCGTACACATGGATTGACCCCGGGGAACCTCACTAAATATGATGCGCGCATTGCCGCCATTGATTACACGCTGGCACATGACGACGGTATTTCCTTGCGTAATCTTGATCAGGCGCAGGTGATCCTGCTTGGCGTTTCACGCTGCGGTAAAACCCCCACGAGTCTTTATCTGGCGATGCAATTTGGCGTGCGCGCTGCTAACTACCCCTTTATCGCTGATGACATGGATAATCTTGTCCTGCCTGCGGCGCTTAAACCTCTGCAGCCTAAACTGTTTGGATTGACCATTCATCCCGAGCGGCTTGCGGCCATACGTGAGGAGCGCCGTGAAAATAGCCGTTATGCCTCAATGCGCCAGTGCCGAATGGAAGTGGCCGAGGTTGAAGCGCTTTATCGCAAGAATCATATTCCTTTTCTCAATAGTACCAACTTCTCGGTAGAAGAAATGGCGACCAAAATTCTCGATATCATGGGATTGAGCCGCCGCATGTACTAATGAACTAGTACAAAAATAAAAAATCGTTTATCATCTGTCATCTGAATAGACGCGTAACACGGCCTGCACTTGAAATCGACAGGGATTGGTTTATCGTGATGCGCATCACTTCCCGGCAACGTTGTCGTTGAAGCCTAATTTTTTGAGACACCTGATGAATAAGACAGATGAACTGCGCACCGCGCAGATCGGCAGCCTGGTAACGCCTGCGGAGCTGGCGTTACGTTATCCCGTTACGCCGGATGTGGTCAGCCACGTCACCGCGTCGCGCCGCAATATCGAGAAAATTCTTAATGGGGAAGATCGCCGCCTGCTGGTTGTGATGGGTCCATGTTCTATTCACGATCTGGACGCGGCTATGGAATACGCACGTCGTCTCCAGCCGATGCGCGAAAAGTACCAGGGGCGGCTGGAAATCGTCATGCGCACGTACTTTGAAAAACCCCGGACGGTAGTGGGCTGGAAAGGATTGATTTCCGATCCGGATCTTAATGGCAGCTATCGCGTTAATCATGGCATTGAGCTGGCACGTAAGCTGTTATTGCAGGTTAACGAGCTGGGCGTTCCCACCGCAACCGAATTTCTGGATATGGTGACCGGTCAGTTCATCGCCGATTTGATTAGCTGGGGGGCCATTGGCGCACGTACGACTGAGAGCCAGATCCATCGCGAAATGGCCTCGGCGCTCTCCTGTCCGGTCGGCTTTAAAAACGGAACGGACGGTAACACGCGTATTGCTGTAGATGCTATCCGTGCCGCTCGCGCCAGCCATATGTTTCTTTCGCCGGACAAAAACGGCCAGATGACCATTTATCAGACCAGCGGCAATCCTTACGGTCACATCATCATGCGCGGGGGTAAAAAACCGAATTACCATGCAGACGATATTGCCGCAGCCTGCGATACGCTGCATGAATTCGATTTACCGGAACAATTAGTGGTTGACTTCAGTCACGGCAACTGCCAGAAACAGCATCGTCGCCAGCTGGATGTCTGTGATGATATCTGCCAGCAGATCCGTAATGGATCAACGGCCATTGCCGGGATCATGGCAGAAAGTTTCCTGCGCGAAGGCACACAAAAGATTGTCGCTGGACAGCCACTGATTTACGGTCAGTCAATCACCGACCCCTGTCTGGGCTGGGAAGACAGTGAGCGGCTGCTTGAGAAACTGGCAAGCGCAGTAGACAGTCGTTTTTAAGTTTTCAGGTAACGCCATCCACAGGATGGCGTTTTTTCAGGATTGGGTATCCAGATAAATGGTAGTTGTTACCACTTCATATATTTATGATAATGATTATCACTACGTTATTGATACTCATTTTATAAAGCCGTTATGTCATCGACTAAATCTGCAGAAACCAGTACACCTCATGCACCATACCCTGCCCCGAACGATCGACGCATCAACAGTGAAGCCCTGTTAGGTGCCGAAGGTCGGGTGATTATTGAACATAATGGCCAGCAATATCTGTTACGCCAGACTCTGGCCGGTAAGCTGATCCTCACCAAGTAGAGTAACTAGCTTGAACAGCTCACCTCAAGCCCCTTACCCCATTCAGGCGGACGTCGGGAATAATCATCGTCCCGTTCACGAAACGGTTCACGCAGCACACGGTGTAATTGTTCCAGTTCGCTCATATCGCCCTGTTCCGCACGTTCAATAGCACGTTGTGCCAGCCAGTTACGTAAAATGACGCAGGGATTGACGTTTTGCATGGCGTACTGGCGAGTGTGATCATCAACCTGTTCCATCTGTAGTCGCGCACGATAATCTACAAACCAGTTATCGAAAGCCTCACGATCGATAAATTCATCACGCAGCGGTGAATCCGCGCTGTGTTGATTTGTCTGGCTAAGCATCCTGAAGGTCCGGGTGTAGTCGCTACTCTCGCGCGCCATTAGCGCAAAAAGTGCATTCAATAACTCGTTATCCGCTTTCTGTTGCGTAAACAGCCCCAGCTTTTGGCGCATTTTCAGCCCATATTCAGTCAGTAATACCTGCTGATAGTGATCAAGGGTGTTATTAAGTGTATCGGCATCTATAAATGATGAAAACGTCTGTGCCAGCCGCTGCAAATTCCATAATCCGACCGCGGGCTGGTTATCAAAGCTATAGCGTCCCTGGTAATCAGAATGATTACAGATGAACCCGGGCTGATAATCATCAAGAAAACCATAGGGACCATAATCCATGGTAAGCCCGAGAATCGACATGTTATCGGTGTTCATGACGCCGTGTGCAAAACCTGTTGCCTGCCAGCGGGCGATCATTCGCGCGGTACGCTCAACCACGTCGCGGAACCACAATGCATACTTAGCATCATCGTGTTGCAGATGCGGCCAGTGATAGCGAATGACATAATCTGCCAGCTGACGCACTTTCTCCGGCTCGCGACGATAATAAAAATGCTCAAAATGACCAAAGCGAACGTGGCTTTCAGCAATACGCATTAACATTGCGCCATGCTCAATAGTTTCACGCTGCACGGGAGTGTCGCTGGTGGTTATCGATAGCGCGCGCGTCCCCGGGATGCCAAGCCAGTGCATCGCTTCCGAAGCCAGACTTTCACGGATTGTCGAGCGCAGAACCGCTCTGCCATCGCCCATCCGGGAATAAGGCGTTTTTCCGGCGCCTTTCAGGTGCCAGTCGACTTTTCGGCCATCGCTAAGTTGTTGCTCACCCAGCAGGATGCCGCGACCGTCACCAAGTTGACCGGCCCAGACGCCAAACTGATGACCGCTGTAGACCTGAGCGAGGGGCGACATCCCCGGCAGCAGTACTTCTCCGCCCCAGACGCCAGCGCCATGCTGTGGGTGAAATAATTCATCGGCAATACCCAGTTCCTGTGCAAGCTCCGCGTTATGCCAAATTACCCGGGCATTTTGTAAAGGCACGGGATCGCGCGATGTGTAAAACCCAGGTAGTTCGTCGCGCCAGCTATTAATAAAAGACAGGTTCATAAATCCTCCTGTCTGTAAGTGTAGTGCCTTATACCCCACTGTAACACGGACCGTTAGCAGGGTTATCGCTGAACCAGCGAGGTAACACTGTCTTTATCGATCGCCGGCCAGAGAGCGCCCTGCATTGCACTGAAAGGAAAAGAAATTGCGCGCTGGTATATTATTTCGTTATCTATTCCGCCAATCATCACCGATGTGCAAAAAGGACTTATCTGCGCAAATAGTGCGCGTATAAAAGGCTCAAACATAATCCCGGATAATTGCCGATGAACGAAGTTTTTATCAAGTGCGACACGCTTAAATAGTCCGGCGAATACAGCATGAGTAGTTGTATCTCCTGCACCAAAATTGGCAAGGACTAATGGATATCTCTTTGCCAGTAAAACCAGTGGATGACTTTCTGTTAATGCATTTAATCCTGGATAATTCTCATTTAATGTTAACTCAAGGAAAGGGAATTTTTCTATTCGGGAAGCCAGTTGGGTGTTTACCAGCAGCATTTCAACAATAGCCGGGGTGACAGAAATCCAGGCGAGTAATTGCTGTTGAATGAAAAATATCTGACATGTTTCAAGCAGTGCCAGCTTCTCCAGAAAGAGAGATAACTCCTGCTCAGCGCTAAGATGAGGCAATACAAGCTCTACCGGTATCCGCACATCCGCTCTTACCGCCGAAAAGTTTGCAATGACTTCAAGTCCTGTCAGCTCTCCGGTGCTATTTCGGGCAGGGAGAAATAATAAATCGGAACGATAATCGTTATCCAGAGAAACTCTCATTGTGCTAACCCCTCATTAAGGGCAAGAACAGGCTTTTTGAAATGATCGGTGAAGTATTTCAACCAAATGATTTTTAAAAAACAGTATTGCATAATGCCCATTTTCATTGCGGATGTCCCTACCCTTGAGACTCAGTGTAATCTATATCAGATAAGTTATACAATTACAGGTCGTTGCAGAAACCTCTGATTTCAGCAAAGCGCTATGTATGATGTAATGTTTACACCATTACTTAGCAGGCTCTCTTTTTTTCGATACGGTCATTCAAAATGACCAGACACTTATAAATAGAAGATTAAAGAGGGGTAAGTTCGCAATGTTCCAGATAAAGAAAATTTTTGAAATCAGAAAGGTAATAATACGAGCAGATCTATTTGGTAAATTTGAGTTAAATCATTTTTTATTGTATTGAAAGGAAACCGCAGTCAGCGGTTTCCTGCACTATATGCGACGGGCCTGCCAAAAATTTTTACGCCAGTAGACATTATCCAGCGATGAGCGCATCACGCCACGACTGGTGGAAGCATGGATAAAGGTGTTGCCAGTGTCGTAAATACCCACATGCAAGCCACTTTCACCTGAGCCAGTTTTGAAAAAAACCAGATCTCCGGGAAGCAGATCGTCTTTATCGATCTTTGCGCCCACGTTAGCCAGCTGCCGTGTTTCGCGCGGAACTTTAAGGGCGAATTTGTCCCGGTACGTCATTAGCACAAACCCAGAGCAGTCAATACCGCGGCGGCTCATTCCTCCGTAGCGATAAGGCGTACCACGCCAGGCGTGAAGCTGCTCATTGAGATTAGCAACGACAACAATGGAGTCCGCAAGTCGCGGATTAGGCGGCGGCGCCCGGTGGGAGCTACACCCTGCTAAAAAAAGTGCCATGAGTAAAATAAACCAGCAACGCATGTCCGTGCGAACCCTCTACACTTTAAATGACGAAATAATTTACCCTGTTAATTATCTGACTGGCAAGGGACCATTCGTACTAGCTCTCAGAAAGCAGAACAGAATGCCCTTCAACGTCCAGACGACGAAAAGGGATACCATAAGCGGCTTGCAGCCCGGCAGGCGTCAGCGCATTATCAGCAGTGCCCGAAGCAATCAATTTCCCCGCACATAATAACCAGACCTGATGGGCATGGCGCAACGTGTGATTGAGATCGTGACTGCTCATTACAATAGCAATCCCGGACTGACACAGATCGTTAAGCACGCCGTCCAGCGCGGATTGCTGTGCCACATCGAGGCTGGCCATCGGTTCATCGAGTAATAATAGCTGCCCCCGGGGATTCACGCCGGGATGAATTTGTAAAATCACGGCGCTAAGCCTGACTCGCTGCCATTCCCCGCCTGAAAGCTGATTAACCTGACGGCTTAATTTGTCACCCAGTCTCAGTTTTTCTGCAATTTCATCAACGCGTTGCCCCTGATGTGTTGCAGGCAGATGTAGCTTCAGATAATGCCATACCGGCATAGCAAAAGGCGGCGTTTGTTGCTGAGGGAGAAAAGCGCGGTGCCGCGCCAGCGCGGTTGCAGACCACTGTTCCAGAGGCCGGTCGTTAAATAATACGCGGCCCGCCCCTGCGCTGAGACCGGCAATGCGCGTGAGTAACGTGCTTTTACCGGCTCCGTTAGGGCCAACCAGATGAATCATCTCACCGGCCCTGACGATAGCAGAGAGCGGTTCTAACCGCCCGGCTTGTGCAACATCGCACAGCCTCACGCATGTTGACATTATTTTGCTAATGCCAGTTTAATCGCTTCCATCAGAATCGGATCTTCTGGCTGCATGTCCGGTGAGAAACGCTGCACCACCTGGCCGTCACGTCCGATGAGGAATTTTTCAAAATTCCACAGGATATCGTCCGGATAGAGCGGCGCACGATCTTTACTCGCCAGACGTTCATAAAATCCGCTGCTTTCAGGCGCTACGGCGGTCGGTGCAGCCGCGATCAGTTTTTGATACAGAGGATGACGGTACTCACCGTTAACGTCGATTTTGCTGAACATCGGGAACGTCACGCCCCACGTCGTGCTACAGAACGTTTTAATCTCTTCATCGCTACCCGGCTCCTGGCCGAGAAACTGGTTGCACGGGAAACCCAGCACCTTAAAGCCGTCTTTTGCCCATGCCTTATGAATATTCTCCAGCCCTTCATATTGTGGCGTCAATCCGCATTTCGAAGCGACATTCACAATCAGTAAGACATCGCCCTGATACTGTTCAAGCGTGGTGTTTTCCCCGTCAATGGTCATCACAGTTGTGTTCAGAATGTCATGTTGCATAGCGTCCCCTTAGTTGATTTTACCGGGTCTTATCGCCCGGCCTTTAATAATAGCCAGATAAAAACAGGTGCGCCTAGCGTGGCTGTTACCACACCAATCGGTAATTCTGCCGACGGCAGCGCCAGTCTGGCAATGATATCAGCCAGCGTTAGCGCTATTGCGCCTGCCAGCGCGCTGGCAGGCAGTAATACACGATGATCGGTCAGGCCGCATAAGCGTAAAATATGCGGGATCACCAGGCCAATAAAGCCGATAGCGCCCGCAAGCGCCACGCTGACGCCGACCAGCCAGCCGGTTGCTACCACCAGCAAGTTGCGCCATAACGCCAGTGACAGACCTAATTGTCGGGCGGAGATTTCGCCCAGCGCCAGCAAATTGAGCACCGTTGACTGGCAGCAAACCCATACCATAACCGGTAATAATGCGATCATCAGCCAGCTCTGTTGCCAGTCAACGCCGCCAAATCCACCCATCATCCAGTACATCAGTTGTCGCAGGTCAAACGAGGTCGAGAAATAGATGGCCCAGGTCATCAGAGCGCTACAGATAATCCCCAGTGCCACGCCCGCGAGTAATAAACGACTGCTGGAGAGATGACGGCGGGCAAATCGCAATAATATGAGCGTGATGACAAGCGCTCCGGCGATAGCACAAAGTCCCAACGACCATTGTGCCAGGCTTCCCTGTCCGATCATGACCGCGGCGATCAGTCCTACACCAGCTCCGTTTGAGACGCCGAGTAACCCCGGCTCTGCCAGCGGATTTTCAAATAATGCCTGCATAACGGTGCCGGTAATCGCCAGGGCAGCCCCTACCAGCACCACCGCCAGCGTTCGGGGCAGCCGAATTTGCCAGACGAAAAGATGCCCCTGGGGGGTGGCCCACGACGCCGGGCTTATCCACTGCTCTCCTGAGCTGATCCCAAGCACGATGAGCAGCAACAACGTTAGCGTCAGGCCGATAAGCCAGCATCGGTTACGCCGCTGGAGCTGTTGTTCCTGGACGAGCATATAAACCTCTCCCTGACCTGACGCAGCCGTCAGCGCGTAAAGCTCTCTCCCGGTACAGGGAGTAAACGACTGAAATTATCTTATACATAACTCTACTTATCTGACCGTCCAGCATAAGAAAAAAGGCCGCAAAAGCGGCCTTTTTAATTAGTTCAGATTACTCTGCTTTGGGCGAAGCGTTTTCGACACGGCTTTTTAACTTCTGACCGGGTCTGAACGTCACTACGCGCCGGGCTGTAATGGGAATATCTTCACCCGTTTTTGGGTTACGTCCCGGGCGTTGATTTTTATCACGCAAATCAAAGTTACCAAAACCGGACAGTTTTACCTGCTCACCATTTTCCAGAGCGCGACGGATCTCTTCGAAAAATAGCTCAACCAGTTCCTTGGCATCCCGTTTGCTAAGCCCAAGCTTATCAAACAGATATTCTGACATTTCAGCTTTCGTAAGCGCCATAGGTTCAATCCCTCAATGCTGCCTGGAATCGCTCTTTCAGTGCCGCCACACATCTGGCAACGGTAGCGGCAATGTCCTCTTCTTCAAGTGTACGACTGGTATCCTGTAGGATGAGGCTAATAGCAAGGCTCTTATAGCCCTCCGCTACGCCCTTACCGCGGTACACATCAAACAAGTTTACGCCAACTACCTGATTTACGCCAACTTTCTTACATTCTGCCAAAACTTCGCCTGCTGCAACGTTTTCAGCCACGACAACAGCGATGTCACGACGGTTTGCCGGGAAGCGGGAAATCTCTTGCGCCTGAGGCACCACGCGGTCTGCGAGCTTGTTCCACTCCAGTTCAAACACAATAGTGCGACCGTTGAGATCAAGTTTACGTTCCAGTTCAGGATGGACAACACCAATAAAACCAATGTGTTCATCTTTCAGATAAATCGCTGCCGATTGACCTGGATGCAGTGCCGGGTTAGCGACTGCTTTAAACTGAATGTCAGCAGACTTACCGGTTAAATCAAGGACTGACTCCAGATCGCCTTTCAAATCATAGAAATCTACGCCTTCTTTCGCCAGGTTCCAGTGCTCATCATGACGGTTACCGCAGATGACGCCACCCAGCATGACATCCTGACGAATGCCCAGTGGGGCCTGAGTATCGGGGACAAAGCGCAACCCGCTTTCAAAAATACGTACCCGTGATTGTTGGCGGTTCTGATTATATACCACCGTTGACAGCAGGCCCGTCAGCAAAGACAGACGCATCGCCGACATTTCGCTGGAGATGGGGCTTGGCAGTATGAGTGCTTCTTCACCCGGATGTACCCATTGCTGGACTTTAGGATCAACGAAGCTGTAGGTAATAACTTCCTGGTAGCCTTTATCGTTGAGCATCGTTTTCACGCGCTTAAGCGACAGATTGGCTTCTTTATGGCTACCCATCACCAGACCCGCCTGGACAGGTTCATTCGGGATACTGTTGTAGCCATAAATACGCGCTACTTCTTCAACCAAATCTTCTTCGATAGCCATATCGAAGCGCCAGGTCGGTGCCACTGCCTGCCACTCATCATTGCCAGCCGTAACGTCACAGCCCAGACGGGTCAAAATATCCACTACCTGTTCGTCGGCGATATGATGACCAATCAGACGATCAAGCTTACTGCGACGCAGAGTGATAGTGGCACGCTTCGGCAGGGCAGCCTCGCAGGTTACGTCAATGACCGGACCCGCTTCACCACCGCAGATATCAAGAAGCAGGCGTGTTGCGCGTTCCATGGCTTTATATTGTAAAACCGGATCGACACCGCGTTCATAACGGTGAGACGCATCAGTATGCAGGCCATGACGACGCGCGCGTCCGGTTATAGACAGCGGGCTGAAGAAGGCCGATTCCAGCAGAACATTTCTGGTCTCGTCATTTACGCCCGAGAATTCGCCGCCGAAGATACCTGCCATGGCCAGCGCTTTATTATGGTCAGCAATAACCAGCGTATCCGCGCTTAACTTCGCTTCAGAGCCGTCGAGCAGTACCAGCGTCTCGCCATCTTTTGCCATACGGACGTTAATCCCGCCTTCAATACGATCTTTATCGAAAGCGTGCATCGGCTGCCCCAGCTCCAGCAGCACATAGTTGGTCACGTCAACCACAGCATCAATAGAGCGTATTCCGCAACGGCGCAGCTTCTCTCTCATCCACAGCGGCGTTGGCGCATTAACATTAATGCCGTTGATCACGCGGCCCAGATAGCGAGGACACGCGTCTGTTGCATCAACCTGAATAGGCAGCACATCATCAATCGTTGCGTTCACTGCCTCAACGTGCGGCACGTTAAGCGGCAGTTTATTCAGCACAGCCACATCGCGCGCTACGCCAATAATGCCCAGGCAATCGGCACGGTTGGGGGTTACGCTAATTTCAATCGTGTTATCGTCAAGCTTCAGATACTCACGAATATCCGTACCCAGCGGCGCATCAGCCGGCAGTTCGATAATGCCGCTGTGATCGTCGGAAACACCCAGCTCCGAAAAGGAGCACAGCATTCCTTCCGACGGCTCACCGCGCAGCTTAGCCGCTTTAATTTTAAAGTCGCCAGGCAGTACTGCACCAATGGTTGCTACCGCAACTTTCAGCCCCAGGCGACAGTTAGGCGCACCGCAGACGATGTCCAGCAGACGCTCACCACCGACGTTCACTTTCGTTACGCGCAGTTTATCCGCGTTCGGGTGTTGAGCGCATTCCACCACTTCGCCTACCACAACGCCACTAAAGCTGCCGGCCACCGCATCGACGCCGTCAACTTCCAGACCTGCCATCGTGATTTGACCGGACAACGCTTCGCTGTCGACCGCCGGGTTAACCCATTCGCGTAACCACAGTTCACTGAATTTCATTATTTTATCCTGCCCTTATTTAAACTGTTTGAGGAAACGCAAATCGTTTTCGAAAAATGCACGTAAATCGGTGACACCGTAACGCAGCATAGTCAGACGTTCCATTCCCATGCCGAATGCAAAGCCAGAATAAACTTCCGGATCGATGCCAACATTGCGCAGTACATTCGGATGCACCATGCCGCAGCCCAACACTTCCAGCCATTTACCGTTTTTACCCATTACATCCACTTCTGCGGACGGCTCGGTAAACGGGAAATAAGAGGGACGGAAGCGGATCTGCAAATCTTCCTCAAAGAAGTTACGCAGGAAATCGTGCAGTGTGCCTTTCAGATTGGTAAAGCTGATGTGTGTATCGACAATCAACCCTTCCATCTGATGAAACATCGGGGTATGTGTCTGATCGTAGTCGTTACGATAAACGCGACCCGGAGCGATAATACGGATTGGCGGCTGCTGATTTTTCATAGTGCGGATCTGCACACCGGAAGTCTGGGTACGCAGCAGGCGAGTCGCATCAAACCAGAAAGTGTCATGATCGGCACGCGCCGGATGGTGGCCTGGAATATTCAGCGCATCAAAGTTGTGGTAATCGTCTTCGATCTCCGGGCCGGTCGCAACGGTAAAGCCCAGTTCACCAAAGAAACTCTCGATACGATCGATAGTACGCGTTACCGGATGCAGGCCGCCATTTTCAATGCGACGGCCCGGCAGTGAAACATCAATGGTTTCCTGGGCCAGGCGTGCATTGAGCGCCGCGCTTTCCAGATCGGATTTACGGGCATTCAACGCCTGCTGAACCTGCTCCTTGGCTTCATTGATCACTGCACCTGCCGCAGGACGTTCTTCTGCGGGCAGCTCACGCAGGGTCGTCATTTGCAGGGTCAATTGCCCTTTTTTGCCCAAATATTCAACGCGTACATTATCTAACGCGGCAACATCTGACGCCTGGTTAATGGCTGCCTTCGCACTGGCAACCAGCTCTGCGAGATGTGACATGATTTTCCTCATTATGTGACGATATATCCAAACACCAGATACAAAAAAAGCCTCCACTGGGAGGCTTTCTGGCGCTGTTTTTCGTTTCTTTTCTCACGCGCTAGCCTCCCTGATTCAGGTGCTAAAGTAAAAAAAGAAGCGGAAAATAGCAGCATTCATGCTTGCGTTACCTTGTGTTAGCGGGAAATTAAGGCCTTGTTGAAAGAGCTTAACGGAAAAATATTAATAAAAACAAAGAAGAGGGAGCCAGGCTCCCTCTTCTCAACTGGCTTAGGCCAGAGCTGATTTCGCTTTTTCGACCAGCGCGGTGAACGCAACTTTGTCGAATACTGCGATGTCAGCCAGGATCTTACGGTCGATTTCAACAGAGGCTTTTTTCAGGCCGTTGATGAATTTGCTGTAAGAGATACCGTTCTGACGTGCTGCTGCGTTGATACGCGCAATCCACAGTTGACGGAACTGACGCTTACGTTGACGACGGTCACGGTAAGCATACTGACCAGCTTTGATAACAGCCTGGAAGGCAACGCGGTATACGCGTGAACGCGCACCGTAGTAGCCTTTGGCTTGTTTCAAAATTTTCTTGTGACGTGCACGGGCAACTACACCACGTTTTACGCGAGCCATATGTGCTCTCCTGTATCTATTCTAATTAAAAAGTTAAAAGGGTTAACGACTTATGCGTACGGCAGGCACGCGATTACCAGGCCCAGATCGCCTTTAGAAACCATGGCTTTCGGACGCAGGTGACGTTTACGCTTAGTAGCTTTTTTGGTCAGAATGTGACGCAGGTTAGCGTGCTTGTGCTTAAAACCACCTTTACCGGTTTTTTTGAAGCGCTTAGCAGCACCGCGTACGGTCTTAATTTTTGGCATTTTAATAACTTCCACTTCGCATTGTTAATAAACGAAACGTAGGCGAGTAATGACTGTGAAACCACAGTCATTACTGCTTGAAGGCCTTACTGTTTCTTCTTAGGAGCGAGCACCATGATCATCTGGCGGCCTTCGATCTTCGTTGGGAAGGATTCGACAACTGCCAGTTCACTCAGATCGTCACGGACGCGCGTCAGCACTTCCATACCAATCTGCTGGTGGGCCATCTCACGACCGCGAAAACGCAGTGTGATCTTAGCCTTATCACCCTCTTCCAGAAAGCGAACCAGGCTGCGGAGTTTTACCTGGTAATCGCCATCATCGGTACCAGGACGGAATTTAATTTCCTTAACCTGGATAACTTTCTGTTTCTTCTTCTGTTCCTTAGAAGACTTACTCTTTTCATAAAGGAACTTGCCGTAGTCCATAATACGACAAACTGGCGGTTCGGCGTTAGGGCTGATTTCAACTAAATCTACTCCAGCTTCTTCAGCCTTTTCGATTGCTTCTCTCAGACTCACAATACCCAGGGGTTCGCCTTCAAGATCTGTTAAGCGAACTTCCAGGGCGCGAATCTCGCCATTGATACGATTCGGACGTGCCGTTTGAACTCGTTTTCCGCCTTTAATACCTTATTCCTCCAGTTGTTGTAGACTGCGGCTGCGAATCTCTTGTTGCAGCTTCTCGATAACTTCATTTACGTCCAGGCTGCCCAAGTCTTTGCCACGACGGGTGCGCACGGCAACTTTGCCGGCTTCAACCTCTTTGTCGCCACAGACCAACATGTAAGGGACACGACGTAAAGTGTGCTCGCGGATTTTAAAGCCAATCTTCTCATTTCTCAAGTCCGCTTTTACACGAATGCCCGCATTTTGCAATTTTTGCGTCAATTCGCTGACATAATCGGCTTGAGAATCAGTAATGTTCATCACAACTACCTGCACCGGTGCAAGCCAGGTTGGGAAGAAGCCCGCAAATTCTTCGGTCAGGATACCAATAAAGCGCTCCAGAGAACCAAGAATTGCGCGGTGGATCATTACCGGAATCTGACGTTCATTACTTTCACCAACATAAGATGCGCTTAAACGCGAAGGTAATGAGAAGTCCAGCTGTACTGTACCGCACTGCCATGCACGATCGAGGCAGTCATATAGGGTAAATTCAATTTTCGGACCGTAGAACGCACCCTCACCCACCTGATACTCGAATGGGATGTTGTTCTCTTCCAGCGCAACGGCCAGGTCCGCCTCAGCACGATCCCAGGTCTCGTCGCTGCCAATACGCTTTTCAGGACGAGTGGAAAGTTTGACGACGATCTTCTCGAAGCCAAAGGTGCTATACATATCATAGACTAAACGAATACATGCGTTAACTTCATCACGTACTTGTTCTTCCGTACAGAAGATATGAGCATCATCCTGAGTAAAGCCGCGAACGCGCATCAGGCCATGTAACGCACCTGACGGCTCGTTACGATGGCAACTACCGAACTCGGCCATACGCAGCGGCAAATCACGGTAAGATTTCAGGCCCTGATTAAAGATCTGGACGTGACCAGGACAGTTCATCGGCTTAATGCAGTATTCACGGTTCTCAGAAGAAGTGGTGAACATTGCATCTTTATAGTTTTCCCAGTGGCCGGTTTTTTCCCACAGCACACGGTCCATCATAAAGGGACCTTTAACTTCCTGATACTGATACTCTTTCAGCTTGGAACGTACAAACGTTTCCAGTTCGCGGAAGATGGTCCAACCGTCATTATGCCAGAAAACCATGCCCGGCGCCTCTTCCTGCATATGATACAGGTCGAGCTGTTTACCGATTTTACGGTGGTCACGTTTAGCCGCTTCTTCCAGGCGTTGCAAATAGGCACTTAGCGCCTTTTTATCCGCCCAGGCCGTACCATAAATACGCTGCAGCATTTTATTGTCGCTATCGCCCCGCCAGTACGCACCTGCGGTTTTCATCAGCTTGAAGTGATGGCAAAAACGCATGTTCGGCACGTGCGGTCCACGACACATATCAACGTATTCTTCATGATGATAAAGGCCTGGCTTATCATCATGGGAAATATTTTCATCAAGAATAGAAACTTTATACGTTTCACCGCGCTGAACAAAGGCGTCACGCGCCTCTTCCCAGCTCACTTTTTTCTTGATGACGTCATAGTTTTTTTCAGCGAGCTCGTGCATCCGCTTTTCGAGCGCGTCGATATCTTCCTGGGTCAGCGTATGATCGAGATCAACGTCATAATAAAAACCGTTGTCGATGACCGGGCCAATCGCCATTTTAGTGTCAGGCCAGAGCTGCTTAATAGCATGACCCAGCAAATGCGCGCAGGAGTGGCGAATAATTTCCACACCCTCGTCATTTTTCGCGGTGATAATCGCTAACTGAGCATCGTTTTCAATGAGATCGGTTGCGTCAACCAGCTCACCATTAACGCGACCCGCGATGCAGGCTTTCGCCAGACCAGGTCCGATATCAAGAGCAACATCAAGCGGGCTTACGGGACGATCGAACTGGCGTTGGCTGCCATCAGGAAGGGTAATTACAGGCATTTTATGTCCTTATTTGCAGTGGTGACCCACACGAAAGATCACATACAAAGAGAATAATCGTTTATAAACAGTAAATTGCGACGCCATCTAACCAACAATTGCTAAATTGGGACGCAATTTGAAAACCCGGCATATCGTTAATTTCACGCCGTCTCTGAATAGTAACATTAAAAAAAGCGTGTTTGCACCATTCAGCTTCATATTGGTTCAATTGACTTTTTTGTCTTTGCTAAAGGTATAGTTAACTCAGTAGGCAGGATTAATGCAATTACAGAAATACAGGCGGGAAAGTCGGGCCGCCTTTAATCGGCCCGCTCAAATTACATTTTATAACCCAGTGATAGCGTTGTACGGCGATCGGTATGCTCCGGCGCACTGTCCGGCGGATTAGAGTTCCAGGTAAGGTTATAGGCAACCTTCAGACCGAAATGCTCGTTAATCGCGACATTAAGCGCGCTCTCAGAATTTACGGTGGTATCTTCAGCACCAAATACGGATACGCCCTGCGTAAATTTTGCGTTGTCCGTCATCTGCCAGGCATAGGTTCCGGATGCATAACCCAGCGGCTGGGTTTCATTGCCACCGTCAGTGTATTGATCGTAGCGAACACCGGGACCAAATTCAAAACGCAGACTGTGTACCGGCCCGTTTAAGAACTGACGACCATAACCTGCGGTCACAATGTCGCGTTCTTTATAACCATTATACCGATCAGTTAACCAGCTTCCCTGACCAAACAGATAGTTTTCATCTGACAGGTTATAACGAGAACGTCCACCAATCGCATATTTCTCAGAAGAACGCTCATCGTTAGAAGAGGTGTTGCTGGCATTGCCCCATAAAGACCAGGCAGTAGCATTGCCGTACCAGGTCAGGGTTGAATCAGCCGTCAATGAGGAACTTTTAGTATTCCCCGACTGCGCGAGATAACCCGCATTAACATTACCTTCAAAAGGTTTTTTCGCACTAGAAGGATCGTCCATGACAGTAAAAACGCTATCGTCGGCCATTGCATACATTGATGCAAAAACGCCTCCCGCCAGTAATATAGCAGCAGGAACTGTCTTTAAGAGCTTCATTTATAATAAGTCCGCACAACAAAAAAAGAGACCATCACGGTCCCGGAAACTTTCGAGGGGATCAATGTTAACAATCCAGAGAAAGGTAACAAATTATAAAAAGGCTCTATTAACATAGCAATGAAATATTACAGGATTTTTTGAATAAGAACGATCCCAAAACCGTATCCCTTCCCGAGCTGTTATTGCCTGATTAAAAGCGTATTTATTTGTAAAATCATGCTGTTGCCCTGTCACTACACTGACTTTAATGCCAGGCTTACTGTTATCTGTATTAGGTCATGCTCTTAAAGAGATAAAAAGAGGCTTTATTATGGTTAAAATATATACCCTCACATTCGCTCCCTCTCTGGACAGTGCCACACTGACACCACAACTTTATCCCGAAGGAAAATTGCGCTGTAGCGCGCCGGTATTCGAGCCCGGCGGCGGTGGTATTAATGTCGCCCGGGCGATTACCTTTCTCGGGGGTAGAGCTTCGGCTATTTTTCCGGCGGGTGGTGCAACGGGCGAACATTTAGTGAGTTTACTGGCTGATGAGCAGGTACCGGTATACACCGTCAACGCCCAGGACTGGACACGGCAAAATCTCCATGTTCATGTGGAGTCCAGCGGCGAGCAATATCGGTTCGTGATGCCAGGCGCAACGCTTACCGATGATGAATTCCATCAGCTTGAGAAATGCGTACTTGAGATCGAAGCGGACTCACTGCTGGTCATCAGCGGCAGCCTTCCGCCAGGTATTAAGGCTGATCGGCTGGCACAACTGGTGAAATCGGCGCAGCAGCATAGTATTCGCTGTATTGTTGACAGTTCCGGGGAGGCGCTTGCTGCCGCGCTGGCGTTCGGTAATATTGAACTGGTAAAGCCCAACCTGAAAGAGTTAAGTGCCTTAGTACAGCGTGAACTTACACAACCTGATGATGTGCGCGAGGCGGCGCAGGAACTTGTTCGCAGCGGAAAAGCGCGGCGAGTCGTGGTGTCACTGGGACCACAAGGCGCACTGGGCGTAGATAATAAGGATTGCGTGCAGATTGTGCCCCCTCCAGTTAAAAGCCAGAGCACTGTCGGAGCAGGTGACAGTATGGTTGGCGCAATGACCCTGAAAATGGCTGAAAATGCCACGCTTGCGGAGATGGTTAGCTACGGCGTTGCTGCCGGCAGTGCTGCGACGATCAATCAGGGTACGCGTCTCTGTTCGGCAGAAAATACACAGAAGATTTATGATTATTTGCGTCGGGTTTAATACCTGTGCCCGCGTCAGGCGACACAAGTCGCCAAACCATTATCATCAGCTATGCTAAAAAAATCCGTTAATTCATGAGGTGAGTCATGAGCGAAGGCGATATAAAACGATATGTAGTGACGGTGAAGTTTCATGAAGAAACCCTCACCCAAATTAATGAGCTTAATAACCAGCTCACGCGCGCGGGCTTTCTCCTTACGCTTAGCGATAATGACGGTAAGGTTCATGAGCTGGGAACTAACTCGTTTGGCCTTGTCAGTCCCCACAATGAACAAGAGGTAAAAGCGCTGGCAACAGGGCTTGCTGAAAGTGCCTTAGGTATTACTCCTGATGTTCATGTGACCGTATTTGAATCCTGGTTAAACGATAAGCAATAAGTGCCATTACGGCAGGCAGTTTTTTCAACTGTGCGTGAGTTCGGTTTTTTCAAAGCATTTGTGCGCTAACGTTATGATATGGCAATAAACATGGGAGAAAGAACATGTGGCAGGCTATCAGTCGACTGTTAAGTGAGCAACTTGGCGAAGGTGAGATCGAACAGCGTCGTGAACTGCCTGGCGGAGAAATCCACGCCGCATGGCACATTCGCTATGCTGGCCGGGATTTTTTTGTGAAATACGATGAGCGCGAGTTGCTCCCCTGCTTTACGGCAGAAGCCGATCAGCTGGAACTCCTGTCACGCAGTAAAACGGTTGCCGTTCCCCGTGTGTGGGCGGTAGGCAGCGAGCAAGATAATGCTTTTCTGGTCATGGACTATTTACCCGTTCGGCCGCTGGATGCGCACAGTGCATTTCAGCTGGGTCAGCAAATCGCACGTCTTCATCAGTGGAGCGATCAGCCACAGTTTGGCCTGGATTTTGACAATGCGCTCTCCACCACGCCACAGCCAAATGCCTGGCAGCGTCGCTGGTCCACTTTTTTTGCCGAGCAGCGTATTGGCTGGCAACTGGAGCTGGCCGCTGAAAAAGGTCTTTCGTTTGGTGATATTGATACCATTGTCACCCTGATCCAACAGCGTCTGGGCAATCATCAGCCACAGCCTTCCCTGCTGCATGGCGATCTGTGGTCAGACAATTGCGCGCTGGGGCCGGAGGGGCCATTTATCTACGATCCCGCCTGCTATTGGGGAGACAGAGAGTGCGATTTAGCGATGCTTCCACTGCATCCCGATCAACCGCCGCAGATTTACGATGGCTATCAATCCGTTTCCCCGCTTCCGTCAGGTTTTCTTGAAAGACAGCCTGTGTATCAACTGTACACGCTGCTTAACCGGGCAATTCTGTTTGGCGGCCAGCACCTGATGACCGCACAAAATGCGCTGGATCGCGTTCTGGCACCATAATCAGGCCCCGTCTGGCGGCCTGAACGGGTTGGTTAGTTTATTTTAACACCGCCGTTGATGCGGAATTCAATATTCATAATCAGCCCATTTCCCGGCTTACCCGATTCATAGCGCCATTTGCGCATTGCTGTTTTCACTTCCCGCTCAAACATATTCGAAGGTTGAGCGGAGAGGATCTGCACGTTATCCACGCGTCCATCAGCAGTCACATCAAATTTCACCCTGACTTTACCTTCCACACGAAGCGCCAGTGCGCGCGCCGGATAAGAAGGCTGATTACGCGCTAATGCCCGCGGACCGGTGGGTGCTGTCACGGCTGGCTTAGCCGCCGGAGGCGTATTATTTACCGTGCGCGAAGGCGCTGCGTTGTCGAAAGGCGAGGCCGGTCGCGGCTCCGCTGGTTTAACGTCGCGTTTTGGCTGCTCGACTTTCTTTACCGGTTTCGGCTTAGGTTTCGGCTTTGGCTCAGGTTTTGGTTTTGGTTTTTCAATCACCACCGGCGCCTCTTTTGGCGGTTCCGGAACCGGTTCTGGCTCAGGTTCTGGTTCAACCACGGGTTCAGGAGCCGGAGGCTGAACAACCGGTTCGGGTTGCACAGGCGCTACCAGCGTTATGGACATAGGCTGCGCGGGTGCGGGCAATTCAACAACCTGATTTACCGAGGTGTAAAGCAGACCTGCTATTACAGCACCGTGAATAGACAAAGCTAGCAATGTAGGCCATGGAAAGCGGCGTGGTAAATCAAGGGCCATCGAAGTCATAGTGGTATCTGTTGAAAAATGATGAGCTAATTTTAAATGCAAATAGCAATCATATTCAATAAGCCATTTTCTCTTCGTCCATTTTTTACCAAAATCGGCACAATTCATCTCTGGTTTATACAAGGTTTTACCCTGCTAAACGTGGTGATTGCAGTCTGCTCTGCTTTCACATACCGTATTTTGGCAAATTAAAGATAAGGAGCTCTTACCGTGCTGTATGTTATTTACGCTGAAGATGTAGCTGATTCGCTGCAAAAACGCCAGTCCGTGCGCCCTGCGCATCTGGCTCGCCTGCAACTATTACAGGATGAAGGACGTCTGCTTACGGCTGGCCCACTGCCTGCGGTGGACAGTAACGATCCGGGTGCTGCCGGTTTCACTGGCTCAACGGTGATAGCCGAATTTGAATCTATAGAGAAAGCGACCGAGTGGGCAGATGCCGATCCGTATGTTGCGGCGGGTGTTTATCAGAATGTGACGATAAAACCGTACAAAAAGGTATTCTAAAATTGTGGGCACCTTTAACGGTGCCCTTTTCACTTAGAGATCGTAAATCGCAAACAGCAGAATATTGCGGTGCTGGTTAAGTAAACACTTCCTGATGGAGTGAATACGCATGTTGCGACGAGACTGACCTTCAAGCCAGCGGGATTTACGACGACTTGCCTGTCTCAGCATACGCCAGCGTCCCACTTCCGTTCGACTACGCTTCATTTTTACTGCTCTTATAAAGGAAGAACGTGCATTATAAACTCTTGCTGTCATCAGAACAGCGCTTTTCGTACCCGCTTTTTATTTGCCAGAATTTTATGTGCGCGTACACTCATAACAATACGCTATCAAAAGGATTTTTTTATTTATGACAACCTTCTACACGGTAGTGAGCTGGCTGCTCATTCTTGGATACTGGTTGCTCATTGCGAGTATCACCTTACGCATCCTGATGAAGCGCCGTGCAGTTCCTTCCGCGATGGCATGGCTGTTAATTATCTATATTTTACCGCTGGTAGGCATTATCGCTTATCTGTCGGTAGGTGAATTGCATCTTGGCAAACGGCGTGCAGAACGTGCGCGTGCCATGTGGCCATCAACAGCAAAATGGCTTAACGATCTTAAAGCCTGCAAATATATCTTTGCCGAAGAAAACAGTGCCGTCGCCTCATCGTTGTTTAAGCTCTGTGAACGTCGTCAGGGCATCGGCGGCGTTAAAGGCAATCAGCTCCAGCTATTAACCACGTCCGATGACGTGATGCAGGCGCTTATTCGCGATATTCAACTGGCGCGGCACAATATTGAGATGGTGTTTTACATCTGGCAGCCGGGCGGGATGGCCGATCAGGTAGCGGAATCGTTAATGGCCGCCGCGCGTCGTGGCGTACACTGCCGGCTGATGTTAGATTCTGCCGGTAGCGTAGCCTTCTTTCGCAGCCCGTGGGCGAATATGATGCGCAATGCGGGCATAGAGGTTGTCGAGGCGTTAAAAGTCAATTTAATGCGTGTATTCCTGCGCCGCATGGATCTGCGTCAGCATCGCAAGATGATTATGGTTGATAACTATATTGCTTATACCGGTAGTATGAATATGGTTGATCCCCGTTTCTTCAAGCAGGATGCCGGCGTCGGTCAGTGGGTCGATCTCATGGCCCGCATGGAAGGGCCGGTCGCGACCGCAATGGGCATTGTCTATTCGTGCGATTGGGAGATTGAAACCGGTAAACGGATTTTACCTCCGCCACCTGACAACAATGTTATGCCATTCGAAGAAGCCAGTGGGCACACGATCCATACCATTGCTTCAGGCCCCGGTTTCCCTGAAGACCTGATTCATCAGGCATTGTTAACCGCGGCATATGCTGCCCGTGAATACTTGATCATGAGCACGCCCTACTTTGTGCCCAGCGACGATCTGCTACATGCTATTTGTACCGCCGCCCAGCGGGGCGTGGATGTCAGTATAATTTTGCCGCGTAAAAATGACTCCCTGCTGGTTGGCTGGGCCAGTCGTGCATTCTTTGCTGAGTTACTGGAGGCCGGCGTTAAGATATATCAGTTCGAAGGTGGATTGTTGCACACCAAAAGCGTACTGGTTGACGGCGAGCTGAGCCTCGTCGGCACGGTGAATCTGGATATGCGCAGTTTGTGGCTAAACTTTGAAATTACGTTGGTTATTGACGATGCCGGATTTGGCGGCGATTTAGCCGCTGTTCAGGATGATTATATTTCTCGTTCACGGCTGCTTGATAGCCGGCTGTGGGCAAAACGTCCATTATGGCAGCGAATAACAGAGCGACTGTTTTACTTCTTCAGTCCGTTACTGTAAAACGAGCCAAATCGATAATTAACAGGTACTCATTATGGATATGGATCTCAATAACCGTCTTACTGAAGATGAAACGCTTGAGCAGGCTTACGATATTTTTCTGGAACTGGCAGGCGACAATCTCGACCCGGCAGATATCATCCTGTTTAATCTGCAGTTTGAAGAGCGTGGAGGTGCAGAGCTGTTTGATCCGTCAGAAGACTGGCAGGAGCATGTGGACTTTGATCTGAATCCAGACTTTTTTGCCGAGGTCGTTATTGGTCTTGCTGAAACCGACGGGGGCGAACTTAACGATGTTTTTGCGCGTGTCCTGTTATGTCGGGAAAAAGATCACAAACTGTGCCATATCCTCTGGCGTGAATAGCGTTCAGGGCAGCAGTGCTGCCCTGATAATCGCCCTGAGAATATAAAAAAGGCTGACTTTCGTCAGCCTTCGCGTTTAAAGCGGGTCAACCTTCAGGCAGGAGACCGCGTGGCGGAAACTCCCTTCCAGTACCGGACGTGTTTTGGCGCACTCGGGTCCGGCAATAGGACAACGCGTACGGAAAACACAGCCAGAAGGCGGATTGATAGGCGAAGGTAACTCGCCTTCAAGCAGCTGGATAGTTTTATTCTTTTCCAGGTCCGGATCGGGTACCGGAACCGCAGACATCAGGGCTTTAGTGTAAGGATGCAGCGGATTATGATACACCTCATCATAGGTGCCCAGCTCTACGGCATGCCCCAGGTACATCACCAGCACGCGGTCGGAGATATGTTTTACCACGGCTAAATCGTGGGCAATAAATATCAGCGACAACCCCATTTCACGCTGCAAATTTTGCAGCAGGTTGACGACCTGAGCCTGAATAGAAACATCCAGCGCGGATACCGGCTCATCACAGATGATCAGTTTCGGCTCGAGGATCAGCGCCCTGGCAATACCAATACGCTGGCATTGCCCGCCTGAGAACTCGTGCGGGTAACGGTTGATGAGATTAGGCAATAGCCCGACTTTCATCATCATGGCTTTTACCCGATCGCGCACATCCTGACGTGACATCTTCGGATGATAGGTCCGCAGCGGTTCGGCAATAATTTCGCCAATGGTCATACGCGGATTAAGCGATGCCAGCGGATCCTGGAAAATCATTTGAATGTCGCTACGCACATTGCGCCATTCGTCCGGCTTCATACCCAGCAGATCTTTTCCAAGCCAGGCCACTTTACCATCGGTCGCCTTAACCAGACCAATAATGGCACGGGCGAACGTGGATTTTCCGCATCCGGATTCCCCGACTACGCCCAGCGTTTCGCCCTCGTACAGCCGCAGCGTAACGCCGTCGACCGCTTTAAGCGTTTTTGCCGGCTGCCAGAACCACTGTTTACCGTCTTTGATATCAAAATGGACTTTCAGATCCGCGATTTCAAGCAGTACATTTCTGTTTTCTGTTACGGAATTCATACCAGCTCCTCCACCGGCTTAAAGCAGGCGCGCAGGCGGCCCGGCGCAAATTCCACCAGCGGTGGCGCGCTACTGCAGATTTCCATCGCATGTGGGCAGCGCGGCTGGAACGGACACCCTTTCGGCAGTCGCAGCAGATTTGGCGGATTACCCGGGATGGTCAGTAACGCTCCCCCTTCCGCATCCAGACGAGGAACTGCGTTTAACAGACCGATAGAATAAGGATGGGCTGGCTGATAGAAAACATCGCGAGCGTGGCCATATTCCATGGTACGTCCGGCATACATCACCAGCACTTTATCGCAAATACCCGCTACTACCCCCAGGTCATGGGTAATCATAATAATGGCAGTATTAAACTCGCGCTTCAGCTCATTTAACAGGGTCATTATCTGCGCCTGAACGGTGACATCCAGAGCGGTGGTAGGTTCATCCGCGATCAGCAGTTTCGGTTTACACATTAGCGCCATTGCAATCATTACGCGCTGGCGCATACCGCCGGAAAATTCGTGCGGATACATACGCATACGCTTGCGCGCCTCAGGCATTTTGACCGCATCAAGCATTTTTACAGATTCTTCAAACGCCGCGGCTTTGCCAATGCCTTTATGCAGCATCAGAACTTCCATTAACTGCTCATCTACCCGCATATACGGATTTAACGACGTCATGGGGTCCTGAAAAATCATGGAGATTTGTTCAGCGCGCAGCTGGTTCAAGTCTTTCTCAGGAAGATTGAGGATCTGCTTACCTTCGAACGTTGCCGAACCGGTGATCCGCCCGTTAGCGGCCAGCAGGCCCATTAAAGCAAATGCAGTTTGTGATTTACCGGAGCCTGATTCGCCCACAATACCCAGCGTTTCACCGGCCTTCAGACTGAAGTTCAGATCGTTGACGGCGGTGACATCACCATCCGGCGTTGAGAACGTGACGCGCAGATCTTTGACATCCAGCAGCAGAGGGGATTTATGTTCCACCGGAGAAGTTGGAATAATACTCATGGCGGCGCTCCTTAACGATCTTTCGGGTCGAGGGCATCACGTAAGCCATCGCCGATAAAGTTAAAACAAAACAGGGTCACAACCAGAAAACCTGCCGGATAGAGTAACAGCCAGGGCGAAACTTCCATTGAGTTTGCCCCATCGCTCAGTAATGCGCCCCAGCTGCTTAATGGCTCCTGGGTACCGAGTCCCAGAAAACTCAGGAATGATTCGAACAGGATCATGCTGGGAACCAGCAGTGACGCATACACGACCACGACACCAAGGACGTTAGGTACGATGTGACGCACCACGATATTTGCCGTAGAGACACCGCCGACCTGTGCCGCCTCAATGAACTCTTTGCGCTTCAGGCTGAGCGTCTGACCACGTACAATACGCGCCATATCTAGCCAGGAAACCATACCGATAGCCACAAAGATCAGCAGGATATTTTGCCCAAAGAAGGTCACCAGCAGGATGACAAAGAACATAAACGGAAACGAGTTGAGGATTTCCAGCAGACGCATCATAACGGAGTCAATTTTTCCGCCCAGATAACCAGAAAGCGATCCATATAGCGTGCCGACAATCACGGCGACCAGAGCGGCAGCAATGCCGACCATCAGCGAGATACGCCCGCCGATTGCCACGCGTACCAGCAGATCGCGTCCGGAGGAATCGGTACCAAAATAGTGCCCTGAAGCCATATCCGGAGCCGCCGACATCATCTCCCAGTCAGTATCAAAATAGGTAAACGGTGATAATAACGGTGCCAGAATGACAAACAGGGCAATCACGATCAGCATAATCAGGCTGGCAACCGCTGCACGGTTATGCACGAAACGACGTCGCGCATCCTGCCAGAGACTACGTCCTTCAACGTCGAGCTTTTCACTGAAGTTTTCCAGCGCCTCGCTGTTTTTCTTACTTAACATCATGGCGAGCTCCAGCGTCAGTAACGGATTTTCGGGTCGATAACGGCATACAGCACGTCGACAACCGCATTAAACAAAATGGTCAGCGCACCTACCAGAATCGTCAGGCTCAATACCAGTGAGTAGTCACGGTTCAGCGCACCGTTTACGAAAAGTTGACCAATACCCGGCAAACCATAAATAGTTTCAATGACCATTGAACCTGTGATGATGCCGACGAAGGCCGGACCCATATATGATAATACCGGTAGCAGTGCAGGTTTCAGGGCGTGGCGAAGAATAATACGTCGCATTGGTAACCCTTTTGCCTTTGCTGTGCGGATAAAGTTGGAATGCAGCACCTCAATCATTGAACCACGGGTAATACGTGCAATGCTGGCAATATAGGCTAATGACAGCGCGACCATCGGCAGGATCATATAAATGAGCGCCCCTCCGTTCCAGCCACCGCCCGGCAACCATTTGAGGGTGATGGAAAAGATCATGACCAATAAAGGAGCCACCACAAAGCTCGGGATAACCACCCCGGTCATTGCTATTCCCATCACCGAGTAATCCCACTTCGTATTTTGCTTCAGGGCAGCAATAACACCCGCTGAAACGCCAAATATGACGGCGAGTAAAAATGCAGCAGCACCGAGTTTAGCCGAGACGGGAAAGCTGGCGGCAACTAAATCGTTTACAGAATAATCTTTGTACTTAAAAGAAGGTCCAAAATCACCGTGCGCAAGCTGCTTCAGATAATTGAAGTACTGCGTAGAGATAGGATCGTTCAGATGATATTTCGCTTCAATATTCGCCATGACTTCAGGCGGCAGCGTACGTTCTCCGGTAAAAGGACTTCCCGGAGCGAGGCGCATCATAAAGAAAGAGATTGTAATAAGAATAAATAGCGTCGGAATCGCTTCCAGACAGCGACGTAGAATAAATTTCAACATTGCCCATACCTTCTGGCGTGTGCCTTTGTAGTACGATGAAATAAGACACTGCGGGGCAGATACCTGCTGCCCCGCGTATTGCCATTAATGCTTAATGATGTACATATCTTTCGTGTACAAGTCGTCCATTGGATCTTTACCAGAGTATCCCCCCACCCATGGTTTCACCAGGCGGGCATTCACATAGTAATAGACCGGAACGATGGCGCTGTCTTTGCCTAACTGCTGCTCAGCTTTATCATACAGTTCGGTACGCTTAGCTTCGTCAGTGGCTTTAACGGCATCGGCCATGATGCTGTCAAAGGCCGGGCTTTTATAATGCGCGGTGTTCATTGAGCTGGTGGACAGCATGGTATTAAGGAAAGAAGTCGGTTCGTTATAGTCTGCGCACCAGCCGGCACGCGCGACATCATAGGTACCCTGATGACGAGTATCGAGGAACGTTTTCCATTCCTGATTGACCAGTTTAACGTTTACGCCAAGATTTTTCTTCCAGATAGACGCCGCGGCAATCGCCAGTTTCTTATGCAGGTCTGAAGTATTGTACAGCAGGTTAAATGTCAGCGGCTTATCTGCGGTATAGCCTGCCTCGGCCAGCAATTTCTTCGCTTCTTCATTACGCTTTTCCTGAGTCCAGGTAAACCATTCCGGTTTAGTCAGCTTCGCGCCATCGGTGTACGGTGGGGTATATCCGAACGCTGGCAGGTCACCCTGTGCTTTCACTTTATTAGTGATGATATCGCGGTCGAGGCCCAGCTTCAGCGCGGTACGAACACGAGCGTCGGTAAACGGCGCTTTCTGGTTATTGATTTCGTAATAATAGGTACACAGATACGGATCAACATGTACTTCCTGCGGGATCTCTTTTTTCAGCTTCTGGAAAAGCTCGATCGGCAAATTGTTATAGGTCATGTCGATTTCGCCGCTGCGATAGCGGTTAACATCGGTCACTTCCGAAGAGATAGGCAGATAGGTAACCTGATTAATGGCTGTTTTCGCATTATTCCAGTAGTGAGTATTACGCTCCATTACAATGCGTTCGTTGACGACCCAGTCTTTTAGCTTATATGCGCCGTTAGAAACGATGTTAGCGGGCTGAGTCCATTTCTCACCAAACTTGTCAATTGCACCTTTATTAACGGGCGACATTGCCGGGTTAACCAGCAGCTTGTAAAAATAAGGTACCGGCTCACTGAGCGTAACTTCCAGGGTATTTGCATCAATAGCCTTGACACCCAGCTCAGACGGTTTTTTCTTACCTTCAACGATTTCATCAACGTTCAGGATATGACCGTACTGCGGATAACTTGCATAGGGGGATGCAGTATTAGGATCGACCAGACGCTGCCAGCTGTATACGAAATCCTGGGCGGTGACAGGCTCGCCATTTGACCATTTAGCATCTTTACGTAAATGGAAGGTCCAGACTTTGAAATCTTTGTTGTCCCAGCTTTCTGCCACGCCCGCAACCGGGTGACCGTCAACAGGAGATGTTACCAGCAGTCCCTCAAACAGATCGCGGCTAACGTTAGCTTCGGGAACACCTTCAATTTTATTGGGATCCAGCGACTGAGGCTCTGCGCCATTATTACGGATCATGGTCTGCTTTTCAGCCAGAGTGACGCCCGCCGGGATATCGGCAGCCAGTGCAACGTTTCCTGCAATAAGCGCTGCCAGGATACCCGCCGCGACCAGACTTTTCTTTGTGATGATGGACATTGTGTTGATACTCCAATAATTATAATGACTGACCACTGGCCAGCTTCTTCAGTTCCCGTGAGGGTTCCCGGTCAATGCAGGAGCTTTTAGCGACTGCCGGGCTGCTTTTTTGTTGCTATCACCGACTTATTTATTACGGTTGGCTCTGACGGCAACCTTACGTCGATTCTTTAATATGTCTCCCCTGTCGAGACATATTGCGTTCCAGCATGAGATAATCTATTTGAAAATAATTCTCATCTACGCAGTTCTGTTGCAAATTAACTGGCCGGAAAGTATCAAATGCCTCCGCATGCTGCCAATATAATTTGCAAATATGTTAACTAATTCTCTTTTATTCCTTCGCCCCTTGGGCCAGACAGGGCCTTGCTGGCGGCAAATTCGATAAAAAATGGCTGCATTTCAACATCATCGCATCATGCATCTCACCGGAATGTAACGTAATGGTATTATTTGTAGTATTTTGCAAAACATTAACATTTGGTTACTATTTAGCACATCTGACTGTAAGAATGCTAAAATTACTAATAACATTTCAATAATCCCGTAGCAAGCCCAAGAGTATAATGTGAGAAAAATAACAGCATGCCTGCTGATATTATATACAGCAGAATAGCGAGCCTAATTCTAAGGCGTTGATCTATAATGGAGTTGTCTATCAACGGATTTTATTATGAATGCGTGTAATTTCAGCTTCAAATATCTGCTTTGCTAATAATGGCGCAAACAAAAGCGGTTTCGTTTGCGCGAGAGGAGGTAAAGAAGGGACTAATGAACGAGGCCTGGAAAAATGCTCTTGATGCCAGTGACAATAAATTCGATACCCAGCGCCATTAATAACAACCCCATGATACGCGTAATGACGTTTATTCCGGTCTGACCCAACATTCTGACCAACCACGGGGCCATGCGGAAAACGCTCCAGCAGCAGAACGCAAACAGCGCGATCGCCACTGAAAATCCGAGAAGGTGAATCAGGTTATGGTATCGGGTGCCCCATACAATTGTTGAGCTGATAGCACCCGGCCCCGCCATCAAAGGCAATGCCAGAGGAACAACCCCCACGCTTTCACGAATAGCCGTCTCTGACTTTTCCTGTTTGTTTTGTTTATCTTCGCCTAACTTGCCGCTGATCATCGACATGGCAATAGTGACCACCAGGATGCCGCCGGCAATGCGAAATGAATCAATTGAAATGCCGAATAGCTGAAGAATACTGTCGCCAAGAAAGAGTGAGGTCCAGAGAATAATCGCCACAGACACGTTGGCAGTCATGTTGGTTTTATTTCGTGCGACAGCTGTCTGATAGCTGGTCATACTAATGAAAACCGGCATGATCCCGATGGGGTTAACCAGGGCGAAAAGGCCAATGAAGAACTTGAAGTAAATAGGGAAATCGAAAAGCGACTGGCTCACGGTTGGCTCCGCACCTTCATCAAAAGTGGTCGTTGACGAAACGTCATTATAGATTCGCGCTGAAGATACGCTTTTTAGCAATACACTTCACCACAAATCTGACAAAAAACCTGACATTACACGTTGTTATATATTTGTATTGATTATGATAATGTGAATTTTACACTCATTAAAAACACTTAACATTTGATACTAACTGGTTAAAACATGGTGCTGAAAGGTGTCAGCTTTGCTTAAACTTGATGTAGATCACGTATTTCATACTCAGAAGTGAGTAACCTTGTCTACACCGTAAGGTAGCAAAAATTAAAGCAAGGTAGTGCGTAGAGTAAAGTGAAGCTGTTTTAGTAAATCAGTAAATCAAGTGTAAGAAATCCGTTGTTTTGTAAGTACTTACGCAAGCAGTGTCTGGTCTGTCTATACTGACTAATTAGGCCAGTGATTTACTAAAAAAGTTTAACATTATCAGGAGACCATTATGGCTGTTACTAATGTCGCTGAACTTAACGCACTCGTAGAGCGTGTAAAAAAAGCCCAGCGTGAATATGCCAGTTTCACTCAAGAGCAAGTCGATAAGATTTTCCGCGCTGCCGCTCTGGCCGCTGCCGATGCTCGAATTCCTCTTGCTAAAATGGCCGTTGCCGAATCCGGTATGGGTATCGTAGAAGACAAAGTTATTAAAAACCACTTTGCTTCCGAGTATATCTACAACGCCTATAAAGATGAAAAAACCTGTGGTGTGCTGTCTGAAGATGACACTTTCGGTACGATCACTATCGCTGAACCCATTGGTATCATCTGCGGTATTGTTCCCACCACCAACCCAACATCAACCGCAATCTTCAAATCGCTGATCAGCCTCAAAACGCGTAACGCCATTATTTTCTCTCCACATCCGCGTGCTAAAGATGCGACGAATAAAGCCGCTGATATTGTGCTGCAGGCTGCTATTGCCGCAGGTGCGCCGAAAGATCTGATTGGCTGGATCGACCAACCGTCTGTTGAACTCTCTAACGCATTAATGCACCATCCTGACATTAACCTGATCCTTGCGACCGGCGGTCCGGGTATGGTTAAAGCCGCATACAGCTCGGGCAAACCAGCTATCGGTGTGGGTGCAGGTAACACTCCAGTTGTTATTGATGAAACCGCAGATATTAAACGTGCTGTTGCCTCTATCCTGATGTCCAAAACCTTCGATAACGGCGTAATCTGTGCGTCTGAACAGTCTGTTATCGTTGTTGACTCAGTCTATGATGCGGTGCGTGAACGTTTCGCCAGCCACGGCGCTTACATGCTCCAGGGCAGCGAACTGAAAGCCGTTCAGGATATTATCCTGAAAAATGGCGCGCTGAACGCCGCTATCGTCGGTCAACCAGCCTACAAAATTGCTGAACTGGCTGGCTTTAGCGTTCCTGCCAGCACCAAAATTCTGGTAGGTGAAGTAACGGTTGTTGACGAAAGCGAACCGTTTGCTCACGAAAAACTGTCACCATCACTGGCTATGTATCGTGCGAAAGACTTCGACGATGCGGTTGTCAAAGCCGAAAAACTGGTGGCGATGGGCGGTATCGGTCACACCTCTTGCCTCTATACCGATCAGGATAACCAACCTGAGCGCGTACAGAAGTTCGGTGCTGAAATGAAAACCGCGCGTATTCTGATTAACACCCCTGCTTCTCAGGGTGGTATCGGTGACCTGTATAACTTTAAGCTTGCGCCTTCCCTGACTCTGGGTTGTGGTTCATGGGGTGGTAACTCCATCTCTGAGAACGTTGGTCCGAAACATCTGATCAACAAGAAAACCGTTGCTAAGCGAGCTGAGAACATGTTGTGGCATAAACTTCCGAAATCTATCTACTTCCGTCGTGGCTCACTGCCAATCGCCCTGGACGAAGTGATTACTGATGGTCACAAACGTGCGATGATTGTGACCGACCGCTTCCTGTTTAATAATGGTTATGCTGACCAGATCACTTCCGTATTGAAAGCAGCCGGCGTTGAAACTGAAGTCTTCTTTGAAGTTGAAGCTGACCCAACTCTGACTGTAGTTCGTAAAGGCGCTGAACTGGCTAACTCCTTTAAACCAGACGTGATTATCGCACTGGGCGGCGGCTCCCCGATGGATGCAGCCAAAATCATGTGGGTCATGTACGAGCATCCGGAAACTCACTTCGAAGAACTGGCGCTGCGCTTTATGGACATCCGTAAACGTATCTACAAGTTCCCGAAAATGGGCGTAAAAGCGAAAATGATCGCTGTTACCACAACATCCGGTACCGGTTCTGAAGTTACCCCGTTTGCGGTAGTAACAGATGATGCAACTGGTCAAAAATATCCGCTGGCGGACTACGCATTAACGCCAGATATGGCGATTGTCGACGCTAACCTCGTCATGGATATGCCGAAATCACTGTGCGCATTTGGTGGTCTGGATGCCGTAACTCACGCTCTGGAAGCTTACGTTTCGGTTCTGGCGTCTGAGTTCTCTGACGGTCAGGCTCTGCAGGCACTTAAACTGCTGAAAGAAAACCTGCCCGCGTCTTACCATGAAGGTTCTAAAAACCCGGTTGCGCGTGAACGTGTTCATAGTGCAGCTACTATCGCTGGTATTGCGTTTGCGAACGCCTTCCTCGGTGTGTGTCACTCAATGGCGCATAAACTGGGCTCACAGTTCCACATTCCGCACGGTCTGGCAAACGCCCTGTTGATCAGCAACGTTATTCGTTATAACGCGAACGACAATCCGACTAAACAGACTGCATTCAGCCAGTACGACCGCCCTCAGGCTCGTCGTCGCTATGCTGAAATCGCCGATCACCTGGGCCTGAGCGCACCTGGTGACCGTACAGCTGCGAAAATCGGTAAGCTGCTGGCATGGCTGGAAGAGATCAAAGCAGAGCTGGGTATTCCTAAATCTATCCGCGAAGCTGGCGTGCAGGAAGCTGACTTCCTGGCTCACGTTGACAAGCTGTCTGAAGACGCATTCGATGACCAGTGTACCGGTGCTAACCCGCGCTATCCACTGATTGCCGAGCTGAAACAGATTCTGCTGGATACCTTCTACGGTCGTGAATATAACGAAGGTACCCCTGCTGAAACAGCCGTTGCTGCCCCGCTGGTAAAAGCAGACAAAAAAGCGAAAAAACTCGCCTGATGTTGTTGCGATAACGCTTAATAAAAAGCCTCATCATTGATGAGGCTTTTTTGTATCTACCGTATAGCTGGTGAGGATGGTTAATACGTCAGGATGTTGAATGACGATGCTGCTCCTGAATGGCCGTCAGGGAGCCTGTAGCGAGCGCTTGTTTATAATGTTTACGGCACACTGAAATATAACGTTCGTTGCCCCCAATCACCACCTGCTCCCCCTCATTATAGGGTCGCCCCGCCTGATCGAGACGCAGCACCATACTGGCTTTGCGGCCGCAAAAACAGATAGTCTTTAATTCAACCAGTTTATCTGCCCACGCAAGAAGATACTGACTACCTGTAAACAGCTCACCGCGAAAGTCTGTGCGAAGTCCATAGCACAGAACCGGAATATCCAGACTGTCTACAACGTCAGATAGTTCGTGAACCTGAAGGCGCGTAAGAAACTGACTTTCATCAACCAGAACGCAATGAATGCCCCGCTGAGCGTGCTCAGCGCGAATATCGTCCAGAAGTGAGGTCTCCTGATTAAACAGCTTAGCGGGCGATGAGAGGCCGATGCGGGAGCTTACCTTTCCTGAACCGAAGCGATTATCAATTTCGGCGGTATATACAACAGCTCGCATACCGCGTTCCTGATAATTGTATGATGACTGCAACAAAGCTGTGGATTTCCCTGCATTCATCGCTGAATAGTAGAAATATAGTTGTGCCATTGGCCACATAACCCCAATCAAAGTGTATTAATAGCGGCGCGAGTGTAGCATATTTTTTGCGTGCGCCATGTGATGCGCTTAAACAGAGAACGGGTGTAATGGACGGCATAACATCGCTGATATAGAGATTATAAGCACTATCCTGATGCTATGACTCATTAATAACGAGGAAACCTTTGTCTCATTACATTCTTCTAACAACCCGGATGTGCATTGCTATGGCCTTTAGATGCTATGCAGGCTATTTGATTTACCGACGGTAAAACGTATCAATTTGCAAATAGCGGGCCTGATAATTATCCGTTGGGAGTATAATTTGTCGCACAACCCCGCACAAAAAAATCACAGGACATCAAGGGTTAACACAGCGCTTTATCAGCAACAATATGAATAGTTGCGCCATGATGGGGCTCAAAATTTAAGTTCGTACTAATTAAAATAGTAAAAAATAATAGACAATTTTGAGTTCCTTACATTTCTCCCTATTGCACAACTCAAATTAACGCTCTATTATTAGCTTAACAAACCACCCCACAATATAAGTTTGAGATTACTACAATGAGCGAAGCACTTAAAATTCTGAACAACATCCGTACTCTTCGTGCTCAGGCCAGAGAATGTACCCTTGAGACACTGGAAGAAATGCTGGAAAAATTAGAAGTTGTTGTAAACGAGCGTCGTGAAGAAGATAGCGCTGCTGCTGCAGAAGTTGAAGAACGTACGCGTAAGCTGCAGCAATATCGTGAAATGCTGATTGCTGACGGTATTGATCCTAACGAATTGCTGAATAGCATCTCTACAGCTAAAACCGGTACTAAAGCTAAGCGCGCTGCGCGTCCTGCTAAATATAGCTACACCGATGAAAACGGTGAAACTAAAACCTGGACTGGCCAGGGCCGTACTCCTGCGGTAATCAAAAAAGCAATGGACGAGCAAGGCAAACAGCTGGATGATTTCCTGATTAAAGATTAATCTTGCTGATTCCAGAATCCCGCTACGGCGGGATTTTTTTTAAGCTAAAAAACGTATTGCTCTGCTCTGGTACGACTTTTACTACGCTATATTTATGGGCATAAAAAAACCGGGAATATCTATCCCGGTTTCTAATCGTGTATGACTACTTCACCGTCTCTTCAAGCCAGGCTTTAAATTCTTCGCCAAGGGTATTGTGACGAATGCCATACTCGACGAAGGCCTGCATATAACCCAGTTTATTACCACAGTCGTGGCTTTTACCTTTCATGTGGTAAGCTTCAACGGTTTCTTTCTCGATAAGCATATCAATACCGTCGGTCAACTGGATTTCATCCCCGGCCCCCGGAGGCGTTTTAGCCAGCAGAGCCCAAATTTCTGCACTCAGTACGTAACGACCTACAACGGCCAGATTAGAGGGTGCAACGTTGGCTTTTGGCTTTTCAACGACGCCAACCATTGGCACGCTTTCACCCGCCTGCAGAGAAACCCCTTTACAATCTACGACGCCATAAGCAGTAACGTCTTCAACTGGCTCAACCATAATTTGGCTGCAACCCGTCTCGTCGAAACGTTTGATCATCTCAGCAAGGTTATCCTGAGAAAGATCGGATTCAAATTCATCCAGAATAACGTCAGGCAAAATAACCGCGACAGGCTCATTACCGACTACTGGCTGAGCGCAAAGTACAGCATGCCCCAGACCTTTAGCCAGTCCCTGACGCACCTGCATAATGGTGACATGCGGAGGACAAATAGACTGAACCTCTTCCAGAAGCTGACGTTTAACACGTTTTTCCAGCATAGCTTCAAGTTCAAAACTGGTATCGAAATGGTTTTCGATTGAATTTTTGGAGGAGTGGGTAACCAGTACAATTTCAGTAATACCAGCGGCGATACATTCATTCACTACATATTGGATAAGCGGTTTATCAACCAGCGGTAACATTTCTTTAGGGATAGCCTTGGTTGCTGGCAACATCCTCGTACCCAATCCCGCAACCGGGATAACGGCTTTTTTGACTTTTGAATTTAAAGCAGCCATTCAACTCTCCTGAAGTGTTCGAAATCTGAACTTCTCATGAATAAATTAACGCGTTAAGTATATCAGCCCGGGAACGTGATCCTGGTCTAAATCCCGCGCGGTAACCTCGAATTAGGACTTTTACGTATTATCCATAACTGATTCTCGTTACAGGAAGGCCGTAATTGAATCGATCCCGTTTACTGAAGTGAGCTGGCGGGATGAACAAGTACGACCAACGAAAAGATAACGTGAAATATGATGGGTATTAACGTAAGCATAGTACCACCGCGATAGATTGGCAGGTAAACCTATCGCGATGGGTAAATTCATTTGCTCATTCCGCAGACAACATTAAGCGCAAGCGGCCACCTGCACCCCAGATTTGGCATTGCCAGGCGTCGCTACGCTGGCTGATTTGATTAAAATATGTATTGCCAAGCGTTCCCAGTGGAACCCCCGTACTAATCTGAATCTGATGCTCACCGGTATTTAGTGTCGCGTTAAGCCCCGCAGAGACAAGAATTAAATTTTTCAGGCCGCTGTGGTAATAACCAATAAAGAGTGGGAACTGGCCAGGTAAATTGGCCTGACGCAGTAAATTGTTTACTTGCTTAAGAAGGCTGCCCATTTCAGGTAAACGCTGTCTCTGCTGAGAAAGCTGCTCCTGAAGCAAACCGTTAAATAATGCGCGTAATAACAACGCAGCCAGTACGCCATTGTCTCCGGCTCGTGTGACGTCAAGGCAGTAAAAAGCAAGGTCATGATCTGAAAGCGGTGCTATATCCAGTACCAGGCCCGGCTGATCGACGGTAACCAGCTGTCGATAGTTTATGCGGCAATGTGAGAGCACCTGCTGAACAGGCGGCTGCAGTTCCTGGAGGAGTTTTGCCGCCGCTGCCGGGTCGCTAACCAGCGCATCCCAGTCCTCAAACAAACGCTCCTCTTCCTCAACACGCGAATTGAACATATCCGGGTAAAGGCAGGCAAAAACGGTTTCACGCAAACGCATAAAATCTTTGACGGGCTTAAGCAAAACATCCTGCACGCCCAGACGCAATGCGCGCGCGATGTCAGACATATTCTCCGTCGCCGAGATAACAAGGATAGGAAGCGGATTACCTTCGTTGCGCAAATGCTCAATCAACTTCAGCCCGTTCATACGCGGCATGGCAATATCACAAATCATCAGGTCAACCTGCAAACTGACCATTTTCTCGATAGCATCCATACCATCATCTGCCAGGGTGGTTGTTGCCCCCAGCGACAATAACCAACTGTCCAGCAGGGTTCGGAAAACGGGCTCGTCCTCAACGATAAGAATATGTTTACCCGCCAGTGGCTGCGTCATGGTATCTCCTCTGACTTACGATAACTTAATACTGGCATGCTATCTGCGCTATCGCTTGTCAGATTCTGCGGAAGTAATCTTAAAAACACAGCACGCTCAAACATTGCAAAAAATTACAAATTTATGGTCTGAAATTTTTCCTTCTGCAGACAACAGCATGGCTGCACATAACCACTCATTTGTGAGCGGTTCGCCTGAAGAAATATCATGATGAAAAAGCTGTAACAAAATATCAACCTTTTACTGACGTTAATCTGTAATTTTCTGCCATTGACTCACATTAGCCTATAGTCTGGCATCCGCGGGCGAACATCGCGACACAAATCTCTGCTTTTTGTCATAAGCCATGAAATATCATGGTAGAAAAGACATTCCTGAAGAGCATTTATTGTGACGAGGACCAATATCCTTTTCAACTGCAAGGAAATAAGATCATACCCACCCTTTTGTTGCCAGCCAACAATATAATGACGCTTTGTTACTATAAATTTGCCACTCTGAGATTAGCAATGAACCTGGTGTTACCCAGCGTAAAGTCTTTTGGATAGCCTCATCGTAAGCATGATCCTTTCAGTCACAATTTCATTGTGACCGGTCAACATCTTCAGGCTTCCCACGTGCAACATCGGCACTGCTCAGTTAACATAATGCCACCTGGCGCACGTACGCCGTCATTATTTATAAAAGGTGACAATTTTGTTAAAACCCTGTCCCTGCGGCAGCGCTGTCGAGTATAGCCTATGTTGCCAACAATTTGTCTGCGGCGAGCAGCCAGCGCCAACCCCATCACATCTCATGCGCTCACGTTACAGCGCATTCGTGATGAAAGTGAGCGATTATTTAATTCGCACCTGGCATCCCTCGTGCCAGGCAAACACGTTTCGTCAGGAGATTGAAAACGGATTTGCCCATACCGAATGGCGTGGACTTACCGTTTTATCCGAGGAGGAAGGCGCTACCCCTGATGAAGGTTTCGTCAGCTTCGTGGCAAAATTCAGTGAGAACGGTAAGCCTGGCGTGATTATTGAGCGTTCCCGTTTCTTAAAGGAAGGGGGAAAGTGGTATTATATTGACGGAACACGCCCGCAGTTTGGCCGAAACGATCCCTGCCCCTGTGGATCAGGTAAAAAATTTAAAAAGTGCTGCGGACAATAGCCAGTCTGGCACAACATACGTCAACATCTTCAACAGGATTTTCCCTGCAATGCATTCACTACAACGAAAAGTACTGCGCACTATCTGCCCCGATCAGAAGGGATTAATCGCGCGGATCACCAATATTTGCTACAAGCACGAACTTAACATTGTACAAAATAATGAATTTGTCGATCATCGCACCGGACGTTTTTTCATGCGTACCGAACTTGAAGGCATTTTCAATGATACTACCCTGCTTGCCGATCTCGATAGCGCACTGCCGGAAGGATCTATACGTGAATTAACCCCAGCTGGCCGCCGACGTATTGTGATCCTGGTAACCAAGGAAGCGCACTGTCTGGGCGATTTATTGATGAAAGCCAATTATGGTGGTCTTGATGTCGATATCGCGGCGGTTATAGGCAATCATGAAACCCTGCGCACGCTGGTTGAACGCTTTGATATTCCTTTTGAGCTGGTGAGTCACGAAGGGCATACGCGTGAAGAGCACGATCGGTTGATGGCAGATGCTATTGATGCACACCAGCCCGATTATGTCGTTCTGGCAAAATACATGCGCGTACTAACCCCGGAGTTTGTTTCACGCTTTCCGAATAAAATTATTAATATTCACCACTCTTTCCTCCCCGCTTTTATCGGCGCTCGTCCTTACCACCAGGCATACGAACGTGGTGTGAAGATCATTGGTGCCACCGCGCATTATGTTAATGACAATCTGGATGAAGGTCCGATTATTATGCAGGATGTTATTCATGTGGATCATACCTATACCGCAGAAGATATGATGCGTGCCGGGCGCGACGTCGAGAAAAATGTATTAAGCCGCGCGTTATATCAGGTTCTGGCCCAGCGCGTTTTCGTTTATGGTAACCGGACGATTATTCTTTAATCGTTAATGAAATGAATTGATTAGCATTGCCGCGTTACGGATGAAAAGTACGCAAACAATTCATGTTGAGCAAAGGAATGCTTTACAGCGGCGCGTCATTTGATATGATGCGCCCCGCTTCCCCAAACGGAAGCAGGCCAGTAGTAATATGCATTACCCCGTGGTGGGGTTCCCGAGCGGCCAAAGGGAGCAGACTGTAAATCTGCCGTCATCGACTTCGAAGGTTCGAATCCTTCCCCCACCACCATCTTTAACCATGGCGACATGGTTAGCCCGAAAGGTGAAGCTGATATGTTCACTTGTCGGGGAAGGGTGAGAACCTTCGTTCAAGGTTCGACTCGAGCGAAAGCGAGAGAACATTGCCGCAGGCAATGGCCCGAAGGGTGAGGAGCGAAGCGACGAATAATCCTTCCCCCACCACCATCTTTAACCATGGCGACATGGTACAGCATTACCCCTGGTGGGGTTCCCGAGCGGCCAAAGGGAGCAGACTGTAAATCTGCCGTCATCGACTTCGAAGGTTCGAATCCTTCCCCCACCACCATCACTTAAGATACTACCGTATTATTTCCCGATATCTTTCTTGCATATCCTGCCCCCACCACCATCACTTAAGACAATACCTTATTATTCCCCGATATCTTTCTTGCATATCCTGGCCAGCCGGGGAAAACGTCGACCTTAATCCGCTTTTCCGCGCCCTTCTACCAGCCCGCGTAATTTGTCACCGGACTGACCGAGCGCCCTGAGACCTCCGCGCAGCCAGATCCCTTTACCGCTAAACTCAAGCCGCGCAGCATGGTCAAACTGATCGTAATCTACCGGGTAAACCAGCGCAGGAATATCCTGCTTCAGGCAGTGCCACATAATGCCGGCACCACCGTGATGGATCACGGCATCGTAGCGGGGCAACCAGCGGTCATAATCGACCCATGACACCCGCCAGAAATTACCTTGCTGGTGCTGATCGCCTCCCGAACTGTTCCCATCGGTAAAATGAAACTCCCAGTCCGGCAGCGTTCCGGCCAGCATCACAACCGCTTCAACCACCGCCTCTTTATGCCAGTCAAGATGCGTTCCCAGGGTTACCAGGACATGCCGCTTTCCTTCCTTAAAAGGTGGGGCCTGAAATCCCAGCGGTGGGGTATAAAGCGCAGGCCCGATAAATGTCAGCGCCGCAGGCCAGGTCTGGGGGAACTCAAACTCGCGTTCGCTAAGTGCGAGAATACAGTACGGTGAATAGGCGCTTTCGCTGCCGTCCGCACGATAAAGACGCGTGATACCGGTCTGGCTTATCGTCCGACGAAAAAGAGCAAAGACGGTACGTTTAAAAATACGTACTTTTTGACGCTGGAGATTGTGCCAGATCCGTCCCAGTCCATTTTTGGCGGGCATCAAACCGCCACAATAGGCCGGGGTACCGTCTGGCCCCTCCAGTACGCAGGGCGACGGCATACTGGTCCACCAGATTATGTCCAGTCGACGACAGACGTCTCCCGCAATCGGAAGGGTAAAATCAGCAATCGCCAGCTCAGGAACGCCCGCCCGATACCAGAGTTGCGCCAGTTCGTCGGCAAAATTTTTAAGTAACCCGACGACCGCCCGAAATTGCCGACAGAGTTTTAGCGGACTGGATTTGATGGCGTAGCGTGGGTTGGCCACCCTCTGTAGCGATTCATCGTATGCGCCAGGCAGGATTAGCGCAGAAAGCCCCGCCGCGAGAATATGTGGCTCTGCGCGGCGAGTGCTGATAATACGCACGTGATAATGTGCGGATAACGCCTTCCCCATCGCCAGAACAGGGTGCAGATGCCCGGCAAACGGCGGGGCCAGCAGATCAATCCGGGTGATGCCTGGCGGAATAAGAGAAAGTAAGCGCTGCATTAAAACGTCCTGATAAAACGTCGGCACGTATCAATAAGTGTCGGATGAGAGAGGTAGTTCATATGTCCGCAGTCAATATACTTATCAACATCAGCGAACCAGAAACGAGAAATCCAGTCCTTGCGCCCCTGAACCAGCAGATGACGGCATGACGGACGGCGACGCGCTACCGGACCATAGGCAAATAAACTTACGCGTGAAAGACAGGCTGCCGGCAGTTGAAGATTATTAAATAACTCAAGACCACAACTTCCACAAAGCAGCAGCGTCTGAGACGCTGCATCCAGCATATCCAGCACAGCCGGTCGATGCTGGCGGATGAACGCCGACTGGCGCGATAAAAGATAATCGCGTGCGTTATTGACGCTTGCGGTCAACAGCGGCGTGGCGCGCCACGGTTGATCCTCGCCAGACCATGGAAAATTGACCGTCAGCCCACGCCCCTCCGCGCCCAGCGCGTCAAGGAAGGCACGCTGATCCGGACTTAACGCGGTGCAACCCGGCTGGCTTCTGCCGGTCATGAAGGCGATCTGTAAACTCATCGGGAGATGAACCGGTCGTTACTGTAAATTCGATACCGCCGTGAGCGCCAGTAAATGGTGCGGTTTATCAGCGCATGAAGCAAGTGCAGCGGCTGGAGACACTCCGACAGCAGCGATAACAGCGGATGAGGCGCAATTTGTCGGCACATACCCCGTTGGACGCAGCGCAGGGCAAGATGGCGAAACAGCAGAACTGTCAGCATGATGCTCAGCGCTGTGCCCCCATCGCTGAGTGTCAACATAAGCATCCACCAGAGAAGCAGCGGATGCAGTCCCTGAAGCAGAAAAATGGCGACATTAACCGCAAATGATTTCTCATGCATGAGCAGCGTGGCGAAGAGAAACCAGCGGTGCATCTGCCGGCAATAGCGCGTAAAATCCGGTACGCTGGTTTGCACCTGCACCACAGCCGTAGACTGAACCAGCGTAATATTGTTGCGCTTCATCAGGGTGGCCAGCGCTAAATCATCGGTCAGGTGCTGCACGATCGGTGCAAATCCACCCACCTGTGCCAGCGTGTGTTGATGCAGAATATAGCACATGCCGTTGAGGGTCAGCGGCGGCATAAACGGCAGCAGCGGCAGGTAGGTCAGCGCCGAGTTATCGTTAACAAACTGAGCCAGCAGCCGTGACGGTATATTCTGAGCGGGTCGATAACAGGGTAAAGCGGTGACCAGGGTGTTCTCATTCAGTTCACTGAGAAGCTGACCCAGCGAGGCGGCACTCAGAGTTGCATCATCATCCAGCACGACGATACAGCGCGTTTTCACCTGCGCTCTTGCCTGCTCCAGCTTAAACAGCTTGGGGTTTTGTCCTTCAGGCGCGGCGGCGAAACCTAAAAGTTGAATATCGCACCGGGAATAGCACGCCTGTAACTGCTGTGTCACACGCCAACCTTCGTCGTCATCATCATCGATCAGCCACAGAAAATGCGCCTCGGGTAAATTTTGCAGATTTGACTGTAACACTTCTGCCAGGGCCGGATCGCCACTAAGGACCGGTTGCATCACCGTAACATCACTCATATCCATCATGTTGCTACGCGGCGGAACGGCTAAAACGCGAAGCGTAAAAAACAGCTTGAACAACAGAATAACCAGCCATATCAGGGCTATTACTATCATATATTCCGTGCCTTATAGTCTTGCAGAAACTGGTGGAGAGCAGGCAAAAGTGGACTTTTCGGCGGGCCGAAATCTGTCAGCATACGACTGACGTCCAGCGTCGCCGAGTAACCGAACACGCCGATGCCAAAGCGGGTAACAGGCGGCTCTCCTTTCAGAGGGAATATACGCCAGACCGCCTCCAGTACGCCTGCAATCCGCCGGGCAGAATCTACCGACATCGCGCGTCCCGGCAGCGGTAAATCAAGCTGGCGCAAGACGTCATGCAGCAGTCCCTCCACTGGCAGAGGGTGCGCGGCAGAAATGTTGTAGCAGGGCTTTAACCGGGGCACGGTCGCCGCCTGCATCAGATATTCACACAGGCTATCCACATGAATAATCTCTGCCTGCGATGGCGCATCACTGCGCAAGTTAACCAGCCTTTTTTGACGTGCCGCTGTCAGCAGCGGTGGAAATAAGATGTTGTCACCCGGCCCAAACACCCCACAGGGGCGAAAAATAGTTTTCTCGCCGCAATAGTCGTTAACCTCCCGCTCTGCCAGAAACTTGCTGCGGGCATATTCGCTGGTGAAACCCGGCCCGACTGGGGTATTTTCAGCCAGTTGAAATTGATGGGCAAAGCGATAATAGACGGCGGCGGTGGAGAGAAAAATAAAGCGTGGGTGCTGACGCGTCCGGCAAAACGCGAGGGTCTGCTGCGTGCTCTGCACGTTATCGCGATAATACTCCCGATCCGTGCCCCACGGCGATGCCCTGCCCGCCGCATGGATCACCACGTCAGGCTCGATATCCAGACTCTCCAGCCGGTCCAGCGGCAGCGCCTGATAACGTACCTGTGAGGGAAAATCATTCACAGGCCGACGTCCAACGCCATACAGAGAGAGGCGCGGTTCGGCAGCAAACCGGCGCAGAAATGTGCTGCCAATAAATCCCGATGCACCGGTGAGCAGGATCTTCATCATCACTTATCCGGTCGCTGGCCCATCTTGCTGAGAAAATGCTGCTGGAGTGCTAACAAATCTTTTAATGTCAGCATCCGGTATTCGATGCCCTGCTGCGCGGCAATGCGGGCAATCATACGGCTGAGCGCCGGATAATGACGATGATTCCAGTGCGGGAACAGATGATGCGTCAGATGGAGGTTAATACCGCCCAGCCAGTAGCCCATTCCGGCAGGCGTGGGCGTCCAGTCGAAGGTAGTGGCAAACGCATGGGCTAATCTTCCCTGCGACATTTTCCCGTGTTCCGCTGGATGATGGGTATGACCCTTAGCCCAGTGCGTCCCGACGATCAGCATAACGAAAATCAGCGATGCGCCGATCTGACTCAGCGCATAGACGGCCAGAATCGTAACGATGTCAAACCGGTCCGCGAGTAGCCACAGAGGCAGTAGCAGGGTCAACGTCAGGTGGATCAGTTTGCTTGATAAAAAAAGGCTCCAGCCCATGAAACCGCCCCGGGCCAGATGCGGCGTGACTGGCGTCAGGCCGCATCTGTCAAGCCAGTCTACCACCCAGATATACCAGGGAAAGGTCAGCCCGGCGACCAGCGGCCAGTAAAAGCGCTGGGCGCGCATAAAAGGCCGCCAGCGTTGCGATGGCATCTGACGCAACAGACCATTTTCGGCCGTATCCGGATCGTAGAATTCAATATTAGTAAAGCCGTGGTGAAACATGACGTGGCGCACCCGCCAGCAATCAGCGTCCAGTCCCAGCGGCAGGGCGGCAAGAAAACTGAGTCGGGCATTGGCCCTTTTGCCGCGCAAAAATGCGTTGTGAGAGGCGTCGTGAACCACGTTTACCGCCAGCAGCATGGCAAAAAACATCATCATGCCATACGCCAGCGCATAGGCCGATAATGTCTGCTGGCAGAGCGAAATGACGTAGCATCCACCCCACGCCACAGCCAGCATAATCGCCTTGAGGATCGTCCGTCTGTCGGCATAACGGTGATCGTCAGATTGGGTAAGGATGCTCCGCGACTGTTTCTGTAACGCCAGAACCAGAGCCGGATCGTCAGCAGGAAAGGTCAGCCGCGGTTGAGGATTAAACAGATTCACGCACCACCCCCGCCGATGGATGGCCTACTCCACACATCAATAGAAGCGCGTGGAGCACCAGTAAGACAGGCGCAATTAGCCACAGCGGCTCCCGCCACGCCAGCAACAGCGGGTAAACCAGACATAACACGGTTACGCCGCACCAGACGATCCTCCCCCAGCGTTGTCCGTCGCTGATCCCCCCCAACGCCACCGTTCCCGTGGCCAGCAATAAAAACAGCAGTACCTGAGCAGGTGAAAGCGCATCAATATGGTAGCCATAGCGCTGGATATAGCCCAGCACCAGCATAAACAGTAGCAGTGTCCCAGTAATCAGCATCACCGATCCGCCGCGTGATGATGGTTTACACGAAGAGGAAACCGCGCTCAAACGGGCCAGTTTCTGAAAAGGCAGATTGCTTTCACGGAATGGATTAGCCGACAGCTGGCTGCCTTTAACGCCATATTTCACTGGCCCTGCGGGTGGCGCTTTACACAGCGTGCCAAATAGCCGGTCCCAGAAAATAAAAGTTCCGCCGTAATTCGTGTCGGCATAACGGCGTTCATTAATATGATGTACGCGATGATGCGAAGGGGTAATAAAAATCTTCTCCAGCCAGCCCAGCCGTGGCGTCAGGGCATTATGGTTAAAAAACTGGATACTATAGTGAATAACAGATACTGCCAGATAAATACTCAGCGGTACGCCGCACACCGCCAGTACCAGGAAAAAGGGAATTCCTGTGAGAGAGGAGTACCAGGAGTTTCTGACGCCGAGCGACAGATTGTAATGTTCGCCCTGATGATGAACGACGTGTACCGCCCACAGCCAGCGCCGTTCATGATGCAGCCGATGCAGCCAGTAAAAACAAAAATCCCACGCCAGCAGCGTGAATAACCAAATCCAGCCAACCGCGACGCCGTCGAAAAGCGACAGGCTGGCATAATGGAGTACCAGCGCGTAGCACAACACTTCAACGCAGCGAAATAGCCATAATACGATGTGTCCGGAGTTGAGGTTGAACATAATATCGTGCCAGTCGATTTTACGTTTGTGGCTGAGGTGCAAAAAACAGGCTTCCCCCAGCACCAGCAATAACATAAAAATAATGGGATACAATAATTCACTCATAACCGGGTTCTCTGTGGTTTTTTTTCCGCTTATTCCAGTGCATCGCGAGCCAGTCAGATCCCCATGCCAGAAAAACACCGCCAACGATATCAATAAACAAATGCCGGCGCAGCTGGAGAATAGAAACGGCAATCGCCAGCGCCCAGACAACGGCGGCCAGGGTGAGAATCGCCTGATGGCGGGCAGCGATGGCCCGCAGCGCAAGTAATGTGAGTGCGGCATGTAATGAAGGGAAACAGTTTTGCCGCGAATCAATACTGATAAGCCAGGCCAGTACGTCAGAAGATATGCCCTGCGAGGTTAACGGCGGATACTGCATCGTGGTCGGCCACAGAAGATATATTGCTCCAGCGCCGAGAGCGGCGAACTGCATACTGCGGGTCAGCCTGGACAAAGCCGACAGCGGCACCAGAAAATACCCGGCCGGGATGATAAGAAAAAAGGACAAGTAGAGCCAGACAGCCGACGGTAAGAAGTGCGTCAGGCGATCGATGGCCCACGGATCCAGCCGGTATCCCTCTCCCTGCAAACGATCGCAAAACGAATAAATAACCCCTACCGTTCCCCAGCCCAGTAGCATCTGTTTCAGACGTTGAACCCCAACCATCAGATGGCGCTCCCCTGGCGTATAATACGTCGCCGCTTGATGCCAAACTCCGGTTTCGGCACCTGCGATACCAGCGTCCATGCCAGTCGCTGGACATCAACTCCCTGACGGGCAAAGAGATCGTTTAATGCCTGCTGACAGATTTTTAGCTGCGTGGCGTCACAGTCCGCGGTGAGCGACAGCGCATCGACAGCCGTTTGTATCAGCCGATAGTCTGCGGTAGGTGGCAAGGTCATGGCCAGTACCCGGCTACAGGCATCGGCGAAAACAATCTGCATGTGCCCCGCCGCATCTGGCAGTTGCAACCGATCGTCATGACGCCCTTCAATACGGGCGATAGCCCGGGTGGCGCTGCCGCAGGGACACGGCTTATCGCTGGCCACCAGAACATCATCCAGCCGGTAGCGCACCACCGGCTGCGTGCTGCGGGTAAAGTCGGTCACCACCGGGATAAACCGCCGCTCGTCCAGCCATTCAGGTTCAATATGAATGAACTCCTCATTCAAATGCAGCGTGCCAAACACGCAGGTCGATGCCAGAAAGCCCTCGGTGGCCTGATAAATTTCGCCAACCGTACCGAAAGCCTGCTCAAGTAGGGCACGATCCTGGTCCTCCAGCACCTCCGCCCCCGAAATCACTTTTTTAACATTCAGGGTGAGCTTACCCGCCAGCACCGACAGCGCCAGCGTGCGCAGTACCTGAGCCGGGGCGACAATTAAGGTCGGGGATTGTGCCTCAAGACGGGCCAGCTGCGGTTGAAACGGGGCCAGCAAATCGTAAAACGCCAGACTAAGCCAGCGATTGTTGACGCTGCGATACAGATTGTTATCAGCGCGCAGAAATAAGGCTACACGTTCGCCAGCCAGCAGCCCGTCAGGCAGCACTTTCGCCAGAATCGCACCGGCCCACAGCGTTTGCTCCCGGGGGCTGACCACGAACAGTCCACGTCGCCCGGAGGTTCCCGACGATAAGCCGACGCTGAACTTCCCGACTTTGGGCGAGAAGTCACGGCTTTGTTCGCTGCGTAAGGCGCAGGCCATTAACGCGTCACGTTGCAACCCCGCCGTATTCATCTCATCGAAATGCGCCATCATCAGTGATTTGTCCATCGTTGGCCACTCGGCGAACGGCCGGGCTAAATAGCGCCGGAACCAGGGGCTTTTTGCCAGCACCCTGCGGCGAAACACCTGCATTTTTTTCGCCTGCCACGCGTCAAGCGCCGCCCGGTCGGTAAAATGTACTTTGCGGGTACGGAAATAGCGCCACAGCAGGCCAATCGGTATCATAAATCCCCTTCGTGACACAGACGTATATCGACGACACCGTTCTGCCAGAGCTGGTTTAACCGCTCAAGCGTCTGATAGTAGGCAGTCGCGTCAGACATGACCAGATTCGCCAGCCGGGAGGGTCCGCGCAGTTCGCGGTAATTGGCCGGAGACCAGGCGGCATCTGCCGCCAGCAGCGTCCAGCCGTCGTCCGTCAGCACAAATGCGCCAACATGCCCGGCAGCATGACCGGGCAGCGGCACTAAGAGGATCTGCCCGTCGCTTCCCGGCAGCACATAACCTCGCTCAAACGGTGCCAGGCTGGCGGATAATGTCAGCGATTCAAACCCCTCAATAAACGTTAATGAGGATTCGAAATCGTCAGGGAACAGGCCGGGAACAAATGCCTGGCGCAGTGCCGCAAACCCGCGCAGCGCTCTGACCTGCGCCCAGCCTTCCCCGGAACAGATACAGGCGACATCGGCAAAATCGCGCAGCCCGGCAACGTGATCGGCGTGAAAGTGTGACAGGATCACGCCGCGAATATCACCTCCGGTTAGCCCTTTCGCCAGCAGCTGCCGGGCCAGGGACTCATCGGGATCAAAATAAACAGGGGTCAGCTGGCGATAGAGTTGAAAAACGCCGACGCGGGTATACTGCTCGAACCACGAGGCGTAACCGGTATCCCACAACCAGCGCGTATCGCCGACTTCGAGCAGATACGCTCTGGAAGGAAATTTGCACACGCGCAGCCCGGCCCCTTTCAGCGCCATACAGCCGATGTGCGTGCAGTAACCTACTTCAAACGCGGTAATTTTTGCCATGTTCCCTTATCCACTCGCCGGTGAGCGCAATGCCTTCCGCCATAGAAAACGGTGGGCGATAGCCCAGTTCAGCGATCGCTTTTTGACTGCTTAGGGTCATATCAAAACAGACAGCGCCCGCGCTGTAGCGGGTGACCGGCGGCTCTTTATCGAGACAGTGCCCGATCGCTTCCATGCCTCTGGCAGCGAGTGACAGTACCGGCCATGGCACCGACCGCAGACGATAGCGCAGCCCCAGTTGCCCGCGTAATAAGGCATCCAGCATCACATTCAGACGCTGCGGGTGATGATTAGTCACGTTATAAATGCTGCCGGACGGCAACGTTTTGGCCGTGGTTGCCAGCATCATCGCGTGCACCACATTTTGCACAAAAGTGAGATCGAGTAACGCCTCGCCGCCGCGCGGCAAGCGCAATACCCCATTGTCGCGACGCAGCTGTTGCATAATGCGCGGGACAATCACGTTGTCATACGGGCCAAACAATCCGCGCGGACGCAGCAGTGTGAATCGCGTTGCGGCAAACTGACTGGCTGCCGTGGCGATAACCTTTTCTGCTGCATATTTACTGCTGGCATAGTGGCTGCTAAACCGGCGCGCCAGATAGCGTTCTGACAGGTCATAATGGTGGCGGAAATCAAAATAAACCGCTGGGGTAGAAATATGGACAAAGCGCGGGATTTGCGCCCGGCCTGCTGCCTGTGCCAGTTGCTGTGTCACCTGCACATTATTCTGGTAGAAATCATCGCGACTGCCCCACGGCGATGATTTCGCCGCGCAGTGCCACACTGCATCGCAGTTTTTCATTAGCGAAAAGTAATCTTCGCTACCGATCGCGGTCAGATCGCGCGGAATAAACTGCGCGCCGAGCTGCGCAAGTCGCGCGCCCTGGACAGGATCACGGCCGACCGCTACCACATCGTGCCCACCGGCCAGCAAATAGTCGGCAGCGTTTCGTCCCAGACCACTGGTCGCGCCCGTCAACAGGATTTTCACGGCAGAAAAACCATGCCCGCAAGCGTCAGCCCTGCGGCTGTACCGATTAACATGGCGGGTTTACCTGCCACCAGCCGACCGCTGACGCTGGCCTCATGCAGGGCAGTCGGTATAGACGCTGCAACCTGATTACCATAGTGGCGATAAATGTCTATCAGCGTCGATTCTGGCACCCGCAGACGCTTGCGCATGTGCTCCAGCGATAAGTGACTGGCCTGATGCGGCACCACCGTCGCGATCTCTGCAAGGCTGACGCCGCTTTTAGTTAACAGGCGGGCAAAGTAATCATCAATCAGGGAAGAGGCATAGCGGAACAGCGGTTTTCCCTGCATATGAAACAGAAAGTCGCTGTCGGTAATACCGGCGCGTGGGTTACGTCGCGTACCGCCGGCACGAATTTCACACAGTTCGCTGCCGTCCGGATACATTTCGATAAGGCTCGCCAGAATACCGGTCGCGCCGTCGCCCCGCTCAACAATAACGCACGCTGCGCCGTCGCCAAAAATTAATGAGGATTCTTCATGCGTCCAGTCAATACCACGCGAGGCAATATCCGCAGAGACAATCGCAATCCGCCGATAAGCACCGGTATTTAACAATCCGGCGGCCACTTCAAGAGCCGAAATAAAGCTGACGCAGCTGCTGTTGATATCAAAACCAGCCGTTCCGGCAGGCATTCCGGCCGCTTTTAAAATGTGCGTGGCGCTGCATGGAAGCGCCTGAATCGCAATCGCCGAGGCGCAAATCAGTAGATCAATTGATGAAGGAGAAAGGGAGGCAGCATCAAGGGCATGGTGCAATGCCTGCGCCGCCAGTTCAGCCTGGCTGGCATCATGCTCTGCGTGATAACGCCACACGATACCCGAGCGCTTTTCAACATAACCCTGCGGCTTGCCAAACCGGGTATCTAACGAAGATGAAGTGATGCGCGTCGGCGGCAGGGCTATTCCTGTTGAAATAATTTTTAGCGCTGCCTTAACGCCTGGATGCGATGAATACGCCATTCTGCTTTCACTTTCTCATTCCACGATTCGCTTCATGATATAGAAATAAAAAGCAAAAAAAACCCAGGAATATTAGTACCTGGGTCCGTAAACGTATTGTTTTAAATTAGCGGCGAGCGCGTACTATCTGATATTTGCGCGTCAGGTATTCCACCGGCGCGCTCCAGATATGCACCAGACGTGAGAACGGGAACAGGACGAACAGCGTCATGCCCAGTACCAGATGCATACGGAAGATAAAGGCTACTCCGTCGAGATGAGCAGATGCGCCGCCGTGGAACGTTACCACCGATTGCGCCCAGCCGACCAGCTTCATCATCTCACTGCCGTCCATATGCTGCGCGGAGAAAGGAATGGTTAGCAGACCGAGCGTGCACTGGACCATCAGCAGGGTCAGGATCAGAATATCGGCTCCGGTAGTGGTGGCCCGGATACGCGGGCTGAACAGGCGGCGTTTCAGTAACAGCAGTCCGCCGACCAGAGTCATGACGCCGCAGGCACCGCCGGCAATCATCGCCATTTTCTGCTTCACCTCAACCGGTAAAAATCCTTCATACATCCAGTGAGGGGTCAGCATACCGAGCAGATGCCCGGCGAAAATCCCAAGAATACCGATGTGAAACAGGTTTGAAGCCATGTTCATCCCTTTACGATCCAGCATCTGACTGGAGCCTGCACGCCAGCTATATTGACCATAGTCATAACGCAGCCAGCTACCAACCAGAAATATCGTGCCCGCCATATAGGGATAGATATCGAAGAAGAACATATTCAGAAATTGCATTATTGCTGTCCTCCAGTGGAGAGATTCAGATATTGCGGGGCCACGGCACCGGCAAAACGACGCTGGTGCGCGGCGATTTCCGACTCACCGCAGCCCTGGTCGGCAAAGAACTTAACTTGTTCTTCTTCCCACACCGCATCCAGCGCCTGCGGGGTATCATCGCGCGCTTCATCGGCGATCTTCTCCGCCACTTTGGCATTGTCAATGGCGGTATTGGCCAGCGTCAGCAGCAGCTCGAACAGTACCGCATAGCGGCTTTCCCGCTGTGTCAGTCGCGCACTCAGCAAGGCCAGAATCGGCGCAATATCCTGTAAGCCGCCCAACGCCTCTTCAACCGGCAACTGTGCCAGATACTCAAGATAGAGCGGCAGATGATCCGGCAGCTCACGGCTGTCGAGATGCAGACCGTGCTGCTCATACTGTGCCATCAAATCCACCATCGCCTGGCCGCGATCGCGGGACTCACCGTGGACATGTTCAAACAGCAACAGCGACGTGGCGCGACCGCGATCGAACAGTTCGCTATAAGCAGACTGCACATCAAGCAGATCCTGAGAGGTTAAATCGCGCAGAAAAATGCCCAGTTTTTGCGCGTCATCTTTACTGAGGTTTTCCGATGATGCCAGCGCCTCAAACAGTTCCTGCTGATGCTGCCACAGGGCAGCATCCGGGTATTCGAGCAGGCGCGAAACAATGACAAGTTCGATCATTGGTGCGGCTCCGTTTTGGTGGTCACATCGATAGCATCAATGCGACGGCTGTTAAACAGGTTGAATTTGCTGTCAGAACCGTGGCAACCGTCACCGAAGGTGAAGCCACAACCGCTCTTCTCAGGAAATGCGTCACGCGCCAGTTCGCGGTGGCTACTGGGGATCACAAAGCGATCTTCGTAGTTAGCAATCGCCAGGTAGCGATACATTTCCTGCGCCTGGGCTTCACTCAAACCCACCTCTTCAAGGGCGCGGGTATCAAGCTTGCCGTCCACCGTTTCAGCACGTTTGTAGTGACGCATCGCCAGCATCCGCTTCAGCGCCAGCAGCACCGGTTTGGTGTCGCCTGCCGTCAGCATATTTGCCAGGTATTCAACCGGGATACGCAGGCTGTCCACGTCAGGCAGAATGCCGTTACTTCCCAGTTCGCCAGCATCCGCCGCCGACTGAATAGGTGACAGCGGCGGAACATACCAGACCATCGGCAGCGTACGGTATTCCGGGTGCAGCGGCAGGGCCAGCTTCCAGTCCATCGCCATTTTATACACCGGCGACTGCTGCGCGGCATCGATGACGCTCTGCGGTACACCATCTTTCAGCGCCTGCGCTATCACCGCCGGATCGTTCGGATTCAGGAAAATCCCCAGCTGACGCTCATAGAGATCTTTCTCACTCTCGGTGCTTGCCGCCTGCTCAATCGCATCGGCGTCATACAGCAGCACGCCGAGGTAGCGAATACGTCCCACGCAGGTCTCGGAGCACACGGTCGGCTGGCCGGCTTCGATGCGCGGATAGCAGAAAATGCACTTCTCGGACTTACCGCTCTTCCAGTTGAAGTAGATTTTTTTATACGGGCAGCCGGTGATGCACATCCGCCAGCCGCGGCATTTGTCCTGATCGATAAGCACAATGCCGTCTTCTTCACGCTTATAAATCGCCCCGCTCGGACAGGTCGCAACGCACGCCGGGTTAAGACAGTGCTCGCACAAACGCGGCAGATACATCATGAAGGTGTTTTCGAACTGGCCGTACATCGCCTTCTGCATATTGTGGAAGTTCTGATCTTTGGCGCGTTTCTCAAACTCGCCGCCGAGGATCTCTTCCCAGTTCGGACCGGTGGTGATTTTGTTCATCCGCTGACCGGTGATCAACGAGCGCGGACGGGCAATCGGCTGATGCTTCCCTTCCGGCGCGTTATGCAGATGCTGATAGTCATAGTCGAACGGCTCATAATAATCATCAATGCCCGGCAGATGCGGGTTAGCGAAGATTTTACCCAGCAGCAGCGCACGATTGCCCATCCGCGGTTGCAGTTTGCCGTTGATTTTACGGATCCAGCCGCCTTTCCATTTGTCCTGGTTTTCCCACTGCTGCGGATAACCGGTACCGGGTTTACTTTCGACGTTATTAAACCACGCGTACTCCATCCCCTCGCGGCTGGTCCAGACGTTTTTGCAGGTGACCGAGCAGGTGTGACAGCCGATGCATTTATCAAGATTCAGCACCATGCCGACTTGTGAACGAATTTTCATTTTACGCTCTCCTGTACCTGGTCATTGCCTTCGCCATCCAGCCAGTTAATATTTTTCATCTTACGCACCACCACGAACTCATCACGGTTGGAGCCGACGGTGCCGTAGTAGTTAAAGCCGTAGGCCAGCTGCGCGTAACCGCCAATCATATGGGTCGGTTTCGGGCTGATACGGGTGACGGAGTTATGGATCCCGCCACGCTGACCGGTGATCTCCGACCCCGGCAGGTTCACGATACGCTCCTGCGCGTGGTACATCATGGTCATCCCCGCCGGTACGCGCTGGCTCACTACCGCACGTGCGGTGAGCGCACCGTTGCTGTTAAACACTTCGATCCAGTCGTTATCTTCAATGCCCAGATCGTTGGCATCCGCTTCGCTCATCCACACAATTGGACCGCCGCGCGACAATGTCAGCATCAGCAGATTGTCGCTATAGGTGGAGTGGATACCCCACTTCTGATGCGGCGTCAGGAAGTTCAGCGCTTTCTCCGGATTACCGTTGGATTTCTCACCCATTACTGCTTTTACTGAGCGAGTATCAATCGGTGGACGATAAACCAGCAGGCTTTCACCGAAATCACGCATCCACTGATGATCCTGATACAGCTGTTGGCGGCCGGACAGGGTGCGCCACGGGATCAGCTCGTGCACGTTGGTGTATCCGGCGTTATACGACACGTGTTCATCTTCAAGGCCGGACCAGGTCGGACTGGAGATAATTTTACGCGGCTGCGCCTGAATATCGCGGAAGCGAATTTTCTCGTCTTCTTTATTCAGCGCCAGATGGGTATGATCGCGACCGGTAAACTCACTTAATGCAGCCCAGGCTTTTACCGCTACCTGACCGTTAGTTTCCGGTGCCAGGGTGAGGATCATCTCTGCGGCGTCAATCGCCGAGTTCAGCATCGGCTGACCTTTTGCCGGCCCCTCTGCTTTGGTGTAATTAAGCTTACGCAGCAGATCCATTTCACTCTGCGTATTCCAGGCAATGCCTTTACCACCGTTACCGATTTTGTCCATCAACGGACCGATGGAGGTAAAGCGCTCGTACGTGGCCGGATAATCACGCTCAACGGTCATGATATGCGGCGCAGTCACGCCCGGGATCAGATCGCATTCGCCTTTTTTCCAGTCTTTAACATCCAGCGGCTGCGCCAGTTCAGCGGCGGAGTCATGTTGAATGGGCAGCGTAACAACGTCAGTTTCTTTGCCCAGATGCCCGACGCAGACTTCAGAGAATGTCTTCGCGATACCCTTATAGATATCCCAGTCGCTTTTTGATTCCCACGCCGGATCAACCGCGGCAGACAGCGGATGAATAAACGGATGCATATCCGAGGTATTCATGTCGTCTTTTTCATACCAGGTGGCGGTCGGCAGCACGATGTCTGAATAGAGACAGGTGCTCGACAGACGGAAGTCGAGAGTGACAACCAGGTCGAGTTTGCCGTCAAGGCCGTTATCGCGCCATTCCACTTCTTCTGGTTTAACGCCGCCCTGTTTGCCCAGATCTTTACCCTGAATACCGTTTTCGGTGCCCAGCAGATACTTCAGCATGTACTCATGGCCTTTACCGGAAGAGCCGAGCAGGTTTGAGCGCCAGATAAACAGGTTACGCGGATGGTTTTTACCGTTTTCCGGCTGCTCAGCCGCAAAGCGGATCGAGCCTTCTTTCAGCGATTTCACGGTATAATCGACCGCCGTCATCCCGGCTTTTTCCGCTTCACGAGCAATGTACAGCGGGTTAGTGCCTAACTGTGGCGCAGAGGGTAACCAGCCCATACGCTCGGCGCGAACGTTGAAGTCAATCAGATGCCCGGTGTAACGCGCCGGATCGGCCAGCGGAGAGAGCAGCTCTTTCGCCGTCAGCGATTCATAACGCCACTGGCTGGAGTGGTTATAGAAGTAAGAGGTGCTGTTCATGTGGCGCGGCGGACGCTGCCAGTCAAGGGCAAACGCCAGCGGTTGCCAGCCGGTTTGCGGACGCAGTTTTTCCTGGCCCACATAGTGCGCCCAGCCGCCGCCGCTTTGACCAACGCAGCCGCAGAAAATCAGCATATTAATCAGACCACGGTAGTTCATATCCATGTGATACCAGTGGTTCATCCCGGCACCGACGATAATCATCGAACGACCGTGCGTTTTGTCGGCGTTATCAGCAAATTCGCGAGCGGTGCGAATAATATTTGCGCGCGCTACACCGGTAATTTTTTCAGCCCATGCCGGCGTGTAAGCTTTGATCTCGTCATAGCTGCTGGCGCAATTATCATCGCCCAGCCCCCGCTCCAGACCGTAGTTTGCCAGCGTCAAATCATAAACTGTGGTTACCAGAGCCGTACTGCCATCCGCCAGTTGCAGACGTTTTACCGGCAGTTTATGCAGCAAAATGTTTTGCAGCTCAACTTTATTGAAATGCTCGGTACCTTCCCCACCAAAGTACGGGAAGCCCACTTCTGCGATATCGTCATGACTGCCCAGCAGACTGAGATTCAGCTCAGCCTCTTTGCCTGAGGTACCATCACGTTGTTCAAGGTTCCATTTGCCTTTTTCACCCCAGCGGAAACCAATTGAGCCATTGGGTGCGATCATCTCGCCGTTGCTGGCGACAGCCACGGTTTTCCACTGTGGATTATTCTCCTGGCCCAACGCATCCACCAGATCGGCGGCGCGCAGCATACGACCTGCGGCATAATAACCGTCGCGCGCTTCCAGCATCACCAGCATCGGCATGTCGGTATAGCGGCGAACATAGTCGGTAAAGTACTGGCTTGGGTTGTCGAGATGGAATTCGCGCAGCATGACGTGGCCCATTGCCATTGCCATCGCGGCGTCGGTACCCTGTTTGGGTGCCAGCCACAGATCGCAGAGCTTGGCGATTTCGGCATAGTCCGGGGTGATGGCCACAGTCTTGGTGCCTTTATACCGAACTTCAGTAAAGAAGTGGGCATCCGGAGTACGCGTCTGCGGAACGTTTGACCCCCAGGCAATGATATAGCTGGAGTTGTACCAGTCGGCGGATTCCGGCACGTCAGTTTGCTCGCCCCAGGTCATCGGCGACGCAGGCGGCAGGTCGCAATACCAGTCATAGAAGCTCAGGCAGGTACCGCCAATAAGCGACAGATAACGTGCGCCGGAGGCATAAGAAACCATCGACATCGCCGGGATCGGCGAGAAGCCCGCTACGCGGTCGGGGCCGTAGGTTTTCACGGTATAGACGTTAGACGCCGCAATCAGTTCGTTAACCTCCTGCCAGGAGGAGCGGACGAAGCCGCCGCGACCACGTGCCTGTTTAAAACTTTTGGCTTTATCGCTGTCTTCAATAATGGACGCCCAGGCATCAACCGGATCGCTGTGCTGGACTTTCGCTTCGCGCCACATTTTCATCAGCCGTTTGCGCATCAGCGGATATTTCAGACGGTTTGCACTGTAGAGATACCAGGAGTAGCTGGCCCCGCGCGGACAGCCACGAGGTTCATGGTTTGGCATATCCGGACGCGTACGTGGGTAGTCGGTCTGCTGCGTTTCCCAGGTCACCAGACCGCTTTTTACATAGATTTTCCAGCTGCATGAGCCGGTGCAGTTTACGCCGTGGGTAGAACGCACCACTTTGTCGTGCTGCCAGCGCTGGCGATAGCCTTCCTCCCAGTCGCGGTTGGTCTCAAGAAGCTGTCCATGCCCGTCGGCAACAGTCTCACCCTTCTGTTTGAAGTAGCGAAACCTGTCCAGGAATTTACTCATCTGGTCTCTCCTGTGTGGAGCCTGGCGGCTCTCTGATAAATCGACATTGCTGAATATGGGCTGAAATTAACCTTTTGAAACATCGGGGGAATTGACGGCGATCAATGCGTGACGGGTTCTTGATTGAGCAAAAATTAACAACTACTCCTAAAGTGGCATAAAATCTTATTTTCCAAGCCTTTGATTTAAATAATTTTTTTGATTACTGGATCTGATTTCGTGAGCCTTTTTCATTTCACCGGGTATTAGGGGGTAGACCCACCTTCATGAAAAACCAGGTGCCGCTGCCGCCGCGATGAATATTGTCCGCTTAATAAGTATGTTGTAACTAATTGGCAAATAAAAAAAGCGCGGCTTTCACCGCGCAGGATAATCAAACATTACTTGTTATTATATTTTTTACGTCCGTATACCACCCACGTGATTGCTACGCAGGCAATATAGAACACGAGGAACACCTTCATCGCCCCGGCTGGTGAGCCAGTAAGCGCCAGAGAGGTACCAAATGCTTTAGGAATAAAGAAACCGCCGATGGCCCCAATTGCGGAGATAAAACCCAGCGCGGCTGCGGTATCCGTTGCGGCCTCGCGTGTTGCCTGCTCGTCGGTGCCACCCGCCGCTTTAACCCGCTCTACGGTCATTTTACGGAACAGGAACGCAATCATCTGAAAACTGGACCCGCTTCCCAGACCGGCGGTTAAGAACAGCAGCAGGAAGACGCCAAAGAAGGCAATAAAATTACCGTCGCTGCCGGCAGACGGCAAGGTCAGGAACAGCAGTCCGCTGAAAATCGCCATAAAGATAAAGTTGACCAGGGTGACGCGGATCCCGCCCAGGCGGTCGGACATCGCTCCGCCAACGGAACGTGCCAGCGCGCCCACCAGCGGACCAAAAAAGGCAAAGTGCAGAACGTTAACCTCCGGGAACTGTGTTTTAGACAGCATGGCAAAGCCTGCTGAAAACCCGATAAATGAGCCGAAGGTGGCCAGATACAGAAAACCAAGTATCCAGAGGTGCCCGCGTTTAAGCACCGGCAACTGGGATCGGAAAGAAGCCTTAGAAGTCGCCAGTTCATTCATGCCAAACCAGGCCGCAAGGGTAAATACCATTAAAAAAGGCACCCAGATCCAGGCGGCATTTTCGAGATAAAGAAGAGAGCCATCCGGCTGTTCGACCCCGGTTCCGCCAAAAACAGCAAAAATAGAGAGTGAAATGGCCAGCGGCGCAATCAGTTGCATTACACTGACGCCAAGATTACCAAATCCGCCGTTAATGCCTAATGCCCCGCCCTGTTTTTGTTTGGGAAAGAAGAAGCTGATATTGGCCATACTTGAAGCAAAGTTTGCTCCGGCAAATCCGCACAGCAGAGCGATAATAATAAACGTGCTAAACGGCGTGGAGGTATCCTGCACGGCAAATCCCAACCAGATGCACGGGATCACCAGTATACCGGTACTGAATGCCGTCCAGCGGCGCCCTCCGAAAACGGGCACCATAAAGGAGTAAGGAACACGCAGCAGCGCCCCGGAAACCGACGGTAGTGCCGTCAGCATGAACAGCTCATCGGTTGTGAAATTAAATCCGACCTTATTAAGATTGACCGCCACTGCACTAAACAACATCCAGACGCAAAAAGCCAACAATAGACAGGGAACGGAGATCCACAAATTGCGGCTGGCCACACGGTGGCCCTGCTGCTGCCAGAATTGCGGATCTTCCGGACGCCAGTCGGTAATAACCGAGCCAGAATCCCGGGTCGGGACGCTTGAGTGACTCATAGACACCTCTGATTATGAATATTTACCTCAGACACCATAGGGTTTCTCACCGGAGGTAAGTTGATATAAATCAAAGGAAAAGTCAGACATATCAGGATGCTAAAATAGCGATCACTCTTAATGAGTAGAGTAAAGCGGTAAAAAAGATGTGGTTTTTCACCGTCCTGTCAGAATTTACTCATTATCTATTCTCACACTCCTGACTTCTGGCAATAAAGGAGTAATCCTTTAGAGGTATGGGTATACTCCGGGTGATGTTTCAGAATAGCCGCACGCCCGGAACACAATCCCGGTCAGGAGCCCTTTCCTCATGTTTAAACGCCTGTTCACGCCGCTGACGCTGGTTAATCAATTAGCCTTGATTGTCCTGCTTTCTACCGCCATTGGTATCGCCAATATGGCCATTTCCGGCTGGCTTATTCAGGGAGTCCAGGGTAGCGCACATGCGATTAACAAAGCCGGTTCGCTTCGAATGCAGAGCTACCGTTTGCTCTCTGCGATCCCGCTTCGCCCGCAGGACGGTGAGCTGCTGGCGCAGATGCAGCGCACCGCGTTTAGCGAGGAGCTGGCGCATGCAGCGCAGCGGGACGGAAAAGTCAGCCAACTGACCGCGCTGCAGCAGTACTGGCAAACGGAACTGTCCCCGGATCTTCAGCGCGCGCGCGACCCGCAAACGGTGAAAGGCGAGATCGTCAACTTTGTGGACCGCATTGACGATCTGGTGACGGCGTTTGATAGCGCTACCGAAACGCGCATCCAGAGCGTGGTATGGCTTCAGCGCGCGATGGCCGTTTTTATGGCTCTGTTGCTGGTATTTACGATTATCTGGCTGCGGGCCCGTCTGCTGCACCCCTGGCAACAGCTCCTGCAAATGGCGCGTGCAGTGAGTCACCGCGATTTTACTCAACGCGTTCATATTAGCGGGCGCAACGAGATGGCAACGCTTGGCACCGCGCTCAACAATATGTCGATGGAGCTGGCCGGAAGCTACGCGGTTCTGGAACAGCGTGTGCGGGAGAAAACCGCCGGGCTGGAGCAAAAAAATCAAATTTTGTCTTTCTTATGGCAGGCCAACCGTCGCCTGCACTCACAGGCCACGCTATGTGAACGTCTTTCCCCGGTACTGAATGGTTTACAGGGCCTGACCTTACTGCGTGGAATTGAAGTGCGGGTGTATGACATGGAAGATGAAGATAATCATCAGGAATTTACCGGCAATTCCAGTATCCGCTGCGATGATATCGGCTGTCATTTATGCCCGCGGGATATTCCGCCGGCGGCAGGCGGCGGCACCACGCTGAAATGGCGACTGACCGATGCGCATACCCAATACGGTATTTTGCTGGCCACCCTTCCCGCCGGATGCCATCTGAGCCACGATCAGCAACAGCTGGTTGATACGCTGGTTGAGCAATTAACCGCCACGCTGGCCCTCGATCGCCATCAGGAGCGCCAGCAGCAGTTAATGGTAATGGAGGAGCGTGCCACCATTGCCCGCGAACTTCACGATTCGATTGCCCAGTCGCTCTCCTGTATGAAAATGCAGGTAAGCTGTCTGCAAATGCAGGATGAAGGTTTGTCCGAGAGTAGCCGCCAGCTGTTAGGACAGATTCGTCATGAAATCAACACCTCCTGGGCGCAGCTTCGCGAACTGTTAACCACTTTCCGCCTGCAGCTTAGCGAGCCTGGCTTGCGACCGGCACTGGAAGCCAGCTGTCTTGAGTACAGTGCGCATTTTGGTTTCCCGGTTCAGCTTGATTATCAGCTGCCGCCACGCTTCGTGCCTTCTCATCAGGCCATTCACGTGCTGCAAATCGCCCGTGAAGCGCTCAGTAACTGCCTGAAACATGCGGGGGCAAGCGAAGTCAGCGTGACCGTTATGCAAAAAGATAATCAGGTCAAACTGGTGGTGACGGATAACGGCTGCGGCGTGCCGGACAGCGCAGAGCGCACCAATCACTATGGCCTGATTATCATGCGCGACCGGGCACAAAGCCTGCGCGGTGATTGCCAGGTCCGCCGTCGCGAAAGCGGTGGTACTGACGTTATTGTCAATTTTATCCCCGAAAAATCACTTTCATTACCCCAAGGAGATATCCATGAATCAACAGGAACGGGCGACCATCCTGCTTATTGACGATCATCCGATGCTGCGTACCGGCGTCAAGCAACTGATCAGTATGGCGCAGGATATTCAGGTGGTGGGTGAAGCCAGCAACGGCGAACAGGGTATTGAGCTGGCAGAGGCTCTGGATCCCGACCTCATCCTGCTCGACCTTAATATGCCGGGCATGAACGGTCTTGAAACGCTTGATAAGCTGCGCGAGAAAACACTGTCCGGGCGCATCGTGGTCTTTAGCGTTTCTAATCATGAAGAAGATGTGGTTACCGCGCTGAAGCGCGGGGCAGATGGTTATTTACTCAAGGATATGGAGCCGGAAGATCTGCTGAAGGCGCTGCAACAGGCTGCTGCCGGGGAGATGGTACTGAGCGAGGCGTTAACCCCGGTACTGGCTGCCAGCCTGCGGGCTAATCGCGCCACCTCGGACCGGGATGTCAACCAGTTAACGCCCCGCGAGCGCGATATTCTGAAGCTGATTGCCCAGGGACTGCCGAACAAAATGATCGCCCGTCGCCTCGACATTACCGAGAGCACCGTGAAAGTGCACGTCAAACATATGCTGAAAAAAATGAAGCTGAAATCACGCGTTGAAGCCGCCGTCTGGGTTCATCAGGAACGTATTTTTTAATACTGTATACCTTCATTTTTAAAGGTCACCAGCGGTTCACTCAGCGTCAGCACGATCTCATTGGATGAGACGCGCTGCCCGCGTTCATCCTCAACCACCACCGCCAGCCGCCAGCGGTTTGGTGCACCCGGCGTTTCATCCCATGCAGGCATAATAAGGGTCCATCCTTCAGCCGAATTCCCCTTTGCTGGTGGCGTCAGACTTAACGGCTGTGTATCACCCTGCCACTGTAATGATTTAATACCATAGCGGCTGCGGATCTGCATTTTAAGTGCCACCGTCTCGCCTGATTTAAGATCCCACGGCGGCGTGGCCAGAAACACCGACAGCGTTTTATGCTGCCGCGATTCCATCACCGGCAACGTGCTGCGCTGAACCTCATCATAACGACTTCCGCGCAGTGAACGGCTGGCGGCAACTTCACTGGCCTCAAGCTGCTTTTTCAGCGGCACGCCGAAACGGTAATTGAGCTTTAACCCAACGTTATTCTGGCTGGTGCCGCTTTCGCCCTGCTTATGCTGCGCGCTCACGGTGACCAGCGGTATTGGGGTGTAATCCAGCCCCAGCTTGACCGCCAGCGGATTATGCTCCCCCGAGCCATTACTGAACAGATCGACACTGTTGCCGAAATACTGCTCCAGACTGAGACGGGTATTAAGATGCTGCCAGAAGGGCAGCCGCGCTGCCGCAGTGACGTCGTAGCCCCGCGCCATTCGCTGCTGGACCGTCATGGAGCTGTCATGCCAGCCCCGGAGCGGTTCATAGTAATTCGCCGACAGACGCAAATATTCCCCCCACGCCTCGGCGCCCAGCCCGGCGCGGGAAATATTTTCATCAAGCAGATTATCGTAAAAGGTGTTGTAGCCCAGCAGCCAGTGACCCGCGGTCCAGCGCTGTCCGATGCCGGCATTACTCACCAGTCCCTCTTCCTGACGAGTCAGGCCAAACTGCGTCCAGCTCAGACGATGCTCACGATCCTCAATCGGCAGGAACCAGCTTCCGTGACTGCCGGTAAAATCGCCCTCATCGTTGACCTGTAATTCGACGCTGGCACTGGCACCCGGCGACAGCCAGCTTTGTAATTGCTGATTAACCTGCGAGCTTAACGCGTCGCGGGCCTGACTGATGGCAAAGATTCGGGCCTGCTCGCCGGTATCTAGTCCGTTGTCGGTCATACTGGCTTCACCAAAGGCCTTAACCATTTCGGCAAAGCTTTTTTCGCCCTCATGCGAAGGCTCCGCCAGCCCTAAATCCGGCAGGCCATCCTGATTATTATCGAACGGATTTTGCGCCTGCTGAACGAACGATCCTTCAGCACAGGCGCTGCCGCGTGCCAGCAGCAAGAGTATTATCGCAGGTAACGCGATGCGGAAGTGACTGGACATTAACCCCGGAGAGTACAGGAACGTGAGCGGCATCACACTACCTTAGCCTTTTTGCCGACTATTTTCACCTGCGGGCGAAATTTCAGGAAAAAGCCTAACGTTGCCGCTGCGGTTTAACTACAGTTAAGGCGTCATTTACTGGAGCGCATGGTCATGTTAACTACCCTGAAACCTCTGTTATACGGCGCGCTGTTTCTGTATGTGGGCGGAGCTGCCGCCGATCCGCTTTTTATGCTGCAATCGCCCGCGTTCGCGGATAACGCCATGATGGATCAACAATTCGCGGGTAACGCCCGTGATAATCCAAATTGTACCGGCAAAAATAATTCACCGCCGCTGGTGTGGAGCAATCTCCCGCAGGAGACCAAAAGTCTGGCGCTAATAGTCCACGACTCTGAAGGGGCGAAAGGGCTTGGCGTCACGCATCTGGTCGCCTATAACATTCCACCGTCAGCCACCGGCTTCGCTGCCAATGCGCTACAGGAGGGTAAAGGGTATACCGGCGGCAAAAATACGCCGGGTAACGATCGCTGGCACGGCCCCTGCCCGCCGCCCGGAACCGGTGCCCATCACTATGTGTTTACGCTGATTGCCACAGCACAAACGCCTGACCTGCCCGCCGGGTTGACCCGGGAGCAACTGTTCGACAGGCTGAAAGGCAAAACGCTGGCGGCAACCGGGTTGATCGGCCGCTTTGGTCAGTAAGCCTGCGGGCGATATATTGATATCCGGCGTTGGAAGACTGAGCATTGCGCGTTAGCATAGTCTGCTCAATCCCGTAGTGTATGAAAGGAATATCCATGCAACGTATTGTCATTATTGCCAATGGTGCGGCTTACGGTAGCGAGTCGCTGTTTAACAGCCTGCGTCTGGCCATTGCCCTGCGCGAGCAGCAGTCGGATCTCGATTTGCGCGTGTTTCTGATGTCAGATGCGGTAACGGCGGGCTTACGCGGTCAGAAACCGGCCGAAGGCTACAATATCCAGCAGATGCTGGAGATCCTGACCGCCCAGAACGTTCCGGTAAAGCTGTGCAAAACCTGTACTGACGGGCGTGGGATCACCAGTCTGCCGCTGGTTGACGGCGCACAAATCGGCACGCTGGTCGAGCTTGCCAGCTGGACGCTTGAGGCTGACAAGGTATTAACATTTTAATTGTGTAGCCCCGCTTCATATTTTTTTCTTATGGCTTAATTCCGGGCATCAAGTTTACCTGCCGTGTTGCCGATACATTTTCAAACAACACCGCAGGTATCCTCTCTATGTTCAAATCAATACGCACGCGCATTATTGCCGCCACCGCGGCTTGTCTCGCCCTTGCACTGCTGCTCAACACCGTAATTAATTACCAGGTCACGAGGCAGAACAATCAGCGTTCGCAGCAGGAAATATTAACCAGCGCGCAGGGCAGTCACGGAATGGCGATTGCCGACTGGGCCGGAGCGAAACTGGCGATGATTATCTCCCTGCAATCTGCGGCCCTCAGTGCCGATCCGCTCCCGATGCTGGCGCAAATCGCTCAGGCAGGCGGCTTTATTAATGTCTACGTCGGGTATGCCAATCGTACGGCTAAATTTTCTGATGCGAACGGCATTCCTGCGGATTACGATCCAACGATTCGTCCCTGGTATCAGCAGGTGGTGAAGGAGAATGCGCCGGTGGTTACCGCGCCTTACGTGGATGCCGGAACCGGTAAACTGGTCGTCACCTTCGCCGTCCCGGTCGTGGACAACGGTGAACTTAAGGGCGTCGTCGCCGGTGATGTCTCGATGGATAACGTGGTCGCCAACGTGCGTGAAATCCATCCTACTCCCGCCAGCAGTGGGCTGTTACTGGACAACAACGGGACGATTATTGCCGCCAGCAACCCGGCGCTGACCCTGAAGCCGTTCAGCGAAGCCGTAAGTGATACCGATTTTACCGCACTGGCATCAGGCAAAACCGTTGAAGGCCAGCTTAATGGTACCACCAAAATGTTCTCCGCCGCGCCGGTTAAAGGGACCCACTGGCTGCTGGTCGTTGCTCTCGATCGTAAAGATGCGACGGCCGGAATGGTGTCGTTGCTAAAAGCCTCCGCATTGTCATTGATTGTGCTGGTGCTGCTGGGTGGAGCTGTCGTACATACCATTGTGGCGACCCTGCTAAAACGCCTGCTGACGATCCGTGATGCCATGCTGGCAATCAGTAACGGGACTAACGATTTGTCACAGCGTCTGCCGGAAACAGGTCATGATGAAATAGCGCAAATCGCCCACGCGTTTAACGCGTTCAGCGACAAGCTGGCCGGCGTCATGGTACAGCTTCGCGATGCCAGTGCGTCAGTCCAGACCGCCGCGCGCGAAATTGCCGCCGGTAATCAGGATCTCTCTACACGAACGGAAAAAGCCTCATCAAGTCTGCGCGAAACGGCCAGTGCCGTGGAGCAAATTACCGCCTCTGTGACACAATCAACGGGATCGGCTGCCGATGCTAACGAGCAGGCGCAAAAAGCCAGCCAGGCCGCATCACGCGGTGGGGAAGTGGTTTCTCACGCCATTGAAACCATGCACACGATTGAGAGCGCCTCGACCAAAATTGGTGATATTACCAGCGTGATTGATGGTATTGCCTTTCAGACTAATATTCTGGCGCTTAATGCCTCCGTAGAGGCTGCACGGGCCGGAGAACAGGGACGCGGTTTTGCGGTCGTTGCCGGTGAAGTTCGCAATCTCGCCAGTCGCAGCGCGCAGGCGGCAAAAGAAATTAAATCCCTTATTGATGCCACCACCGACAGTGTGGCCACAGGCTCGCGCTATGTGCGCCTCGCCGGGGACAGTATGCAGGAAATCGTGACCAGCATCGGCAGCGTCTCTGGCATCATGCGCGAGATAAGCGTCGCCAGCAGCGAACAGATGCGCGGTATTCGCGAGATCAATCAGGCGGTGAACGATCTGGATCGGATGGTGCAGCAGAACGCCGAACTGGTGGTGGAATCAGCCGCTGCAGCGGGCGCATTACAAACTCAGGCGGGCGACCTTGCTGAGACGGCGGGCCATTTTCGAATTTAATATCGTAATAAACACGCGCCCGACGCTCCAGTCGGGCGCGCTTATCAGGCCCGGTCGGATAAGTACGCCCGGACGTTGCCTACTAGCTCGTTCAGACAATCGTCATGCATCCCCAGCTTCACCAGTTCTTCTTCGAGCGAGAAAAGATACTGCGCATTGGTTCCGAGTGGTCCGCTGGCGGCGGCGATCAGCGGCGCAATGGTCTGAGCGCGGGTATCAGACTCATAAAGCGGGTGACGCGGATCCATAATAAATACCAGCGCATTAACCGTACGCCCATCATCAAGCTCCAGCTGACACCAGGTCGGCAGATAGCAGCCGGTGATCATCTCGCGCTTCCACAACAGAGAGAGTTCATCTTCCAGGGCCTCATCACGCAGACGGTATGCCACGCCGGTGGTGCGTCCGCCCTCTTTCAGGGCAAGCATTCGGCCAGGCTGACAGGCAGTACCCCGCCCTGCGGTCAGGCGTAAACAGAACGCGCGGTGCCAGCCCGGCAATGTTGCGGTGGCCGATTCGGTAAAATCCAGCGCCGGGTTCCACATTAGCGAACCATAACCAAAAATCCACACCGGGCCGTTGTCTGGCCGGCAGGCAAGCGTGCCCGCCAGTGAGGACGCACGCTGCTCCGCGCTCCACAATAGCGATTCATCAATCGCACCAAATGCCGTTTTACAATCGGCATTGCGCAAGAAATCACGGGTTAACACGTTATTCTACCTCCACTACGACTGCGGCATCCTGCAACATTCATCGATCCTGACGCTGATGCTTTATTGCTCAGCCTGCGTTCAACGATATGCAAAATGCGGACCGGATGCAACCCTGGTGCGGTAGCTACCCGTGGATCATAACGTGGAGGCGTGGCAGGCTATTTTTTCTTATGCCACTTATCGTCATCACCCTTTTCATACTCATGCTTCACCGCCGCCCATGCGACCCGGTGTGCGGTTTCCTCCCTGCTGGCATCGCCCCGGCGATCCTCTTTATCTTTATACTGTTCCCAGGCGCTGTTGAACGCCTCTTTATAGATGTCCTGGGCATGAGCGGGCAGCACGTTGGTGACGTTGTCGGGTAGATCGCTTCTGTTTTTATACGGCATAATGCTCTCCTGTTCGGGTAAACACTAAGCCTGGCTCAGGAAGTTCATCGCTGCCAGCAAGAAGATAAAATGAAAACGCAACAAACTTAACCTACTGTAATTTCATATAAATATTTCTAAAATATGAGATTAAAGCAACTCAAACACTTTTTCACCTCAGCCGTAAATAAAAGTAAAAAATCACCCAAAAACCCGCGTATTCTGCTACTTTGTGACTTTGTGTTACCTATAATTACAATTTATGCTTATATGGAGATGGTTCATGCCTCATACATCAGAGGCGGTTAAAACCCGCCATAAGGAGACCACGCTGCTTTTCCCGGTGCTTGCCCTGGCAGTGCTGCTGTTTTGGGGAAACAGCCAGTCACTGCCAGCGGTTATCGGAATTAATGCGCTGGCATTAGTCGGTATCCTGGCCAGCGCCTTCAGCGTTGTTCGACATGCGGATGTTCTTGCTCATCGCCTGGGCGAGCCATTCGGTTCACTTATTTTAAGTCTTTCAGTCGTTATTCTTGAAGTCAGCCTTATTTCTGCATTAATGGCCACCGGAGACGCTGCGCCTACCCTGATGCGCGATACGCTGTATTCAATCATCATGATTGTGACCGGCGGACTGGTCGGTTTTGCATTGCTGCTGGGCGGGCGCAAATTCGCCACTCAGTATGTGAATCTGTTCGGCATTAAACAGTATCTTATCGCCTTGTTTCCGCTGGCTATTATCGTACTGGTCTTCCCGATGGCGCTGCCCGGCGGCAACTTCAGCACCTCTCAGGCGCTGCTGGTCGCGTTGATTTCGGCGGCAATGTACGGCGTGTTTCTGCTGATCCAGACCAAAACGCATCAAAGCCTGTTTGTTTATGAACACGAAGATGACGGTGACGATCCGCATCACGGCAAGCCATCAGCGCACAGCAATATATGGCATACGATTTGGCTGATCGTACATCTGATCGCGGTCATTGCCGTTACCAAGATGAACGCTGCGCCGCTGGAAGCGCTGTTAACCGAGCTGAATGCCCCTGTTGCCTTCACTGGTTTCCTTGTCGCCCTGCTGATCCTTTCACCTGAAGGGCTGGGAGCGCTGAAAGCCGTACTGAATAATCAGGTGCAGCGCGCAATGAATTTATTCTTTGGCTCGGTGCTGGCGACCATTTCATTGACCGTGCCGGTAGTCACGCTGATCGCCTTTGCCACAGGCAATGATTTAGTCTTTGCCCTGGGAGCGCCTGAGATGATCGTGATGGTGGCCTCCCTGGTTCTGTGCCAGATTTCGTTTTCGACCGGGCGCACCAACGTGCTTAACGGTGCCGCACATCTGGCATTGTTTATTGCCTATTTGATGACGATCTTTGCCTGACGGGTAACGGAAACGCCAATAAAAAAACCCGCCGCAGCGGGTTTTTTTATTTAGTTGCTGGTATCCAGCGGCTCAAAGTTCTTCACCAGATCGTCAATGGCTTTAATCTGTTTCAGGAACGGCTCAAGCTTATCCAGCGGCAATGCAGACGGGCCATCGCATTTTGCATTAGCAGGATCCGGATGTGCTTCAATAAACAGACCGGCCAGACCTACGGCCATACCGGCACGAGCCAGTTCGGTCACCTGTGCGCGGCGACCACCGGAGGCGGCGCCAAACGGGTCACGGCATTGCAAAGCATGGGTCACATCGAAAATTACCGGTGAGTTACCGGAGACATTTTTCATTACGCCAAAGCCCAGCATATCCACAACCAGGTTGTCGTAACCGAAGTTCGCCCCACGGTCGCACAGGATGACCCGATCGTTACCGCCTTCAATAAACTTGTCGACGATGTTACCCATCTGGCCTGGGCTTACGAACTGCGGCTTTTTCACATTGATCACCGCACCGGTTTTCGCCATGGCTTCAACCAGGTCGGTCTGACGCGCCAGGAAAGCGGGAAGCTGGATCACATCAACAACGTCAGCAACCGGCTGGGCCTGGCTGGCTTCATGGACGTCAGTGATGATTTTTACGCCAAACGTCTGTTTCAGCTCCTGGAAAATCTTCATCCCTTCTTCCAGACCCGGACCACGGTAGGAATTGATAGAAGACCGGTTGGCTTTGTCAAAAGAGGCTTTGAACACGTAGGGAATGCCCAGTTTCTGGGTTACGGTTACATAGTGTTCACAAATACGCATCGCCAGATCGCGCGACTCAAGGACGTTCATCCCGCCAAACAGCACGAACGGCAGGTCGTTTGCGACATTAATATCGCCAATGCTAACCACTTTTTGTTTCATAGGATCGCCTTATCAGGGTTAAATCGGATTCATTCCAGATTAATGCAAGGTAATGTGTTTCTGCGAGATAGAATTAATTTGCGCACGGATCATTTCGCTTATCGGATCTTCCGGGCACTGCTCAACGAAATAGTTCAGGTCCGTCAGTGCAATATGATCGCAGTCAAGCTGCGCATAGATAAGCCCACGGTCGCGAATTTCATAGGGATCGTCCGGATTAAAGGACAGCAGTGCTTCGCTGGCGCGCAGCGCCAGTTCCATTTGTCCCTCATCCATAAGCGCCGCTTTAAGGGTATCCAGCATTTTATGCACGACTTCCGCGTTATCAGCTTCATCGAGATCTTCGTTGAAAAGCTCCGCTATCGGGCTGATATTACCTTTTAGCCAGACTTCAAGAGTGTGCTCGTCAAGGGTGTCGCCATTGAACGGGTTAATCAACCATATTTCTTCTGAGGTTTCGGCCCGCAGGATAAGCTGCGTCGGGAAAATCACCGGCGCCAGCGGCAGCGACAGTTGCTGTGCCACCCATAGCAGGATCGCCCCCAGCGATACCGCGCTACCCTGACGTTTTTGCAATACCTCGTCCAGCCATAATGCATCGGACAGGCGATATATGCCGCGACAGGCGCCAAATCCCCACTCTTTAAAAAATAGCTCCAGCAGCTTTTCCAGCTGACGCTCTTCACTCCAGGCCGTGCTGATCTCTTCTTGCGCCAGGCTGACCAGATCGCCGAGCGCAGCGTAAACGGTCTGCACCGGAAAATCGTCCCGGACGGTTTCTGAAATCCGGATCACGCCTTCACACAGCGATGCTTTATTAAATTCGAAATCGGCCAACGACCGCATAATTTACCCCAATAACGGTATTTTTGTGGTGGCGAGTTTAATGATGATGTAGAGCACCACCAGCCCCGGCAGAAAGGCGATAATGCCTGCTTACCGGCTGCGCGGACAACAATGACCGGACGCAACAAAACCCAAAACAATATCCATAATAACGCCAAATGGCGTCTCAGTCAGCCGCCAGCCCGGTACCAGACATAGCCGATAGTGCGTTATTGCTGTGCATCTGACACGTTATTCCTGCGGGCAAAACTGCCCCAGCGTCAGGCGATCGTTACCGCCATAATCCCGGCACGTTTCCACCTGCTGATAGCCCGCCGCGTTAAATAGTGCCCGTACGGCTTCGCCCTGCTGCCAGCCATGCTCGACTAACACATAGCCTGCCGGTAGCAGGTGTTCCCGCGCGGTGGTAATGATGTGCGCGAGGTCGGCCAGCCCCTCCTGCCCTGCAATCAGCGCGCTTTTGGGCTCAAAGCGCACATCCCCCTGCCCCAGATGCGGATCGGCCTCATCAATATAGGGGGGGTTACTCACGATAATGGCGAAACGTTGCCCGGAAAGCGCACTGAACCAGTGACTCTGCATCAGCGTTACGTTGCGGATATCCAGATGCTGTGCATTGCGTGTGGCCAGCGCCACGGCGTCAGGATGGAAATCCACCGCCGTAACAGCACAATCCGGACGCTCGGTCGCCAGCGCCAGGGCAATGGCCCCGGTTCCAGTGCCAAGATCGAGGATCTGACACGGCTCAGCCGGGAGGCGTACCAGCGCCTGTTCGACCAGGCATTCGGTGTCCGGGCGCGGGATCAGGGTTGCGGGAGAGACAAACAGCGGCAGCGACCAGAACTCACGCTGACCGGTCAGATGCGCGATGGGTTCGCCGCGCTCGCGCCGCATCAGCAATGCTTCCAGCTGCTCAAGCTCGGTGGTCTTCAGCATGGTTTCGGCAAAGGCGAGAATAAATGTTCTTGCCCGCCCGGTAACATAGCCCAGCAAAATCTCCGCGTCGCGACGTGGACTTTCGCTGGCACTCAGTCTGTCAACGGCCAGCCGTAACCACTGCTGAAAATCCATCATTCCTGATCGGCCAATGCCGCCAGTTGATCGGCCTGGAATTCCTGCACGATAGGCTCAATCAGCATATCCAGCTTGCCTTCCATCGCTTCATCCAGACGGTAGAGCGTCAGGTTGATACGGTGATCCGTTACGCGCCCCTGCGGGAAGTTGTAGGTCCGGTTACGGTCACTGCGATCGCCGCTGCCGAGCAGGTTACGGCGAGTTGACGCTTCCGCCTGCTGGCGACGGGCTACTTCTGCGGCCCGGATACGCGCCCCGAGCACTGACATCGCTTTGGCTTTGTTTTTGTGCTGGGAACGTTCATCCTGACACTCCACCACAATTCCGGTCGGCAAGTGCGTAATACGTATAGCGGAATCGGTGGTGTTAACGTGCTGACCGCCCGCGCCCGAGGAGCGGAAGGTATCAATACGCAGATCCGCCGGGTTGATATCCGGCATTTCCGCTTCCGGCAACTCCGGCATCACCGCGACGGTACAGGCTGAGGTATGAATGCGACCCTGAGATTCTGTCGCCGGGACGCGCTGCACCCGATGACCGCCAGATTCAAATTTCAGGCGGCCGTAAACGCCATCGCCGCTGATTTTGGCAATCCCTTCTTTATACCCGCCGTGTTCGCCTTCGTTAGCGCTGATTATCTCCACGCGCCAGCGGCGGGATTCGGCATAACGGCTATACATGCGAAACAGATCGCCGGCAAACAGCGCCGCTTCGTCACCGCCGGTGCCGGCACGAACTTCAACAAACGCATTGCGTTCGTCATCAGGATCTTTCGGCAGAAGTAACAATTGTAATTGCTGCTCCAGCTGCTCACTTTTTTCTTTGGCATCGCGCATCTCTTCCTGCGCCATTTCGCGCATTTCGGGATCGTCGAGCATCAGTTGCGCGGTTTCAATGTCTTCCTGAACCTGTTGCCAGTCAGTAAAGCAGCGTGAAACATCGCTAAGCTGCGCGTACTCCCGCGACAGCGCCCGGAACCGCTCCTGGTCGGCGATGGTTCCCGCAGCGCCCAGCAGCGCCTGAACTTCTTCATGGCGCTCGTGCAGAGCTTCCAGTTTAGCAACAATAGAAGGCTTCATAGGCGTTAATGCACCCTGTTATAAGAATGGTTGTGCTACTCCAGCCCGAGGCTGTCGCGCAAAATATGCAGGCGATCGTCATCCCCGTCACGGGCAGCCTGCTGGAGAGATTTGGTTGGTGCGTGGATCAGGCGGTTGGTTAATTTACGCGCCAGATCCTGCATAATGGCCTGCGCGTCGCCTCCCTGTTGCAGAGACGCCAGCGCTTTAGCCGTCAGTTCATCACGCACTGACTCGGCCTGGCTGCGGTACTCGCGGATGCTGAAGCTGGCGCTTTGCGCGCGCAGCCACGCCATAAACTCACTGGCTTCCTGTTCCACGATGGTTTCAGCCTGTACGGCGGCGGCTTTACGCTGCGCCATATTGTGCTGAATAATATTTTGCAAATCGTCAACGCTGTAGAGATACGCGTTAGACAGTTTGCCAACATCAGGTTCGACGTCACGCGGGACGGCGATATCTACCAGCAGCATCGGCTGGTTGCGGCGGGCTTTGAGCGCGCGCTCGACCATACCTTTACCGATAATCGGCAGCGGGCTGGCGGTGGAACTGATAATGATATCCGCTTCCTGCAAACGAACATCGACGTCACTTAAGGCGATGACTTCTGCGCCAACTTCATCCGCCAGCGCTTGTGCCCGTTCCCGGGTACGGTTGGCGATGATCATTTTGCTGACGCGATGTTCACGCAGATGTCGGGCCACCAGTTCAATGGTTTCACCCGCGCCAACCAGCATCACGGTAACGGTAGAAAGCGATTCGAAAATCTGTCGCGCCAGCGTACAGGCGGCGAACGCCACGGAGACTGCGCTGGCACCGATGTCGGTTTCGGTACGTACCCGTTTGGCTACGGAGAAGGATTTCTGGAACACGCGTTCCAGCTCGCTGACGTTAAGATGCCCGCGCTCGGAGTCAGCAAACGCTTTTTTTACCTGACCGAGAATTTGCGGCTCACCGAGCACCAGGGAGTCGAGGCCGCTGGCCACGCGCATCAAATGGCTTACCGCATCGTTGTCCTGATGCCAGTAGAGGCTATTGCGCACTTCATCTTCATTGAGATTATGATACTCGCACAGCCAGCGAATCAGCCTCTCACGCAGATCGCTTTGCTCTTCAACGCTCAGATAGAGTTCGGTACGGTTACACGTTGACAGCACTACGCCGCCCTGCACCATTGGCTGCGCCAGCAGGCTTTCCAGCGCCTGGTCGAGCGTATCCGGCGCGAACGCCACGCGTTCACGCAGTGCGACAGGTGCTGTTTTGTGATTGATGCCAAGCGCTAAAAGGGTCATGTGTGCGGGAGTAGTACCAGCGTTGATAAGGTTAGCCTGCACGCATCATACAGGATGCGCGGAATCAATAAAAGGGACGCTATCCTTTTGGAGTAATTAGCGATAATGGTATTTAAGATAACGTGAACGTAGACGGTATCTTACGGTAACGCTAGCATTAAGTGTTAACTCCGCAACGTACATCAAGGATTTACGATGATCAAAAGCCGTTTATTACGCCTGCTGCCGCTAACCGCGCTGGTTCTGAGCGCCTGTGTCTCTCATCAACCAAAAGGCCCGGCGACCAGCCCGGACTCGCCGCAGTGGCGTCAGCATCAGCAGGAGATCCGCCAGCTTAATCAGTACCAGACGCGCGGAGCGTTTGCCTTTATTTCCGATCAGCAAAAAGTCTATGCCCGTTTCTTCTGGCAGCAAACCGGCCAGGACCGCTATCGTCTGCTGCTCACGAATCCGCTGGGCAGTACTGAACTTGAGCTGAAAGCCCAGCCAGGTTCAGTAGAGCTGGTCGATAACAAAGGTCAACACTATACCGCCGACGATGCTGAAGAGATGATCGGTAAACTGACTGGAATGCCTATTCCGCTAAACAGTCTGCGTCAGTGGATACTGGGTCTGCCGGGCGATGCCACCGATTATAAACTCGATAGTCAGTACCGTCTGAGCGAAGTGAACTATGCGCAGAATGGCAAGACCTGGAAAGTGGTTTACAGCGGTTACGACAGTAAAACGCAGCCTGCCCTGCCGTCTAATATGGAACTGACGCAAGGTTCTTCGCGCATCAAACTCAAAATGGATAACTGGATCGTTAAATGACGTTACGCTTGCCCTCACCGGCGAAACTGAATCTCTTTTTGTATGTAACCGGCCAGCGTGCCGATGGCTATCACACGCTGCAAACGCTGTTTCAGTTTCTCGATTACGGCGATACGCTAAGCTTCACACTGCGTCAGGATGGCCAGGTATGCCTGCTGACGCCGGTTGACGGCGTGCCGAATGACGAAAATCTGATCGTGCGCGCCGCCCACTTGCTGATGCAGGCCGCGCAGCAAAGCCAGCGTCTGCCAGAAGGCTGCGGGGCCGATATCGGCATAGAGAAGCGTCTGCCGATGGGCGGCGGACTGGGCGGCGGTTCGTCGAATGCGGCAACGGTGCTGGTGGCGCTTAATACGCTCTGGCGGTGTGGTCTGTCAGTCGACGAACTGGCCACGCTGGGTTTAACCCTCGGGGCAGACGTTCCGGTTTTCGTTCATGGCCATGCCGCCTTTGCTGAGGGCGTCGGCGAAGTCCTGACGCCGGTGACGGTCGCGGAAAAATGGTATCTGGTGGCGCACCCCGGGGTCAGTATTCCGACGCCGGTGATTTTTAAAGACCCGGATCTGTTACGTAATACGCCAAAAAGGTCAATTGAAACGTTATTAAAATGTGAATTCAGCAATGATTGCGAGGTTATCGCAAGAAAACGTTTTCATGAGGTTGATGCGGCGCTTTCCTGGCTGTTAGAATACGCGCCGTCGCGCCTGACTGGCACAGGAGCCTGTGTCTTTGCTGAATTCGAGACCGAATCTGCTGCTCGTCAGGTGCTAGAGCAAGCCCCGGAATGGCTGCACGGCTTTGTTGCGCGTGGTGTGAACCACTCACCGCTTCAGCAAACCCTTTCGGAGCTCACTGAGTTTCGGTGACAACGTCACCCTGTTTCAGACGTTGCATCGCGCTCTTTAATACACCGTTTGGATGAAATTGTTCCTGGCCCGCACCGTTTTTGGCACATTTCATCCACCACTGGACGCATGCCTGAGGTTTTTCTCGTGCCTGATATGAAGCTTTTTGCTGGTAACGCTACTCCGGAACTAGCACAACGTATTGCCAACCGCCTGTACACTTCCCTTGGCGACGCCGCCGTAGGTCGCTTTAGCGACGGCGAAGTCAGCGTACAAATTAATGAAAATGTACGCGGTGGTGATATTTTCATCATCCAGTCCACTTGTGCCCCTACTAATGACAACCTGATGGAACTGGTTGTTATGGTCGATGCCCTGCGCCGTGCTTCTGCAGGCCGCATCACAGCCGTTATCCCCTACTTCGGTTATGCCCGTCAGGATCGTCGCGTACGTTCTGCTCGTGTGCCTATCACGGCGAAAGTCGTCGCTGACTTCCTGTCCAGCGTAGGGGTTGACCGCGTACTGACCGTTGACCTGCATGCTGAACAGATCCAGGGCTTCTTTGACGTACCGGTTGATAACGTATTTGGTAGTCCAATCCTGCTCGAAGATATGCTGCAACTGAATCTGGATAACCCGATTGTGGTTTCACCGGATATCGGCGGCGTCGTTCGTGCCCGTGCGATTGCCAAACTGCTCAACGATACCGACATGGCGATCATCGACAAGCGTCGTCCGCGTGCTAACGTCTCTCAGGTGATGCACATCATCGGTGACGTTGCTGGCCGCGACTGCGTGCTGGTTGACGATATGATCGACACCGGTGGTACGCTGTGTAAAGCGGCTGAAGCCCTCAAAGAGCGTGGCGCAAAACGCGTATTTGCCTACGCAACCCACCCGATTTTCTCCGGTAACGCGTTGAATAACCTGCGCAACTCCGTCATTGATGAAGTTGTGGTATGTGACACTATCCCGCTATCTGATGAAATCAAAGCGCTGCCGAACGTGCGTACCCTGACCCTGTCGGGTATGCTGGCCGAAGCGATTCGTCGTATCAGCAACGAAGAATCTATTTCTGCTATGTTCGAGCATTAATCGGGCCAGTATAAAAGACCCGCTACGGCGGGTTTTTTTATCTGTTATCTTTATTTGTATGACTAATGCCTCCGTTATCGGTGCCGTCACTGACTGATAATGCGCTCACGGACGATCACCCTGGTGAAAAATATTCTCTCTACACATGTGATGCCTTTTCGTGCGCTCATAGACGCGTGCTGGAAAGAGAAATATACCGGCTCACGCTTCATACGCGATGTGATTGCGGGTATTACCGTCGGTATTATTGCCATTCCACTGGCGATGGCACTGGCTATTGCCAGCGGCGTCGCGCCTCAGTACGGACTTTATACGTCTGCCGTCGCCGGCATTGTGATCGCCCTTAGCGGCGGATCGCGCTTCAGCGTCTCTGGCCCGACCGCCGCCTTTGTGGTCATTCTTTATCCGGTTGCCCAACAATTTGGGCTGGCTGGCCTGCTGGTGGCAACCCTGATGTCCGGCGTATTTCTGGTTCTGTTCGGGCTGGCACGTTTTGGCCGATTAATCGAATATATCCCGCTTTCCGTCACCCTCGGCTTTACTTCCGGGATCGGCATAACTATCGGTACTATGCAGATCAAAGACTTTCTCGGTCTGCAAATGGCGCACGTACCGGAACACTACTTACAAAAAGTCGGTGCGCTGGTGATGGCGCTGCCGACGATCAACCCAGGCGACGCCGCTATCGGCATCGTCACTCTGGCCACGCTTATCTTCTGGCCGCGGCTGGGCATACGCGTGCCCGGACATCTCCCCGCGCTGCTGGCGGGCTGCGCGGTGATGGTCATTGTTAACCTGATGGGGGCTAACGTTGCCACTATCGGATCGCAGTTTCACTATGTGCTGGCTGACGGTTCAACCGGTAACGGAATTCCGCAACTGCTGCCGCAGCTCATCTTGCCGTGGGATCTACCCGGCTCGAGCTTTACCCTGAGCTGGAATTCACTGCAGGCGCTGCTTCCTGCGGCATTCTCAATGGCCATGCTGGGGGCAATCGAATCACTGCTTTGCGCCGTGGTGCTGGACGGTATGACCGGTACCAAACATAAAGCTAATAGCGAGCTGATTGGTCAGGGTCTTGGCAACCTTATCGCTCCGTTTTTTGGCGGCATTACCGCCACCGCCGCGATTGCGCGTTCAGCGGCAAACGTACGGGCGGGAGCAACCTCTCCAGTATCTGCGATTATCCACTCGGTGCTGGTGATCCTCGCCCTGCTGGTGCTGGCTCCGCTACTTTCATGGCTTCCGCTTTCGGCCATGGCAGCGCTGCTGCTGATGGTGGCGTGGAATATGAGCGAGGCGCATAAAGTCATCAACCTGCTGCGCCGTGCGCCAGTCGACGACATTATTGTGATGCTCATCTGCATGTCGCTGACTGTACTGTTTGATATGGTGGTGGCCATTAGCGTGGGTATTGTGCTGGCGTCCCTGCTCTTTATGCGCCGTATTGCCCGCATGACGCGCTTTGCTGCGGTTAACGTTACTGTCCCGGACGATGTGCTGGTTCTGCGCGTCATTGGCCCGCTGTTTTTTGCTGCGGCTGACGGGTTATTTACTGAACTGGAATCGCGCATTGCAGGCAAGCGCATTGTGATCCTGAGCTGGGACGCGGTGCCTGTTCTTGACGCCGGTGGTCTGGATGCATTCCAGCGTTTTATTAGCAGACTGCCGGAGGGATGTGAACTGCGGGTGACCAATCTGGAGTTTCAGCCGCTGCGCACGATGGCGCGGGCAGCCATAAAACCGGTGCCAGGACGTCTGGCGTTTTATCCCGACCGCGATGCGGCTCTGGCGAACCTGTCGGCGTCAGTATAAAACCGAAAACGGCGCTCAACAGAGTGCCGTTTTTTTATGCCTGATTAGCTGGGGCGGCCATCGCGACGACAGCGTTTATCGTAATGACGAATCCACCAGTAGCGATCGCTAATTTGCTCATGCCCACCGATACGTGCGCCAGCTACCCACAGGATTGCACCAAGGAAGATACTAAAAACCGCGCCGTGGGCGAAAAATTGTGGCAGGTTAAGCTGTGGTAGCTGATTTAAAATGGAGTAGCCAACGCCAACTACCATCACCACCAGCCCTAACACCATCAGTGTGTTACCGCATAACGAAGCGCTTTTACGTTTCATATGAACCTCCGGGTCGTCAGGTGGAAAGGAAACCCCTTTTCCGTATAGCTAAAGTATAGTCACCTGCCCCCTCGGGGATTGCGTAACGGATCACATTACCAAATATAAAGTCAACATAAATTTACAAACAAGCCATTGAATCACATCAATTTCTAATAATTCAGCATGGCAATCATCATTAGCGCGCGGAATTTTGTCATTGCCCGCCGCAGACAGTACACTACGCGCATAATATCGACCCTTCGGAAATAAATACGTGAGCATAAAACTGATTGTCGGCCTGGCGAATCCCGGCGCGGAATATGCGGCAACGCGTCATAACGCGGGTGCCTGGTATGTGGATCTTCTGGCGGAACGTTACCGCGCTCCCCTGCGCGAAGAAGGTAAATTTTTTGGCTTTACCTCGCGCATTTCGCTGGCAGGCGAAGATGTCCGTCTGCTGGTGCCCACCACCTTTATGAACCTGAGCGGCAAAGCCGTTGCCGCCATGGCCACCTTTTACCGCATTAATCCTGATGAAATTCTGGTGGCACATGATGAGCTGGACTTGCCGCCGGGGGTGGCCAAATTCAAACTGGGCGGTGGGCACGGCGGGCATAACGGCCTGAAAGATATTATAAGTAAACTGGGCAACAACCCCAATTTTCACCGCTTACGTCTCGGCATTGGTCACCCTGGCGATAAAGACAAAGTCGTCGGCTTTGTGCTGGGAAAACCCCAGGCGGCTGAACAGAAGCTCATTGACGATGCAATTGACGAAGCGGCGCGCTGTACTGAGGTCTGGCTGAAAGAAGGCCTGACTAAAGCAACTAACCGATTACACGCTTTCCGCGCGCAATAACCCGCGATGTGCGGTATTTTTGTCTGGCTCAGTGTATAATGGGCAAAGCTATTTACTTTTCTACAATCTGTTATCGATAACAGGTTGATTATCAAGATATTAAGGTGATCTAAATCATGGGATTCAAATGCGGTATCGTTGGCTTACCTAACGTCGGAAAATCCACCCTGTTCAATGCGCTCACCAAAGCCGGTATTGAAGCGGCTAACTTCCCGTTCTGTACCATTGAGCCGAACACCGGTGTGGTTCCGATGCCCGATCCGCGTCTGGACAAGCTGGCCGAAATTGTTAAACCGCAGCGCATTCTGCCGACCACTATGGAATTTGTCGATATCGCAGGTCTGGTGAAAGGCGCGTCTAAAGGCGAAGGCCTGGGAAACCAGTTCCTGACTAACATTCGTGAAACCGAAGCCATTGGTCACGTTGTTCGCTGCTTTGAAGACGACAATATCATCCACGTGGCGGGTAAAGTTGATCCGGCAGAAGACATCGACACCATCAACACCGAACTGGCGCTGGCGGATCTCGACACCTGCGAACGTGCGCTGCACCGGGTATCCAAAAAAGCAAAAGGTGGCGATAAAGACGCTAAAGCTGAACAGGCCGCGCTGGAGAAGTGTCTGCCGCAGCTGGAAAACGCCGGTATGCTGCGCGCGCTGGACTTAACTGAAGAAGACAAAGCGGCGATCCGTTACCTGAGCTTCCTGACCCTGAAGCCAACCATGTACATCGCTAACGTCAACGAAGATGGATTTGAAAACAACCCGTATCTGGATCAGGTCCGCGAGATCGCGGCGAAAGAAGGTTCTGTGGTTGTCGCCGTCTGCGCCGCTGTTGAATCCGACATCGCTGAATTAGACGATGCCGATCGTGACGAGTTCATGGCCGAGCTGGGCATTGAAGAGCCGGGCCTTAACCGGGTGATCCGCGCAGGCTACGAGCTGCTTAACCTGCAGACCTATTTCACCGCCGGCGTAAAAGAAGTTCGCGCATGGACCATTCCCGTTGGCGCCACCGCGCCGCAGGCCGCAGGCAAAATCCACACCGATTTTGAAAAAGGATTTATCCGCGCGCAGACTATCGCCTTTGAAGACTTTATCGCTTACAAAGGCGAACAGGGCGCGAAGGAAGCCGGCAAAATGCGCGCTGAAGGAAAAGAGTACATCGTCAAAGATGGCGATGTTATGAACTTCCTGTTTAACGTCTAGCTAAGTTGTCTCGTGAGGTTTTGCTAAACCTCATAAGATTACCTGGCGCAATAAAATCCACGCCGCGGCGTGGATTTTTTATTTCATAAAAGCCCCACGTTATCTCCCGTCGCGCCGCTAAAATTTACTGTCCGTATTTATTTCAGATTGTTGTTGTAGATCAATTAACACGAATAAAAAAGACAGCGAAAAAATTCGTAAATAGTTTATCGGTGATTGCCGCCATTAATAAAATTAAACGTCATTGCGTCGTATTGTGTCGTTTTTGTTTCTCATAGACGACAAATTACCTGTCATGATATAATGTAACGGAAAATACCCAGGTTAATAACCTGCCAAAAATGTAAATAAATTATCGAGGAGACCATTCCAGTGGGACGTAAATGGGCCAATATTGTTGCTAAAAAAACGGCTAAAGACGGTGCAACGTCTAATGTCTATGCAAAATTCGGTGTAGAAATCTATGCTGCGGCTAAACAGGGTGAACCCGATCCAGAATCAAACTCAGCGTTAAAATTCGTTATTGAGCGTGCGAAGCAGGCCCAGGTTCCAAAACACGTTATTGATAAAGCTATTGATAAAGCCAAAGGTGGCGGTGACGAAACATTCGTGCCGGGACGTTATGAAGGCTTTGGCCCCAGTGGTTCCATGGTTATCGCTGAAACGCTGACGTCGAACGTTAATCGCACGATTGCCAATATCCGCAACATCTTTAATAAAAAAGGCGGTAATATCGGCGCAGCAGGCGCTGTTAGCTATATGTTCGACAATACGGGAGTCATTGTATTTAAAGGAACCGATCCTGATCGTATTTTTGAAATTTTGCTTGAGGCTGAAGTTGATGTCCGTGATGTAACGGAAGAAGAAGGCAACATCATTATTTATACTGAGTCTACGGATCTTCACAAAGGCATTGCTGCACTAAAAGCAGCTGGCATTACTGAATTTTCAACAACCGAATTAGAACTGATTGCCCAATCAGAAATTGAGCTTTCAGCAGAAGATTTAGAAACCTTCGAAGGGCTTGTCGATGCTCTTGAAGCGGATGACGATGTTCAAAAAGTCTATCATAACGTTGCGAACCTCTAATTATAAATTGTATTAGTCACGACGCGTTCTGACACATAGCCCTGGTTGAGAGTTACCGGTTTAAAAGGATGTCGAATCCTTATGCAAAACGCCAGGTAACTCTCATACTCTCCGATACCATGCTGTCATTCATGACAACTCAGGCTGGCAAAAGCGTATCTGCGACAGCACCGTTCAGCATCAAAAGCGCCAGTCCACGGTTGTGGATAGAGTCACAAACGGGCCAGCCAGCGTCCGGTTATGATGGTCGATGATGTCCCTGGCCGATAAATTTTCGTTATCCACCGTAGTATGCGCGTCTGAGATCAATACGGTGCTAAAACCCAGTTCCGGTGCAGCACGGCAGGTCGTATCAACACAAAATTCGCTCTTCATGCCGACAATAACCAGTTGCTTTACCGCTCTCTCGCGCAACTGAGGCACTAGCCCGGTATCGCGAAAACAGCTGGGATACTTTTTGATAATGACACTATCCTGCTCAACATCCACGTTAAGTTCAGGCAGCAGATGTGTTAACGGGCTTTGCGCCGAGAAGGGAGAGCCGTCAGGCCCGGTATGACGGATAAAAAACACCGGGACTTCAGCCCGCCTCGCGTTGTCGATCAGCCGCCTGATATTGGCCAGCACAGCGTCTGCGCGGTACGGGGAAACCGGCCCTCTGAATAGCCCCTCCTGCATATCAATAACAACTAGCGCGCTTTCAGATAAAATCATCGTGTGTCTCCATTCAAATAATATGAACGGAGAGCTGTTATTCCCCGTCCGGTGTGGCGAGGAATGAGGGTCTGCTATGTCAGGCGTCAGCCACAGATACACTCACACCGCCGCAGATTCCGGTGGTGGTGAGGGGCAATGTTCGCTGAGCTGTAATAAGCATTATCTACCTGCAGGTAAATGTTTTCCGGTAAAATAACGGCAACGTAGTTGGGTTGCTTTTTCTCTTATAACACCAACTAAGTATCTAATACAATTTTTTACCGTCCTGATCCACTGGCATCAACGCGCTAACCTGTGGTGATATGAGTATTCACTCATAAACGGGAGAAATAATGCGCAACCTTCCACCCACGGCCACGCTGCGCGCGTTTGAAGTCGCCACGCGTCACGCTACGTTTACCTCTGCCGCTGACGAACTGTGTATTAGCCAAAGCGCCGTCAGCCATCAGCTTAAAAACCTGGAAGATCTGTGGGGCCTGCAACTTTTTCAGCGGGGTAAAATCCTGCGCCTGACGCCTGCCGGGGCCGCACTGGCCCCGCTGGTACGTGAATTTTTCGGCAAGCTCGATACGACGCTTGCCGATTTGCGCGAACAACATGGTCGAGTGAAACTGCGGGTCAATACCACCTACTCCTTTGCCCTGAAATGGCTTCTCCCCCGCCTGCCCGATCTGGCCGGGCTACACCCGGAGATCCTCGTGTCGCTGGACAGTACCGATAAGGCAATTAATTTCTCCGGATCGGACTCTGATGTGGCGATCCGGTTTGGACACGGTAACTATCCGGCCCTGTTCGCCGAATTTTTATTCCGCGAGCAGATTTTCCCTGTCGCCAGCCCGGCACTGCTACGGCGTTTTGGTACGCCTGCTGAACCTGCTGAACTGCTACGTTATCCGTTACTTACCCGCGAGGGTGCCGATCTGGTGCCGAAATGGAATGTCTGGTTTGAGTTTACCGGCCTCAATATTACCGCCCTGCACGAAAGCGTGCGTTTTGCCGATACCAATATGACGATTGAAGCCGCGCTTCTGGGTCAGGGGATTGCGCTGGCGCGCAGCGGCCACGTAGAAAAAGAGCTTGCCGACGGTACGCTGACGCGGCTTTTTAACATCCCCTTCCCGTCTCCGGCGGCCTATTATTTTGTCTGTCCGCCGGGAATTGAAACTCAGCCGCACATCGTAAAGTTTCGCCGCTGGTTACTGGCCGCGTCGCAGCAGGCCCAACAGCGTTATGGTTAATGCATGAGCTTTTATTCATGACCGGATGATGAGACTTCACTGTTCCCAATGTCGCAGACTGGTTAGCATGACCGCATGTCCGAAACGCTGATTGCCCTGACCTTATTCGCCGCCTTGCTCCATGCCACCTGGAACGCGCTACTGCGTGGCGGCACAGACAAACTGTGGTCAATGACCATCATGTGTATCGCAATTGCCCTGGCCAGCGGCGCAATTGCCCTGTTCTTGCCGCTTCCGGCGCGCGCAAGCTGGAAATATGCACTACTGTCCGCACTACTCCACGTGGGCTATAACCTGTGTCTGGTACGTAGCTATCAAAGTGGCGAGCTGAGTCAGATCTATCCGGTTGCACGCGGATCGTCACCGCTACTGATTGCCTGCGCTGCGGCGCTGTTCGCCCATGAGAAGATCGCCTTACATACGGTGGGCGGCATTGCTCTTATTTCTGCTGGCATCCTGATGCTGGCAGTCAGAATGCGCGGGCTGCGGGGATCGGGCATATGCCCGGCCCTGGTGACCGGGGCGTTCATCGCTGCCTACAGCGTAGCGGATGGGATGGGGGTAAGGCTTTCTGGCAACGCATTATCTTATACCGTCTGGATGAGCGCCCTCTGGGGCGTGCTGATGCCTGCGGTGTATATCCTGCTGCGCGGACATAAAAACTTACTGCGCTGGCGGCCGGACTTACCGGGCGCGGTGGCGGGCGGGCTGGTTTCGCTGCTGGCCTACGGCATTATTATCTATGCCATGGCTCGGTCGCCGATGGGTGCGGTTTCAGCCCTGCGGGAAACCAGCGTGCTGTTTGTGGCCGCGATCGGCTACTGGTTTTTTGGCGAAGCGCTGACGGTAAGAAAAATCGTGGCGTGTGCGGTAATTGTCACCGGCACACTGTTAATAAGTTAAGTCAATCAGGAGAACATACGATGTCAGATCAACCGACCACTGCACTGATTGGACCGGGCGCAATTGGCACTACGCTTGCCGCGATGCTGCACGAAGCGGGGCGTACGCCGCTGCTGTGTGGACGCACCGCGCATCCGACGTTATTGCTGCATTATGATGACGACGATATTACGGTTCCCGGTCCGGTATTAAACGATCCAATGACGATTAGTCAGCCTTATGATCTGGTGTTTGTGGCGGTGAAAACCACGCAGAATGCCGATATTAGCGGTTGGCTGAACACCTTGTGTGATAAAAATACGGTCGTCTGCGCGCTGCAAAATGGCATTGAACAGCAGGTCCAGCTTAGCCCGTGGGTCAATGGCGCAACGGTGCTGCCTTCAGTGGTATGGTTCCCGGCTCAGCGGCAACCGGATAATGCCGTCTGGCTGCGAGCCAAACCGCGACTGACGCTACCGGATGTGCCGCAGGCAAAACGGGTTGTAGAGGCATTACGCGGCTCGCGCTGCGCCATTGAACTGTCGACAGACTTCACCTCAGTCGCCTGGCGCAAACTGCTGCAGAACGCGGTTGCCGGTCTGATGGTTCTTGCCGGTCGCCGTGCAGGAATGTTCACCCGGGAGGATATCCGCGAGCTGGCGCGGGCCTGGCTACGCGAATGCCTTACCGTTGCCCGCGCCTGTGGGGCGATACTGGACGATGAGGTCATAGAGACAATCGTGGGCGATTTTCAGCGTGCGCCAGCCGATTTAAGCACCTCTATTCTTGCCGATCGCCAGGCTAATCGCCCGATGGAGTGGGACGCGCGCAACGGCGTGATCCAGCGTCTCGGTCGTACACACGGTATTGCTGTTCCCATCAGCGATGTGCTGATGCCGCTGCTGGTGGCAGGCAGCGAAGGACCAGGTTAATAACAATATGGCTGAGCATTCAGGGCATCATCACAGTGCACGGTTACAGATACGTTATCCCCTGCTCCGCGGCCTGGCGCTGCCAGTCCAGTACCACCGTATAGGCTTCGCGGGGCACCACGCTAAAACCGGTAATCAACAGTGCCTCGCAGCAGGTTAGGTAATGAGGATCGCTCACCAGCGCGCTTAGTACCACCCGTAATGTCGCCAGCGTATCAGGGGAACAGTTTGCGCCAGCGATCAGCGGTAATCCGGGCGTGAGGGGTGTCCAGCCAATAACCGCCAGTTCGCTTGCCAGCGCCGGTTCGTCACGCTGGAAAAGCGCCCAGCTGACCGCGTCGATAGCAGCAATATCCGCCGCACCGCAGGCGATCTCCGCAAGCGATTGTCGGTGGCTACCGGTTAGCTTTACCTGCGAGAAAAATGCGCCGTTTTGCGCCAGTGGTGCGATGCTGTATCTGAGGGCGTTATAGCCTGACTGGGAATCGACAGCGTTACAGGCTGCGCGCCGCCCCCGGAACGCGGCCAGGGTTGCCCCCTTGTCCTGCTGGCGCACCACCAGCGCACTGCGATAGTTAGATCCGTCACACCCTTCGGCTGAGTAGTGGAAACATCCCACCACCTGAACCCCTGCAAGCGCAGTCATCAGGGGAAATCCGCAGCACTGGCTGAGCAGCATATTCTCCTGACGCCAGTGGGACAGCAGATCGGCCCGAGGAGAGACCGGCCGGGACGGGTGCGCATAATCCGCTAATCGCTGCTGAATAGCCTGTAATAGCGCTCGCGTTGCGGCGCTCTCCGGTTGGTACATGGGTAGCGAAAGCGTCTGATACATGGTGTTTATCCTGGCTACATCGTGCTTATTACGGCGGCGTCGTGTGGAACATCCCCCTATTACCAACTATAACCTAATGCTTGAGCAGTGGGTGTAGAGGTGAAGTATGGGGTATCTGGGGTGGACGGCAGCAACAGGCGTCTTGTTACTGTTAATGTCTTTATCCTATGGCTGGATCAGCCGTTTTGCGGTTCCGGTCTTCGGGCTTTATTTAGTCGTGGGCATTTTATGCGGTCCGTGGGGACTGGGCATATTGCGCATTGATATTGTTGAACACGCGTCATTGACCAGTCATATTACCGAAATCGCCATGGCGGCGTCGTTATTTATTACCGGGCTTAAAATCCGTTTGCCGCTGGAATTCAGGTTCTGGAAGACGGGTATTATGCTGGCACTGCCGGGAATGCTGCTGACCATTGGCGGGATCATGGTGGCATCTCACTTCCTGACCGGGATCTCCTGGCCACTCTCGCTGGCGCTGGCGGCGATCCTCGCCCCGACCGATCCGGTCCTGGCGAGCCTGGTGGCGATCAACGATGCGCAGGATGGCGATAAGCTACGCATTTCATTGTCCAGCGAAGCCGGGCTAAATGACGGCACGGCGCTGCCGTTTCTGATGCTGGCCCTGCTATGGAACAAAGCGGGTTCAGCGCTGAGTGGTGAAGAACTGCTGAAATGGTTCAGTGTCGATCTGGTATGGGCGCTGATTGGCGGCCTGGCTATCGGCTTTCTGCTCGGACGCTTTATCGGCATTATGGCCACCCGTTCGCGTCATGCGCAGGGCGAAGTAGCCCCCAGCGATTTCGTGGCGCTGGCCCTGATCTGCCTGAGTTTTGCGTTTGCCCAGTGGGTAGATGCCTCAGGCTTCCTGGCCGCCTTTGCCGCCGGCGTCGGGCTGCGCAGCACCGAGGTCAGCGTGCAAAAAAGGCACCCCGATCAACAGGCCGATGATGATTTACCCGCTGAAATGCTGGTCAACCCTCATACCCGTCACGGGCTGAACGTGAAGAATCCGATCAAATCTGTCGGGCTTATCATCGGAGATGCTCTCTCCTTTGGCGACACCGTAGAGCGACTGTTTGCCGCGACGCTCATCATTATTCTCGGCATTACGCTGGCGGAGCACTGGAGCAGCGCAGCATTGCCGCTGGCGCTCATTATTTTCATTGTTATCCGCCCGCTCTCAGTACTGCTGGTGACATGGCGGTCGCAACGTCCGTGGCTGCACCGGATAAGCCTTGGCTGGCTGGGGATCCGCGGTATCGGCAGCCTGAACTACATTGCTTACGCGTATGTGCATGGTTTTCAGGGTGCAGAGGCCAGTCTGGTCACTGATACGGCTATCACTATCGTGACTATCAGCGTACTGGTACACGGCATTACGGTGACCCCGCTTCTCACCTTGCGACATAAAAAACAGCAGCAGTGATCCACGCCGTCGCCCGGGCACCATCTCGTGTCCGGGCGCGTTTTGCACAACTTCCTTCCGGTCTATCTCACAAGCGGCAAAAGCCGACTACGCTTAAAGACATTCAAAAAATAGCGCACTGCGCCCTTGTGTCGTTTGGTTTTTGCTCCCTGAATACTGGAGAATCTTAATGTGTAAGCAATCGTCCGCCGCCACTGACGTTATACCGTCAGTTGAAATGGCGCACCTGAAGTTCACCGTCAACGGTAAAAAGCACGAACTGGATATCGATACTCGTACAACGCTGCTGGACGCCCTGCGCGAACATCTGCATCTGACCGGTACCAAGAAAGGCTGCGATCACGGGCAGTGCGGTGCCTGTACAACGCTGGTTAACGGACGGCGGATCAATGCCTGTCTGACGCTGGCTGTCATGCATCAGGATGCCGACATTACCACCATTGAAGGACTCGGCACGCCGGATAATCTGCATCCGATGCAGACCGCGTTTGTGAAACACGATGGCTTTCAGTGCGGCTACTGTACCTCCGGGCAAATTTGCTCTTCCATCGCCATGTTGAAAGAGATTGAAGCCGGTATTCCCAGCCACGTTACCGGAGATTTACTGGCACCGTCCAGCCTGACGGAAGAAGAAGTCCGCGAGCGGATGAGCGGCAATATCTGTCGCTGTGGCGCTTACCGCAACATCCTTGCCGCCATCAATGAAGCCGCCGGGAGGGATGTTAAATGAAATCCTTTAGCTATGAACGTGCTACCACCCTGACCGGGGCGGCAAGCAGCGCTGCACAACATCCAGGCGCACGATTTATCGCCGGTGGCACCAATTTGTTAGATTTAATGAAGCTTGAAATTGAAACGCCGGCTCATCTGATTGATGTTAACGGCCTGGCGCTCGACCAGATTGAGGCGACGGAGGAAGGCGGACTGCGCATTGGCGCGCTGGTACGCAATACCGATCTGGCAGCCGATCTTCGCGTGCGCCGTGATTATGCGGTCCTGACGCGCGCGCTGCTGGCCGGCGCTTCCGGACAGCTGCGTAACCAGGCGACCACCGGTGGAAATCTGCTCCAGCGCACCCGCTGCGCCTATTTTTACGATACCAATCAGCCCTGTAACAAACGCCAGCCGGGCAGCGGATGTTCAGCGCTTGACGGTTACAGCCGCCAGCTGGCGGTTGTCGGGGCCAGCGAACAGTGCATCGCTACCCACCCCAGCGATATGGCCGTCGCCATGCGCGTGCTGGATGCCGTAGTGGAAACCATCCAACCCGACGGCAGCGAACGCCGTATTCCGCTGGCTGAGTTTTATCGCGCCCCCGGCGATACGCCACATCTGGAAACCCGGCTTCAGCCTGGTGAACTGATCACCGCCGTCACCCTGCCCCCGCCGGCAGGCGGCGTACAGCTTTATCGCAAGGTGCGCGATCGGGCATCCTACGCTTTTGCGCTGATTTCCGTGGCGGCGATTATTCATCCCGATGGGCGCGGAAGTGTCGCGCTGGGCGGCGTGGCGCACCAGCCGTGGCGTAAAGCAGAAGCCGACGCCGAGCTGCCCAACGGCGCGCAGGCGGTCTGTCAGCAACTGTTTAAAGATGCCCGACCGACGGCTGAGAATCAGTTTAAATTGACTCTGGCTGAGCGTACGCTCGCCTCGGTCCTGGCGGAAGCGAGAGGATAATCCCATGAAATTTGATAAACCAGCTACCGCTAACCCCATCGATCGTCAGAAAGTCGTGGGCCAGCCCCGGGACCGAATTGACGGCCCGCTAAAAACAACCGGCTCAGCGCACTACGCCTATGAGTGGCATCAGGAAGTCGACAATGTTGCCTATGGCTACGTGGTCGGTTCAGCGATTGCCAAAGGGAAAATTAAGGCTTTTGATACGGCGGCAGCCAGCCGCGCACCCGGCGTATTGACTATTGTTACCGCTGAAAACGCCGGACCGCTCGGTAAAGGCGAGATGAATACTGCCATGCTGCTCGGGGGGCCAAAGATTGAGCATTACCATCAGGCTATTGCCCTGGTGGTTGCTGAAACGTTCGAACAGGCACGCGCCGCCGCCAGTCTGGTAGAGGTGGAGTATGACGCCGAAGATGGCGCGTTCGATTTGGCAAAAGCGAAACCCGCGGTTACAGAGCCGCCGGAGGACACGCCCGATAATATTACCGGCAATTTTGCCAGCGCCTTTGCTGCCGCGCCTGTCCAGCTGGATGCGGTGTACACCACGCCTGACCAGTCGCATTTTGCGATGGAGCCTCACGCCTCAATGGCCGTATGGAACGGTGACAACGTCACGTTGTGGACGTCTAATCAGATGATTGCCTGGTGTCGTAAAGAGCTGGCGGCGACGCTAAAAATTGAACCAGAACAGATACGGATCTACTCCCCGTATATCGGCGGTGGTTTCGGCAGCAAGCTGTTTTTACGCAGCGATGCGCTACTGGCGGCGCTGGGTGCAAAAGCCCTTCAGCGTCCGGTGAAAGTGATGCTGCAACGCCCGCTGATCGCCAATAATACTACCCATCGCCCGGCGACAATCCAGCATATACGTATCGGTACCGATACCGCTGGCCATATTTCAGCCATCTCGCATATTAGCTGGTCCGGCAACCTGCCGGGCGGTACGCCGGAAACGGCGGTGCAACAAACCAATCTGCTGTATGCCGGGCAACATCGCCTGACCGGCCTGCGGCTGGCAGAGCTTGACCTGCCCGAGGGGAATGCCATGCGCGCGCCCGGGGAGGCGGCAGGCCTGCTGGCGCTGGAAGTGGCCATTGATGAGATAGCGGAAAAAGCGGGAATCGACCCGGTTGAATTTCGTATTCTTAATGACACCCAGGTTGACCCTACCCAGCCGGAGCGCTTTTTCTCCTGTCGTCAGCTGGCCGCCTGCCTGCGGGAAGGCGCTGAGCGATTTGGCTGGCAAAAGCGCGTTGCCCAACCCGCTCAGGTTCGAGACGGGCGCTGGCTGGTCGGTATGGGCGTCGCGGCGGCGCTGCGAAATAACATGGTCGATACCTCAGGTGCGCGTGTACATCTGGATCCAGACGGCACGGTGACGGTCGAAACCGATATGACCGACATCGGCACCGGCAGCTATACCATTATTGGTCAGACCGCCGCAGAGATGCTCGGCGTGCCGCTGGAGAACGTTGTCGTTAAACTTGGCGACTCCGATTTCCCGGTATCGGCAGGCTCCGGTGGCCAGTGGGGAGCGAATACGTCCACCGCAGGCGTATATGCGGCCTGCGTTAAGCTGCGTGAACAGATCGCCCAAAAACTCGGTATTGATCCTGCCGACGCCGATTTTAGCGAGGGTGAAGTGATAGCCGGTGGACAACGTCTGCCGCTGACCGATGCCGCGCGTGAGGGCAGACTAACCGCTGAGGATTCTATTGAATTCGGCAATCTGGATAAGCAGTTCCAGCAGTCCACCTTCGCCGGGCATTTTGTCGAGGTGGGCGTTGATAGGTTCACCGCTGAAGTGCGTATTCGCCGGATGCTGGCGGTGTGCGCAGCGGGACGCATTCTGAATCCTAAAACTGCACGTAGCCAGGTCATTGGCGCGATGACTATGGGCGTGGGCGCAGCACTCATGGAAGAACTGGTGGTGGATACCCGGCGCGGCTATTTTGTGAATCACGATCTGGCGGCTTATGAGGTGCCGGTCCATGCCGATATCGGTGAGCAGGAGGTGATTTTCCTTGATGAAACTGATCCTGTGTCTTCGCCAATGAAAGCCAAAGGCGTTGGTGAACTGGGTCTGTGCGGCGTCGGGGCGGCTATTGCCAATGCCATTTATAACGCGACTGGCGTACGAGTGCGGGAATATCCGGTCACGCTCGATAAACTGCTGGCAGAGATGCCTGAACCGCCGCAAAAAGGATGATACCGTGCTGCAATCTATCACCGCTATACCGGTTCCATGTACGCCGCGCCCGGCATTTCAGTCAGACGAACCGCAGGTGATCCTGCGGTTCGCCGCCGAGGCGCTGCACGCCGGCATGGCCGCCGCACTGGTTACCTTAACGGCCATCCGCGGCGGCTCGTCGCGACCGCTCGGGGCGCAAATGGCGGTCCGGGGAGACGGGCAGTATTGCGGGGTGGGGTCCGGCGGCTGCATTGAGGCGGCGGCGGCCTGCGAAGCGCTGGAGGTGCTTCGTAGCGGTCGCGATCGCGATGTTCTGTATGGTGAGGGTTCGCCATATATGGATATCGTCCTGCCGTGCGGGGGCGGTATTACCCTGCACATCCGGCAGATCTCTTCAGTACAGCCCCTGCTCTCAGTGCTTAACGCGCTGGAGCAGCGCCGGCCAGCGGGCTTGTCCTGGCACCCTGAGCATGCTGGCTTTACCGCCCTGCCTGAGGCGATAACAACCGGGTATACTGAGTCGGGGTATCAAATTGGTTATCGCCCTCGCCCCCGGGTTGTCATGGCGGGTCGCCCCGCCGCGCTTGATATTACCGTCAGCATTGCCCAGGCTGCCGGGTATGAAATATACACCGGCGAGGGTCTTCGCCCCGCCAGTGTTGCCGGACTGATTGATGATGACACCGCGGTGGTCCTGCTGTATCACGACCTGCATCAGGAGCTGCCGTTTCTGGATGCGGCGCTGCACGCCACCCCGTTTTATATTGGCGCGCTGGGCAGCGAACGGACTCACCAGCGGCGTACAGAAAGGCTACTGGCGCTGGGCTACTCGCCGCAGGTGATTGCGCGGATCAACGCCCCCATTGGTCTTTTCCCCAAAGCCCGCGATGCCGGTTCGCTGGCCCTCTCGGTGCTGGCAGACGTGGCCGCTGCCCGAACGAGAATGCTGGATAATTATTTATGCCAACGGTGATTATCCTTGCTGCTGGTCAGGGCACCCGCTTTCTGGCCTCGGGAGGCGAATGCCATAAGCTCGATACGTTACTTGCGGGGCGAACCGTGTTGCAGCATGTGCTGGACGCGGTGGATAACGCCGGGCTGCGCGGGTATCTGGTACGTCCTGAAGGCGGAACTGCCGGAATAGGTGCTTCAATAGCCGCAGGGGTTCGCGCCACGGCCGACGCATCAGGCTGGCTAATTTTGCCCGGCGATCTTCCGCTGATCCGCCCGCGAACCCTGCAACGGGTCGCCGGTGCGCTGGGCGGGCACTCAGTGGTGGTACCTCACTTTCGTCAACAGCACGGGCATCCGGTGGCGTTTGGCCGCGAGCATCTGGTCGCGCTCAGCGCCCTGAACGCCGATACCGGCGCGGCGGCAATTGTTCGCGCGGCGAGAGCAGCAGGAAAAGTCCGGGATATAACCTGTCATGATGTTGGTATTATTCATGACGTTGACACGCTCGCCGATCTTAACCGGGCACGTCAGCGACTGGCGGCCCGCAAAAAAAGGCAGGCGGGATCATCCTGCGCGCATGACATCGCCATTAACCGGATCGCGCGCCGGCCACGCTAGCGCCGCAATGCGCGCCAGCATCTCTTCGGTCGCCGCCTGCTGGCAGAGATCCGGCTTCTGCCCCACAGGATACGCGCCCACCACCAGAAAATCAGTCGAGGCGGATATCCGGCAATGCCCGGTGCCCGCGGGCAGCAGGATGACATCGCCTTGTCGCACATCAAATGCTTTCCCACCCGGGCCGCCCAGTAGCAGGCGTGCCGTCCCGGCAGCAATGCCCAATACTTCATGAGCCGTTGAGTGGTAATGATGATAATCGAATACGCCATCTCGCCAGGCGGGTGGCCAGCCGTTGTCGGCAAAGCGGCGTTCCAGCGCACCGGCGCTATCCCCTTCTGGCTCCACGCGCGGATAAATCAGTACCGGCAGACGGGGATGATTGGGCACCCAGTCATGGGCAATAAAAAACTGGGTCTGCGGTGTTACTGTCCGGTGATGTTGATCGGGCATCGTTGCTCTCCGTCGTTAGCCACACCCTGTGAGTGTAGTCGCTGTTAAGCATTGCTCCGGCCACTATCTTTGCTGTTGACGAAAACGGGCGACTTTTGCCCGATTGCCGCACAGCGCCATACTGCACCAGCGACGGCGATGTGATTTGGTGCGATCGTAAAACCATAATGTGCAATCAGGATGTTCGCAGGTGCGGATCAGCTCAACATGCGGGTCGATAAGCAACGTCACCGCCAGTCCGGCGACGGCTGCCAGCAGCCGGGTTGGGCTATGACTGGCATAAACCGTTGTGCTGCGCCCGATACCCTCGTCATCAACAACAAGTTGCCGGTAAGCGGGAACCGCAGCCAGCCAGGCGTTAAGCGCCTGTGGCTCCAGCGTATTTGCGGATTTTTTTTGCACCACCAGCGTGCGAACGATCTCCCGCAGATGCCGGGCATCGTTCAGTAATGCTCCGGCAGGCCAGATGATTTTTTCATCCGGACTGATTAGGCTCGCGTCTACCAGCCAGCGCCAGACATCTTCATCCGACTGCCAGAGATCGTGCGCCGATCCATTCACCTGCATTACCGTATTAAGAAAATCCAGCGCGGCGTGATCCGCCAGAAATAACGGCTGGCGATCGGTCTGCGCCGGGGTTTCAGAAGTCATAACTCACCTCAATGCTCAATAAGCGTCAACGCATAATAGCCGATGCCGGGTCGCATGTAACCTTTAAAAATAATTTGACTGGTTACTTATTTGGCCCATACTGACATTAAGTAACCACTCAAATAGCAATTTAACAGTTACAAGAAGGAAGATCGTATGACGATGAATATTCATTACCCCGTGCGTTACCAGTTTGTCGATGCTGATGGCGTACGCGTATTTTATCGGGAAGCCGGAGAACCCACGCTGCCGACCCTGCTGCTGGTCCATGGTTTTGCCGCTTCGTCCCATCAATTTCGGCAATTAATTCCTTTGCTGGCAGATAAATTTCATCTGATTGCGCCTGACTTGCCGGGATTTGGATTTACCGAAATTCCGCCAGAACGCCACTATCGTTACACGTTTGATGCCCTCGGCCAGACATTGACGGCCTTTGTCGATGCCCTGGATCTGCAACGCTACGCGCTGTACATCTTCGATTATGGCGCACCTGCTGGTTTGCGACTGGCGCTGAATTATCCTGAGCGGGTAAGCGGCTTGATCTCACAAAATGGCAACGCGTATCTTGAGGGTCTGGGTGAGGCCTGGGCTCCGGTCCGCGCATACTGGGCGTCACCCACGGCAGAAAACCGCCAGGTCGTCAATGATGCAGTATTGAATCTGGAAGGGATACGCTGGCAGTATCTGCACGGCGTAAAAGATCCGCAGAGCGTGGCCCCGGAAACCTGGCATCTTGATACCCTGTTAATGGAGCGGCCGGGCAACAGGGATATTCAGCTGGATCTGTTTCTCGACTATGCCAATAATCTGACCCGCTACCCGGAGTTTCAGGCTTTTTTCCGCGCCAGACAGCTTCCCACGCTGGTTATTTGGGGCCAGCACGATCCGTTCTTTATTCCACCCGGCGCCAAAGCCTGGCAGCGTGATAACCCGCGTGCGGTGGTGGAACTGCTGGACACCGGTCATTTCGCGCTGGAAACCCATGTGAATCATATCGCCACCCGCATCCGCGACGTGATTGGCGATGCGAGGTAATCACGATTATTGCCGCGCAACAGAACGCTGCGCGGCGTCAACGCTAACGTGAGGCCCGCTCGCGGGGCTGAGAAGAGGCCGGATTACTTTGTACTTTTGTGCCAATCACTAGCGCAGCCAGCAGCATAACGCTCCCTGCCGCAATAAAGACGCCGCTAATTCCGTTGACGCTAAACATCAGCCCACCTCCGGCCGCGCCTGCAGCTATCGCCGACTGAACGGATGCCACGACCATTCCTCCAGCGCTTTCCGCCCTGTCTGGTACTGCCCGGGTCACCCAATTCGACCACGCTACCGGAATGCCTCCAAACGCCAGCCCCCATAGCGCTATCAGCGCTGCCTGAAGCGGTAGCGTGGCGGGTAGGCATACCAGCGCCAGTGCGGTTACGCCGATCACCATCGGCATTATGACCATTGTGGCACGAACGCTACGTGCAAGTAGCGACCCCGTCAGCAGCGTCCCGATGAAGTTGGCGACCCCAAAGCCCAACAGGATCAACGCAATACCGTTTGTACCCGGCCCGCTGGTAGTTTCAAGAAAAGGCCGAATGTAGGTAAACAGCGCAAAATGCCCGCTGTGTACCAGTATGCAGGCCAGCATTCCCATCGCAATGCCACGGCGGCGCAGTACTTCAATAATCGTTTTCAGCTGCGCCGGTTTACCGGGCACCAGCGAAGGAAGCGAGGACCACTGGACTATCAGGGTTATCCCGCCCAGCGCGGCGGACGCGATAAACGCGCTGCGCCAGCCAAACAGGCCGCCCATGTAACTGCCAAGCGGCACGGCAACTACAGTGCCCACCGCCACGCCGCTAAAAATAATCGATAACGCGCGCGGCAGCAGCGCCAGCGGCACGAGGCGCATCGCTATCGCAGCGGCCATGCTCCAGAATCCTCCCAGCGCGACGCCTAATACGATACGCATCAGCAACAAGATGCCCAGGCTGGATGACCAGGCCACCAGTAAACTGGATACAATCATTAAGGCGGTGAAAATAAGGAGCACTGTCCGACGGTCGATATTACGCGTTAGTCCAGGCACCAGCAGTCCGGCAAAGAGCGCAGCCACTGCTGTCACAGTCACGGCCTGCCCGGTTAACGCTTCAGAAACACCCAATTCTGTTGCCATTGGAGATAATAAGCTGGCAGGCAGATATTCTGCGGTCAACAGACTAAATACGCCCATCGCCAGTGAAAATACCGCCAGCCAGGCGGGAGTAGTGGGCGCTGAATGCTCCGTTAAGGCGCAACGGCTGTCGCACACGGTATGGCTCATTGTAATAATCCTGAAAAGAGTGAGAGAGGTAAAATTGTGGAGGCTAAAAGCAGGATGGTCTATGATGCAAAACCCGCTATTTTTGACTCAAACACCTGAAATGAAGCCTCAAGCGCCCTTTGCCCTTTCTTCAGCATTAATTAGTGAATTATTAACCGGAATGCGTCTGCGTGGCGTGCAATATCGCCGGGTAGTGACCGGTAGCGAATTTGGCCTGAACTTCCCGGCCAAAGCGGGGCGTGCCTATTTCCATTTTCTGGCGTCCGGCACGGCTCTACTACGCCTGCACGATGGTCAACTGCATCGGCTTGACGCTGGAAATGCTGTGTTTATGCCGAAGGGTACGCAACATCAGCTGGTATCGCATTCTGCCGCCGCTGTGCACTGCCTGGAAAGTCTCGATGCTGCGCCAATAGGAGAAACCGTCTATGCAGTAAAAACCTGCCAGAAAGCCAGCCCGGCATCGGGGGCGGTCTTTTTCTACGGCTGTATGGAATTTAACCTGGGCGGGATGCAGGGGCTGGAGCCATTAATGCCCGATATGATGCTGGTTGATATTCACAGTGGACGCTATCCGGGGCTGGTTCCGGTACTGGGATCGATGCAGCAGGAGATGTGCTCATCACGCGTGGGCTTCGCCGGGATACTTGCCCGGCTGGCCGATGTCGTGGCTGCGATGATTGTTCGCGGCTGGGTGGAATGCGGCTGCGATAATGAGTCCGGGCTGGTCGCCGCACTGCGCGATCCCCGACTGGCACGGGCTATCCTGGCACTGCACCGCGAGCCAGGACGTAGCTGGACGGTCAGCGAACTGGCGGCGGAATGCCATATCTCACGCTCGGTTTTCGCCGATCGCTTCCAGGCGACTATTGGCACTTCCCCTTTACGTTATGTCACTGAATTACGTATGCACCTTGCCAGCCAGTGGTTAGCCGAGCATCGACTGCCGATCGAAACGGTTGCACAGCGGCTGGGTTATACTTCCCAGGCGGCCTTCAGCCGGGCATTCAAACGTGTCACCGGACAGGCGCCAGGCGCCAGGCGTCTGAAACAGGCGTCGCTATGACCGCTATGCCGCTGGCGCAGAAAGGTTCGCGATAGCGATCAGCGATTAAACAGGGTGCGGCGTCTGCCCGGCAAGCTGCTGCAGTGCCTGTCTGCGTAACGCATGGCGGTCCACTTTGTTGGTCCCCGCCAGCGGGAAAAATGCGGTCAACCAGATATGACGAGGGTGTAAATACGCCGGGCCGTGCTGTAATGTCCAGGCTTTAATGGCCTCTGGCTGCACCGGGTAGCCCTCGCGGGGGATCACCCACGCCACCGGTTTGCTGCCTTTAATTTCATCCGGAATAGCCACCACGCACGCCTGCTGGACAGCGGGATGCTGCTCAAGCAGCCGTTCTACTTCGCCGGGATAAATATTCTCACCGCCGCAGACAAACATATCGTCCTGCCGTCCGACAAAGGTGTAAAAGCCCTGTTCATCACGGGTAAAGACATCTCCGCTGCGGTAGTAGCCATCATCGGTAAACGGGCTGGCGATATCAGGTCGCTGATGGTAGCCCTGCATTAAGGCCGGGCTTTTTATTTCCAGCACACCGTGATGAGTCAGCGTACCGTGCTCATCACGCAGGCGTAAAGAGACCGCCGGATGCGCATAGCCATTTGCAGATTGCGGGGCCACCAGCCCGTCAGGATGTGGACCAAACACAATTGGGCCGCCCTCGGTCGTGCCATAGGCATTAATGATCCGCGCCTGCGGCCAGATTTGCTGGATCTGCTGAAACAGGCCATCGTTAACCGGGGCCGACCCCATGCGCACCACCCGAACGGAGGAGAGATCGCTTTGTGCCAGCAGCGTTTTCTCTTTCATCATCATTGCAATCATCGGCGGAACGGCGGTCAGCCAGCTGCAACGATAGTGGGCAATCGCCGCGATGTAATCGCGTACCTGAAACTGGGGTAGCAGAACGGTGGTCACTCCGCTTGCCAGAGTCAATAATGCCAGGGCCAGCGCATTCATATGGTAAAACGGTGCGGCAATCAGTACTCGCTGGCCGGCCAGTTCATTCATTGCCAGCCGGGTCTCGACTACCCAGCGATGGCTGGCATGGGTCAGACGGACGCCCTTTGGCATTCCGGTGGAGCCGGAGGTGTAGAGCAGCATTGCGAGGCTGTCGGCCTGCGGCTGAAACGGCATAAAGCCGACGGCAGCAGGAAGATCGACTAACGCGTCAAACGTCCACTGCGGACCGGCAAACGTTACGCTCTCCAGTAATTCCGGCTCACCGATAACCTGCCGGGCATCGCAATCGATGAGAATATCGGCAAGCGTTGCCGGCGGGAATTTAATGTTGACAGGCACCGCCACCAGCCCGGCGCGCAGGATGCCGAGAAAGGCGATCATCCAGGCAACCGAATTACGCCCCAGCAGCGCTACCCGCTCGCCGGGTTGATATCCCTGCTGATACAGCGCCGCCCCCACCGCATCCGCGCGGGCGTCGAGTTCAGCAAAGGTTATGCTGTACTCATGATTATTATCATGTGCGGGCTGAATAAATGCGGCCTGCTGCACAGCGCGAACCGTGGACGATAGCGAACCAAGATTAGTCAGGATCATAGACTGAACTCAAGTAAAGTGTGAATAGCCGGAATGGCAATAAGCAGCCGCTCCTCAGTCTGAATATGGGGCAGTCCAGCCTGTTGTGCCGCGCGGATAAGCCGCTGCGGATTGCCGCCGCGAAATGCGATCGCCGCAAACTGGCTCTGACGCGCCGGGTTCAGCCCCGGAAGACCTGCCGAATAGTGCGTCCACTGCTCGCCGGAAATGATGCGCAGCGTAAAACCCGGAGACAGCGTGCCAGCACGCTGCCACGCGCGCTGTTCCTGATCAGGAGAATCGGTTACCAGAATCAGGCTCTCAATGCCTCTGACACCGTTGGCGTGCTGTAGCCACGGCTCGCGCCACAGCCACTGCGGAGTATGGTGCTGGCAAAAGTAAACCCGCCCGGCCGCAAAGCTGCCAGGCGCCAGGCGTACGGTGCTAAACCGCGCTTCACCGCGCTCGCCGTCAGCCTCAACGGTGCGGGAAAAATGCTGTACCGGCAGGACTGAAAACCCCTGCGCGGCCAGCTGCCGCGCGGTATCGAAGGCATCTGGGCTGCGAAACACCAGGCCGTCAATACCGCGTGGGCTGTCGAGCAACTCCTGACGCACCCGACTCCCGTCACCCGGGAGACCAATCAGCTCAAGATAATGATCGCTGAACATAATCAGCTGATTCAGCGAGCCCAGCGAATGATGGCTTTCCGGCGTGAGGGTAAATCCGAGGGCGGTAAACGCCTCGCGGGCAATGGTCAGCTCAAAATGATTATTGATGACCAGATGATCGAGCGTCAGCGGCATAATGTCTCCCTATGCCGCAGGCATGGCGTACAGGCCGCGACCGCTGGCCACCAGCCGGTTTTCTGCGTCATAGACCCAGGCTTCTGCGCTGGATACCTGCTTACCCACTTTAATCACTTTGCCTGTAATGCGCAGATCGCCACGCGCGGCGCGGTGATAATCGACGCGAATATCCAGCGTCGGCACACCTTTGCCGGTCCAGGCCACCAGCGCCCAGTCGGCGGTCAGGTCGACCAGCGCCGCAAGAATGCCGCCGTGAATGTAGCCACCCGCCGGGTTAACCACCCATTCATCACGAAAACGGGCGCGCAGCGTAATTTCGCCTTCTGCCACGGCCTCGACTTCCAGCCCGAGCCACTGGTGATACGCTCCTTTCAACAATTTTTCCTGCACCTGTGCAGCGTTTAAAAGTATTTCGCTCATGGTGTTTTCTCCTTAAGGGGTGACGATGACTTTGCCGAGGACTTCCCGGTCGCGGATAAGCCGTAATCCTTCTGCCGCCTGCTCCAGCGGTACTTCCCGGTCGATTAACGGCACGATGACGCCCCGGGCAACAAGTTGCAGCAGCGCCTCTAAATCGTCCTGATAGAAACTGTTAGACCCTTTGATGGTGAGTTCAAAACTCCAGATATAGCGCAGGTCTTCCACCGGGTCATAGCCTGCGGTGGCACCACACACCAGAAGCGTACCGCCGCGTTTCAGGCATTTAAGTGACGGGCGCCAGGTATCGCCGCCGGTGAAGTTGATCACCACATCCACACCGCCTTCATAGTTGCGGCGCTGCGGTTTGCCGTAGCGATTTATCGCCCAGCGCGAGAAGTCCTCCTCCCGGTAGTTCACCACCCAGTCAGCGCCCAAATTGCGCAATGCCTCTGCTTTTTCCGCGCTGCCTGCGCAGGCAATCACTTCTGCTCCCAATTTTTTGGCCAGCACCACGCAGGCGCTCCCGACGCCGCCGCTGGCTCCGAGGATCAGCACCCGATCGCCGGGTTTAATGGTGTTATGGGTAAACAGCATCCGGTGCGCAGTCCCGTAAGCCACGGGCAGTGCGGCAGCCTGAGCAAAACTTACGCCGTCAGGCAGGGCAATAAGCTGTGCCGCCTCAACCAGCGCATACTCGGCCATGCCGCCGTCGGTCATTTCACCCATCAGCCCGACGCCGGGTTTTAACGGATTAACTAGTACCCTGTCCCCCGGGGTCCAGCCGCTGACGTCATCGGCAACGTCATCAATAACGCCGGCCAGATCCAGGCCTGGCACCACCGGCAGCGGCACTTTAATGCCTGGCATACCGTTAACGGTAAACACATCGTGATAGTTAAATGAGGAGGCTTTAACCCGCACAATGACATGTCCGGCCTGTAGCACTGGCCGGGGCTTATCGGTTACGACCGACAGATTGTCGAGGCTGCCGTGCTGATTGAGCTGTAATGCTTTCATGGTATGGCTCACGGTGATCTCCGTTTATTGAATGGATTTGGCCGCGCGATAGGCGGAGTCGTTATACAGGTTGTCGGGCACGTCGCCCTTTACCGTGCCGCTGGCGACGAAGACCTGGTGCTGGCGCTTGAGGGTGTCGATATCCTCAGGCTCAAACGTAAGGCGGTTCATACTGTCCCAGCGGCTGAAATAGACTTCGGCATCATGCTTTGGCAGATTGGCATTTTTTTGCAGCAGCTCAACCACCTCCTGCGGGTGAGTTTTGCCCCATGCCAGGGTGTCACGCAGCGCGGCGATGACGCGGGCGACGGTCTGCGGGTGCTTTTCAATCAGCTCGCTGCGCACCGCCCCGACGCCGATGTACGGCACCGCTTCGCTATGCGTTAATTTTTTCCACTCGTCGGCAAAGCTGCCGAGCGACGTCACGTTTAGCTCGTTGAGCTGGGCGATGGTTAGCGAGCGCAATGCTGCCGCATCCACCTGCTTTTGCACCAGGAACTGCGCCAGCCGCGACTCATTGCCGCCAATAAGCTGGAAATCGCTGGCGTCGATGTGGTTATTGTTCTGCAATAGCGTGGAGGCGATAACCGCCACCGAGGAGCCAGCGGGCGACATGCCGATCTTCTTGCCCTTAAGCTGATCGAGCGAGGTAATCGGCGATCCTTTCGGCACGACAAATTGCACATCCGCAGGCTGCGTGGCGGCAAAAATCTGGATTGGCACCCCCTGCGCGCTACTGCTAAACACTCCCGCCAGCGGCGCACCAAAGGCCAGATCGATAGAGCCTGACGCCAGTGCTTTGATCGGCGCATTCACATCCGGGAAATGAACAAACTCGGCGTCAATGCCGCGTTTAGCTAAAAAGTCTTTATTTTCCAGTACGGTACCGTAGCCGAGGCTGACACCACTGCTCCAGTAACCAATACGCACTTTGTCAGCGGCTGCTGTGTTCAGGGCAAAGAGCGCCCCGGCAGCCAGGATAGCCGCCTTTAACCCGTTTTTCATACTGTTAGTCCTGTGTCGATGATTTCCAGCGAAAAAGATGACGCTCCAGCGGCTTAAGTACCCCGCCTTCCAGCAGCAGCATCAGTGAGACAAGCAATAGCGTCCAGGCGAAAACCTGATCGGTTTGCACCAGATCCCCGGCCTGACGCAGGCGATAGCCGATGCCATCCGACGCGCCAAGGGTTTCGGCCACCAGCGACACGCGCCAGCCAAAGCCGAAGGCCAGCCGCGCGCCCGAGAAGAAGTACGGCAAAATGGTCGGCAGGTAGATTTTGCCGAGCGTTTGCAGGCGGCTCATGCGAAAGCTCTGTGCCAGTTCGACATAGTGCCGCTCAACGGTTTGCGCCCCCTGCCAGACGTTGGTCAGGATCAGCGGCATGGCGGTCATGAACACCACAAAAACCGTGGTTGCATTAGAGATGCCAAACCAGATAATGGCGAAAATCGCCCAGATCGCCGAGGAGACCGTATTGAACACCGCCAGCAGCGGCTCAAAAAATTGTGCCAGCTGACGACTGGCTCCCAGCGCCAGCCCGGCGAGAGTACCCACCAGTGTCGCCAGCAGAAAGCCGCTGAGCACTCGCGAGAACGTCACGCTTACATCCTGCAACAGAGTATCGTTTTGCCACAGTGCCAGCAGCGCCTGAAACGTTTTTTGCGGCCCCGGCAGGACAAACGCAGGCATATTGTGCGCGGCCAGCATCCAGGCCAGAAAGAAGATCCCCAGCAGCACCAGGCGTTGAACGATCAACGAGCGTCTTTTACGCAGCCAGTTCATCTATACCTCCAGGCGCAGCAGGCGCACTTTTTCCGCGACATCGCGCCCGGTGGGCAGCCGTGGACGCGGTAATGCGAGGGTGACGCTCTGTTTGATGCGCCCCGGATTGGGCTGCAAAATCACAATCCGGTCGGCGAGGATCACCGCCTCTTCAACGTCATGCGTGACGATGACCACCGTCATATTTTTCAGCGCGCAGATGCGCAACAGTTCACTGTGCATGGTGCTACGGGTATGTGGATCGAGCCGGGAAAAGGGTTCGTCCATCAACAATATCTGCGGATCGGCCACCAGGCTGCGCGCCAGGGCAATACGGCTGCGCATCCCGCCGGAGAGCTGGTGCGGCCACTTCGCCGCGACCTTTTCCATGCCGACCAGCCGTAACGCGTCGTCAACCCGCTGACGGCGTACCTGACGCGTAAGCCTGCTGTTTTCCAGCGCAAAGTTAACGTTCTGATGAACCGTGCGCCACGGCAAAAGGCGATCCTCCTGAAACAAATAGGCCACCTGACGCCACTGACTAAAGCGCGTAATGTCCTCTCCCTGCAGCGTGATAGCGCCGCTGTCAGCCGGCAACAGACCTGAGATAATATTCAGTAAGGTACTTTTGCCGCCGCCGGATGCACCGAGCAGGGCGACTATTTCGCCGGGCCAGACATCAAGGGCGATATTCTCCAGCACCGTTTGTCCATCAAATTGCTTGCTGACGCCGTCCAGATGGATCACCGGGTCAACAGGCGCGGGAAAATCGTTAAGCTGTGCGCTCATAAGCCGGGACTCCGTTTCTGTATCGGCAGCAGCGTGCCGCCGGTGGTGAGGGTGGCGTAAATTTTTTCCAGGGTCATCGCCTGAAAGGTTTCAATGTGCCGCCGGGCGATAAACTCAACCCGTTTGCGGTCCTGCTCTTCGAAAGCCTGGATCATGGCATTATGATCGTGGCGAATTTCTGGTTTGGTTTGCTGGACATTAAATCCCAGCGCCACCAGCCGCGACATTTCATCCATCAGCGTCGAAAGCGTGCGCAGTAAATGCTGGTTTCCCGCCGCCCCGGCAATGGCCAGATGAAAACGTTTATTGGCATTCATAAAGACGTCGATACGCGTTGGCAGCGGTGCAGCAACCTCGACCCGGCAGTCAGCTTCCAGCTGTTTAAGCAGGTCAATATCCACTTTGCCCACTGCCAGCCGGGCAGCCAACGGCTCAAGCTGGGCGCGCAGGGTAAAAATTTCCTCCACATCCTGTAGGGTGATAGGCGCGATGCGGTAGCCTTTACGCGGCCGGGACTCAATCAAAAACTCATGGCTAAGCCGCGCCAGCGCCAGACGACAGGTGCTTTTTCCCAGCAGATAGCGCTCCATGAGTTCAGATTCTGTCACCAGCGCGCCCGGCATCATGCGACAGGTCAGAATGTCGCGGCGGATGGCCTGATATGCCCGATCGCTTAATGATAAAGAGTGCGCCATGTTTTCCTCACGCTGGGTAACGCGCCGGCGGTGAGCATCTCACAGCCCGGCGTTGGTCGTCTTAGTGAGGCCATTCTAGGATCGGTTTCCGGCCAAATTCTAATAACAAAACCGGCAATATAATCCCTGAATTTGTCTGAGCTGAGATGCTCACAGCGCCACGCTGTACTGATCACTGAATCAATACCAGAGGGTTAACATGGTGCCAGGTCAGTATCCATGCAGGCCGGCAGCGTGCCAGCCGCTGGGTTTTCACTCGCCTGATGCAGGCTTTCGATGGGTGGAAAAAGGCGCTTTGCCGATGAGCTGCTCAACAAACACATTTTGCGCATATTGATAGCGAGAATTGTTCGTTCTGTGAAAGCCGGTCATGCTCTAACCTGGCCGTTTTCTCCCGGTCAAGGATCGTGTATGCGCTTATCCTCATTATTACTGACTGTTGGCCTCAGCGGCGTTGCCCATGCGCAGACGCCGGATGAGGTCACCGTTGCGTTAGCTATTCCTCCCGCCGTTCATGACGGTGCGCCGTACGCGGCGGCAGAAGAGCTGGGGCTGTTTAAAGAGCAAAACCTGGCGGTGAAAGTACTGGTCTTCCAGGGTGCAGGCGCGCTGTTACCGCAGGTTGCCAGTAAACGCGTGACCTTTGGTTATCCGGTCGCGGAACCGGTTATCTCCAGCTATTTCAACGGCAAAAATCCGCTGCCGCTACGCTATTTCTATAACGGAACACCGGCGCAAACCCTGGAATATACGGTCCTGGCGGACTCCCCAATCAAAACGCTGGCCGATTTAAAAGGAAAAACCATTGGGGTCGGTGCGCTGACCTGGGGCACCCTGCCCAATAGTCGCGCTGCGCTGCGGGTCGCCGGGCTGGAGCCGGGTAAAAACGTGCAGTTTGTGGCGGTGGGCGTCCTCGGCTCCGGTTTCCAGGCGCTGCGCAGTCATCGGGTTGATGCCCTTAACTACAACAATAGCTGGGGAGATATTTTTGAGCTGACCGGAACGAAAATCCGCCGTATTCCCTATCCGGATGTTTTCCAGCAGGCCCCCGGCAACGGCTTTATTGCCCATCAGGACACCTTCACCGAAAATCCCGATCTGATCCGTCGTTTTGGCCGGGCCTACACCGAAGCGCAGTATGTCTGCGAAATTAATCCCGGCTACTGCGTGCGGGCCTTCTGGCGACAACACCCTGAAAGTAAACCAGCCAATGCAGATGGCAAAGGATTTGAAGAGGCCAAAACGCTGCTGACCAGACGTCTTCAGCGCACGCTTTACTCTCCTGATGGCACCCGCCGTAAACCCGGTGAGTACGATCTGGCCGTCATTCGCACGGCAATTACCGCGATGGCGAAGGCGGGAGAATTCCCCGATGCCAACGTACCGGTTGAGAAAATTTTCTCCCGTGAATTTGTTGCCGACTTTGATGATTTTGATAAAACCGCCCTGCGGGCCAGAGCGGAGGCGGCAAAATGAGTGCCACGCTTTACGTTGATAAACCTGACGGGCTGATTGACCAGCCGCGTCGTCTGTCTGCGCAGGGACTCGCGCCCGGCATCGCCCACCTCAGTGCCTCGCTGGGGCTGGCAGATGGCAGCCGCTGGCAGAGCCATACCCGTTTTATGATTGCGGATGACGGCACCCTCGAGGTAAATGACGCCTCGCCGCTGACGGACAATACCGTATCACATGAGCCAATGGCGGCGCTGTGGTCACTGCGCCAGGTGACACCGCCGGTTGACGCTGCGCTGAGCGATTCTCTGCAACCGCGTCGGACAGAGCTTGAAATCGTTGACGCGGCGGGTCAGACGGCCCGGGCCCACATCACGCAGCGGTTTCTCGCTGACGGCGTAACCTGCCGTGAGGTACGGGAGCACGGCCTGTCCGGCACGCTGTTTATTCCTGCCGGGGAAGGCCCGCATCCGGCCGTTATTGTATTGAATGGCTCCGGTGGCGGTACGCCCGGGCAGCGTGCGGCGCTGCTGGCCGCGCATGGTTATCTGGCGTTCGCGCTGGCTTACTTTAAGGCCCCGGGACGTCCTGAGACTATTTCCGCTACGCCGCTGGAATATTTTTCAACCGCCCTCGACTGGGTTCATCAGACGCTGCACCCGCGCCACGGGTTTGTGGCGGTGGCCGGTCATTCACGCGGCGGCGAGCTGGCCCTGCTGCTGGGCGCCACCTTTCCGGAGCGCGTCTCTGCGGTGATTGGCTACGTCCCCAGCGCCGTGATCCACGGCACGCTGCGGGCCGGACGCCCTGACGAACCCCGCGATGCCCCGGCCTGGACCTGGCGTGGACAGCCGCTGCGTAATATCTGGCAGGATAATCCCTGCGCCGACTGGCATGCCTTTGACCATCCGGCGCGTGCGGGCGTACCTATTCGCCAGGCCCCGGCGTTCGTTAATGTCGAACGCGATGCAGACAGCCTGGCGGCGGCGCGTATTCCGGTAGAGCGCATTGCCGGGCCGGTGCTGTTAATTTCAGCAACCGACGACGGATTCTGGCCCTCCACCGATTACTGCTCGCGGATCGCGGCCGACCTGAGCGATCGCCAGCACCGCTGGCCGGTCGTGCATCAGCGCAATGAAGGGAGCGGCCACGCTATCGGCTTTCCATTCGTTCCCACCACGGATATTGCCAAAGTACACCCGGTTGCCGGGGTGATCATCGACGGCGGCGGTACGCCTGTAGCCAATGCCCGCGCCAATCGGCTGAGCTGGCAACAGGTGCTGACATTCCTTACGGCAGCGGTTGGCGCACATCAGGAGCAAACATGAGTATAGCGCTGGAACTGCGTGGCGTCGGGCTAACCTATGCGACCCGCCGGGGCGAAATTGACGCCCTCGACGGTGTCGATTTACAGGTTGGCGCAGGTGAATTTGTCGCACTACTGGGGCCTTCCGGCTGCGGAAAATCCACCGTATTAAAGCTGGCAGCGGGCCTGATGCACGCCACTCGCGGGGAGGTTCTGCTGGCCGCCCAGCCGGTTAACGGTCCGGGTCGTGACGCGGGGGTGGTGTTTCAAAAGCCGAATCTGCTGCCGTGGAAGAGCGTTCTCGAAAATGTTCTGCTGCCGGCCCGTACGCTGGGAATGCCGCGTGCCGCAGCCAGCGTCCGCGCCCGGCAAATGCTGGAGCTGGTAGGGTTGGCTGATTTTGCCACCGATTATCCTTTTGAGCTGTCGGGCGGGATGCAGCAGCGCGTTGGCATTGCCCGCATGCTGCTCCACGATCCGCAGTTGTTATTGATGGACGAACCGTTTGCCGCACTGGATGCGCTGTCGCGGGAAGCGCTGACGCTTGAGCTTCAGCGCATCTGGGGGCAGCAGCGTAAGTCGGTACTGTTTATTACTCATAGTATCCAGGAAGCAGTGTTTCTGGCCGACCGGGTGCTGGTGATGTCACCGCGCCCGGGCCGCATCATTGAGGAGCTGCCTGTCCCTCTGGCGCGCCCCCGCACGTCACAGACCCTCGGCGATCCGCAGTTTATGGCCCTGTGCCAGCATTTACGGAGGTACTTTACCCATGCGTAGATTTTTACCGCATCTGTATCCTTTTATTAGTCTGGCCGTTCTGCTGGTTATCTGGGACGGCTGTGTACGCATTTTCGCTATTCCGGACTATCTGCTGCCCTCCCCGGCTGCGGTCTGGCAGGCGTTGCTGACCGGTTTTCGCGATGGCAGCCTGTGGCCGCACATTGCCACCACGCTAAGTGAAACCCTGAGTGGGTATGTCATTGGCAGCCTGCTGGCGATTATTCTTGGCATCGCGCTGGCACAGTCGCGCACCTTTGAGCAGTTTATCTACCCGCTACTGGTCGCCCTACAGGCAACACCGAAAGTGGCGCTGGGGCCCATTATTCTGGTGTGGTTCGGTTTTGGGATGCTGTCAAAAGTCGTGCTGGTGTCGCTGGTCTGCTTTTTCCCGCTATTTGTGAATACGGTAAACGGTATTCGCCGTACCGATGCAGAGTTACTCGACGCCTGCAGGGCATTTTCAGCGTCACCGCGCTGGCTGCTGTTTCACGTCAAACTGCCCTCGGCCGCAGGTGAGATTTTCGCCGGGCTGCAAATTGGCGTGGCGCTGGCGCTGATCGGCGCGGTAGTGGCGGAATTTCTTTCAGCCCAAAGCGGACTGGGGTATCTCATCGCCTCAAGCTCGGTCAGCATGAACCTGTCGGCGATGTTTTCCGGCGTTGTTCTGCTGGCGCTGCTGGGTCTCTGCGGGGCGCAGACTGTGCGCTGGCTACAGCAGCGGGTGGTCTTCTGGGAAGGCGGCGCGGCGGTACGCCATCGTCGGGGAAGAAAAACCGCCGGTCGCTAAGTTGCGGTGGCATCTGGTGAAGCGAAAATGTCTGTTGTACCGCAAAATGCCACATTCATCACTCGCAGGGGCCGATATTCGTCTAAGGTTTTCAGAAGGTTGATGCAGCGGTTGCGCTGATATACCTGTCTTAAGGAGAATAATCGATGATAATACCTGCTATGCGCCGCCCTCGCGTGCTGGCGCTGAACATTGCGCTCAGCACCCTGCTTTTTACCGCCGGTTCTGCACTGGCTGACGATGCCCTTAAACAGCCGCCTGATGTCCTGCTCGGCCCGCTGTTTACCGACGTACAGAGTGCCAAACTGTTCCCCGATCAGAAAACCTTTGCCGATGCGGTGCCAAAAGGCGATCCGCTGATGATCCTCGCCGACTATCGGATGCAGCGCGGCCAGCGCGGTTTTGATTTGCGCCGTTTTGTTGATCTGAACTTTACCCTGCCTGGCGAAGGCGAAAAGTATGTTCCGCCCGCGGGTCAGAGCCTGCGCGCGCATATTGATGGCCTGTGGCCGGTGCTGACCCGCACCACCGATCGCGCAAGTAAATGGGATTCGTTGCTTCCGCTGCCTGAATCTTACGTGGTGCCCGGCGGGCGCTTTCGCGAGATCTACTACTGGGACAGTTATTTCACCATGCTGGGTCTGGCAGAGAGCGGGCACTGGGACAAGATTGAAGACATGATTGCCAACTTCGCCTGGGAAATTGACACCTTTGGCCATATTCCTAACGGTAACCGCAGCTACTATCTCAGCCGTTCACAGCCGCCTTTCTTCGCTTTTATGGTCGAGCTGCTGGCCGATCACAATGGTGATGAGGTGTTAAAAAAATATTTGCCCCAGCTTGAGAAAGAACATAACTACTGGATGGATGGCGCGAGTTCACTGACCGCAGGACAAGGCAATAAGCGGGTGGTGAAACTTGATGATGGCGCGCTGCTTAACCGCTACTGGGATGAGCGTGATGCGCCGCGTACTGAGTCCTGGCTCGACGATGTGACGACCGCTAAAAATACGCCAAATCGCCCGGCGACCGAGGTGTATCGTGACCTGCGCGCCGGTGCCGCCTCCGGCTGGGATTTCAGCTCGCGCTGGATGGACGATCCTCATCAGCTCGGCAGCCTGCGCACCACCAGCATCGTGCCGGTGGACTTAAACTCGCTGATGTTCAAAATGGAGAAAGTGCTGGCCCGTGCCAGTAAAGCGGCAGGCGACGAGGCGAAGGCCAGTCAGTATGATGCCGAAGCCAGCGCACGTCAGCGGGCAATGGAAACCTGGCTGTGGAATGATAAACAAGGCTGGTACGCCGATTATGATCTGAAAACGAAAAAAGTGCGCAGTCAGTTGACGGCGGCGGCCCTGTTCCCGCTGTACGTCAATGCCGCCGCGCGAGATCGGGCCGACAAAGTGGCGGCGGTCACCGCCTCACAGTTACTCAAACCCGGCGGCATCACTACCACCACGGTTAACACCGGTCAGCAGTGGGATGCGCCGAACGGCTGGGCACCATTGCAGTGGGTAGCGGCCGAAGGCCTGCAAAATTACGGTCATCATAAAGTGGCGATGGACGTCACCTGGCGCTTCCTGACCAATGTGCAGCATACGTATGACCGGGAGAAAAAGCTGGTCGAGAAATACGACGTCAGCTCAACCGGAACCGGCGGTGGCGGCGGAGAATATCCTCTTCAGGACGGATTTGGCTGGACTAACGGGGTCACCCTGAAAATGCTGGATCGCGTCTGTCCAAAAGAAAAACCCTGCGATAACGTGCCTGCCACCCGTCCGGATGCGGCAAACGATGATGCAGTAAGCACAAAACAGGCGCAGTAACCTGTGTACCCCACTACCCATTCTGGTAGTGGGGTAGCGCTTGTGTCGTAAATATTCCTTTCCTGATGCGTACTTAACCGCTGAGTCCTTTGATTTGGCAGGGATTTATCCGCGCAAATCGCTTGAATATAAAAACGATAACAATAATAATTCGCATTTCCTGCTTACACTTTTACATAACTCCGGAATTTGCGATGACCCGATTGATGGCTAAACGCTCCACGCTGGCCTGCGCACTCGCGCTGGCGCTTCCTCATTTTGCGCTGGCAGAAGAAACGGTGGTGGTGACTGCCGCACCTGCTGACTCTGCCCTCACCCCGACCGAAGGCTATACGGCTAAAACCTCACGCGGCGCGACCAAAACCGATAAACCGCTGATCACCACCGCACAGTCGGTTTCGGTAGTCACCCGCCAGCAAATGGACGATCAAGGCGCGAATACCATCAGTCAGGCCCTGAATTATACCCCGGGGGTTTATTCCAACTTTAGCGGCGGTGCGACCCGTTTTGACACCGTGTCGCTGCGCGGTTTCCACGGCGGCGACGTGGACAACCTGTTCCTCGACGGTATGCGCCTGATGAGCGACGGCGGCAGCCATAACGTCATTCAGATCGATCCGTGGTTTATCGAACGCGTGGACGTGGTAAAAGGCCCGTCATCCGCGCTGTACGGTCAGAGCGTACCGGGCGGACTGGTGAATTTGACCTCTAAACGTCCACAGTTTACCCCGCAGGGACATGTTCGCCTCAGCGGCGGCACCCAGAATACCAAAGGCGGCGCGTTTGATTTTACCGACGCCATTAACGATCAGTGGGCGTGGCGCATTATCGGCATGACCCGCACCAGTGATACCCAGTACGACAATACCCGTGAAGAACGCTATGCGATCTCACCTTCCCTGCTCTGGCAGCCGGATACCGACACCAGCCTGCTGCTGCGCGCGTACCTGCAAAAAGATCCGTCCGGTGGCTATCACGGTTCCCTGCCGCTGGAGGGAACGCGCTATGCCCACAACGGTCGTAAGCTGTCGACAGACACCAATGAAGGCGATCCGGGTGATGGCTATAAGCGTCGCGAGCAGATTTACAGTATCGAATTCGATCATCAGTTCGATGATATCTGGTCAGTACACTCCAGCGGCAGCTATACCCACTCCAACGTGTCGCTGGATCAGGTGTATCAGGTTGGCTGGATTGACGGCTCCGATAACCTGGCGCGCGGCTACAGTGGTTCGCGCGGTTCGCTGGATGCGTGGTCTACGGATAACCGCGTGCAGGCCGATTTCGCAACCGGCGATGTTGCGCATACCCTGGTGCTGGGCGGCGAATATCATCGTTTCCGCAATGATTTATGGACCGGTGCCGGCTCTGCCGCCATGCTCGATCCATTTACCGGCTATACGCTGCAGACCGGCCATACCGTGACCTACAGCGACTATAACAACCGTCGCTACTATCAGACTGGCGTTTATCTCCAGGATGAAATGGTCTGGAACCGCTGGCATTTGGATCTCTCCGGCCGTTTCGATCGTCTGGTCTCTGAGCAGGTCAGCGATACGTTTGATACTAAAAACCGCCGCTCGGACGATCATGTCAGCACCCGCGCCTCGCTGCTTTATGCCTTTGAAAACGGATTATCACCCTATATCAGCTACAGTGAAGCCATTACGCCGGCAACGCTTGCCGGGGCGAACGGGAAGCTGTTAAAACCGACCACTGCCGAGCAGTATGAAGCGGGGATTAAATTCCAGCCGCCGGGCACTGCCGATATGTATAGCGTGGCCATGTATGATTTGACGCAGAAGGATGTGGCAACGCGCGATATTAACATCGCCACGGCCACCTTTATTCCCGCGGGCAAAGTCCATTCGCAGGGCGTAGAGCTGGAAGCGCGTAATCAAATTACGCCGGAACTGAGCACTATCGCCTCTTATAGCTGGAACCGTCTGCGCTTCCAGGATTCACTGGACGGTAATGATGGCAATACGCCGCAGCTGACACCGGATCAGATGGCCTCGTTATGGGCGCACTATCGGATCACCGATGGAATAAGTGTCGGCACCGGCGTGCGCTATATTGGCAAGCAGTGGGCTGACGATCGCAACACCGAGCGTTTACCGTCAACAACGTTGCTGGATGCCTCCGTGCGGGCCGATCTGGGCGCGTGGACACCATCGTTAAAAGGGGCGTTTGTTCAGGTTAATGCGAACAATTTGACCGATCGTGATTATGTGGCGGGCTGCTACGGGACAGGAAACTGTTATGTGGGCGCTGAACGAAGCGTGATAGCGACAGTGGGTTACGACTTCTGATAATCGTGCCGGGCAGCATCTGCTGCCCGGCAAAAACATGACTACGGGTTACCGGCGTACCATTCGGAAGATCGCCAGTACCACAATGGCGCCCACTACCGCGACCATGAAGCTGCCGAAGTTAAAGCCGCTTACCGGGCCACCGATCCCAAACAGCGTACTCAGCCAGCCACCTACTACCGCACCAATAATCCCCAGGATACAGGTCAGAAAAAATCCACCCCCGTCGCGTCCCGGCATGATCAGCTTGGCAATAATACCTGCAATAAGTCCAAATACGATCCAGGCAATAATACCCATCAGTCCATCCTCCTGTAAGTCACACAAAAAGCAGGCGTTGTTCCCCTGCACTAACGTTTCAAGTATAGGTAAATCCTGGTAAATGTGCGGCGCCGGAGAAAATTTTTCTCACTGGCAAAAAAACCACGCTCTGCTATGAAGTTCTGCCGCCAGCCGCCGATACTTCAGCAAAGGAATATCATCAGGGAACCTTTCGGCGTGACGCAATACAGTGAACAGTTTCTTAAACAAAGCCCGCTGGCGGTGCTCGGCGTCCTGCGCGATCTGCATAAACAGCAAATTCCGATCCGCGTATGCTGGGCGTCGGGGCAGTTTATCAGCCGTATTCTGGATGTAACTCAGGAGCAGCTGGTTATTGATTTTGGCAGCCAGGGTTATGAAAACAGCGCCGTCCAGCGCGCACAGAATATTGAGATCACCGCCGAGACACAGGGCGCTAAGGTTGAATTTCATCTGCCCTCACTGCAAAGCGTCAGCTGGCAACAGCTTCCGGCATTTGTGACCCCTCTGCCGTCAACGCTGTGGTTTCTCCAGCGCCGGGAATATTTCCGCATCAATGCTCCGCTGCATCCGGCCTACTTCTGTCATGCAAAACTGGCTGATAAAAGTGCAATTCGCTTTCGGCTATATGACCTGTCGCTGGGCGGGCTGGGCGCGCTGATGGAAAATGCGCCACCACAGCTGTTACAGCCGGGAACGCGTTTGTCGCAGATTGAACTGGATATGGGCGAATGGGGACGTTTTCATTTTGACGTTCAGCTGATTGCCATCACCGAGCGCAAAGTAGTGGACGGTAAAAATGAGACTATCAGCACGCCACGCCTGAGTTTTCGTTTTCTTAACGTCAGCCCAGCGGCGGAGCGCGAACTGCAGCGGATCATCTTCTCGCTGGAGCGCGAGGCGCGCGAACGCGCCAAAAAAGTGCGCTGATTACATGGCGTCCATGGCTTTCTGAACTTTCCAGATATAGCGCGGGGCCTGCGGTGCAGGATGGTTATCGGCTACGTGCTCAACAAATTCATCCGGGCTTAGCGCGTTAATCTTCTTGATCGCTTCTTTGCGGTTAGAGGAGAAGGTTCTTAATAATGCGCCTGCCCCGTTGGCATACGACACCACCAGCGCGTACTGCATGATGACAGGATCCTGGATCCCCGCCAGCGACCCGTGTTCCAGAATGCTCAAATAGGCGGTGCCCATAGAGATATTCCGTTCCGGATTTTTCAGCTCGCTGGTCGATGGCTCTCCGCGCCAGCCCATGTGGCGATAGACATCGCGCCCCGACGTTGAGGCTTTAAGCTGCATTAATCCTACGGCATTCGATTTGCTGACAACCGTTGGATTCCCCCCGGACTCAATGGCGATGATCGCGGTGATAAGCCGCGGACTGACGCCCCACGCCGCGCCCGCTTTCTGACTTATTGGCATCCACTGCATTGCGCGTTTTACCGGAACTTCAGGGTTCCACGGCGGGTTGGTATACTCTTTTTTTGACGAACATCCGGCCAGTAATACAATCAGAAAAGCAAACCATCTTAATTTCACGCATCAATCCTTTTAAACCTGAGATCTGCCGCTGCGGATGACAACGGTGGGGGTTAAATGCATGATAACCGTTTCATTCCCAGCAAGGAAATGCCATGTCTCTGATTCATCTTGTTGCCCCGTCCGGCTATTGCATTAACCAGATTGCCGCGGCGCGCGGCGTTGAACGCCTTGAAGCCGCCGGGCACGTGGTGGAAAACCGTGACGCTATCTTGCGCCGCGACCAGCGATTTGCCGGAAGCGAGCAGGCCCGGCTGGCGGAGATTAACGGCCTGGCGACACTCGCTGGCGCCGATCGGATTGTGCTGGCGGTGCGCGGCGGCTACGGTGCCAGTCGCCTGCTGGCAGAGATTGACTGGCCGGCGCTGGTCAAGCGCCAGCAGCAGGACCCGCTGTTGATTTGCGGCCACAGTGATTTTACGGCTATCCAGATGGGGCTGTTGGCTACCGGCAACATCATTACCTTTAGCGGCCCGATGCTGGCCGGTAATTTTGGCGCGGACACGCTGGATGAATTTACGGAGCATCATTTCTGGCAGGCTCTGCGCGAGCCGGAATTTACCCTCGAATGGCAAGGTAATGGTCCGGCCTGCCGCGCCACCGGTACGCTATGGGGCGGCAACCTGGCAATGCTGGTTTCGCTCATCGGCACGCCATGGCTTCCGACTATCGACAACGGTATTCTGGTCGTCGAAGACATCAACGAACATCCGTTCCGCGTTGAGCGTATGCTGCTGCAACTTCATTACGCCGGGCTGCTTAACCGCCAGCAGGCTATTGTGCTCGGCAGCTTTAGCGGCGTGGCGGCCAACGACTATGATGCAGGGTACGATCTTGACGTAATGTGTGACTACCTGCGCTCGCGCCTTGACGTACCGGTGATTAGCGGGCTGGATTTTGGTCATGAGCCGCGTACCGTCACCCTGCCGCTCGGGGCGCAGGCAACATTACTTCATACTGGCCATCGTTCGGCGCTCACCATCAGTGGTCACCCGGTCATGAGACAGTAAAAAAAATCCCTATAAGGCACGTATTAGTCCCATCAACGTAGCGTAATTATGGTAACTTTTTGTAAAGATCATTCACGAAGATGAGGAGTACGTGAACTTTGGACGCCACGGCGATAATTAGTCTGTTTATTCTGGGTTCGGTGTTAATCACCAGTAGCATTTTATTAAGTTCATTTTCGTCGCGTCTTGGTATTCCAATCCTGGTTATTTTTTTGGCTATCGGCATGCTGGCAGGTGTCGATGGCATCGGTGGTATTCCATTTGATAACTATCCGCTGGCGTACCTGATCAGTAACCTGGCGCTGGCGGTGATCCTGCTGGACGGCGGGATGCGCACCCAGGCCAGCTCATTCCGCGTCGCGCTGGGTCCGGCCCTGTCGCTGGCAACAATAGGCGTGCTAATCACCTCCGCATTAACCGGCATGATGGCCGCGTGGCTCTTTAACCTGAATGTGATCGAAGGTCTGCTGATTGGCGCCATTGTCGGTTCGACCGACGCGGCAGCAGTCTTCTCTCTGCTGGGCGGTAAAGGGCTTAACGAACGCGTGGGGTCGACGCTTGAGATTGAATCCGGTAGCAACGATCCGATGGCGGTATTCCTGACCATCACCTTGATAGAGATGATCCAGCAGCATGAAACCGGGCTGAGCTGGCTATTTGTGGTACACATTATTCAGCAGTTCGGACTGGGCATCGCGATTGGCCTGTTTGGAGGCTATCTGCTACAGCAGATGATTAACCGCATCGTTCTGCCCGCCGGGCTCTATCCGCTGCTGGCGCTGAGCGGAGGCATACTGGTTTTCGCCCTGACCACCTCACTTGATGGCAGCGGCATTCTGGCGGTCTACCTGTGCGGCTTCTGGCTGGGTAATCACCCTATTCGCAATCGCTTTGGCATTCTGCAAAACTTTGATGGCCTTGCGTGGCTATCGCAGATTGGCATGTTCCTGGTGCTGGGCCTGCTGGTTACGCCCTCGGATCTGCTGCCGATTGCTGCGCTGGCGCTGGTGCTGTCGGCATGGATGATTTTCATTGCCCGTCCGCTATCAGTGTTTGCCGCCCTGCTGCCGTTTCGCGGATTCAATCTGCGCGAGCGTATTTTTATCAGTTGGGTCGGCCTGCGCGGCGCGGTGCCGATTATCCTGGCGGTATTCCCGATGATGGCCGGGCTGGAAAACGCCCGATTATTCTTTAATGTGGCCTTTTTCGTAGTGTTGATTTCGCTGCTGCTCCAGGGGACCTCCCTCGGCTGGGCGGCAAAAAAAGCCAAAGTGGTGGTGCCGCCGGTTGGTCGTCCCGGCTCCCGGATTGGGCTGGATATTCATCCGGATAACCCGTGGGAGCAGTTTATTTATCAGCTTAGCGCCGATCAGTGGTGCGTCGGGGCTGCGCTGCGCGATCTGCATATGCCACGTGAAACCCGCATTGCCGCGCTGTTTCGTGATAATGCGCTGTTACACCCGACCGGCAGCACGCGTCTTCGCGAGAACGATGTGCTGTGCGTGATCGGTCGCGAGCGCGATCTCCCGGCGCTGGGTAAACTGTTCAGCCAGTCTCCACCGGTGTCGCTTGACCAACGCTTCTTCGGCGACTTTATTCTGGAGGCCAGCGCTAAATTTGCCGACGTAGCCGTGATTTATGGTCTTGAAGGCGGGGAAGCGTTTCGCGACAGTCAGCAATCGCTGGGCGAAATTGTGCAGCATCTGTTAGGTGCTGCTCCGGTGGTCGGCGACCAGGTTGAGTTCGCCGGAATGGTATGGACAGTCGCGGAAAAAGAGGATAATGACGTGCGCAAGGTGGGTGTGCGCGTGGCAGAGGATGATGTCGAGTAGCGCGCGTATACCGGCGCTGGACTTAACATATAGAACCGATCTGACCTCCAGACCCGGTAAGCGTAGCGCCACCGGGCAAAAGGCACAGATGTTAAACGTTACACTGTCACTACAGGCACGCGCGGCGCCAGGGCGCACATTAATTCATAGCCCACGGTGCCTGCTGCACGTGCCACATCATCGATCTTAATCTCCTGTCCCCACAGTTCGACCGATGATCCAATTCCGGCCTGCGGGCACGGCGTAAGATCGACAGTCAGCATATCCATAGAAATGGTGCCAATCACCCGGGTACGCACGCCATCCACCATTACCGGCGTGTCGTTCGGGGCATGACGCGGATATCCGTCGGCATAGCCACAGGCCACAATCCCTATCCGCTGTTCGCCGCCTGCGCGATAGCGGCTACCGTAGCCAACGGTCTCTCCGGCCCGCAAATTTTGAATACCGATGATTTCACTGCGCAGGGTCATAACCGGTTTAAGCCCGCTATTAGCAATATCCTGCCAGTGTCCGGAGGGCGATGCTCCGTACAGCACGATCCCCGGCCGTACCCAGTCAAAATGCGCCTGCGGATGCCATAACGTCGCCGCTGAATTCGACAATGAGCGCGGCGCATCAATGCCTTCTGCCGCCTGCTCAATTCGCTGCATGGCGTCGTCGATCCCGTCTGGCTTATCGGCGTTAGCAAAATGCGACATCAGCGTCAGACTACCGACATTGCGCAGGGCGCGCAGCTGCTGACACACACTGTAAATACGATCCGGCATAAAGCCGAGGCGATTCATACCGCTGTTGATCTTCAGATAGATATCCAGCGGCGCATGAAGCCGCGCCGTTTGAATCGCTTTAATTTGCCAGTTGCTGTGAACGCTGGTGGTGAGCCGGTATTTATCAAACAGCTCCAGCTCATCTGCATGAAAAAAGCCCTCGAGCATCAGAATGGGCCCCTTCCAGCCGCGCTCACGTAACAGAATGGCCTCTTCCAGATTTAACAGCGCAAACCCGTCCGTGGCGTTTAACGCGCCCCAGATCCGATCCAGCCCGTGTCCGTATGCGTTGGCTTTAACCACTGACCAGACGCGCGACTGCGGCGCAGCCCGGCGGATAATCAGCAGATTCTGCCGCAGGGCGTTAAGATCCACCGTGGCGTGGACAGGTCGGGACATAACAACTCCTTATGAGTGTGCGCCGTGCAAATGCGCGGGCGTTGACGGTCTGAAGCCCGCGCTGTAGCGTGCGACGCCCAAATCGTCAAAGGGAATAGCCGGCGTGCGTCCGGAAATAAGATCGCTGATGAGCTGGCCGGAGCCGCAGGCCATTGTCCATCCCAGCGTGCCGTGACCGGTATTCAGCCACAGATTTTTAAACGGCGTGCGTCCGACAATCGGCGTACCGTCCGGCGTCATCGGCCGCAGGCCGGTCCAGAACGTTGCCTGCTCAACGTGCCCGCCGCGAGGAAACAGATCGCGGACGACCATTTCGAGGGTTTCGCGGCGCGGGGGTAAGAGCCGGGTATTAAAACCGACGATCTCCGCCATGCCGCCAACGCGGATACGCTGCTCAAAGCGCGTAATGGCAATTTTGTAGGTTTCATCCAGAATAGTCGAAACGGGTGCACCGCTCTCGTCATCAATTGGGATGGTCAGCGAGTAGCCCTTCAGAGGATACACCGGGATATCCATCAGCCCCTTTAACATCGTAGTGGAGTAAGAGCCAAACGCCATCACGTACGCGTCGGCCTTGATAATATTGTCGCCACATTTCACGCCGTAAATTTTATTGCTCTCATACAACAGGCGATCGACCGACATGTTATAGCGAAAAACCACGCCCGCCTGCTCAGCCATCTCAGCCAGCCGCTGACTGAAAAGCTGACAATCACCGGTTTCGTCGTTAGGAAGCCGTAGTCCGCCGGTAAGACGGTGCGATACGCCACCCAACGCAGGTTCTATCTGCGCCAGATCGCGGGCTTCCAGCAGCTGATACGGGACGCCGGCGTCTTTCAGCACCGCAATATCGCGCGCCGCATTTTCATACTGCTGCGCGGTACGGAAGAGCTGAAGCGTACCGCCCTGCCGCCCTTCATACTGAATACCGGTATCGGCACGCAGTGTTCTCAGGCAGTCGCGGCTGTACTCAGCAAGACGCACCATGCGGCCTTTGTTTTCCATATAGTGGCGCGTATCGCAATTGCGCAGCATCTGCCACATCCATTTTAGCTGGAACGACGATCCGTCAAGCGAGACGGCCAGCGGAGCGTGACGCTGGAACATCCATTTGATGGCCTTTAGCGGAACGCCGGGTGCCGCCCACGGTGCCGCATAGCCAGGGGAGATTTGTCCGGCATTAGCGGCGCTGGTTTCAAGCGCCGGCCCGGCGGCCCTGTCGATAACCGTGACATCATGCCCGGCCTGACGTAAATACCAGGCGCTGGTTACGCCCACCACGCCACTTCCCAGTACGACAACGTGCATATCCACTCCATCATGAGTAAAGAACAATCGTCTGATTACAAATTGATAACCCAGATGAATATATTATTCAACATTCGACTTTTTTATGGTGAGCTACCTCACATCATGCCCGTCAGTTATGGAAACGTAACTTTTGGCATCTCCTGCTGACGACGATTTTTATCCAGCATAAACGGCTGCTAACCAGCTTTTTTTTATCGCTTTACGTTGAGAAGGCGGGGAAGAAAAGCGTTCTCACCCTGCACACATTTTATCCGGTGTTCTATGCTTGAAATGAGGCTTTCCAGACAGAGAGAGCCGCTAACAATGAGGGCGCGCTAATGGCAACGATTGATTCCATGAACAAGGACACGATACGTTTGAGCGATGGACCCGACTGGACGTTTGACTTACTGGACGTCTACCTGCAGGAGATTGACCGGGTTGCAAAACACTATCGGCTCGATACCTACCCGCATCAAATTGAAGTGATCACCTCAGAACAGATGATGGACGCCTATTCCAGCGTCGGAATGCCGATTAACTATACCCACTGGTCGTTCGGCAAAAAATTTATTGAGACGGAACGGCTGTATAAGCACGGCCAGCAAGGGCTGGCTTATGAAATCGTCATAAACTCAAACCCCTGCATCGCCTATCTGATGGAAGAGAATACCATCACTATGCAGGCGCTGGTCATGGCCCATGCCTGCTACGGTCACAATTCCTTCTTCAAAAACAATTATCTTTTCCGCAGCTGGACTGATGCCAGTTCCATTGTTGACTACCTGCTTTTCGCCCGCAACTATATTAGCCAGTGCGAAGAACGCTACGGCGTTGAAGAAGTCGAAAAGCTGCTGGACTCCTGCCATGCCCTGATGAATTATGGCGTCGATCGCTATAAGCGTCCGCAAAAAATCTCGCTTCAGGAAGAGAAAGCCCGGCAGAAAAGCCGCGAGGAATATCTGCAAAGTCAGGTAAATACGCTGTGGCGCACGCTGCCAAAACGGGAAGAGGAAAAGGCGGTAACCGAGGCGCGCCGCTATCCTTCCGAGCCGCAGGAGAATTTACTCTATTTTATGGAGAAAAATGCGCCGCTGCTGGAGCCGTGGCAGCGTGAGATCCTGCGTATTGTGCGTAAAGTCAGTCAGTATTTTTATCCGCAAAAACAGACTCAGGTCATGAATGAAGGCTGGGCCACGTTCTGGCACTACACCATTCTCAATCATCTCTACGATGAAGGAAAAGTAACCGAACGGTTTATGCTGGAGTTTTTACACAGTCATACGAATGTTGTGTTCCAGCCCCCGTACAACAGTCCGTGGTACAGCGGTATTAACCCGTACGCGCTGGGTTTTGCCATGTTCCAGGATATTAAACGGATTTGCCAGTCGCCTGAGGAAGAAGATAAATACTGGTTCCCGGACATCGCCGGTTCCGACTGGCTGGAAACGCTGCATTTCGCCATGCGCGATTTTAAAGACGAAAGTTTTATCAGTCAGTTTCTGTCGCCGAAAGTGATGCGTGATTTTCGGCTGTTCAGCGTGGTGGATGACGATCATCACAACTATCTGGAGATTTCTGCGATCCATAATGAGGACGGTTATCGCGAACTACGCTCTCGTCTGTCGGCACAATATAATCTGAGTAATCTTGAACCTAATATTCAGGTCTGGAATGTGGATTTACGCGGAGATCGCTCCCTGACCTTGCGCTACATTCCGCATAACCGTGTGCCGCTGGACAAGGGCCGGCGAGACGTGCTGAAACACGTACATCGGCTGTGGGGGTTTGACGTAAAGCTTGAACAGCAGAACGCGGACGGCAGTATTGAGTTACTGGAACGCTGTCCGACAAAAATGAATACGTTGTAAAGAAGAGACGCCGGGTAGCGCTCAGGGCTACCCGGTTAAGTATGATTACCGACTCTGAATGACGAGATCGCCGGGCAGCGTTTTTTGCATCCTGTGCCAGATCTCACCGCTTTCGCGCCCATAGCGGCGGATCGTATCATAAACCTGCTCGTGCAGACCCTGCTCACAAATCTCCACCAGCCGGTGGTAAAAGCCCAGCGCCAGACTGCGCGCTTCCGGATTAGCGAAATAGTGGCGTCCGATGCGGGTATACAAGCCTTTCATGCCGTTAAGGATCAGACCGTAAATAGGATTGCCGGAAGCAAACGCCAGCCCCCGGAAAATGTTGTAATCGAGTTCGGCAAACGCATCGGCGTGGTCTTCTATCAGGCGCGCGCGACTCAGGACCTCCAGCGCACGGTCGGGATGCTGACGAAATGCCGTACGGATAAAAATCGTGGAAATATTGGTCCGCACCGACAGCAGGTTGTCGATAAGCTGCGGGACGCTTTCATGATCGAGGCGGGCCAGCGTTTCGAGGATATTCAGCCCGGACGTTTCCCAGAAGTTGTTCACTTTTGTCGGCTTACCATGCTGAATGGTGAGCCAGCCATCACGCGCCAGACGTTGCAAGACTTCACGTAGAGTCGTCCGCGTCACGCCAATTAATTCAGAGAGTTCGCGTTCAGCAGGCAGAATAGAGCCTGGAGGAAAACGGCTATTCCAGATGCTCTCAATAATGTACTCTTCAGCGAAACCCGCCGGGCTTTGCGCCTTTATAACCATAGTGCTATTTCCATTACTCAGCGTTGCAACGTTGACTCATCATACCAGAGCTCCCACCAGGCAGGTAGCACGTACCGTCAATTAAAAAGGGATCGCTGTTTCATTTTCACGCTTTTATTTTGCCCACTGACATATCAATTTCTTATTTACTGATAATACGCTTTACGGCGCCATTTGACTTTTCGCATAATAAATACTCATTTACGCACTATTTTCGTTACGGCTAGTGGCCTGCTGAATGATTTCGTTTACACTGCCGTCTCTTAGCATGTTCCAGGGAAATAATTATGTTGCGATTTTTAAACCAATGCTCTCGCGGACGCGGAGCATGGTTATTAATGGCGCTAACCGCCTTTGCGCTGGAGATGGTTGCGTTGTGGTTCCAGCACGTTATGTTGCTCAAGCCCTGCGTGCTGTGTATTTATGAGCGTAGCGCGCTGTTTGGTATTATGGGAGCGGGTCTGGTGGGTGCCGCTGCACCGAAAACACCGCTACGTTACGTGGCGATCCTTATCTGGCTGTACAGCGCATGGCGCGGCCTGCAGCTGGCATGGGAACATACAATGATCCAGCTGCATCCGTCACCGTTCCAGACCTGTGATTTCGCCGCACGCTTCCCGCAGTGGCTGCCGCTGGACAAGTGGCTTCCCAGCGTGTTCGTTGCCTCGGGCGACTGCGCCGAGCGTCAGTGGTCGTTCCTGACGCTGGAGATGCCGCAATGGCTGGTGGGTATTTTCGCTGCCTATCTGGTTGTTGCGATCCTGGTGGTCATTGCCCAGCCGCTAAAGCCAAAAAAACGCGATTTGTTCGGCCGATAAGATTTTGCAGCCCGGCTTATTGCCGGGCTTTCTTTATCTAGCGCACGCGCACGCGCGGCAAATCAGAAAAGCGGGTGGTATAGCGCGGCGACAGCATCTCACGCTTCATTTGCCACTGCTGCTCCATTCCCTGTCCGGCAAAAAAAAGCGTTCCCCGCCCCTGCTTTTGATTCAACTTATCCATCACACCCATTAATGCTTCGCTATCCACGCGCGGTGTATTGCTGTCGAACAGATTAAGCTGAGCCACACCCTGACTGAAGAAATCGCTCAACATCACCCCGGCTTTTTGATAGTGATGGCCTTCGCGCCAGATGGCATCAAGGCATTTCATCGCCGCGTCGATGATGTCGCGCGTATCGTGGGTGGGAATGTGGAGTCGTACTGAGGCGCTGTTATCGTAGCGGGCAGCATAAGGCGCAAAGGGGGACGTTTTAATAAATACGGAGATAAACCGACAATACTGGTGCTGCCCACGCATTCGTTCTGCTGCCCGTGACGCGTAATAGCAAACGGCCTCACGCATCGGTGGGTAGTCACAGATCCGTTCGCCAAAAGAGCGGGAGCACATAATTTCCTGCTTCTCAGGAATAAACTCATCCACTTGCAGACAGGACTCACCGCGCAGTTCACGCACGGTTCTTTCCAGAACGACGCTAAAATGTTTTCTGATCAGGCGAATATCGGCGTCGGCCAGTTGCAGTACGTTATCGATACCCAGGGTGGACAGTTTTTTGGCAATATTTCTGCCTACGCCCCAGACATCACCCACCGACAGATGCGCCATTAATTTACGCTGGCGCTCGGGGTTTGACAGATCGACCACCCCCTTCGTCTGCGGCCATTTTTTGGCAGCAAGATTTGCAAGTTTGGCCAGCGTTTTAGTGGGCGCGATCCCGACGCCGACGGTCAGATGCGTACTTTGTCGCAGGATATTTTGCACTTCCATGCCAAATGAGGCCAGGTCGCGACAGTGGCTGACGCCGGTCAGATCGCAAAACGCTTCATCGATGCTGTAAATTTCTATTCCGGGCATGATGTCTTCCAGAATCGACATAACCCGCTGGCTCATATCGGCATACAGTTCATAATTACTGCTAAAAACAGCAACCCGATGCTGCTGGAAAAGTATGCGCTGCTTAAAGTACGGCTCTCCCATTTTAATGCCCAGCCGCGCAGCTTCAGCGCTGCGGGCAATAACGCATCCGTCATTATTGGAAAGCACGACCACCGGCCATCCTTTTAAATCGGGGCGAAAAACCGTCTCGCAGCTGGCATAAAACGAATTAACATCAACCAGCGCAAACATACTCAGCCCGCCGCTTTAACAATCCATGTGACGACACCAAATATCTCCAGTACCTCGTCACAGCCGACGAAGATGGGCGCGTAGGCTTTATTGAGCGCATTTAAACGGATGGCCGGGCGCAACTGTAGCTGTTTTACCGTAAACTCACCTTCGACGGAGGCGATAACAATATCCCCATGCCCTGCGGTCTTTGAGCTGTCTACTATCAGTAAATCCCCATCGCTAATTCCTCCTTCAATCATTGAATCGCCTGATGCGCGAACAAAATAGGTTGCGCTGGGGTGCTGGATCATCAGTTCATTGAGGTCAATGCGCTGCTCGACATAGTCCTGCGCGGGGGATGGAAAACCGCACTGAACCAGATCGCTGAATAAAGGCAGCAAAACGATCGGACGCAGTTCCGCTGGTTGAATAAACATCAAAATGAGTACCTCAATGAACAACTGTATATTTAAACAGTAATTTGAGTTGCCGTTGAGATCAAGTCAGAGAATAACTATTAATTTCTTTCACAGAAAATTTTGCTGCAAACAGAGAGGTTAGTGACAACAAATTTGTCACTTTGCACGCGAAGCGTGTTTACCCGAAGCCTGAGCAAAAAAAGATAAATCATTAACATCGTTTTTGTTGCAGAAGAATACCGTTGGCCTGTTTCATAACCAGGCCAGGCACGTTAATTACAAAATACTGCCGCAATGCACATGCCGCCAGACTGCCACGGTAAAGACTGTTTTTGAGTCTATATGCAAAACTTATGGTTAACGGAGAAACATATTCTGTGTTTTTGACATTATTAGCGAAAGAAAAAGACACCTTGGTAACGAAGCGGGTCAATAATTTGCGGTAAAAAACACGCTAACCTGTAAGCAAAAGTAAGCGAAAACACATCCGTCACCCAGGGTAAAATAATCACTGACGCTGTTAACATGTAAAAAAGCTGAGAGTTTCAATCTGTTGCCATGAGTGCGCATAAAAGCGAAGCGGCAAATTTCCAGGCAACGAAGCGGCAGCCAGGTTTTTATATAATTTGACGCCCTTTCTTTTTAAGCTAACTTTAGATCTGAAAGCAGTCGATATTTATCATAAGTATCGATTATATGTCTAACGTACAGTGGAGATATATGATGGCTGAACATCGTGGTGGTTCTGGTAATTTTAAAGATGATCCGCAGAAAGCGTCTGAAGCCGGCAAGAAAGGCGGAAAGAGCGGCGGCGGTAGCGGCGGTAACTTTAAAGATGACCCGCAAAAAGCGTCTGAAGCCGGTAAAAAAGGCGGACAGAGCAGCGGTAAAAAGTAAGACCACCTGATAACGCATAAAAGTAATGTAATGAAAGATTAAAAATACATTAATTTTATAGCTGCAATGGCGAGCTGATTCTGGCTCGCCACGTTTTATCCCGCCTTCCTTATATAAACCTTCGGGCATTTAAAATCTATTACGTTTATAAAACAGATCGCAGGTGACCTGCTGATACTGTCCTCAATCGCGTAAAATGTATTTGCGTCATTCGCATTCATTTACCGCTTAAAATTTGGACTGACCCCGCGGAATATTCCAACTAACTACCAATCCATGGCGACGAGGTCAGTGCGCAGAATAATATACATTGACCTGCGTTAATTTTTAGCGCTTTGTGCTTAATAGGCGTTGTTTTTAATCAGGTTGAATAAACGCATAAAAAATACAGAAAGTCATTCTGCTGGCTGGCCTAATTAATACTTATCAGGCTATTTATAGTGCAACAAAATATTTTAATTATGACTGCGGTAAATTGTACACGCGGTATCCTGTTTATGTTTTGATGAGCCCGTTTAACCAGTACCGTGTTAGCCGGGAACAAAGTAAAGGCATTTTACTGTTGTCAATGCCTTTGACCGTACAGGGACTCAGCGTCGCTAGCGGGAGGTGTTCTCGTCTTTATAAGGATCCTCTTTATCATCATCACTGCTGTCGCGCGTGCGCGGGATCTCCCCCTGCTCTTTTGGATTATCCTTAACGGAACGCGTGTGTTGGTCTTTCTCTTGCTCACGGTTGACATCGTGCTTGCTCATTTTGCTTTCTCCTTCTGACTGTCGTTGCATTAAGCCTGGAAGAAAAACGGGGTTTTAACAAGTAAGTACGGTACTTCCCTGACCACAACTGATTATCAGGCAGTCTATTGCTTTAACAAACCGGTTAGTTTTCCCCTTTTTATTACCAGGTTAACGTTCGGCGCTTCCAGACAGTGATGTTTTTCTTTTTCTCATGAGTCTGCAATTTCTGATACACAACAGAACCCGCTGCCACAGATAACAACAGACAAATGATGCCGGTGAGCATTATGTGGTTAAGATAAATCGCAGAAATTAAAAAACCCAGTAACGGCAGGAAGGCGACAATGCCGGTTAACGCTTTTATTTTTAGTCGGACGTCATGGGGAATATAGTTGTCTATTTTATGGGCATGGCAATGCTCACATGCCTCAGCGTCTACCGTAATCAGCTCATTACACGATGGGCAGTGAGTATGGTGGGTGGATACGTCTTTCATCATCTTCTCCCGATGCTATGAGTTACATTGCAGATGTTATGCTGGAACCTGATATTACCTTTTTTTAATACGCCTGTTTTTTCGAGCGCACAAAAAGCAAATATCGGCAGGACATCGCAAGGGAATCATAAAAAAGCTTAATGCTTAAATAATATTGGCATAACAATGCGTTATAAATCTTGTTTGGTATTGATAACCGTCAGCGGTGTGCGACTTTTTAAGAACTATCCTTCTTTAAGGAGGTTATTCCAGCGGTGCGTTGTGCCCCGCCATAACCGAAAAGCGTAAAGTGATGGGCGATGTACCGTCTAATAACGTTTAGATTTAGCTAACCTGTGGCCTACCATTATTAGGGAATGATTTCATTTATACTTTCATTTATCTGATGATTAACGCTATAAAGGGAACGGCTGCAAAATGTGGCAGCGATATTTATTATGGAGAAAACGATGTCCACATTTGCTATCATCGCCGTGCCGTTTTTTGTGATGGCGCTCATTTTTCTTGCGCTGGCGTTCAGACAACGCCAGCGCGTCTGGACCATTCTGGGCGGCGTTTTTATGATTTCTGCCCTGGTGAATGCGATTATTGGTGTAGCACTGCAAGGGTAAAACTGTGAGATTAGGTATCGCTTTTCCCATCGTGATCTTTTTTGTCGCCGTCGCTTTTCTGACGTGGTTCATTGGCGGCGGCTACGCGACGCCCGGCTCATAAGTAAGGCCGCCCTTATGTTAACCACTTCACGTTTGCGATGTTCCTGACGCGCCGCCGAGCCGGGTATACCGCCTTACCGCGCAACAATGGCAGCGGGCAGTTAACCCTGGCGAATAACAGGGAGTAAATTACTGCGCCCAGTCCGGTTTATTGAGGATATGGTCCTGCCAGTCGCTCACTTCAGACTCACGTACCGCAATATGGCGAACTGAAATACGTTCGCCGTGCATCGCGGCTTTTGAACCGCTTAACAGCGGATGCCAGGCCGGTAAATCTTTCCCTTCTGCCAGTAAGCGATAGGCGCAGGTATGCGGCAGCCATTCGAAGGTTGGCAGATTATCACGGGTTAGCTTGATACAATCCGGCTCGTACTCGAAACGACGCTCATAGTTACGGCACTGGCAGGTTTTAATATTGAGCTGGCGGCAGGCGACATTAGTGAAGTAGATCTCATCGGTATCTTCATCCATCAGCTTATGCAAACAGCATTGTCCGCAGCCGTCACACAGCGATTCCCACTCTGCGTCGGACATTTCGTCAAGGGTTTTGCTCTGCCAGAAGGGTAAATTGCTCATAAAGATGTCCACGATTAAGATCCAGGGTGCTCCTTATAACCACTCTGACACCCTGATGCAAGTTTTGCCGCCTGTGCCGGCGGCAAGAGTGCGTTACAACACACGCGTAGTCAAAGAATGACCGTTGAAACTGACCTCAAGTTCATCGCCGCTGTGCAACGGCCCCACGCCTTCTGGCGTGCCGGTTAATATCACATCTCCGGCTTTCAGGGTGAAAAAGCGGCTCATATAGGCGATAAGCGGAATAATTTTATGGATCATATCCGCCGTCGTGCCCTGCTGGCGCACTTCGCCGTTAATTTTCAGGCCCAGCGGGGTGTCCTGCGGGTCACCGCTGAATTCGGCGGCCGGAATAAATCCCGAAAGTGGGCAGGAGTTATCAAACCCTTTAGCTTTTTCCCAGGGCTGCCCCGCCTTTTTCATTTTTCCCTGCACGTCGCGCAGCGTAAGATCGAGTGCCACCCCGTAGCCTGCAATCGCTTTGGCAACGTGTTCTTCTGACGCCTGACGCAGCGTGGCACCGATAAGCACCGCCAGCTCTACTTCATGATGCACTGAGCCGTGCCCCTGGAGCAACGACAATGGCTGGCGCAGATCGCACAGCGCGGTTTCAGGCTTAATGAACAGCACCGGCTCTTCCGGCGTGGCGCTGCCCATTTCTTTAATGTGCTTAGCATAATTACTGCCCACACAGACCACTTTACTAACCGGGTAATCCAGCAGAGCGCCCTGCCAGTTATGATGTTGATACATATTTTCCCCTGCAGTTAATCAAATGTTCGATTGAGGTTATTTTTTGCCTGCCAATTCCAGATGTTGCTTCAGTAAATTCTCAGGCGGCGGCGGGAGCTGTAAATAATAGCCCTGCTCAGTTAATGCCTGTTTCACTTTTTGTAAATCAGCCCCGGCTAATTTTTTGCGGCCATCGAGCGGCAGCAGCATAGTGAGCTGAGGTTTACCAAAACCGTCCATCAGTTCTGGCGGCACGCGTGAAAAATCGTCCTTTTTTTCAACATACAAATAGGTCTGCTCGCGTCGGATACTTCTGTAGATCACACAAAACATAACTTTTACTCTGAATTAAGCGGGAGGTGACTTGCCTCAATATAATAGTGACTATAACATGCCAGAGAGTCTTCGGAATATCATCCCACATCGGCGGTGGTAAAAAGCAAATTGAGTAAGGCCAGGATGTCAAACACGCCAATCGAACTTAAAGGAAGTAGTTTCACCTTATCAGTGGTTCATTTGCATGAGGCAAAGCCGGAAGTTATTCGTCAGGCGTTAGAAGACAAAATCGCCCAGGCACCGGCGTTTTTACGCCATGCCCCGGTGGTCGTTAACGTGAGTACACTGGACGTGCCCTTTAACTGGCTGCCTATTCAGCAAGCAATCACTGCAACAGGTTTACGTATTATCGGCGTGAGCGGTTGTAAGGACCCTGCACTTAAAGCAGAAATAGACAGAGCGGGTTTTCCTCTTCTTACTGAGGGTAAGGAAAAAGTTATTCGGCCGGTCCCGGCAGATGAACCACCCGCCCCCGCGGTCGTGACGCCCGTCACAAAAACACGGCTAATTGATGTTCCCGTTCGTTCTGGTCAGCGCGTCTATGCACCACAATGTGATTTAATTGTGACAAGCAACGTCAGCGCAGGTGCAGAATTAATTGCCGACGGAAATATCCATGTTTATGGCATGATGAGAGGTCGTGTTCTCGCAGGTGCCAGCGGTGACAGAGAAGCACAAATATTTTGTACGCACCTGACGGCGGAATTAATTTCTATCGCAGGTGAATACTGGCTGAGCGATCAAATACCAGCCGAATTTTACGGCAAAGCCGCGCGCTTACGTCTGGCGAATGATGCTTTGTCGATCGAACCCTTAGAGTAATCCCTTTTAACAAGGAATTTTTATGGCACGCATTATTGTAGTTACTTCGGGTAAAGGGGGCGTTGGCAAGACCACCTCCAGCGCGGCCATCGCTACAGGTTTAGCCCAGAAGGGTAAAAAAACCATCGTTATTGATTTCGATATCGGCCTGCGTAACCTCGATTTAATTATGGGTTGTGAGCGGCGCGTGGTTTACGATTTCGTTAACGTGATTCAGGGCGATGCCACGCTGAATCAGGCAATGATTAAAGACAAGCGCACGGAGAACCTCTACGTTCTTCCGGCGTCGCAAACGCGTGATAAAGACGCGTTGACCCGCGAAGGCGTCGAAAAAGTGCTTGATGAGCTAAAGGGAATGGATTTTGATTTCATTGTCTGCGACTCACCGGCCGGTATAGAAACCGGGGCGCTGATGGCCCTCTATTTTGCGGATGAAGCCATTATTACCACCAACCCGGAAGTCTCATCGGTGCGTGACTCCGATCGTATTCTGGGTATTCTGGCCTCCAAATCACGCCGGGCAGAAAATGGTGATGAACCAATTAAAGAGCATCTGTTGTTAACCCGCTACAACCCAGGGCGCGTGAGCAGAGGTGATATGTTAAGCATGGAAGACGTGCTGGAAATTCTGCGCATCAAATTAGTTGGTGTGATCCCGGAAGACCAGTCCGTCCTGCGCGCTTCCAACCAGGGGGAGCCTGTCATTCTGGATACCGTTTCAGATGCGGGCAAAGCATACGCCGATACGGTGGATCGCCTGTTGGGAGAAGAACGCCCTTTCCGCTTCGTTGAAGAAGAGAAGAAAGGTTTCCTCAAGCGCCTGTTCGGAGGATAAGTTATGGCATTACTCGACTTTTTTCTGTCACGGAAAAAGAATACGGCTAATATCGCGAAAGAGCGATTACAGATTATTGTTGCAGAACGTCGCCGTAGTGACGCCGAGCCGCACTACCTGCCGCAGCTGAAACGCGATATTCTGGAAGTGATTTGCCGCTACGTGCAGATCGACCCTGAAATGGTCACCGTGCAACTGGAACAGAAGGGAGATGATATTTCCATTCTGGAACTGAACGTCACTCTGCCTGAAGCGGAAGAGTCAAAGTAGCCGCACTTCACCGGGCGGTCAGCGCCGCCCGGTATCCTTTTCTGTTTTAGCTGCGCGGATACTTCGCCAGCAACGTCTCAAGTGGCTCGCGCATTAATTCACCACGCCAGCCAGAAATCAGCTCGGGCAGCGCCGCAGGCGTTTTCAGCTTCCAGTGCCAGTTTAGCAGCTGGTTAATCTGCCGGCGCGACGCCAGCAGTTCAGCACTCAAGCCTTTCACCGCGCTGATCTCCTGCACTATCGCTTTAATATCTTTGAAGACTTTACGATAACCGGGCATATCCATCAGATTCAGCAGTGGCTGCGGTAAGTCTTCATCCGCAATCGCCTGTGCTTTTTCAACCAGCGCCAGCAGCGCTTTGCCATGAAAACGAATTTCGCTGCCTGAAAGACCGAGACTGCTCAGTTCACCGAGACTGCCCGGCATATAGCGCGCCACTGTCCACAGATGCTCTTCCCGGACCACGAAGTTGACGGCCATGTCGCGATCGCGCGCTTTATTCAGTCGCCACGCGGCCAGCAGTTGTAAACACGCCAGCTGACGAGGGCGCAATTGCCATGCATTAGTAACATCACGCCATGCCTCTTGCGGGTCAACACTCTCCTGACGACGCTTTTTCATTAGCTCGCATTCATCCAGCGCCGCGGCAAGCCAGCCAGCACGTTCGGTTTCGGCCAGCAGCTGGTGGGCGATGGGCAGCAGATACCAGACATCAGCCGCAGCATAATCACATTGTCGCTCGGTCAGCGGACGCGCCAGCCAGTCGGTACGCGACTCGCTTTTGTCCAGCTTCAGACCGGTAAACTCTTCGACCATTGGCGCAAAGCCCCACGATCCCGGGCGACCGCAAAAGGCGGCCAGGATCTGGGTGTCGATAAAGGGCTGCGGCATCACGCCGAACTCTTTCAGAAAAACTTCCAGATCTTCACTACCGGCATGCAGAAATTTAGTGACGTTTTGGTTTTGCAATAACTCGCGTACCGGCGACCAGTCGGTGATCCCCAGCGGATCAATCAGCGTTACGCGCTGTCCGTCAAATAATTGCAGCAGGCCTAACTGTGGATGGTAAGTGCGAGTGCGGACAAACTCGGTGTCCAGCGCGATTGCCGGAACGTGGCGCGCCTCTTCACACAGGGTGAGCAGCGCGTCATTAGTGGTGATCATCTGATAGTTCAAATCGTATTCTCTTAAACCCTGATTCATCAGGCTATTAACTTGCGCCCATAAAAAACGCCGGATTAACCGGCGTCTGGCGACTTACTCGTGGCTCAGGCTTTATTGTCCACATTACTACGCGCTTCGTCACGCAGTTCTCGCCGCAAAATTTTACCGACGTTCGATTTTGGCAGCTCGGTACGAAACTCTACCTGTTTTGGCACTTTGTAACCGGTTAACTGGCGGCGGCAGAAAGCGATCAGCGACTCTTCGCTGAGACTGTTCTCTTTTTTGACCACGAAAATCTTTACCGCTTCGCCGCTGCTGCCGGACGGTACCCCGACCGCCGCCACTTCCAGCACACCGGGATGCTGCATCACGATGTCTTCGATTTCGTTGGGGTACACGTTAAAACCGGATACCAGGATCATGTCTTTCTTGCGATCGACAATGCGCAGGAAGCCTTCATCATCCATTACGGCGATATCACCGGTGTGCAGCCAGCCATCTTTGATGATTTCATCAGTGGCATCCGGGCGCTGCCAGTAGCCGAGCATCACCTGCGGACCTTTAATGCACAGCTCGCCTGCTTCGCCAGCCGCCACTTCGTTGTCCTCATCATCCACCAGCTTCACTTCAGTAGAGGGCACGGGCAGGCCGATACTGCCGCTGTGATAATCAATATCGTGTGGATTTACGCTTACCAGAGGAGAGCATTCGGTCAGGCCGTACCCTTCCAGCAAATATTGCCCGGTTAATTTCACCCAGCGCTCTGCCACCGCCTGCTGGACCGGCATTCCGCCGCCCGCAGAAAGATGCAGAGTAGAGAAATCGAGCTGCTGGAAATCTTTGTTGTTCAGCAGCGCGTTGAAAAGGGTATTTACACCGGTCATGGCAGTGAACGGATATTTCGCCAGCTCTTTCACCAGCCCGGGAATATCACGCGGGTTGGTTATCAATACGTTTTGCCCACCCAGCTCAATAAACAGCAGGCAATTCATGGTAAGCGCAAAGATGTGATACAGCGGGAGCGCAGTAATAACCAGCTCAGTACCGCGATGCAGCAGCGGCCCGTAAGTCGCGTTAACCTGTTCCAGGTTCGCCAGCATATTACGGTGGGTGAGCATAGCGCCTTTCGCCACGCCGGTAGTGCCGCCGGTATATTGCAGGAACGCCAGGTCGTCCGGCACCAGATCGGGCTTAACGTACTGGAGTCGATAGCCGTTATGCAGGGCGCTGCGAAACGAGATAGCATCCGGCAGATGGTATTTCGGTACCAGCCGCTTGACGTATTTGACCACGAAATTGACCAGCGTGCCTTTGCCAGGCGAGAGCTGATCGCCCATGCGGGTCAGGATGACATGCTTTACCTGAGTCTTATCAACGACTTTTTCCAGCGTGTGGGCAAAGTTGGAAACGATGACAATGGCCGTTGCGCCGCTGTCATTCAGCTGATGTTCCAGTTCGCGTGGCGTATACAGGGGATTGACGTTAACCACCGTCATGCCGGCGCGCAGAATGCCAAACAGGGCGACCGGATATTGCAGCAGATTGGGCATCATCAGCGCGACACGATCGCCCTTTTTCATGCCCAGCCCCTGCTGGAGCCAGGCGGCGAAGGCCCGGCTACGCTCCTCCAGCTTGCGGAAGGTCATCACCTCACCCATATTCACAAAGGCAGGTTGATCGGCGTAGCGTGCAACTGAGTGTTCAAACAGTTCAATCAGGGTGTGATAACGGTCAGGATTGATCTCCGCCGGAACGTCGGCGGGATAACGGTTTAGCCAAACCTTTTTCAATGCAGCACCTCTAAAACGTGAATTCGTCGTCATCACAACCCCAGATAATAAACAAGCCGTTAACATTATATTAACTCAGCGTACCAGTTTATTAATCAACCAGAATTCAGGTTGCGAAGCGCGTCACTATTTATTTTTGTAATGCCTGTAAACCACAGAGAAGCAGCGGACCTGCCGCTGCTTATTTGTTATAGATTACAAGTAGTTATTCGGTTACAACACTCTGTACCTGAGCCGGTCCAGGGTTGTACCAGCCGCCGTAGCCATAGCCCCAGGGGTGGGGTCCGGCTCCCCAGAACCAGGGGTCAATCGGCTGTGGCGGCAGCATAACCTGCTGCATGACGCGCCAGCGTTTATAGCCGTTCACCTGCATGACCATAAAGGTGTAGGGCGTGTTGCCGACCTTACCTTCAGTGGTTCCGGTAATCGGCCCAACGACGGTCACCAGTTGATTGCGGAAGTCGACCGGATCGAGGAAACCGCTGACGTCGGCGTAGATCCGCCCACGAGACGGTTCACCGAGCGCCGGGCGTGCGCCATCGTCCAGCGAGACGGTGGCAATTTCCAGACGGGTTTTGCCCTGCAGGTTCTCAATGCCAACAACTTTACCACCGAAGCGCGCTTCCTGGCCGATATACAGTTGTGGCGCATTCATTACCCGGACCAAATCCTGCTGCGGCGTGGGGCTGGAGCCTTTAATCGCATCAGGAATGGTGACGCACCCGCTAAGCGCCAGGGTCACTGCACCCGCGGCTATCCAGCGTAAAATCTGTTTTTGAACCGCCATAATACATCCTCTTTACTGAGTCTTTGTGTACTCAGATTCATTCCCGGCCAGGAAGTTTCTTCCACGCGACTTCATTACGTAAATATATTGGTTCAGCCGCCTCAACCGTCACGGTCTGCTGACGCGCCAGCAGTTGACAGGCCAGCGGAAGCATATCTTCAGCTGCTGGAAGGAGAATGTCACCGTCGGTAACGACAAGATCGCTGCCCTGCGCTAAATCAGGCCAGGCAGGCCAGCCGGTACCGACCGTGGCCCACTCTCCGTGCAGATTTTTTAACCGTGCGCTGACAGCCTCAGGTTTAAGCACTGCTTCGGTCGCCTCTCCATGCCAGACGCCGTTGTCATCACGCTGGTATTCGGCCCAGTAAACCTCGCCCATTCGGGCATCTATGGCGGCCAGCACCCGAGTTGCCCCGGTTTTACGCCAGGCTCCCTGCGCCATGGTCATCAGGGTCGATACGCCAATCATCGGCAGTCCGGCCCCTAATGCCAGCCCTTGCGCAATGCCGATGCCAATCCGCACCCCGGTAAAGCTTCCCGGTCCACGTCCGAAGGCCAGCGCGTCAAGTTCCGCCAGCGTAACGCCGCCTTCACTCAGCTGCTGCTGTACGAGGGGCAAAATACGTTGAGTATGTTCTCGCGGACACAGTTCAAAATGAGCACCGATTTTACCGTCATTCCACAAGGCAACGGAACAAGCCTCAGTGGCGGTATCAATAGCCAGAATTCGCATGGGGATGGCGTCTTACGCTCCATATCACTAAATTAGGCTGATTTTATCACAGCCTCAGAGAAATTACCGCGCTGGCGGAACGGCAAGGAAGCGAACGGCCCGGCCGATATCGCGGGTGCGCGGCGTCGGTGGCAGGCTGGCAAGAAACACCGCCCCGTAAGGTCGCATCACCAGCCGATTATCGCAGATAACCAGCACGCCACGGTCTTCAACGTCGCGAATAAGACGCCCTACCCCCTGCTTGAGGGTGATTACGGCATCCGGGAGCTGGACGTCATCAAAAGGATCGCCCCCGCGCAGGCGGCAATCCTCCATGCGCGCTTTAAGCAGCGGGTCTTCCGGCGAGGTAAACGGCAGTTTATCAATGATCACCAGCGACAGCGCATCGCCACGCACATCGACCCCTTCCCAGAAGCTACTGGTTGCCACCAGTAACGCATTACCGGCACTAACAAACTGCTGCAAAAGCTGGCCTTTGCTGGTTTCGCCCTGGAGCAGAACCGGCAGCGTCATGGTGGCACGAAACTGTTCGGCCAGGTCGCGCATCATGGCGTGAGAGGTGCAGAGCATAAAGCAGCGGCCGTTGTTCGCCTCAATCATCGGCTTCAGCATTGCCGCCAGCTGACGCGCGGCACCGGGTTGATTAGCGGTTGGCAGGTTACGCGGCACGCACAGTAACGCCTGCGTGGCGTAGTCGAAGGGACTGGGCAGCAACAGAGAATGTGCCTCATCAATGCCCAGACGCGAGGTAAAATGATGAAGTTCATCGTTAACTGAAAGCGTTGCGGAAGTGAAGATCCAGCTTCCCGGTTTCTGCGCCATCACCTCTTTGAATTTTTCAGCCACGGTCAGGGGCGTCAGCGCAAGGGTAAAGTGACGCGAGTTACATTCATACCAGTAGCTGTAGCCCGGCTGGTTAATCTCCTTCAGCCGTTTTAAACGGGCGCGATACAGCGTGGCACGTTCAAACGCCGCATCCAGCAGCGCTGAACGCCCCAGAGACAGTTTTGCCACGTCATAACAAAGCTCAAGCGCATCATCAAGCAACAGCAGCGCACGCTGAATACTGGCATCCGCCAGCAGCTCCCGCAGATTACCGCGATAGCCCGGCTCACCTAACTGCACGCGAAAATCCTGCGCGCTTTGCGCCAGGCGGTCGGCACATTTTTGCAGCTGCTGAGTGTCTTTTACCTCGGTGCGGTAGGCAATACTGATGTCCCTCGCCAGATCCAGCAGTTGACGGCTGGAGAGCGACTGGCCGAAATACTGGCTGGCAATGTCCGGTAGCTGATGCGCTTCATCGAAAATCATAACCTCGGCTTCAGGAATAAGCTCGCCGAAACCGCTGTCTTTGACCACCATATCGGCGAGAAAAAGATGGTGGTTCACCACCACCACATCCGCGTCCATCGCTTTTTTACGCGCTTTAACCACGAAGCACTCTTTGTACAGCGGACAATCGCTGCCCAGACAGTTGTCATTGGTGCTGGTGACCAGCGGCCACGCCTGAGAATCTTCCGCCACGCTTGCGCAGGTGCTGATGTCGCCATCGATAGTGTGATTGGCCCACGAACGCAGGAGGATCACATCGCTTAACGTTTGTACCGGAAGATCGCCGCCCGCCAGCGCCTGTTGTTCCAGACGCTCAAGGCAAAGATAGTTGGAGCGCCCTTTCAACAGCGCCAGCTTGCCGGTAAATTCCAGTGCTTTAGCGACGGTAGGCAGATCGCGGCTATAGAGCTGATCCTGTAAGGCTTTTGAACCGGTGGAAATAATGACTTTTTTACCCGCACGCAGCGCAGGCGCAAGATAGGCATAGGTTTTGCCGGTCCCGGTTCCCGCTTCAACCACCAGCGGCTGCGTTTTCTCAATCGCGCTGGCAACGGCTGCCGCCATCTGGCGCTGCGGCTCACGCGGTTTAAAGCCCGGTATGGCTTTGGCTAACTGGCCGTCTGTTGCAAAATCGTCCGTCACGCTACCCCCTGGTTAAATCGCCAGTGATTATGTCAGGGGAAGCGCACTTTAGCCAGTCGAAGAGATGACGGCGCGCCGACTCTGTGGCAGTCTTAGCCGCTGAAGATGAGAATGTAAAAAGGATAATACCATGACAATTACCCGTATTGATGCCGAGGCCCGCTGGTCTGATGTGGTGATCCACAATCAGACCCTGTACTACACTGGCGTACCGGAAAATCTGGATGCCGATGCCGAGGCGCAAACCGCCAACACGCTGGCGCAAATTGACGCCGTGCTGGCAAAACAGGGCAGCGATAAAACGCAGATTCTGGACGCAACGATTTTTCTGGCGGATCGCGAAGATTTTGCCGCGATGAATAACGCGTGGGACGCGTGGGTTGTCGCAGGCCATGCGCCGGTACGCTGTACGGTACAGGCAACGCTAATGAAACCGCAGTATAAAGTTGAGATCAAAATTATTGCTGCGGTTTAATCGCGATGCCGCAGGTGAGGTCCAGGAAATCACCCTATTCGCTGTAGTGATGTAGCGCGTTAATCCTCGCCTCGTAACTGGCCTGCGGCTTATGCTCAATGGCCAGTTCTGCCACGCGATGAAACCGATCCCCGGCGTAGGTATGATGCAGCGTAACCCCGTTTCCATGCGGTAAAACTCGATGCCCGCGCCGCATCATGTGCTCCCGGGCACTTACTCGTCGTCTTCATCCTCAAAACGCGCCACAATCCGTTCACCGGTATGACTGGCACGCAGCTCACTGGCAACCAGTGAAATGGCTTCACCGCTGCTCATGCCTTGCGACATCAGTTCCTGGATACGCTCGACCGCTTGTTGCTGTTGCTCATGACTGAGCGAAGGTAAACCTGCAAACATGACGTACTCCTGCTACATTGTTAGCGCTTATTATTTCATGCTGTCCGGCGCTTAGCCAGCGGGAGAGCACAGAGTCAGATACGATGAATACCCAATCCCCCACTTTAATTGATTTACCCTGGCGTTGCGACGCTGCCGAATATTACTTCTCCGCCATTAGCCACCTGCCGTGGGCGATGTTACTGCATTCAGGTTATGCCAGCCATCCGCACAGCCGCTTCGATATTCTGGTCGCCGATCCGTGCACCACGCTGGTGACGCAGGGTGATACCACGACGATAGCCAGCACTGCCGAACAATACTGTTCAGCGGACGATCCATTAACGCTGGTGCAACACGCGCTGGAGAGGCTAAATCTCCATCCTGAAAAGCAGGATGATCTGCCGTTTCAGGGCGGCGCGCTGGGTCTTTTTGGCTACGATTTAGGCCGACGTTTCGAAAAACTCCCTGAACACGCGCTGGCGGATATTTCGCTGCCGGATATGGCGGTGGGGATTTATGACTGGGCGCTGATAGTCGATCACTGTCGCCAACGGGTCATTCTGCTCAGCCATACTGATGCCCGTCAGCGTCTGACCTGGCTTCTTGAGCGCCCCTTACCTGACCGCACTGCGTTTAGTTTAACGTCGACGTGGCGCTCTAATATGACCCGCGAAGAGTACGGGGAAAAATTTCGCCTGGTGCAGGCCTGGTTACACAGCGGCGACTGCTATCAGGTCAACCTGGCGCAGCGTTTTCAGGCGCAATATTGTGGCGATGAGTGGCCGATGTTTTGTCAGCTTAACGCCGCTAATAAAGCCCCGTTTAGCGCATTTATTCGTCTTAATGAGGGGGCGATTATCAGCCTGTCGCCGGAGCGTTTTATCCAGTTGCGCGCAGGGCAGATCCAGACCCGACCGATTAAAGGCACCCTGCCGAGGCTGGATAATCCTGATGACGATGCCCGGCAGGCGGCCAAACTGGCTGACTCGCCAAAAGATCGCGCTGAAAATCTGATGATTGTGGATTTAATGCGTAATGATATTGGTCGCGTTGCGGTTCCCGGTACGGTCAGGGTACCGGAGCTGTTCGTGGTTGAACCGTTTCCGGCGGTGCATCATCTGGTCAGTACCGTGACTGCGACGCTGCCTGAACAGACTCATGCTACTGACTTACTGCGCGCCGCCTTTCCCGGCGGCTCTATCACCGGTGCCCCCAAGGTCAGGGCGATGGAAATCATTGATGAACTGGAGCCGCACCGCCGCAATGCCTGGTGCGGGAGTATCGGCTATCTGAGCCTGTGCAAAAATATGGATACCAGCATTACGATCCGTACGCTTATCGCACAAGACGGACAGCTTTACTGCTCCGCAGGCGGCGGAATTGTCGCAGATAGCCAGCAAGAAGCGGAATATCAGGAAACCTTCGATAAAGTGAATCGTATCCTGCAACAACTGGAGAAATGACTGGTGGATGCCCACAATCTGACCCTCGATGATTTTTTATCACGCTTTCAGCTTTTACGGCCGCAGGCGAACGACGCGACCCTTAACCGTCGGCAGGCAGCCGTCTTGATCCCGATTATCCGCCGGCCGCAGCCGGGACTGTTACTCACCCGCCGCGCCCCTCACCTGCGTAAACACGCCGGGCAGGTCGCCTTTCCCGGCGGCGCAGTGGATGCAAGCGATGCGTCGCTGATTGCCGCCGCGTTGAGAGAAGCGCAGGAAGAAGTGGCTATTCCGCCGCAGGCCGTAGACGTCATCGGCGTCCTGCCGCCGGTTGACAGCGTTACCGGCTTTCAGGTCACCCCTGTCGTCGGTATTATTCCGCCGGATCTGCGCTGGCGCGCCAGTGAAGATGAAGTTGCCGCCGTATTCGAAATGCCGCTGGCAGAGGCCCTGCGTCTGGGGCGTTACCATCCTCTTGATATCCACCGACGCGGCAATTCGCATCGCGTCTGGCTCTCCTGGTATCAGCACTATTTTGTCTGGGGCATGACCGCGGGCATTATTCGTGAGCTGGCGCTACAAGTGGGACTGAAACCCTGACTATAGTTGTTATGACGCAGCCTGTATTCATTAGAAAATCAGTCGTTATTGATTAGTTTAATTCATGTGAATAGTCAGGCTGAAAATCCCGTTCCCTCTTACACTAAGCCCAATTTTTACATCGTTACTGTTACCCAGTAACCCTGTCAGGAGTACATACCGTGATTAGTCTATTCGACATGTTTAAGGTGGGGATAGGTCCCTCATCTTCCCACACTGTAGGGCCAATGAAGGCCGGTAAACAGTTCGTCGATGATCTGGTCGAAAAAGATCTGCTGACCCAGGTCACCCGCGTATCGGTCGACGTCTATGGCTCACTCTCGCTGACCGGTAAAGGTCACCATACGGATATCGCGATTATTATGGGCCTGGCCGGTAACCTGCCTGCAACCGTTGACATCGACAGTATTCCGGCGTTTATCCGCGATGTCGAAACCCGCGGTCGCCTGCTGCTGGCAAACGGGGCCCATGAGGTGGATTTTCCCGCTAATGACGGGATGCATTTTCGCAGCGATAACTTATCGCTGCATGAAAACGGCATGCAAATTCACGCGTGGAACGGCGATAAGGTTATCTACAGCAAAACCTACTACTCCATCGGCGGCGGTTTTATTGTTGATGAAGAGCATTTTGGTCAGGATGCTGGCGGCGATGTTAACGTGCCGTACCCGTTTAAATCGGCCCAGGAGATGCTTAACTACTGCAAAGAAACCGGGCTTTCTTTGTCCGCAATGGTCATGCAGAACGAGCTGGCCCTGCACAGTAAAGCTGAAATTGAAGCGTACTTTGCTGATGTCTGGCAGACCATGCGGGCCTGCATCGATCGCGGCTTAAATACTGAAGGCGTGCTGCCCGGCCCACTGCGCGTTCCCCGTCGCGCTTCTGCGCTGCGTCGGATGCTGGTTTCCAGCGATAAAATGTCCAACGATCCAATGATCGTCATTGACTGGGTAAATATGTTTGCGCTGGCCGTCAATGAAGAGAACGCTGCGGGCGGGCGCGTGGTGACCGCGCCAACCAACGGTGCCTGCGGTATCGTTCCGGCGGTACTGGCCTATTACGATCATTTTATCGAGCCGGTTAGCCCGGATATCTATATTCGCTATTTTATGGCGGCGGGCGCGATTGGCGCGCTGTATAAAATGAATGCCTCTATTTCTGGCGCTGAGGTCGGGTGTCAGGGCGAGGTTGGCGTTGCCTGCTCGATGGCCGCAGCAGGTCTGGCAGAGTTGCTGGGAGCCAGTCCTGAGCAAGTGTGTGTTGCAGCTGAAATTGGCATGGAACACAACCTTGGTCTGACCTGCGATCCGGTAGCCGGACAGGTTCAGGTTCCGTGCATTGAACGTAACGCGATTGCCTCGGTTAAAGCGATTAACTCGGCGCGTATGGCGATGCGTCGCACCAGCGAACCGCGCGTGTCTCTGGATAAAGTTATTGAGACGATGTACGAAACCGGCAAGGATATGAACGCGAAATATCGTGAAACTTCACGCGGTGGCCTGGCCATCAAAGTCCAGTGTGACTAACCCCCGGCCCGTCTTTCATTGATGGGATAAATTTTTCGGTCTCTATTCTGCCCGTATCACACGCCGTGATGCGGGCATTTTTATTGGCGCTGAATAAGCCTGCCCGACTAAACGTTATACCCTACTCAATGCATCAGGATTGATGGACAATTGCGACGTATGAATACGATTTATTTCGCAGCGTAGCCTAATTCAGAATGCGCGCGATTTTATTGCTGGCTCGCAGCATGTTTAAATAAGCAGAAATAAGGGGCGGCTCGATAAGCGGTTTTAAAAGCGGGGTATATTAAGTGCGCCACACTTCCCAGCGGGAAAATATGGCGCACTCGTCAAATTACTCTTCTTCGTCGTGTTCCGACGGCTCTTTAACCACGCGCACCAGGTCAACGCGATAATCGTTAGCGTTAACAATAGTAATACGCAGCGGAGACAGTTCAATAACGTCGCCAACGGCAGGAATATGCCCATTAACCGCGATTACCAGGCCTGCAACCGTTGCCACATCGTCTTCGTCATTAACAAGAGTATCCAGCCCCAGCGCATGTTGCAGGGCGTGAAGATCGGTTCCGCCTTTCACCAGCCAGCCTTCAGCATCGGCAATGATTTCTGGCGTTTCATCCGCATCCGGGAATTCACCGGCAATAGCTTCCAGCACGTCCAGCGGCGTAACCAGCCCCTGTACCACGCCAAACTCGTTGGTAACGATCACGAAGCTACCGCGTGCCCGGCGCAAAACGCCCAGCAGGTTAATGGGGTCCAGCGTTTCCGGAACCACAATCGCTGGTGATGCCGAGGCCATCGCGATGACGTCCTCGCCCGCCTCAAGTGCTACCAGCAATTCTTTTGCCCGCACGATACCAATCACTTCATCCAGCTCGCCACGGCACACCGGGAAAAGACTATGTGGTGATGAAAGCAGCTGCTGACGGATAGCATCAGTGCTCAGATTGGCATCGACCCAGCTGATATCCCCGCGCGGCGTCATGATGCTGCGCAGCGAGCGGGAAGCCAGAGTAAGCACGCCATTGATCATGTAGCGTTCTTCGTCGGCAAATGCCCCTTCCGGAATGGGCACGTGAGTATGGGTATCCGATTCGCTCTGGCTGTTATTACGTTTGCGCCCGCCCATTAACCGTAAGATAGCATCGGCAGTACGCGCGCGCAGCGGCAGCGTGGACTGATGGCGGATAAAATTGCGGCGCGCCACCTGATTGAAAAATTCGATAATAATCGAAAAACCAATGGCCGCGTACAGATAGCCTTTCGGAATATGGAAACCAAAGCCTTCAGCCACCAGACTCAGACCAATCATCAGCAGGAAGCTCAGACACAGCACCACTACCGTCGGATGCTGGTTAACGAAGTTGGTCAACGGCTTCGAGGCCAGAAGCATAACCGTCATTGCAATCACCACCGCCGCCATCATTACCGGCAGGTGGTTAACCATCCCTACCGCAGTGATGACTGCGTCAAGCGAGAACACCGCATCCAGGATAACGATCTGCACGACGACCACCCAAAAGCTGGCGTACCCTTTGCCATGTCCACCGTCATGCTGGCGATTTTCCAGCCGCTCGTGGAGCTCCGTTGTCGCTTTAAACAACAGGAAAAGTCCCCCCAGCAGCATAATCAAATCGCGGCCTGAGAAAGCGTAGTCCCAGACGCTAAACAGCGGTTTGGTGAGCGTAACCATCCACGAAATAACCGACAGCAGCGCCAGTCGCATAATTAACGCCAGCGACAGACCAATCAAACGGGCTTTATCGCGCTGTTTAGGCGGTAGCTTATCCGCGAGGATGGCGATAAACACCAGGTTATCAATGCCAAGCACAATCTCAAGGACGACGAGCGTAAGCAGCCCGACCCAGATTGAGGGGTCCATTAACAATTCCATGACAGGCTCCTGCTGGCGACGAGTTTGGTTAACGCCGGGATTATTTCAGGCGTGACAATGGCGAAAGGGATCATGTGATGACGAGAAATGGCACGAGGGTGCGTGAATGCAAAAAGGCGTCGGTGACGGTCCATACGACGGGCGGCTGCCCTGTTCTCCTGCTAGGTTAAACGAAAGTTAAACATATCAGACAAAACCCAGGTTTGGCAAAGATTTACCTGTCTTTGCATAATGTGCGATCTTTTGCGTCGCGAAATTAATCTCGACACATATTTAAATTACGGATCTTCATCACATTATTTATTTTTTTACTATCTAAAATAATTCACCGTAGTAATGAGTTTTGGGCCAAATAGAGATCTGAATCGATTCGGTTTCCTAAAACGATTCACAATGCATCCGAGAGTCGATGTATTAACGATAATAAAGGAGGTAGCAAGTGACGATTGCTATTGTAATTGGTACACACGGTTGGGCTGCAGAACAACTGCTTAAAACCGCTGAAATGCTTTTAGGCGAGCAGGAAAACGTCGGCTGGATTGATTTTGTGCCCGGCGAAAATGCAGAAACGCTGATTGAGAAGTATAACGCGCAATTAGCAAAGCTTGATACTACCCACGGTGTGCTATTTCTCGTCGATACATGGGGAGGCAGCCCGTTTAATGCTGCAAGCCGTATTGTCGTCGATAAAGAGCACTACGAAGTTATCGCCGGCGTGAATATCCCGATGCTGGTCGAAACGTTAATGGGTCGCGATGATAATCCGACGTTTGATGAACTGGTAGCTCTGGCGGTTGAAACGGGTCGTGAAGGTGTGAAAGCACTGAAAGCGAAACCGGTTGAACAGGCTGCGCCTGCGCCCGTTGCAGCGGCGGCACCACGCCCGGCAACGCCTGCAAAACCTATGGGTGAGAATGACTACATGGTCATTGGTCTTGCCCGCATCGACGACCGTTTAATTCACGGTCAGGTGGCGACCCGCTGGACGAAAGAAACCAACGTACGTCGTATTATCGTTGTCAGTGATGAAGTGGCGGCAGATACCGTGCGTAAAACGCTGCTAACCCAGGTTGCGCCTCCGGGCGTGACGGCACACGTAGTTGATATCGATAAAATGATCCGCGTTTACAATAATCCGAAATACGCGGGTGAGCGCGTCATGCTGCTGTTTACCAATCCAACGGATGTTGAGCGTCTGGTGGAAGGTGGGGTGAAAATCACCTCAGTCAATATTGGCGGCATGGCATTCCGTCAGGGTAAAACGCAGGTTAATAACGCGGTTTCAGTCGATGAAAAAGATATCGCAGCGTTCAGACAATTGAACGATCGCGGCATTGAGCTTGAAGTTCGTAAAGTTTCAAGCGATCAAAAACTGAAAATGATGGAATTGATCGCAAAAGTCAGTAAATAACCCATCGCGCAGACGTTATTTATTTCATATTTTAGTCTTACGTTCATAGGAGAAGTGCAATGGAGATTACCACTCTTCAGATTGTACTGGTATTTATCGTAGCGTGTATCGCGGGCATGGAATCGATTCTCGATGAGTTTCAGTTTCACCGCCCGCTGGTGGCCTGTACCCTCATCGGTATCGTTCTTGGAGATATGAAGACCGGTATTATTATCGGTGGTACTCTGGAAATGATTGCCCTGGGGTGGATGAACATCGGTGCCGCTGTTGCACCTGATGCGGCACTGGCCTCCATTATTTCGACCATTCTGGTCATTGCGGGACATCAAAGCATCGGTGCTGGTATCGCGCTGGCTATCCCACTGGCAGCCGCCGGTCAGGTTCTGACTATCATCGTTCGTACTATTACCGTGGCGTTCCAGCACGCAGCGGATAAGGCGGCAGACAGCGGCAACCTGACGGCCCTCTCCTGGATCCACGTCTCTTCCCTGTTCCTGCAAGCGATGCGTATCGCTATTCCGGCCGTGATCGTGGCAATTTCTGTCGGGACCAGTGAAGTCCAGAATATGCTGAACGCTATTCCGGAAGTGGTGACCGGCGGTCTGAATATCGCAGGTGGGATGATCGTAGTCGTCGGTTATGCGATGGTCATCAACATGATGCGCGCAGGCTACCTGATGCCGTTCTTCTACCTGGGCTTTGTAACTGCAGCCTTTACTAACTTCAACCTGGTTGCACTCGGCGTTATCGGCGCAGTGATGGCAGTTCTGTACATCCAGCTGAGCCCGAAATACAACCGTAGCGCAGGCGCCCCGGCTCCGGCGGCTGGTGCAAACGATCTTGATAATGAACTGGACTAACAGGTGAACGAAATGGTTGATATCACTAAAACGACTACCGAGAAGAAACTGACTCCGGGTGATATTCGTGGCGTATTCCTGCGTTCTAACCTGTTTCAGGGTTCATGGAACTTCGAACGTATGCAGGCGCTGGGCTTTTGCTTCTCCATGGTGCCGGCTATTAAACGCCTGTATCCGGAAAATAACGAAGCGCGCCGTCAGGCAATTAAACGTCACCTGGAATTTTTTAACACCCATCCTTATGTCGCAGCACCGGTTCTGGGCGTGACGCTGGCGATGGAAGAACAGCGTGCCAATGGTGCAGAGATCGACGACGGGGCCATTAACGGCATCAAAGTCGGTCTGATGGGGCCTTTGGCCGGCGTCGGCGACCCGATTTTCTGGGGAACGGTACGCCCGGTATTTGCCGCGCTGGGTGCCGGTATCGCGATGAGCGGTAGCCTGCTGGGACCCCTGCTGTTCTTCATCCTGTTTAACGCGGTTCGTCTGGCAACCCGTTATTACGGTGTGGCCTACGGATACCGTAAAGGTATTGATATCGTAAAAGATATGGGCGGCGGCTTTCTGCAGAAACTGACTGAGGGGGCGTCAATTCTCGGCCTGTTTGTCATGGGAGCGCTGGTAAACAAGTGGACGCACGTTAACATTCCGCTGGTCGTATCGCGGATCACCGACCAGACCGGTAAAGAAAACGTCACCACCGTCCAGACGATCCTTGACCAGCTTATGCCGGGTCTGGTTCCTCTGCTGCTTACTTTCGCCTGTATGTGGCTACTGCGTAAGAAAGTTAACCCACTTTGGATCATCATCGGGTTCTTTGTTATCGGTATCGCCGGATATGCGGTTGGCCTGCTGGGTCTGTAATAATACGTTGTGCCGCCGGGGCTATGCCCCGGCTTTTTTTTGAGGAAAATAAATGACCCTGACCGATATTGTGCTGGTTCTGTTTATCGCCCTGCTGTTGGGATTTGCTCTCTACGATCAGTTCATCATGCCTCGCCGTCATGGCCCTGTCCTGCTCGCGGTACCTCTGCTGCGACGTGGGCGCATTGACAGCTTTATCTTCGTCGGATTAATCGGCATCCTTATCTACAATAACGTGAGCATCCATGGCGCAATAATAACCACATGGTTATTAAGTGCGCTGGCATTAATGGGACTGTATCTATTTTGGATCAGGGTGCCGAAAATCATTTTCAAGAAAGACGGGTTTTTCTTTGCCAATGTGTGGATAGAATATAGCCGGATTAAAGAGATGAATTTATCCGAAGATGGTGTTCTGGTTATACAACTGGAACATCGCCGGCTGCTGGTAAGGGTACGAAATATAGACGATTTAGAGAGAATATATAAATTACTTGTTGCAAATTAGTTAGTTATAAAATTAGCCATAGCTATATTTCTTTTTAGCCTGAGGTTATGAATATAGCCACGGCTATATTCACTCATGAATACGCTTATACTTATTAACGTTTTATTTACGTATGGCAGCAAATGAAAATCGTTATCACTCTGACGATGAAATAACTATTTTTTGTTATTGTCTGATATTAATTAAATATGTTAAGGTTGCGCCCGTCATTGGGGAGTAGCCGATTTCCACCGTTCCCGGAAATGTACGTGTCAACATACTCGTTGAAAGACGTGGCGCGTACGGGTCGCAGTACTGCGATCAGGCGAGACCATAGGCGCATCAACCACTGTTTACTGGGGGTGGTGATGTGTTTAATGGTTCCCGGTCAGGACGTTATTATGAATTTATCCGCTACCGTTCTCCTTGCTCTCGGCATGTCGATGGATGCTTTCGCCGCCTCTATCGGAAAGGGTGCCACTCTTCACAAACCTAAATTCTCTGAAGCCCTGCGTACCGGTCTTATCTTTGGGGCAGTCGAAACGCTAACGCCGCTGATTGGTTGGGCACTGGGTATGCTGGCCACCCAGTTTGTACTGGAGTGGAACCACTGGATTGCCTTTTTCCTGCTGCTGTTTTTAGGCTGCCGTATGGTTATCGAAGGTTTTCGCGATAATGAGGATGAGAGGGGCGAGCCGCAGCACCGCCATGGTTTTTTCCTGCTGGTCACTACGGCGATTGCCACCAGTCTTGATGCAATGGCGGTTGGCGTCGGTCTGGCATTTTTGCAGGTCAACATTATTACCACCGCGCTGGCCATTGGCTGCGCAACACTTGTGATGTCCACCCTCGGTATCATGCTTGGTCGCTTTATAGGCCCGCTGCTGGGCAAGCGGGCAGAGATCCTCGGCGGCGTGGTGCTTATCGGCATCGGCTGCCAGATCCTCTGGAGCCACTACGCCGGTTAACTTTCCCGCTGCCAGCAGTGAATACTGAAATCAGTCTGGCAGCGAAATACCGCCTGGGTTGCTAACGTTTGCCACACTGACGGCTTTGCCCGCCAGGCAAAAGGCGTCATTTGCAGTAGTGCCACGGCCTCTTCCCCACGTAACGCCATCTCATAACTCAGCGAGTTATGTTCATAAAGCTCAAAATGGGTAAGTGGTTCGTTGGTCGGTTCATGCAAATGAATTTGCGGATAGATAAGCCCTTTCAGCTCCATTAAATGCCGGGGCCCCGGCGTTACTGTGATCACCCACCCTCCAGGCTTAACTACTCTCGCCAGCTCCTGCGGATTACAGGGCGCATAAATACGCATAACGGCGTCCATGCTGTGCGCATTAAACGGCAGACGCTGGCTGGAGGCAACGCAAAAATTCACCTGAGGATAGCGTTTAGCCGCCGGCCGGATAGCCGCTTTTGCGACATCAAGCCCCCATGTATCTCCGGCAACATCAGCAAAAGCATGGGTGTAATATCCCTCTCCACATCCAATATCCAGAAGCGTTTGCGGAGCAATATGCCGCAACCTTTCCACCAGCGCGTCACGCAGCGGCTGATAATGCCCGGCATCGAGAAAGGCACGCCGCGCCTGCATCATCTCTGCACTGTCACCCGGATCGCGTGAACGCTTATGTTGTACCGGCAGCAGATTTACGTACCCCTCTTTTGCCTGGTCGAACTGATGCCGCTGCGGGCAAAGATAGCTGTTATCATGCCGGGTCAGTGGGGCATGGCAAAGCGGGCAACTGTAAGACATAACGACTCCGGGAAAAATTCGAGGGCGAAAGTGTAACGCTTATCGCCCATGGAGGAAATCATTACAATGAGGTCCGGTCAACAGAGGACGCGTGCACTACCAGCAGGTGTTCGGCGTCCGGAGCCATACCATCCGGCATGACATTTTCCAGTCGTAATACATCACCCATAATCTGGCTGAAAACGGGCGCGGAAACTGCCCCGCCATAGTATTTGCCGTTCTGCGGATCGTTAATGACTACCGCCAGGGCAAACAACGGATGACTGGCAGGCGCGACACCTGCGGTATAAGCGACATATTTATCAATATATTTTCCGTCATCGCCAATTTTTTTGGCCGTCCCGGTTTTCACCGCCACCCGGTAGTCGCGTACTGCGGCTTTAGTTCCCCCACCGCCTGGCAGGGCAACGCTTTCCATCATATGTTCAACCTGATGAACGATCTCTTCCGGCATCACTCTTTTACCTAACACCGGCGGATCGATACGGGTAATCGACAGCGGTTTCTCAAGACCAAAGCTGCCAATCGTGGCATACACATGCGCCAGCTGTAGCGGCGTAACCATCAGACCGTAGCCGAAAGAAAAGGTTGCGCGATCCAGCAGCCCCCAGTAGCGACGCTGTGGCAGAAGGCCACGGCTCTCACCTGTCAGCCCAAGCCCGGTTGGCTCACCAAAGCCAAAATGTTCATACGTATCCAGCAGGTGTTGCACCGGCATTGCCAGCGAAAGCCTGGAAACGCCGGTATCACTCGATTTCTGTAAGATGCCGGTCAGGGTCAGTTCGGGATAAAAGCCCACATCGCGAATACGATGGCCATCAAGGGTATAGGGATGGGTATCGACCACGCTTCCCGGTTGCACAATACCCTGCTGAAGTGCAGTCATGATAACCAGGGGTTTAACCGTAGAACCCGGTTCAAACGTATCGCTGATCGCCCGGTTACGAAAATCATCCAGCGTGGCCTTTTCCCGGTTGTTAGGGTTGAAATCCGGATAACTGGCCATCGAGAGAATTTCACCGGTATCGATCTTAATAAGCACTGCCGCCCCCGACTGAGCTTTATTCCAGCGGACAGCGTTATCCAGTGCATCTTCCGTTACGGTTTGCAAACGCTCATCGATACTGAGCTGGATGTTGTGCGCCGGAACCGGCGTAATGTCGGTGAGATTTTCGATAACCTGACCATGACGATCGCGGCGGACCAGCCGGGCACCAGGTTTACCGGTTAACTCAGCATTAAAGCTTTTTTCTACACCCTCAATTCCCTGCCCGTCGATATTGGTAAATCCAATCAGATTAGCAGCAACGTGTCCCGCCGGATAAAAGCGCCGGGACTCTTCGCGCAGGTTAATGCCGGGTAAGTTAAGTTTGCCGACCCATTTTGCCTGTTGGGGATCGACCTGCCGGGCAAGGTAAATAAACCTTGAATGTGGATGCTCGTTAATACGTTGCGAGAGCGTATCCAGTGACATATTCAAAAGCGTTGCCAGCCCCTGCCAGCGCGCATCGGTGCCTGGCCCACCTTTGTCTAACAACGTCAGAGGGTCGGCCCAGATGGCATCCACCGGTACGCTGACCGCCAGCGGTCTGCCATTGCGATCCTCGATCATTCCGCGAGGTGCTGCCGACGGAATTTCACGTAATGAACGCATATCCTCTTGCTTCACCAGATCGTCTGGCTCCACAATTTGTAACCAGCCGACCCGCGCCAGCAATAGCCCCAGACAACCTAAAATGACGACACATACCAGCCCAAAACGCACCGCAGTGAAAGGATGACCTGTATTACTTTTTTTATTCTGCACGCAGACTCCATTCGTCGATGATAACGCGATGATCGGGCTGGAGAATACCCGTTACGACGAGAGAGCGGTGCGAATTATGATGTCGTTTTGCAACAAAGCACGACGAGAAGAGGCTTACTGTAACACTTTGAAAAATAATCGTAAAAAAGCCCCGCTATGGCGAGGCTTTAAAGCTGATAGTGATGCGCTGCGCGCGACAAGATCAGTGGTATTAAATTCAGATTGCAGTTACGTTAACAGCAGCCGGACCTTTCTGGCCGTCCTGAATTTCGAACTCAACGTTCTGGCCTTCAGCCAGAGTTTTGAAGCCGTTACCCTGGATTGCAGAGAAGTGTACAAACACATCTTTGCTGCCGTCAGCAGGCGTAATGAAACCAAAACCTTTAGATTCGTTGAACCACTTAACTTGACCTTTGATCTTTGCCATTTGCAAAATTCCTTAGAGAGTTTTCTTTGCCCGAAGGCTCTAGCATGGATAAAACTGAGACTTTACATTACTGCTTGAGGCACAAATAAAAGGTTCGGCAGAGAAGCGGTATTCAACGCAAGGTGTTTACTCAGAACTTCTTTACTGAAATGCCACATATAAACAGGACTGTACCTCGTTTAACCTGAAGGTGTTATCACATATAACGTTAATTATGGCAAGCCATTTTTAAACAGGTATCGATCCATCGCACATATTTATTAGTCGTTTTATTGCCGATCCACATTTTATGCGATTTCTACAGCATCCGTAATTTTTACCGATCCGAGGCCTGAGGCAGGGAAATAGCGCTATGAAGGGCTTCAGCACCCTCTTTCGTCTTGTTTTGCGGAAGCATAAACGTGGATACTGGCCACTACTCATCGCCAACTTAGATGATTTTATGCATAGTTATGCGTAAAAAATCATAGACAAGAATTAGCCAGGGCATGTTTTTTAACCAGACCAGCTAAAGTTTAATCAATGCTTAATGATAATTTAATGCTTTTATAATATGCACCAAAATAATGAAACACGGGTAATATTGCATCATTGAAAGGCAATGAAAACGTTTCGATGAAGATAAGTTCATTCTTAAAGAGAAATGATGTCGGAGATATTGTTTATACAGTGCCAATAGAACGCGGCTTATTAAGCCATCATACTTTACACACTTATCGATATCACCATACCCGATTTGCACTGAAAACGAGCAGAGGTAAGAAAAAACCCGGCACGGTAAAATGCCTGCCGGGTAATGCTGATTAGCGTTCGGCTACCAGGCGAATAAAATCATCTTCGCCCGCACTAACGTCTGCAGAATGGGAGGGCGTCGCCGCTTTCTCAGGTTCATTGGCTTCACAAAGCCGACGAAGCAACGCATTCTGTCGCTTTTGCTGATCGAGCAGCGCTTCCAGAAGTTCTATTTGCTCATTGGTTCGGGAGCTTGCGCGATTGATAAAAAACCACAGCACCAGCCCCACAATCAGTACAAGCAGAGACACCAGCAGGGAGGCAATATTCAGCATCCCGGAATTGATTAATTCATTCATTTCACCACCTCAAAGGAAACACGCTATCTTACCACTCGCGCTAAGGAAGGAAATCACTGATGCAAAAAATGCTTACCAGGGAATGAATTTATTTATCGCACAAATGCCACTGAAAAATTGTACGTCCTCATCGCACAATGCATTGAGCAACTGGGTCCAGATCAGCAAACCAACAACAATTGCGCCTGCCAGAAGCACCCATCTAAATTTTTTCACACCGGACTCCACATCGTCATCTTATAAAGCCAGGTTAACATGCTTATCTTAAACAGGGAGTTAACTGCCTGAAAGTCTGGTTATTAAGATATTTTGGCTTTGCCTTAACGACGCGGACAGGTTGCCGTCGTCAACGATAAGTTAAACTCTGTGACTATCACGCCGCATTGGGCGGCGTGATAATAATCAGAACGGGTAAGCGTTATACCCCATTTGCTCTGAAATTTTACGTGCCGCGGTATGTAACATTGCGACATACTCGTGCAGTCTTTCTTCAGAAAAACGCAGCGTTGGGAAAGAGATGCTCAACCCAGCAATGACCACGCCAAAACGGTCAAAAACCGGCACGCCGATGCAGCGCAGACCTTCTTCTTGCTCCTGATTATCTTCGCCAAACCCCTGTGCTTTCACCTGATCGAGCAGCGGCAGCAGCGCTTGCGTACTGGTGATCGTGCTATCGGTGCTGCGTTTATACTCCACGCCGTCAAGGATCTGCACGACTTCATCCCGCTCGCGCCATGCCAGCAGCACTTTACCAATTGCGGTGCTATAAAGCGGATTGCGGCGGCCAATACGTGAATACATGCGCAGGTTGTACATGGAATCAATTTTATGGATGTAGACAATGCTGTCTTCATCCAGGGCACCAAGGTGAATCGTCTCTTTTGTCAGGCGCGAAAGCTCCCGCATCTGGATGTCCGCGCTGCGGATTAAATCAACATTTTGCAGCGCGCGCGCGCCCAGTTCAAACAGCTTAAGGGTCAGGGAGTATTTTTCAGACTCCCCTTCCTGAGCGACATACCCCAGTGATTTCATGGTCTGCAAAAAGCGATAAACGGTGCTTTTCGACATCATGACGCGCTGCGACAGTTCGGTGATCCCAATTTCACGCTCTTCGCCAAGCGCCTGCAGGATGCCAAAAACCTTCAATACTGAAGAGACAGAATCTGGCTGCTTATCCAAATCTGCGAGTGCCATTTATCACCTCGGGTTTTGTTTTATAAAAATCAGAACGAGTTTTTATTATAAATTCGCGCCCCTCCGGCCGCAACGGTTCTTCTGCTTCTTCGTTACAAATCTGCGAACTGGCTTCGAATTATTAGTGCTAGAATTATTTTCCAGACAATCATTTGCTCACCTTATCTTTTTACACTATGAAAAACACGTTTTCTGACGGCCTGCCGACGGCTCAGCGTTACGGTGCAATTGCGACCATCGTTCTTGGCATCGCAATGGCCGTATTGGATGGTGCAATCGCTAATGTCGCCCTGCCAACCATTGCAGGCGACCTGAATGCCTCGCCCGCGTCGTCCATATGGATAGTCAATGCCTATCAAATCGCGATTGTTATCACCCTCTTATCGCTGGCATTTCTCGGAGACATGTTTGGTTATCGGCGGATCTATAAAATCGGACTGGTGGTTTTCACGTTTTCGTCGCTTGCCTGTGCGCTCTCTGACTCATTACTCACGCTGACGCTTGCCCGTGTCGCACAGGGATTCGGCGGCGCGGCATTAATGAGTGTGAATACCGCGTTAATCCGCCTTATTTATCCGGCGCGTCAACTGGGCCGGGGAATGGGAATTAACTCGTTTGTGGTTGCCGTTTCGTCTGCTGCCAGTCCGACCATCGCAGCAGGTATTCTCTCAGTGGCCTCCTGGCAGTGGCTATTTTTGATTAATGTGCCGTTAGGGATTATCGCCCTGGTGCTGGCGCTGCGTTTTCTGCCGGCCAACGGCCCGCGTACCAGCACGCCACGATTTGATCTCCCGAGTGCAGTAATGAATGCGCTGACATTTGGCTTATTGATCGCGGCCCTAAGCGGTTTTGCGCAGGGGCAATCGAAAGAACTGGTCATGCTTGAGGTATTCGTGATGCTGGTCGCAGGCTATTTCTTTGTTCGCCGCCAGTTACAGCTTCCGGTGCCGCTTCTGCCTATTGATCTGCTGCGTATTCCTGTTTTTTCGTTATCTCTTTGCACGTCAATTTGCTCGTTCTGTGCGCAAATGCTGGCAATGGTCTCCCTGCCCTTTTTCCTGCAATCCATTGTCGGACGCAGTGAGGTAGAAACCGGGCTATTACTGACGCCGTGGCCTCTGGCGACAATGATCATGGCTCCGCTGGCAGGATATTTGATTGAAAAAGTTCACGCGGGCTTGCTGGGGTCATTGGGCATGATAGTGATGGCCTGCGGTTTGTTTGGACTGGCCTTACTACCCGCCTCGCCATCTGACTGGAATATCATCTGGCCAATGCTGCTGTGCGGTGCGGGATTCGGTTTGTTTCAGTCTCCCAATAACCATACTATTATTTCATCAGCGCCACGTCAGCGCAGTGGCGGAGCCAGTGGAATGCTGGGTACGGCACGCTTGCTGGGGCAAAGTATTGGTGCGGCGCTGGTGGCCCTGATGTTTAATTTGTTTAGCGATGCGGGCACCCATACCTGTCTGCTGCTGGCGGGTGTACTGGCCGTTATGGCGGCAATTGTCAGCGGTTTACGCATGACCCAGCCCCGGGCGCAGGCATAAAAAACCCGGCCGTGTTTAGCAGCCGGGCATTGAGGACAACAACTACTTGAGGTATTCGCCGCTGCGCAGCGCTTCAATACGCTTATCCAGCGGCGGGTGAGTCATAAAAAACTCACTCAGCGATTTCGACTTACCGTTAATACAGAATGCCATCATGCTGCTGGCCTCCTGCGGCTCATAGCTGGTTTTCAGACGCTGCAGGGCGGCAATCATTTTTTCACGCCCCACCAGACGTGCCGAGCCCGCATCTGCATGGAACTCACGGTGGCGCGAGAACCACATGGTGATCATGCTCGCCAGAATGCCGAACAGCAGTTCCAGCACCATCGCAACCGCAAAATAAATCAGCGGGTTGCCGTTGTTACTTTCACCTTCATCCCGGTTGCCACCGAGAAAACCCGCGGCTATCTGGGCCAGTACGCGCGAGATGAAAATCACAAACGTGTTCACCACCCCCTGAATCAGGGTCATGGTGACCATATCACCATTCGCGATGTGACTGATTTCATGGGCGATAACCGCCTCAGCTTCATCACGGCTCATGTTCTGTAACAGCCCGGTACTGACCGCCACCAGCGACACATCACGGCGCGCACCCGTGGCAAACGCGTTGATATCCGGCGCATGGTAAATGGCCACCTGCGGCATGGCGATACCCGCCTGATTAGCCTGCTGTGATACGGTTTGCATCAGCCAGCGCTCTGTTTCGTTGCGCGGCTGCTCAATCACTTCACCGCCGACAGATTTAAGGGCCATCCATTTCGACATTAATAGTGAAACAATCGAACCACCAAAACCAAACAGCAGCGCCATAATTAGCAGGCCAGTCATACTGCTCGACTGAATTCCCGTCAGGCTTAGCACCAGCCCAAACACCACCATAACAGCCAGGTTGGTCATCAGGAAAAGCGCGATTCGCATCATAATATTTTTTAACCTCAGCTTAACAAAACGCACTATGCGATACCCATATCGTATGGGTATTATCGCCATTTTCAAGCAATCTGGCGCGCTAAGTCACGAGAATAACGCAACTTTACATTTTAGCGGGGGTTTCTTACGTCGGGGGAGAATGTAAAAAAAGCACCGAACAGAAATTTGTCCGGTGCCTGTTACTATTTGCTTTTCGCCGGCTGCTCTTTTTGCAGATGGGATAAATCCACGGCGATATGCACCGTTTCATCAAGATACGGGTCAGGTTCCTGATAATCCTTCGGCAAATCGTCGAGTTTTTTCAGTAACGGCTTACCTTCCCGCGCAAATCGGTCGTTAATCCGCGCCAGACGCGTCGCATCATCTTCAGCATTTTCTTTCTCACGCTGGGCGTAATTAAGAGAAACGTTGTTTCGCTTATCCTTCAGCGCATTAAAGCGGGCGATGTCTTTAATGATGTACTGGAACTCGTGATCTTCAGCAATGCGTGCATTGTGATCTTTCAGCAGTTCAGGTCCAAAAGGCGTCAAATCACCTGACTTCACAAAGGTTGCCGCATTGATGCTATCCCACGGCAGCGCATTATCTTCAAATTTCTCGCCGGTTTCCGTCTCTTCCGTGCCGGTTGGCATGAGGATATCGGGGGTCACACCTTTGCGCTGAGTACTGCCGCCGTTGATGCGGTAGAATTTCTGGATGGTATACTGCACAGAACCTAGCGCAGGCCATTCCGGACGCAACATCTGATCGTAAATACGGTTCAGAGAACGATACTGTTGCACCGTACCTTTACCGAAGGTAGGTTCACCCACAATCAGCGCCCGGCCATAATCCTGCATTGCCGCCGCAAAGATTTCAGAAGCTGAAGCGCTGAAACGGTCGACCAGCACGACGAGTGGACCTTTGTAATAGACCACGCCGTCAGTGTCGCTATCTTCACGAACCTTACCGTTATTATCGCGTACCTGGACCACAGGGCCAGACGGAATAAACAGGCCGGAAAGCGATACAGCTTCAGTCAGCGCTCCGCCGCCGTTAGTCCGTAAATCAATAATGACGCTGCTGACGTTCTGTTTCTCGAGCTTCTGCAGTTGTACCTTGACGTCATCGGTCAGACCAACATAAAAGCCCGGAATATCCAGCACGCCGACTTTCTCTTTACCGACGTTTTTTACCGTCATCTTAACCGCGCGGTCTTCGAGACGAATTCGCTCACGGGTCAGAGTAACAATACGCGTTTTAGTGCCCTTACCTTCCGGCAATACTTCAAGGCGAACCTTGCTGCCTTTTGGGCCTTTGATCAGCGCTACAACATCGTCAAGACGCCAGCCAATGACATCGACCATGGTCTGTCCGACCTGGCCGACCCCAACAATACGGTCGCCCACCGAGATCGCTTTGCTTTTCGCCGCCGGTCCACCGGCGACCATTGAGTTGATCAGCGTATAATCATCATCCATTTGTAATACGGCACCAATCCCTTCGAGCGAGAGGCTCATTTCGGTATTGAACTGCTCGGTATTGCGCGGTGACAGATAGTTAGTGTGCGGATCGATTTCATGAGCGAATGCGGTCATCGCCAGAGAGAAAACGTCTTCACTGTTGGACTGCGCCAGCCGGCGGATCGCAAATTTGTAGCGACGGTTTAACGTCTCGCGGATCTCTTTGTCGGTTTTGCCGGTCAGTTTCAGGCTCAGTTCATCATACTTAACTTTACCGTCCCACAGCGCGTTTAACTCTGCTTCGTCTTTGGGCCACGGGGACTTGCTGCGATCGAGGTTAAACGTATCGTTGCCGGAAAAATCCATCGGACGTTCCAGCACTTTTAACGCATATTGATAACGCTCGAAACGACGCTGCTGCCCCAAATTATACAGATCATAAAAGACGTTAAGCTTGCCTGAACGCAGCTCGTCGCCAAGCACCGTTTTTTTATCTGCAAACTTTTCAACGTCGCTGGCCAGCAGGACGTTGTGACTGTAGTCAAGCAGGTTCAGATAACGATCGAAGATTTTGGCGGAAAAGGCCTTATCTAAATCGAACTGACGGTAATGCGAGCGCGTGAAACGCGATGTAACACGCTCGCTTACCGTAGAGTGCTGAACATCTTCCTTAAGAACCGGAATCTGATCGGCACGCGTGATCTCATCCGCTGAAAAAGCATGGCCTGCCGCTAAAAACATGCCTGCGATTGCAGTGAGTTTAAAAAATGTGTTCATGCCAGGCCTGGCCTCCGTTTCAGAACACCAGGTGTTCTGCGCGTACAATCATTGACATACCAGACGTCAGCTGTACTCGAACGCCATCTTTGGTGATTTCCAGGATGGTAGCATCCATAGCGCTATTACCCGCTTTCACCTTAAGGGACTGGCCCACGGTCAGCGCAGAGAGATCTGAAACCGGCGTGAATTTTTCTTCACGGGCAACAGGCTGCGCTTTTGGTGCCGGTTTAGCGGCGCGAGATTTACGTTCAGCATCTTCTTTACGGCGAACCGGAGGACGCGGCTTACGTTCGCGACGCGGGGCGTCGGTCGGCTGCTGGCCTTCACCTGCTGCTTCACGCTTCTTCGCCTGCTGCTCAGCACGCTGTGCCTGTACGCGCGCTTTCGCCTCTTCCAGCTGCTGGCGAGCGTGTAAAACGTGCTGCTCATCCAGTTCACCGCAGGCATTGCCGTCGAGATCGACACGGGTTGCACCCGCTTTAATGCCGTACAGGTAACGCCAGCTTGAGGTATACAAACGCAGTGCGGAGCGAAGCTGAGTCTTGCTGAGGTTCATTTCACCTTCAACACGGGCGACCAGATCCTGAAAAATGCCGATTTTAAGCGGACGCGCTTCACCTTCAGCACTAAAACACTGAGGAAAACGTTCGGCCAGAAATGCGATAACTTCTTTACTACTATTCAACTTAGGTTGATTTTCCATGAAATTTCCTGATTACAACGGACGTAGCCAACAAGCCCGCAGGCATGAACAGGCGTCATTATAATGACGCTATCGGTAAATGCTACGTTATCCGTTGATTATCCTGCTTTGAGGGCAAAGAATTTTTGATAATCACTGGCGGCAAGCAGTTTCTCAAGATGCTCAACCAGCTCACTTAGCCCCTGCTCGTCCTCGGTTGTGAAGCGCGAGAAGACGGTGCTGTCGATATCCAGAACGCCAATAATCTGATTTTCTACCGTCAACGGCAATACGATTTCTGCATTGCTGGCAGAGTCGCAGGCGATGTGACCGGCAAATGCATGGACATCATCAACGCGCTGAATACGATTTTCAGCCACCGCCGTGCCGCAAACACCGCGTCCTGACGGAATGCGCACGCAGGCAATTTTCCCCTGGAAGGGACCTAAAACCAGCGTTTCGCCCTCCAGTAAATAAAATCCTGCCCAGTTAACCGCTTCCAGACGTTCGAAAAGCAGCGCGCTGGTATTGGAAAGAATCGCCAGAAAACTGGTTTCGCCTGCCATTAATGCCTTTAAATCACGGTTCAGATCCGCGTAAAATTCTGTTTTGTTCATTATCCAACCATTTGTATTAAAATTCGCTTCGGCTCTTTGTCCGACTCTTTGCCCTATAAAATAAGCATTAAATGCGTTTAGGCTCAAGGTGAATCCGATTCATGAGTTAATATAGTGTTATATATTCATTTCTGTTCTCACTAAATGGCACTTAAAGCAAACACCTTTAGACCGTCGAAAAAAATTATCGTCCATTCGGTTAGCGATCCGTTGCCTCGCGCACAGTATCAACGTTGTCCGCAATGCGATACGCTTTTTATGTTGCCGGTCATGAAATCGAATCAAAGCGCATACTGCCCGCAATGCGAGGCAAAAATTCGTGACAGTCGCGACTGGTCGCTGACGCGTCTCGGCGCAATGGCCATTGCGATGCTGCTGCTGATGCCCTTCGCCTGGAATGAGCCTCTGCTGCGGATCTACCTGCTGGGCGTCCGTATTGATGCCAATGTGCTACAGGGGATCTGGCAAATGAAGGAGATGGGCGATCCGATCACAGCTACCATGGTTTTGTTTTGCACTATCGGCGCGCCGCTGGTGCTGGTCTGTGCGATCGCCTATCTGTGGCTGGGCAACATTCTCGGCATGAATCTGCGCCCGGTGCTGCTGATGCTGGATAAACTCAAAGAGTGGGTAATGCTCGACATCTATCTGGTAGGAATTGGTGTCGCGGCAATCAAAGTACAGGATTATGCTTACCTGCAACCCGGTATTGGGCTTTTGGCCTTTGTCGCGCTGATGCTCTTAAGCGTATTGACACTTATTCATCTTAACGTCGAGCAGCTGTGGGAACGGTTTTATCCGACGCGCCCGGCATTGCGCATTCATCCCGATCTGCGAGTTTGCCTGGGATGTCATTTTACCGGTTTGCCAGACAAAAACGGGCGTTGTCCGCGCTGTCATATTCCCCTGCGTCTGCGCCGCCGTCATAGTCTGCAAAAATGCTGGGCGGCGTTAACCGCCTCGCTAATCTTTTTGGTGCCTGCTAACCTGCTTCCTATCTCCGTTATTTATCTCAACGGCGGGCGCCAGGAGGATACGATTTTCTCCGGGATAATGTCGCTTGCCAGCAGTAATGTCGCGGTAGCGGCAGTGGTGTTTGTTGCCAGTATCCTGGTCCCCTTTACCAAAGTGATTGTACTGTTTACGCTACTTATTAGTATTCACTTTAAATGGGCCCATGGGCTGCGCCTGCGCATTAATCTGCTGCGCATGGTGATTTGGATCGGCCGATGGTCAATGCTGGATTTATTTGTTATTTCGCTGACAATGTCGCTTATCAATCGCGACCAGTTGCTCGCGTTTACCATGGGGCCAGCTGCGTTTTATTTTGGCGCAGCGGTAATTTTGACAATTCTTGCTGTTGAATGGCTGGATAGCCGCTTACTTTGGGATGCACATGAGTCAGGAAACGCCCGCTTCGACGACTGAAGCGCGAATTAAAACAAAAAGGCGCATTTCGCCATTCTGGCTGCTGCCTGTCATCGCTCTGCTTATTGCTGGCTGGTTAATCTGGAGCAGTTATGAAGAGCGTGGAACGACGATCACTATCGATTTTATGTCTGCTGACGGCATCGTCGCCGGACGTACGCCTGTACGTTATCAGGGGGTGGAAATCGGTACGGTTCAGGAGATCCGTCTCAGTGAGGATCTGAAAAAGATTGAAGTCACAGCCAGCATTAAAAGCGATATGAAAGATGCGCTTCGTCGGGAAACCCAGTTCTGGCTTATCACCCCGAAAGCCTCGCTGGCGGGAGTTTCAGGTCTGGATGCGCTGGTTGGCGGCAACTATATCGGCATGATGCCCGGCAAAGGTGAACCGGAAGATCACTTTACCGCGCTGGATACGCAGCCTAAATACCGTCTTAATACCGGCGAGCTAATGATCCACCTTCACGCGCCAGATCTTGGTTCGCTAAACAGTGGTTCTCTGGTCTATTTTCGTAAAATTCCGGTTGGTCGGGTCTATGACTATACAATCAATCCGAATAAAGAAGGGGTAACCGTTGATGTTCTGATTGAACGTCGCTTTACCAATCTTGTGAAAAAAGGCAGTCGCTTCTGGAACGTTTCAGGCATAAAGGCCGATATCGATCTTAGCGGAGCCAATATTCAGCTTGAGAGCCTGGCAGCCCTGGTAAATGGCGCGATTGCATTTGACTCACCCGATGAATCAAAGCCTGCAAGCCAGGATGACGAATACGGTCTTTATGAAGATCTGGCCCACAGCCAGCGCGGCGTGATAGTTAAACTTGACTTACCCGGCGGCAACGGGCTTAAAGCCGGATCGACCCGCTTGATGTATCAGGGGCTGGAAGTCGGCGAGCTGAGTAAAATTAAACTTAATCCCGGTGGCGCAGTCACTGGCGAGATGACCGTTGATCCGAGCGTGGTGAATCTGCTGCGCGAGAAGACACGTATTGAACTGCGCAACCCAAAATTATCGCTGGATAATGCCAGTATCAGTTCATTGCTGACCGGTAGCACGTTCGAGCTAGTCCCCGGCGAAGGTGAACCGCGCGATCACTTTGTGGTGCTGCCGGCCAATAAAACGCTGTTGCAGGAGCCCAATGTTCTCACGCTTACCCTGACTGCACCGGAGAGTTATGGCATCGATACTGGCCAGCCGCTTATCCTGCACGGCGTGCAGATTGGGCAGGTCCTTGAACGTAAGCTGTCGAACAAAGGCGTCTCGTTTGCCATCGCGGTCGATCCGCAGTATCGCGACCTGGTTCATGGTGACAGCAAATTCGTGGTCAATAGTCGGGTTGACGTAAAAGTAGGCCTTGATGGCGTGGAGTTTTTAGGCGCCAGCGCCAGCGAATGGCTTAGCGGCGGCGTACGCATTCTGCCGGGTAAAACCGGCGAAATGAAGTCCAGTTATCCGCTGTACGCGAATCTGGAAAAAGCGCTGGAGAATAGCCTCAGCGATTTGCCGACCACGACGCTGACGCTGACGGCCAGCGCCCTGCCTGACGTTCAGCCGGGGTCCGTAGTTCTGTATCGTAAGTTTGAAGTCGGCGAAGTTATTACCGTGCGTCCGCGTGCCAATGCCTTTGATATTGAGTTGCACATCAAGCCGGAATATCAAAACCTGCTGACCAAAGACACGGTATTCTGGGCGGAGGGCGGCGCGAAGGTACAGCTCAACGGCAGCGGTCTGACGGTACAGGCCTCTCCTCTTTCCCGGGCGATCAAAGGTGCGATTAGCTTCGATAATCTGAACGGTGCTGGCGGCGGCTTACGTAAAGGCGATAAACGCATTCTTTATGCGTCCGAGACGGAAGCGCGCGCGGTAGGTGGTCAGATCACGTTACATGCTTTCGATGCCGGTAAACTGGCCGCCGGCATGCCGATTCGCTATTTAGGGATTGATATCGGCCAGGTGCAGACGCTAAATCTCATCACCTCACGCAATGAGGTGCAGGCCAAAGCGGTCCTTTATCCGGAATATATGCAAACCTTCGCCCGATCCGGTACGCGCTTCTCGGTGGTGACGCCGCAAATTTCTGCCGCTGGTGTGGAACATCTGGATACGTTGTTACAGCCGTACATTAACGTTGAACCGGGTCAGGGTAATGTCCGCCGTGAATTTGAGCTTCAGGAAGCAACGATTACCGATTCACGCTATCTGGATGGTCTGAGTCTGGTGGTTGAAGCGCCGGAAGCCGGATCGTTAAATATCGGCACCCCGGTTCTGTTCCGCGGCATTGAAGTCGGGACAGTGACGGGCCTGACGCTTGGCTCACTTTCCGATCGCATTATGATTAACATGCGCATCAGTAAACGGTATCAGCATCTGGTGCGTAATAACTCGGTGTTCTGGCTGGCTTCAGGGTACTCCCTGGACTTTGGCATCACCGGCGGGATGGTGAAAACCGGGACGTTCAACCAGTTCATTCGCGGTGGCATTGCCTTTGCAACACCACCGGGTACGCCGCTGTCGCCGAAAGCGCAGGAAGGGAAACACTTCCTGTTGCAGGAAAGCGAGCCGAAAGAGTGGCGTCAGTGGGGAACGGCCCTGCCACGTTAACCTCTCCTGCTCCGGCGTACCTGCGCCGGAGCAGATGTGGTACACTGCGCACCCGTTTTTTTCAGTGGTGTGCGCCGTGGCTACCAGCTCTGCTTTTCTTCCTGATGAATTTCTGACCCAAATGCGGGCGATCATGCCTGCCCATCTCTTATTCGACGATTTTGTGGCTGCCTGTCAGCGTCCTCTGCGTCGCAGCATCAGAGTTAATACGCTTAAAATAACCGTTGCCGATTTCTTAACGCTGGTTGCGCCTTACGGCTGGCAACTGACACCGATCCCGTGGTGCACAGAAGGCTTCTGGATCGCGCGAGAAGATGACGAAGCATTACCTCTGGGTAGCACGGCGGAGCATCTCAGCGGCCTGTTCTACATTCAGGAAGCCAGTTCAATGCTGCCGGTCACGGCCCTTTTTGCCGATGATACACGACCTCTGAGGGTGATGGATGTCGCCGCCGCGCCGGGTTCAAAAACTACTCAGATCGCGGCCAAAATGGACAATCAGGGCGTGATCCTGGCCAACGAATTTTCCGCCAGTCGGGTGAAAGTACTTCATGCCAATATTAGCCGCTGTGGCGTCAGCAATGTCGCGTTAACCCATTTTGACGGGCGTGTATTTGGCGCGGCACTGCCGGAAATCTTCGATGCTATTCTGCTGGATGCGCCCTGCTCCGGTGAAGGTGTAGTACGTAAAGATCCTGATGCCCTAAAAAACTGGTCACCCGAAAGTAACCTTGATATTGCCGCTACCCAACGTGAGCTTATCGAAAGCGCGTTTCACGCCCTGCGGCCGGGAGGAACCCTGGTATACTCCACCTGCACCCTGAATCATGACGAAAATGAAAACGTGGTGCACTGGCTGCTTTCCCGCTTTCCCCACGCCGTGGAGATAGTACCGCTGGATAGCCTGTTTACCGGGGCCAGTCAGGCAGCGACCGCAGACGGCTTTTTACGCGTTTTTCCGCAACTATTTGACTGCGAAGGCTTCTTTGTTGCTCGCCTGCGTAAAACAGCCGCCGTAGAAGCGCTGCCCGCACCGGGTTATAAAATGGGTAAGTTTCCGTTTATGCCGATGAAAACGCGCGAGACGGCTGAGATTGTTCATGCTGCAAGCCTGGCCGGCGTGAGCTGGGATTGCCACCATAAGCTATGGCAGCGCGATAAAGAGATCTGGCTGTTTCCCGTCGAAGTAGAACCTATGTTAACTCAGGTACGTTTTTCACGACCGGGCATCAAACTGGCAGAGCGTCACAACAAAGGTTTTCGCTGGCAGCACGAAGCAATTATCGCTCTGGCGCACAGTGATAAGCTGCGTTTTGAGCTAACCCAGACCGAAGCCGAAGAGTGGTATCGCGGCCGGGATATTTATCCGCAGCATCCTCCGGTAGTAGACGACGTTCTGGTCACCTACCAGGGTTATCCACTGGGACTGGCGAAAAAGGTCGGCTCACGTCTTAAAAACAGCTATCCACGTGAACTGGTGCGTGACGGGCGCTTATTTGCCAGCAAGAACGAATGACATACCGGAATTCAGCATCTTCTGAGTGGCGGATTTAATGCCGTTGACTACGCTATAAGATGGACGACAAAACTGGTCGTACCACACTTTTAGCCGATCAACGGAGAGCGATATGACGAAGACGAATGTACGTATTGGTGCCTTCGAGATTGAAGATGCTGAACTGAAAGGTGATACCCAGGGCGAGCGAACGCTTGTGATCCCGTGCAGCTCCGATCCAGATTTATGTATGCAACTTGATGCCTGGGACCCTGATACCAGCGTGCCGGCGATACTTGACGGTGAACATTCTGTGCTCTATCGCGAGCATTATGACCAGAACTCTAATTCATGGGTAATGCGCCTTGCCTGACCCATAATGAACCCGTCGCCGAGGCGGGTTATTTATTCCTGGAATTTCCCCGCTACCGTTTCATCCCCTACACTTAGTTTATATTTCTGCAGGCCTGAGGACAGGATGTACGCACTGGTATTATTTATTTGTTATCTTGATGGGGGTTGTGACGACATCATAGTGGATGTCTATAATACCGAGCAGCAATGTGTGGTCGCCATGCACGATCAGCGTATGCGCCACGGCGGTTGTTACCCTGTCGAAGATTTTATTGACGGTTTCTGGCGTCCCGCCCAGGAATACAGCGATTTTTAGTCTGCTTTCCTCCTTTCTATCTCACTCTCACACATTCGCCCGTCGGGCGAGTTGAGATGACAACGTTATCGCCCGGGCTAACAGTTAAGCAGGACTAAAATAACCTGACAATTCTGGTAGCTTCAGTTAGGCTACATTGTCTGTAACAATTTCACCTGTCCTCTTGTTGCCGGTATCTGATAAGAAGCTGAAAATGGAAAAAATTTATCTTGGTAATAATGTCTATGATATTGGCCTGTCAGACGGCAGCTTTTTTGCACAACCCTCAGAGGGTAACCGTATCTCAGGTTCTACCCTTGAGGAATTAGCAGAAAGTTTAGCCAGCCTACACCATTTTTCTTGTGAAGAGATCCTTGATGCAATCATGGATACGTTCTAAGTTCGGTTGTTAGCGCAGCGGGAATGACACTTTGTCGGCAGGTTTATTTGCCGTACTGACTGCACGTCCATCATCATGGCGCACCGCGACCCTTCTTCTGGTAGAAAACAGGTCAGGAGCCTGTAACCACTTTTGGAAAAATTTTATCGAACATCCAGGTAAATACGAACGTATATATTAGGAAAAATAAAATTATCCCTATTTCCATTATAAATGCCTGGATAAATGTGACATGGTACCACCACATAAACAGTGGAACTGCGATCAAAATGAAACCACTTTCAAATATCAAAGAGTGCATTACCCTAATAAAAAAGCTTCTGTTGATGATATTATTTTTATTTTCCCACATTTCAAATAGTGTATTATAGATATAATTCCAGACTATAGCGATAAGAGACAGCGCGGCAGCGATGAAAAAGGATGATGCTACCTCGCCATTACTTATACCAGCCAGTATCATAGAGGAAAAAATAATTGCGAAGAGTTCAAATAACAGGACATAAACCACTCTTCGTGACACTGGTTGAAGATGAACCATACAAGCTCCTGAACATAAAAGACAATCAATAGATTAAACGGATGAAATAAGGTAAGTTTAGATTAACATACGATCGTATTTAAATCAATAAAGGAGAGAGTATGGCCCGTCCAAGGACACTAGATCGTGAAGCTTTGCTTAATGCCGCCGAAGCGGTGATAAGCATTGAAGGTACCCAGGCACTGTCATTTGGTGCCATTGCCATAAAAGCGGGTGTTTCCAAAGCCAGCGTGCAGTCCGTCTTTGGTACCAGAGAAAAGATTCTGGATGCCCTGCTTGAAAAATGGATGGAAAGAGAGCAAGCCAGATATGCACATCATTTGGGTGCTATGACGGATGCGAAAAGTCAGCTCCAGGCTCACATTGGTTCTACAAAGGAGGAGTCGAATGAAGCAGGCAGCCGTGTTTTGACGTTGCTGGCCGCTCAGGTTGGCTCAGGAACTCAAAGTGAGTTTATGAAAGCCTGGTACCAAAAACGGATGGGTAATTTCGAAGTAGAAACGCCCGAAGAGCGCAAACACAGGATCCTGTATCTCGCCGCTGAAGGTGCGATCTTTATCAGAAACATGGTAGGCCATCCTATAAGCGATGCCGTCTGGAATGATATATTTCACGATCTCGAAATGATGCTTGAGGCCGGGAAATGATAAATGCAATTATCTCCGGCGGGACGATGACAAAAAAAAGCGCCAGAATCTCGCTGATCATACTTATGATGGTATCAACGATCGGCTGTAAAAGTCCGGATACGGCTAAAGGACTGGAATATAGAGCGGGTAATCGCGTTTTTTCTCTTAAAAAAGAGTGTCTGGTACAGGCATCTTCAAGAAACCCTGTATCTCCTGTTGTATTTTTTAAAGTGAAGCGTAGCGATACGTGTTCAGAAAAATTCAACGATCTCTTCCTGGATAATCTTAATAATAAGCTTACCGTTTTATTTAATGGTGACGTCATCCTGGAATCCAGGATCGTTTCTCCGATTAAGACCGAAGGGGGTTTTTACCAGTCTGCGCCAACCCAAAACGAGGCGCTGAAAATAGCGCAATTTTATAAATAAATGAGGGCGCATCACTACCCGCTCCGTCAGTCCTTACCACGCTATAGCAGCCGAGCCCTTATCCACTTTACTAACCTGAAAACAAGAGTTAACCCGCAAAGGCACATCTCCGTTCATTGCACCGCGGTGGTGAGGGCATAAAATTTTATCAATGACACAAAAATAGCTGGACGCCCGTGGGGATGATTATGTTATGGTTTAAGCTGAATGCAGAGAATGAGTGAATTTTTGGTGGTTCTCAGCGTGAAGCCGTGAAAAACACTTAGCATTCAACAAGATAAAAAGAGACCGAATACGATTCCTGTATTCGGTCCAGGGAAATGGCTCCAGAGAAAGAGCCGTGCGCTAAAAGTTGGCATTAATGCAGGCTTAGTCGCCGTGCTTAATAATAATAGTTGACCATACCAGGTTTTCCAGTCTGATGTAAAAGTGACCAGAAATATCGCCTGAGTGTCGCGTCAAAAAAAGAAAAAAACCGCAGCTTTTCATCACGATAAGCCCGCGGTTTTTTTATTGGAAATAATCCTGTTCTTTCATCACTGACAGAGTTTTTGCGCCCGCTCAATAAACGGTGCCAGGCTCATTTTTTGCCCCGGATGCTGCGGATCGTCAATCTGGATCACGCTCAAGGGTTGCCCGCTCATCTTACCGTCTTTAATTTGCTGTTGAGCAATGTCATTCAGCGGATACTGTACCAGCGTTGAAGGATTAATGACCATTAGCGCATTGCCAGGTCTGCACGTTAACATCACTTCTTCCCGGTTAAACGCCCATTTGTCTTTGCCTATGTCAAAACGACTGACGGTAATTAAACCCGGGGCCGCCAGTGCGGAGGCTGAAGTCGTCAGTAAAACAGCTAACATCACAATTTTTTTCATGGTTTTCGCCAGTTGTTCAGAAAGGCTCCCAGGTGGCAAACAGGCTAACAACTGCCAGTACCAGCGCCCCAAGGACCATTTCAGTTTGAGTCATACGAATAAAAAAGCTCTGCGCACGCGCGTTATCGCGGTTCATTCGGGGGACCAGGATATAACGGTTCACCAGCGCAATGGCAACCATCAGCCCAACCAGTACGCATTTAAGCAGCAGTGCTCGCCCATAAGCAGAGGAGCTAAATAGCGCCCCCTGAATAAGCCATGCATTGTTGATGCCGGTAATAAGTATCCCTGCGACGGCGAGGTGCCCGTAACGCGAAAAGCGCATCATGGCATAAATGGCTGACTGTCGTCTGCGCCCATTCGCCAGCTTCAGACAGGCGATAAAGACAGGCAACCCGCCGATCCAAACCGAGCCACAGAGTAAATGCACAACCTGATTAGCCCGATGCGCTATACCCGTAAAGCCCGCATGCATTGCTGCGTGGCCCACGCTCGCCTGAAGGATTAACTGTGCGCCGAGAAGCATCAGTAATACCGCGAGATGGCGCCGTGGCAATATGACAGCTATCGCCAGCGTTATCATACCGATCACAATCTGCCATTGCCAGATAGCGCCAAATTGGGTGCCGGCTACCGCCCGCCAGATACCGGGTTTCCAGACATCTGACCAGCCGCCGGCCATAATACCGCCCTGCACCATCAAGAGCAGGAGCGCAGTCAACGCATTCAGCGTCAGCAGGAGGCGGAGAAATAAGCTAAAACGGCGGGCGAGACGTTCACGCAGCGCATCGGGAGCCAGCCAGGCACAAAAAAACACGCAGCCAAAACCCAGCATTAGCGCGGCAAAATGAACGAAACGCAGTCCTGTCCACACTTCCTCCAGCATGTTATTTCACGCTAAAGTGATATTGTCCCTGCGTCTTATGCCCGTCGACCGAAACAACATGCCAGTCTACGGTATACTGCCCTGGTGTGAGAGGCTGATTCAGCGGCACAATCAGCTGAGTTGGATCTTTTTCATTACGTTTCGCGTTGCCGGTATCAATGATTGCCTGGGCGGGGCCGGTTACTGTCAGACCGCTAAAGTTCGCCTCAATACCTTCAGAGAAATTCAGCGTTAACGCCTGAGGCGCTGCCGCAACTTCCGCATCCGCTGCCGGATACTGATGTTTAAGATGCGCATGAGCAAAAACAGCAGGCGTCGTTAATAATGCACTGACCAGAAGGACTATGCTGCGTACAGAAGAGGCCGTAAACGTCATGATGTCATTCCTTTTTGTTATGTAATTGCACCAAAGAATAACTCTGTATAATGCCTTAGTCGAGAATAGTCACTGGCAGACGTGTTATTCTGCGCCAACCCCGGAAACTTTTGCATGTTTGAGACAGGAGAGAGCGATGCAAACCAATCTAGCCCAGCTTCCCCAGCAGGAGATGGACAAAATTAATGTTGATCTGGCCGCCGCGTCCGTCGCGTTTAAAGAGCGTTACAATATGCCCATCGTGGCCGAGATGGTGGAGCGGGAGCAGCCTGAACATCTGCGCGACTGGTTTCGCCAGCGGCTGATCGCTCATCGTCTCGCCTCAGTTAATTTGTCACGCCTGCCCTGGGAACCCAGAAGCAAGTAAGCGTGATGTATTACGTCAATTCAGGAGTCAACCATGCTGCGCGTCATTGATACCGAAACCTGCGATTTACAGGGCGGTGTAGTCGAAATTGCCTCGGTGGACGTGGTGGACGGGAAGATCACCAATCCCATGAGCCATCTGGTTCGTCCGGACCGTCCGATTAGCCCGCAGGCCATGGCTATACACCGGATCACCGAGTCTATGGTTGCAGACCAGCCGTGGATTGAAGAGGTGCTACCGTTCTACCAGGGCAGCCCATGGTATGTCGCGCACAACGCCAGTTTTGATCGCCGGGTTTTACCTGAGATGAATGGCGAGTGGATCTGTACCATGAAAATGGCGCGTCGTCTGTGGCCGGGAATAAAGTACAGCAATATGGGTCTGTATAAATCGCGCAATCTGAGCGTCGAAACGCCACCAGGATTACATCATCACCGCGCCTTATATGACTGCTATATCACGGCTGCGCTGCTTATCGACATTATTAAGACTTCGGGCTGGACGCCGGAAGAGATGGTCGACGTCACCGGACGCCCCGGCCTTGTCTCCACCTTTAGCTTTGGCAAATATCGCGGAAAGCCAGTGGCTGAAGTTGCTGAGCGCGATCCGGGCTATCTGCGCTGGCTGTTTAACAACCTCGACAGAATGAGCCCGGAAATGCGCCTGACCCTTAAGCACTATCTGGATAAAGCCTGATCTGCGTTTTTTCCTGATAACCAGCCTTGCGCAAGCGCGATAAGAAAGGTGTACTCCATAGCGACACCTTCATAGCTCTTGAAGCGCCCGGACTTACCGCCGTGCCCGGAGTCCATATCGGTACAAAGCAGCAACACATTCTCATCGGTTTTCAGCTCACGCAGCCGGGCCACCCACTTTGCCGGTTCCCAGTACTGAACCTGAGAGTCGTGGAGCCCGGTGGTGACCAGCAGATGCGGATACGCTTTCGCCCCGACATTATCGTACGGACTGTAACTTTTCATATAGTTATAGTAGGTTTCATCTTTCGGATTCCCCCACTCTTCAAACTCACCGGTGGTCAGCGGGATAGATTCATCCAGCATGGTTGTGACGACATCCACAAACGGCACCTGAGCAATGATCCCGTGGAAAAGATCGGGACGCTGGTTGATGGCTGCGCCCATGAGCATCCCGCCTGCACTGCCGCCCATACCGAAGCATAATCCTGGGTCGCCATAGCCTTGCCTTAACAGTCCCTCACACACATCAAGATAATCGTTAAAGGTGTTTTTCTTCTGCAGAAACTTGCCCTCCTCGTACCAGTGCTGACCCAGTTCTCCTCCGCCCCGCACGTGGGCAATAGCAAAAACAAACCCACGATCGAGCAGGCTCAGGCGGCTACTGCTGAAATCCGCATCCATACTGCTGCCATAAGAGCCATAGCCATACACCAGCAGCGGGTTTTTACCTTTTTGAAAATGCTGGCGGTGATAAACCAGCGAAACCGGAACTTCAGTTCCATCGCGAACGACAATCCAGATATGTTCGCTGCGATAAAGATTACCGTCGAAGCCGGCGACGTCGGACTGTTTCAGCACCTGGCGTTCGCCGGTGTCCATATCCAGTTCGAACAGGGTATCCGGGGTGGTCATTGACGAGTAGCCATAACGCAGGCGCGACGTCTCCGGCTCCGGATTATAGGCAAGCCATGTCACATAGGCCGGATCGTCAAAGGCAATGCCCGTCACTTCGCGTGTCTTACGATTGATTTGCCGCAGACTGGTCAGCCCTCGCTGGCGCTCCTCGACCACCAGCCAGTCGGTGAACAGCGTAAAGCCTTCCAGCATAATGTCCTCCCGCGCCGGAATAAGCACTTCCCACTGTTGCTCATCGCGTACGCGACTGCGGTAAAGACCGAAGTTTTTGCCATCACGATTAGAGCGGATGTAGAACTTATGCTGATAGTGATCAAGGCTATATTCATGATCTTTACGACGGGCTAAAAATGGCATTGGCTGGGCGTCTGCCAGGGAAGCATCCAACAGCAACATTTCGCTGGTCGTCGCACTGGAAAGCGCGATCAGGACAAAATGCTGTGAGGTGGTTTTATGCAATCCTACGTAAAAGGTTTCATCATGCTCTTCGTAGATCAGCTCATCTGATGCCGACGAGGTGCCCACCATGTGCCGCCAGACCTGATAAGGCAGTAGCGTCACCGGATGCTTACGTACGTAGTAAAGCGTTTGAGAGTCGTTGCCCCAGACAAAATCAGGAGAGATGTTATCCAGCAGCTCCGGATACCAGTTACCCGTTTGCAGATTGCGCAGCCGCAGGCCATATTGACGCCGTGATAGATAATCTTCCGCCAGCGCCATAATCGTGTTATCGGGAGACACCGCCATTCCGCCAAGCGTATAAAACTCGCTGTGTGCGGCACGTTTGTTGGCGTCGAGCAGAAGTTCCCAGTCATCCCATTCCGCCAGCAGCACCGACTGACGCTGATAAATGGCATATTCACAGCCGGGTTCATAAATATGCCGATAGCGGTAACCGTTTTTTGTCCACGGGGCAGAAACTTCCCGCTGCGGGATGCGCGCCACAATTTCCTCCAGGATACGATCCTGTAAGACCTGCTGCGTCGCCATAATCCGATGACCGTAACGGTTTTCATCCTGAAGATAACCAAGCACGTCAGGATCGGAACGGTCGTCATCGCGCAGCCAATAGTAATTATCGGTGCGCGTGTCGCCGTGTAGGGTCATGGTATGTGGAATACGTTTGGCTTTCGGTGGCATAGATCGGTTCTTTTGCTTTTTCACATCCTATAAGGTTGGCAAAAGACGCCAGCGATGCAAGCGAAACGCAGGGACTTTCCGCACGAATTACTCAGGAAGCGCCTGTTTTTGCTGTTTAAGATCCTGCTCGACACCCTCGCGGACCTCCTGCGGAATGTTGAGCGCATCGCCGAGGGCCGTAAGATAGCTGCGCTCCATAAAGTGATCGACATCGATAGCGGCACAGCTGAGAAAGTAGAGTTCCAGCGCTTCTTCTTCATTGGCCACATCACGTGCCAGCCGCTGCGGATCGAGAGGTTGTTCAATGGCCTGAGCGACCAGCGCTCTGCCCTGCTCCTCGACACCCGATTCACGCAGCTGCGCCTCAATGGCCGCCCGCTCGCTGTCGTCAATATGACCGTCACTTTTGGCCGCAAAAACCAGCGCCAGAATCAGTCGCTCGGTTCGTTTATCAAGCGGCGTTGTCTGCGTACCGTAATGGGGTTCGTCCCGATGCGCCTCGCGAATTTTATCTTTGTATTTATTCCATAATACCGTGCCAGCAACGGCACCGCCGCCCATTAACAACGCGCCGGTTCCGTATTTGCTTAGCAACTTGCGTGAGGATTTATTTGCCACCAGTAAACCGGCCAGGCCACCAAGCGCACCGGGGCCGAGCAGCTTGCTAAGCCCCTGTTCGCCAGATGCAGAAGAAGAAACGCCTTTTTGCGCCAGAAGTGATTGAAGCTGATTGAGCCAGTTTGCCATACATACCCCCTCCGTTTAGCTGCGATATATTCAGCGTAAGCGAAGGGACGTAAGAAAGTGTCAAGGCGACAAAAGGTGCGAAAATTACTGTCGGTTATCGGCTCTGATAGCTGGCAGTGCCTCCTGCACAGTCGACCTGCACCAGATAATGCAGATCCGCGCTTTTACCCCGTACCGTAAGAGGCACCTTCCACTGGCCTTCGGCGCCCGTTACTTCTTTACTGTCGACCCATACAACGGGATCTGCCTGGCCGATTTTCTGACGATCGTCAGCCCAGCGCACGATACGATTTTGCTGGTAGTCGCGTTTAACACTGGCTGCAATTCCGCTGGCGTCCAGCTTTTCGCAGTTCGGAAATTTAACCGTCTTAGGATGCGGATCGTGACTTACCGCCTGTACTGATGCGCTACCCGCTAATAGCAGAAGGCATAAAAGCGCTCCACGTTTATGCATTATTTTCTCCTTAAGACCCCATCATTACGCAGGGATTGAAGAAAAAGCATGGTACAAAACGGCAGGAGCGCAAGTGGCTGTCAGGCAGCTTTTGTCCGTTTAGCCGACGCTTCATCTGCCACGGCTTTTGGCGCGGGAAGCTTCCCGGCTTTAAGCAGGGTACCCAGCACATCTTTTTGTTCGGCAAGCCACATAGCCATGACTTCACGCTGCTCGTCTTCCAGCGTTACCGGCGACTGGCTTAACCAATTACCCAACACTTCCGCCAGATCGAGCATTTTGTCATACGCATCGGCGTCCTTCTTGCTGGCAAAAGACATTTTTTCCTCACCTTCACGGATCACAACGTATTTAACTTCAACCGCCATTTTGCAGCCCCATATCACTGTAATTTTATACAGTATATCACCCGTTTTTTAAAGAATCAATCCGTGAAATAAAGACCAACGAAGACAGACGCAAACGTTTTCGTTTATACTGCCGACAGGTCAGTTTAAGGAAACAGAGTGATGATTTTATTAGGTACTGCGCTGCGCCCGGCAGCAACCCGCATCATGCTATTAGGGTCTGGTGAATTAGGTAAAGAGGTCGCCATTGAGTGCCAGCGTCTGGGGCTTGAGGTCATTGCCGTCGATCGCTATGCCAATGCACCCGCCATGCATGTGGCGCACCGCGCACACGTCATTAATATGCTTGATGGTCAGGCACTGAAGGAGCTGGTAGACGCAGAAAAACCGGATTATATCGTGCCGGAGATAGAAGCTATCGCCACCGACATGCTGATTGCGCTGGAGCAGGCCGGACAAAAAGTCGTTCCCTGCGCCCGTGCCGCGCAACTGACAATGAACCGCGAGGGTATTCGTCGACTGGCGGCAGAAACCCTTTCGCTTCCGACGTCGACCTACCGCTTTGCCGATAGCCAGGCCGATTTTCAGCAGGCGGTAGGCGAAATTGGACTGCCCTGCATCGTTAAGCCGGTTATGAGTTCGTCCGGTAAAGGGCAGAGTTTTATCCGCAGTGCAGAACAACTTAGTAAAGCCTGGGACTATGCCCAACAGGGCGGGCGAGCAGGCGCCGGACGCGTCATTGTCGAAGGCGTCGTGGCGTTTGATTTTGAAATTACCCTGCTGACCGTGAGCGCTGTCGATGGCGTTCATTTCTGTGCGCCGGTGGGCCATCGACAGGAAGATGGCGATTATCGTGAATCATGGCAGCCTCAGCACATGAGCGCTCTGGCGCTGGAACGTGCTCAGGCAATAGCCCGCGAAATAGTACTGGCGTTAGGCGGCTTCGGTTTGTTTGGCGTGGAGTTGTTCGTGTGTGGCGATGAGGTCATTTTCAGCGAAGTGTCGCCGCGCCCGCATGACACCGGAATGGTAACGCTCATTTCTCAGGATCTATCAGAGTTTGCTCTACATGTCCGCGCATTTTTAGGCCTGCCGGTAGGGGGAATTCGACAGTATGGCCCGGCCGCATCGGCAGTGATTTTGCCGCAGCTTACCAGTCAGAATATTACCTACAGTCATGTCGAGACAGCGTGCGGCGCAGGTTTGCAGCTGCGTTTATTTGCGAAACCAGAAATTGACGGATCACGTCGTCTGGGCGTGACGCTTGCCACTGGCGACAGCGTTGACGAGGCTGTTGCTCGTGCAAAATCGGCGGCTGCACAGGTCAAGGTACAGGGATAAAAAAACGGGCCTGTCGGCCCGTGTTTACCGTGCCCGTCCGTCACCGGCGGGCATTTAACAACTTACTGTTTTGCGCCTTCAACAGCTTCACGCGCCAGGGTGGTAATGCGATCATAGTCGCCTGCTTCCAGCGCGTCAGCCGGAACCAGCCACGAGCCGCCGATACATAGCACGCTTTTCAGTGCCAGATAATCGCGATAGTTAGCCGGAGAGATGCCGCCGGTCGGGCAAAAACGAACCTGAGAGAATGGACCTGCAATAGCCTGCAGCGCTTTGGTTCCGCCGTTGGCTTCCGCCGGGAAGAATTTAAATTCTTTCAGGCCGTAGTCCATACCCAGCATCAGTTCAGATACGGTGCTGATGCCCGGGATCAGCGGAATAGTGCCTTCGGTTGCCGCTTTGAGCAGCGGCTCAGTCAGCCCCGGGCTGATGGCAAACTGCGCGCCCGCTTCAGTCACTTCCGCCAGTTGCTGCGCGTTCAGAACGGTACCCGCACCGATAATCGCGTCCGGAACTTCTTTAGCAATGGCGCGAATCGCATCCATCGCGCACGGGGTACGCAGAGTGACTTCGAGTACGCGAACGCCGCCTGCGACCAGCGCTTTCGCCATCGGCACGGCATGTTCGAGTTTGTTGACAACGATAACCGGTACGACCGGTCCGGTGGTCAGGATTGCTTCTGCACTTGTTTTCCAGTTTTTCATCAGAGTTTTTTCTCTCGCCAGATCTACAAATTTGTCATCTTAAAAAGTGATGCAGGTTGCGCCCTGCTCAGCACCGGAGAGTTTTTCACGCAGTGCTCCAAACAGTTCACGCCCCGTTCCCACACGCATTGCGCTCAGGTCAGGAATATGCGGCTGTCGGGCAGCAAGTTCCTTTTCATCCACCAGTAGCGTTAGCTCGCCCGTCTGTCCGTTCACGCGGATCATGTCGCCATCACACACTTTAGCCAGTAATCCGCCGTCGTAAGCTTCCGGGGTAACATGAATGGCTGAAGGGACTTTACCCGATGCGCCAGAAAGCCGTCCATCGGTGACCAGCGCGATTTTGAAACGGCGGTCCAATAATACACCAAGCGGCGGCATAAGTTTATGTAATTCTGGCATTCCGTTCGCTTTAGGCCCCTGATGGCGAACCACAACAACGCAATCTTTATCCAGAAGACCCGCTTCAAAAGCCGGCAGCACGTCATGTTGACTTTCAAACACCACTGCTGGTGCTTCAATAATCTGGTTCTCAACCGGAACGGCGGAGGTTTTCATGACGGCACGCCCAAGATTACCGCTGAGTACTTTCGTGCCGCCGTGGGGGGAAAATGGCTTATCAATGGTGGCAATAATGCTGCTATCGAGCGATGCCTCAGCCCCTTCGCGCCACTCCAGATTGCCCTCATTCAGCCATGGCTCCAGGGTATAACGGGAAAGTCCAAACCCTGCTACGGTATTCACATCTTCATGCAGCAGACCGCCTTTGAGCAATTCGCGCACCAGTACCGGTACGCCACCCGCTGCCTGGAAGTGATTAATATCTGCCGGACCGTTCGGATAAAGACGCGCCATCAGCGGCACAATCGCCGAAAGATCGGTGAAGTCATCCCAGTTAATCAGGATCCCGGCGGCGCGTGCCATCGCAACAAGATGCATGGTGTGGTTGGTTGAGCCACCGGTCGCCAACAGCGCCACTATGCCGTTGACCACCACTTTTTCATCGATCATCTTGCCAAGCGGCATCCATTCAGTGCCGTTGCTGGTCAGGCGCGTAACCTGGCGGGCAGCGGCTGATGTTAATGCCTCGCGCAGCGGTGCGTCGGGTTGAATAAAAGAGGAGCCGGGCAACTGCATTCCCATGAACTCAATCACCATCTGATTGGTGTTAGCCGTGCCGTAAAAGGTACAGGTGCCGGGTGCATGATAGGAGGCTGCTTCTGATTCCAGCAACGCCATGCGATCCACTTTGCCCTCGGCATACAGCTGACGAATTCTGACCTTTTCTTTATTCGGCAGGCCGCTGGCCATCGGGCCTGACGGAATGAACACCGAGGGCAGATGACCAAAAGACAGGGCAGCCATCGCCAGACCGGGTACGATTTTGTCGCATACGCCGAGCCATAACGCGCCGTCGAACATATTATGTGACAGGCCGACTGCGGCAGACATCGCGATGATCTCCCGGCTGAGCAAGGAAAGCTCCATCCCGTCCTGCCCCTGCGTGACACCATCGCACATTGCCGGAACGCCGCCTGCGACCTGGCCGACTGCGTTGGCCTGATGCAATGCTTTACGGATAATCTCCGGGTAATGTTCATAGGGCTGATGTGCGGAAAGCATATCGTTATAGGAGGTGATGATCGCAATGTTATTGCGCAGCATGCTTTTTAAGGATGCTTTGTCGTCCGGCTGGCAGGCGGCAAAACCGTGTGCCAGGTTACCGCAGGCAAGCGTTGAGCGCTGAACGGTACTGCTCCTGGCTGCCTCAATACGCGTGAGGTAGGCAGAACGGGTCTCGCGGGAACGTTCAACGATGCGTTTTGTTACCCGTAACAAATCAGGATTCATAAAAGCTCCTTAACATTTTTATCTTGTCAGCTACGTTACGAGGCAGATTCTCAGCCTGTTGCGATGAGTAAATCGGCAGGATTAGCGCAGCCCAGAGGTAAATCACTGCGGGTAGTGTAATAAAAAAAGCCCTGCGGGGAAATCCACGCAGGGCGTAAATGGTCGAAAATAACGCGACAAACTGTGTTAGATCATGTTACCGGTAAAATAACCTTAAGGGGTTATTCAAACTCATTCCATGAGCGACCGTCGCGGGTGATCATTGCCACTGAGGCCACGGGTCCCCAGGTACCTGCCTGATAGGGTTTCGGTGCATCCTGATCGGTGGCCCAGGCCTCGGTAATGGAGTCAACCCATTTCCACGCTTCTTCCACTTCATCACGACGGACAAAAAGAGCCTGAATGCCACGCATTGTCTCCAGCAACAGGCGCTCATAGGCATCGGCCAGATGTGTCTCGTTGAAGGTTTCGGAATAGCTCAGATCCAGTTTCGTTGTTTGCAGGTTATGTTTGTGATCTAATCCCGGCACTTTATTGAGGATCTGAATATCCACCCCTTCATCGGGTTGCAAACGGATGGTTAATTTATTCTGCGGCAATTCCTGCCAAGACTCTTTGAATAAATTAAGCTCCGGATTTTTGAAATACACCACAACTTCAGAGCACTTGGTCGGCAGTCGTTTACCGGTACGCAGATAGAACGGCACGCCCGCCCAGCGCCAGTTGTCGAGATCAACGCGGATCGCCACGAACGTTTCGGTATGACTTGATTTATTTGCGCCCTCTTCTTCCAGGTAACCCGGCACTTTTTTGCCCTGCGCGAATCCGGCGGTGTACTGACCACGTACCGTTTTTTCACGCACGTTGGTGCGATCGATACGGCGCAGAGATTTCAATACCTTCACTTTTTCATCACGAATGCTGTCAGCACTCAGGTCAGCCGGTGGCGACATGGCGATCATGCAGAGAATTTGCAGCAGATGGTTCTGGATCATATCGCGCATCTGGCCCGCCTGGTCGAAATATCCCCAGCGGCCTTCAATGCCGACCTCTTCAGCCACGGTAATTTCGACGTGATCGATGGTGCGGTTGTCCCAGTTATTGACAAACAGCGAGTTGGCAAAACGCAGCGCCAGCAGGTTAAGAACCGTTTCTTTACCCAGATAATGGTCGATACGGTATACCTGGCACTCTTCAAAATACTCACCAACCTGATCGTTGATCTGGCGAGAAGTATCAAGCGACGTTCCGAGCGGTTTCTCCATCACCACGCGCGCCGGTTTAGCATTTAATTTAGCTTTACCCAGCCCCTTGCAAATCGCCCCAAAGGTATCCGGCGGCATAGCAAAATAGTTAATAGTGACGCGATTTTCCTGATCCAGCATTTTACCGAGTCTGGTAAAAGCGGCGGTATCATTGACGTCCAGGGTACAGAAGTCCAGACGGGCGCTCAGCTTGTCCCACAAACCTTCATCAATTTTTTCTTTCATGAAGGTTTCCAGCGCCTCGCGGACCACTTTGGTATAAGCGTCTTTATCCCAGTCAGCCCGTCCTACGCCCAGAATACGGGTATCATCATGGATCTGGCCTGCTTTTTCCAGCTGATACAGGGAAGGAAGCAATTTGCGACGAGCTAAATCACCTTTCGCGCCGAATATAACCAAATCACATGCATGAGCCGTTTGCGTTACCGCCATGTCATTCTCCTCAATTGGACATCCTGGTACTCCCAGGCCTGACTTGTAATTTTCTTACACAGCACTGTACTGTGTTTACCAATATCCTGAAACCCCTGCTCCGGCTGCGTCCCGTTAAAAGGCATAATTGGGAAAACATCCGGCATTTTCATCAGGCATTTCCCTAATTTTGCTGCTAATTTTTCTCATTGTGCGTTGACCGAAATCCGACCGCGATCATGTAATGAAAAAAAACAACATCATTTTGTCGTGCTAATGCACTTTTGATCTCGCCAGCGGGGTATATTCTTGCTTAACCGCACGATAATTCTACTTATTAAGCGATCCTTTATCACCGTGAGCGCAGTGTAAATAATGAATATGCTGGAAAAAATTCAGTCCCAACTGGAACACCTTAGCAAATCCGAGCGTAAAGTAGCGGATGTTATCCTGGCAACGCCAGCCCAGGCGATTCATTCCAGCATCGCGGCGCTGGCTGTAGAAGCCGGAGTCAGTGAACCGACGGTTAACCGCTTCTGCCGCAGTATGGATACCCGCGGCTTCCCCGATTTTAAACTTCAGCTGGCGCAAAGTCTGGCCAATGGCACGCCCTATGTTAATCGCAATGTCGATGAAGATGACAGCGTTGAAGCCTATACCGGTAAAATCTTTGAATCGGCGATGGCAAGTCTCGATCATGTGCGTCAGTCTCTGGATATGGCGGCAGTCAATCGTGCCGTTGATCTCCTGACCCAGGCCAAGAAAATCGCCTTTTTCGGGCTTGGCTCTTCGGCTGCCGTCGCGCATGATGCGATGAACAAATTTTTTCGCTTCAACGTTCCGGTGGTGTATACCGATGACATTGTTCTGCAACGCATGAGCTGTATGAACTGCAATGATGATGATGTTGTGGTACTGATTTCTCATACCGGACGAACGAAAACGCTGGTCGAACTGGCCCGACTGGCCCGGGAAAACGATGCCATGGTGATTGCGCTGACCTCCCCCGGAACGCCGCTCGCGCATGAGGCTACGCTGGCTATCACGCTCGACGTGCCGGAAGATACGGATATTTACATGCCGATGGTTTCACGATTAGCCCAGTTAACGGTGATTGACGTACTGGCAACCGGATTTACCTTACGCCGCGGCACAAAATTCAGAGATAACTTGAAGCGTGTCAAAGAAGCTTTGAAAGAATCGCGTTTTGATAAAGTACTTCAGTCTTATGGGGAGTCCCCCAAGAAAATGATAACAAAGCTGTAACTTATTTCATCATTCGGGTAAGTTCTTGCAGTGTTGTTTAAACGCAGAGCTGCCGAATCCCTGTTCAGGCAACACCAAAATTTGATTCAGTCAACGGAGTATTACATGTCCAGAAGGCTTCGCAGAACCAAAATTGTAACCACGCTAGGTCCGGCTACCGATCGCGATAATAATCTCGAAAAAGTTATTGCTGCTGGCGCTAACGTTGTGCGCATGAATTTCTCCCACGGCACCGCGGAAGACCATAAAATACGCGCGGATAAAGTTCGTGAAATTGCGGCTAAACTTGGTCGTCACGTGGCTATCCTCGGCGATTTGCAGGGGCCAAAAATCCGTGTTTCAACCTTTAAAGAGGGAAAAGTTTTCCTCAACATCGGGGACAAATTCCTGCTTGATGCCAATCTTGGCAAAGGTGAAGGCGATAAAGAGAAGGTCGGCATTGATTATAAAGGTCTGCCTTCCGATGTCGTACCAGGCGATATCCTGCTGCTTGATGATGGCCGCGTTCAGCTTAAAGTTCTGGAAGTTCAGGGCCTGAAAGTGTTTACCGAAGTGACGGTTGGCGGCCCACTTTCCAATAATAAAGGCATTAACAAGCTGGGCGGTGGCCTTTCCGCCGAAGCGCTGACTGAAAAAGATAAAGCAGATATTCTTACCGCCGCACAGATTGGCGTTGACTACCTTGCAGTCTCCTTCCCGCGCTGTGGCGAAGATCTGAACTACGCCCGCCGTCTGGCACGCGATGCCGGCTGCGATGCAAAAATTGTTTCTAAGGTTGAACGTGCCGAAGCGGTTGCCACTCAGGACGCGATGGATGACATCATCCTTGCCTCTGACGTGGTCATGGTAGCCCGTGGCGATCTCGGTGTTGAAATCGGCGATCCGGAGCTGGTCGGTATTCAGAAGGCGCTCATTCGCCGCGCACGCCAGCTAAACCGGGCCGTGATCACTGCCACGCAGATGATGGAATCCATGATCACCAACCCAATGCCGACCCGGGCAGAAGTCATGGATGTGGCGAACGCGGTGCTGGACGGAACCGACGCGGTAATGCTGTCGGCAGAGACTGCCGCCGGGCAATATCCGTCTGAAACCGTTGCAGCAATGGCGCGCGTGTGCCTGGGCGCTGAAAAAATCCCGAGCATTAACGTGTCGAAGCACCGTCTGGATATTGAATTCGATAACGTGGAAGAAGCAATTGCGATGTCGGCGATGTATGCGGCTAACCACACCAAAGGCGTATCCGCTATCATCAGCATGACCGAATCAGGTCGTACTGCGCTGATGACGTCGCGCATCAGCTCCGGATTGCCGATCTTTGCAATGTCCCGTCACGAGCGCACCCTGAACCTGACTGCGCTGTACCGCGGCGTAACGCCGGTTTATTTCGACAGCGTGAACGACGGCGTGGTGGCGGCTACCGATGCGGTGAATCTGCTGCGCGATAAAGGCTATCTGGTATCAGGGGATCTGGTGATCGTGACCCAGGGCGATGTCATGAGCACTATCGGTACGACCAACACTACACGTATTCTGACCGTGCAATAACGTTGCATTAAAAAGCCCGGCGATGCCGGGCTTTTTCTACTTTTTCTCGTCGGGGTAAAGATCCCGACGGCGATACGGTTCCGTTTCGCCAGGTCTGCGCGTTTTCAGCAATTTTAGCAGCCAGGTATACTGTTCCGGATGCGGGCCAACCAGATGCTCTACCTCTTCATTCATCCGACGGGCAATCGTGGGATCGTCAGCGGTCGGCAGATCGTCCATTGGTGGACGAACATGAATAGTCAGGCAGTGGGTTTTGCTGTCATAGACTGGAAAAAGAGGCACCACCCGGGCTTTACACAATTTCATCAGGCGCCCTACCGCAGGTAGCGTGGCTTTATAGGTGCCAAAGAAATCAACAAATTCACTTTGCTCAGGGCCATGATCCTGGTCAGGGAGATAATATCCCCAGAATCCGTTACGGATAGACTGAATAAACGGTTTAATTCCGTCATTACGCGGATGTAAGCGCCCACCAAAACGCAGCCGAACCTTATTCCACACATAATCAAACACCGGATTGCCCTGATTATGGAACATGCCCGCTACCTGTTGTCCCTGCGAGGCCATTAGCATAGCCGGGATATCCACGCTCCAGCCGTGCGGCACCAGCAGAATAACCTTTTCGTTATTAAGGCGCATCTCATCAATGATGTCTTTGCCCTGCCAGAGGATGCGATCGGAGACTTTTTTTTCTTTGCGTATCGCCAGTTCGGCCATTAACACCATCGCCTGCGGCGCAGTAGCATACATTTTGTCGATAATGGCTTCGCGCTCCTGCTCGCTCTTTTCCGGGAAACAATAAAGCAGGTTAATTTGCGCCCGACGACGGGCGCTTTTACCGAGGCGTCCCACCAGACGGCCCAGCTTACCTAAGAGCGGATCGCGAAACGACGGCGGCGTGATGGCAATCGCGCAAAAAGCCAGAATTCCCAGCCAGGCTCCCCAGTAGCGTGGAAGCAGAAAGCGTTTCTCAAATGTTGGAATATAGTGACTATTATTCTTTTTAGGTTCCATGTCTGTTCCGTACTGATAAAAATAACGTCAGAAATAATAATGTAGTGTAACGAGGCCTGCGGCCACGCACAAAAGAAAAAAGCCGGCGAGGAGTAAACGCCGGCTGGAAGTGACTTTTTTAGTCGAAGCTCAACTGCGGCAGAACCTCTTTAACCTGTGCGAGATAATCGGTACGGTCTTTGCCCGTCAGGCCTTCAGTGCGCGGCAACTTCGCCGTCAGCGGATTCACTGCCTGCTGGTTGATCCATACTTCATAATGCAGGTGCGGACCGGTAGAACGTCCGGTATTGCCGGAAAGCGCCACGCGATCGCCACGTTTCACTTTTTGCCCTGGTTTCACCAGCAGTTTACGCAGGTGCATATAGCGGGTGGTATAGGTGCGACCATGGCGGATAGCGACATAATACCCTGCCGCCCCGCTGCGTTTGGCTACCACCACTTCACCGTCGCCAACAGCCAGTACTGGCGTACCTTGTGGCATGGCAAAATCCACCCCGCGATGCGGTGCAATGCGGCCAGTAACCGGATTGGTACGGCGCGGATTAAAGTTGGAGGAAACGCGGAACTGGCGCGACGTCGGGAAGCGCAGGAAGCCCTTGGCCAGCCCGGTACCGGTGCGATCGTAAAACTTACCGTCTTCGGCACGGAAAGCATAATAATCTTTGCCATCAAGGCTCAGACGCACGCCCAGTAGCTGACTCTGCTCTGCCTTACCATCCAGCATTTCACGCGACATGAGTACGGCAAATTTATCGCCCTTCTTCATTTTGCGGAAATCCATCTGCCACTGCATTGCTTTAACAACCGAACTGACCTCACCGCTGCTCAGACCGGCACTTCTGGCGCTGGCAATAAAGCCTGAACCCACGGTGCCTTTCAGGCTGCTGTTAACCCAGTCACCCTGCTGCAATTCGCTGCTCATTTTAAAGCCGGTCGGCGTACGATCGTAAGTGCGGGTTTCGCGGCGGGACATTTCCCAGGTCAGACGCTGTAAGTCGCCATCGGCGGTTAACGTCCATGAAAGCTGCTGGCCAATTTTTAAATTACGCAGCTCTTTATCGGCGGTGGCAATCTGGGTGATATCGCCCATATCAATGCCGTACTGATTTAATACGCTACTCAGCGTGTCGCCAGTAGACACGACATATTCGTGAACGCCGGATTCATTACCAATTTTATCATCCAGCTCATCCTGCGGGATGGCTTCATCTTCCTGCGGTGCCTGATCGATTGGCTCGCTGGCCTCAGGAAGCAGCGAACGAACCTCACTTTTCTCTAGCTCAATGACTTTTACAATCGGTGCGGATTGAGGATGATAGACATAGGGTCGCCAGACGGCGACCGCTAAAGTGAGAACAGTAAGCGACCCCAACATAACGCGGTGAGGTCGGGGCAAGTTATTAAATGCCAGGGCGACAGAGCGGGCTATCTGTTGCACGTATTCACTTCCTCATTAATCTCCTTTCAGGCAGCTCGCATACTGATTCGCAAGTTGAGTCAGGAACTGGCTATAGCTCTCTTTACCCAACTTGATACTGGTCCCAAGAGGATCCAGCGTTCCCATTCGAACGGAGGTTCCACGGGCAACAGCTTCTACGACCGCTGGCCTGAACTGTGGCTCAGCAAAAACGCACGTTGCTTTTTGCTCAACCAACTGTGTTCTGATTTCATGTAAACGCTGGGCACCAGGTTGAATTTCGGGGTTTACGGTAAAATGGCCAAGCGGGGTCAGCCCATAATGTTTTTCGTAGTAACCATAAGCATCATGGAAAACGAAATAACCTTTGCCCTTCAACGGTGCCAGCTCAGTACCTACCTGCTTATCAGTAGCAGCGAGATTGTCCTCGAATGCCTGCAGGTTGGCGTCAAGTGTGGCTCGACTTTGCGGCATAAGTTCTACTAATTTTTGATGGATTGCAACTGCACTTGCCTTCGCGATCTCCGGGGACAACCAGAGATGCATGTTATAGTCGCCGTGATGGTGATGATGGTCACCTTTTTCACCTTCGTCGCCGTCATGACCGTGCTCATCATCATCATCGTCATGTCCTTTTTGCAGAAGCGGCTTCACTTTCGCAAGATCGGCAATAGTGACTTTTTTTGCCTCAGGCGTGCCCTGAACAGATTTAGTCATAAACGCTTCCATATCGGGACCAATCCATACAACTAAGTCCGCGTTTTTAATGCGTTTTACGTCTGAAGGACGCAGTGAGTAATCATGCTCTGAAGCCCCATCAGGCAGGAGAACCTGGGTATCCGTTACCCCATCAGCGATGGCGGCAGCAATAAAGCCCAGTGGTTTGATTGAAGCAACAACCGCAGCGTCAGCCTGATGCGCCGCGCTCCCCCAAAGTGCTACTGATAATGCAGCGAAAAGAAACGTATTTTTATGTAACATATTGCGACTTATAATCGTAATGGATAGGTGGAATGTGATATTATAACATTCATCTTCTTGTGCAACCTTTAAATGACATGACAAATCTAATTACTCTGGAAAAGGTCTCACTCTCCTTTGGGCAGCGCCGCGTCCTGTCTGATATTTCGTTGCAATTGACGAGTGGGAAAATTTTAACGCTGCTCGGTCCCAACGGTGCGGGCAAGTCCACGCTGGTGCGCGTAGTACTGGGGCTGGTAGCACCCGACTCGGGTGTCATCAAGCGAGACGGCATGTTGCGGATCGGCTATGTGCCGCAGAAATTGCATCTTGATGCTACCCTGCCGCTCACTGTCAGCCGGTTTATGCGCCTGCGTCCCGGCACCCGTAAGGATGATATTCTGCCTGCGTTAAAACGTGTTCAGGCCGCTCATCTGATCGACGCCGCAATGCAAAAACTGTCCGGGGGTGAAACACAACGGGTTTTACTGGCCCGCGCGCTGCTCAATCGTCCGCAACTGCTGGTGCTCGATGAACCGACGCAGGGTGTTGATGTTAACGGTCAGGTCGCGCTGTACGATCTTATCGATCGGCTGAGGCGTGAGCTGGATTGTGCCGTACTCATGGTGTCCCACGATCTGCACCTGGTCATGGCAAAAACCGATGAGGTATTGTGTCTTAATCAGCATATTTGCTGCTCAGGGACACCAGAAGTGGTCTCTTTGCATCCTGAGTTTATTTCAATGTTTGGGCAGCGCGGGGCCGAACAGCTTGGTATCTATCGCCATAACCATAATCATCGCCACGATTTACAGGGTCGAATTGTACTGCGCCGGGGAAATGGACACTCATGATTGAACTCTTATTGCCCGGCTGGCTGGCCGGAATGATGTTGGCCTGCGCTGCCGGTCCGCTTGGATCATTTGTTGTCTGGCGTCGGATGTCCTATTTTGGCGATACGCTGGCACATGCGTCGTTACTTGGCGTGGCTTTCGGTTTACTGCTGGACGTTAATCCGTTCTATGCCGTTATTGCGGTTACGCTGCTGCTGGCCGCCGGACTGGTGTGGCTGGAAAAACGGCCTCACCTGGCCGTGGATACGCTACTGGGGATCATGGCTCACAGCGCGCTCTCTCTGGGGCTGGTGGTAGTCAGCCTGATGTCCAACATCCGCGTTGACCTGATGGCTTATCTGTTTGGCGACCTGCTGGCCGTTACGCCTGACGATCTTATCGCTATTGCCGTCGGGGTTGCTGTCGTACTGGGGATTTTGCTCTGGCAGTGGCGTAACCTGCTGTCGATGACGATCAGCCCGGATCTGGCATTTGTTGATGGGGTAAAGTTACAGCGGGTGAAACTGCTGTTGATGCTGGTGACGGCGCTGACTATTGGCGTTGCCATGAAATTTGTCGGCGCGCTGATTATCACCTCATTGCTGATTATTCCCGCCGCCACGGCGCGGCGCTTTGCCCGCACGCCGGAGCAAATGGCGGGGATCGCGGTGGTCGCTGGAATGATTGCGGTCACAGGCGGCCTGACCTTCTCGGCATTCTATGATACACCGGCGGGCCCATCCGTAGTGCTTTGCGCTGCGCTGCTGTTTATTTTCAGCATGATGAAAAAACAACCAAATACATAAATGAACACCCCCTTCACAGGAGGGGGTGATTAACAACGCAGCCGGGCATCGATGAAATCACCGGCGCTTATTTTTTATTTAGTACACGTTGCCAAATACAATTTAGCGCCCTTGACGTTCTTACCGCCTTCAATATCAAGACACTTAACCTCATCATTGACGTCAGCGATTTTCAGCTGTCCATTTCTATATTCCCAATCATCACGCAGCCGGGCATATTCACGAACCACAACTTTATCGCCGAGTGGCGAGTAACCTTCACTCGGGATTGCATCCAGTCGCAGCGAGCCCTGCAAATCGAAATTGACCCGGCGAATATTTTGCATCGTTGGATTAGAACCACATTCTTCCACTGTCGCCTGTTGAAGAGCAACATCAGAGATACAGAGTGTGTGTCCGTTACTGGTATTTTGTACCTGTTCGCCTACTACTTGCCATTTCTGGGTATCGGAAATAGCAGCATTGGCAACGCCTGAGATAGCCGCCATTGTCAGCGCGGCAATAGAGATAACTTTTATTGATTTCATTTTCGGACTCCTCATGTGTTAGTGAAATTTGTTTATAACATAAGGACTTAGCTATAAACCCATCACAAATGAGCGAGTTACCAGAAATGATATGTATGATAAATCAGATGAGGTAAAAAACCGGTTATCTTCACAGGCGGGAGCCAGTATCTCGCCTGCCCATCATTTCGGCATTTCTGGCGGGGTGATGCCAAAATGATCCCACGCACGGACTGTTACCATACGCCCGCGCGGCGTGCGCTGCAAAAACCCTTGTTGAATGAGATAGGGTTCAAGCACATCTTCGATAGTTTCACGCTCCTCGCCAATGGCCGCGGCGAGGTTATCCAGCCCCACCGGGCCACCGAAGAATTTGTCGAGAATGGCCAGCAGCAGTTTGCGGTCCATATAGTCAAACCCTTCTGCATCGACATTAAGCATGTCCAGCGCCTGTGACGCAATTTCAGCAGAGATAGTGCCATCATGCCGCACTTCAGAGAAATCACGCACGCGCCTGAGCAGACGGTTGGCGATACGCGGCGTGCCTCGTGCACGGCGTGCCACCTCCAGCGCGCCTTCTTCACTCATTTCCAGCCCCATAAAACGCGCGCTGCGGCCGACAATATATTGCAGATCCGGCACCTGATAAAACTCCAGCCGCTGTACAATGCCGAAGCGGTCGCGCAGCGGTGACGTCAGGGAGCCGGCACGGGTGGTAGCGCCAATCAACGTAAACGGCGGCAGATCGATTTTAATCGAGCGCGCGGCTGGCCCCTCGCCGATCATGATATCAAGCTGGTAATCTTCCATTGCCGGATATAACACTTCTTCTACAACCGGCGACAGACGATGGATCTCATCAATGAACAGCACATCATGCGGTTCAAGGTTGGTCAACATCGCGGCCAGATCGCCCGCTTTTTCCAGCACCGGGCCAGAAGTAGTACGCAGGTTTACGCCCATTTCATTGGCCACAATATTCGCCAGCGTGGTTTTACCCAGCCCTGGCGGGCCGAAGATCAGAAGGTGATCGAGCGCTTCGCTACGCAGTTTTGCCGCCTGAATGAAAATTTCCATTTGTGAGCGCACCTGCGGTTGACCGATATACTCTTCCAGTAGTTTGGGACGAATAGCGCGATCCGCAACGTCTTCAACCAGGGTATTGCCCGCTGAAATCAGGCGATCTGCTTCTATCATTCTTTACCTCATAGCGCCGCGCGCAGCGCTTCGCGGATCAATGTTTCACTGCTGGCATCCGTACGCGCAACTTTGCTGACCATCCGGCTGGCTTCCTGCGGTTTATACCCGAGTGCGACCAGTGCGGCAACGGCTTCCTGCTCGGCATCTTCAGTGCCAGGGCCTGCCGGAGACGTTAATACCAGATCCGCTGCCGGCGTAAAGAGATCGCCGTGTAATCCTTTAAAGCGGTCTTTCATTTCAACAATCAGGCGTTCAGCCGTTTTCTTACCGATACCCGGCAGTTTGACCAGGGCGGCCGGATCTTCACGCTCAACAGCGTTAACAAATTGAGGTGCTGACATTCCGGAGAGGATCGCCAGCGCCAGTTTTGGCCCGACGCCATTGGTTTTAATCAGCTCTTTAAACAGGGTTCGCTCCTGTTTGTTATTGAAACCGTACAGCAGTTGAGCATCTTCACGGACCACGAAGTGGGTAAAAACGATGGCTTCCTGGCCTGCATCCGGTAACTCATAGAAGCAGGTCATCGGCATATGGACCTCATAGCCTACGCCGCCCGTCTCCAGCAGAACAATGGGGGGTTGTTTTTCGAGAATAATGCCTCTGAGTCTGCCTATCACATGACGCTCCTGCGTTGATGGCTCATGATATCAGCGTGTATCATAAAAAAAGGCTGGATAGATATCCAGCGTAAAACACATTATTCCTGCGCTTTTCATCGTTTGCATGGCGCTAATGCGATAGCCATCGGTATTTTGCAGCGTTAATTCCTCACGGGCCCATTTTCCTGCGCCCTTTTCGGCTGCGAACGGAATAATTGACGCACTCCATTTCCCCTCTTTCCTGTCCCGCTGCGATTTCAATGACGGATTTAGAAGCTGAATGCAGACGATATCCGCTGTTGATGAAACGAAATGCCTCATCACGATCGTCCGTTTCAAGTAACAGCTGGTGTCGATGATTATAAATACGGTGCCGCTGTGGTTTGCAGGGCGGGTTAAAACGGCGTTGTTTATATCTATACAGCATCAGGGTCAGCAGGATAAACGCCACTATTGCCCAGATGGCGATAATGGCGGGCAGATGGCTGGCATTGAAAAACAGGTGATTGCAGGGCTTTGCGACCGTCGGATTTGGCATAAACACGTCGATACATTCGACCGTTGAAGGTTGTTTATGCCGATCTGTAACAGAGTAAACATAGTCTTTATTTAATACACGCCATGTTATGTCGTAACGATAAAGCGTTGCGCAATCTTCTCTGCCGCGAAAGTGCGTACAGGTGTCAGTCATACGCCGCTGCTCAGAGGTCACAACATCTACATTCGAGACTCTGCCAGGAAGCGGGAGACTGTCACGGTAATAGCGGTACTCCGTCAATCCGGCATAACCGCTATAGAGTAGCAGCAGGGCTAAAAAGGGTGTTGTCAGCTTCTTAATATTCATCCCATAACTCGTTAATTTAAAAGGTATAAATCGTATGATTGAGTCCTGAAAAAAATAGCGTTTGCAGCTGTCAGCACGATGGCGATGTGGTAATAATACCTCGCCATAACGGGTAAGCGAGTATCCGCATACTGACCAAAGGAATGAATAAGATGCATTATCAGTACCCTGAAAAATATGAAATCGGCGACATTGTTTTCACCTGTATTGGTGCAACGTTGTTTAGCCAAATATCTACTGCCTCACGGTGCTGGAGCAATCATGTCGGCATTATTATCGGTCATAATGGCGAAGATTTTCTGGTTGCCGAGAGTCGGGTTCCGCTCTCAACCATAACCACGCTTCAGCGCTTTATTCAGCGGTCGTCGGCGAAGCGCTACGCCGTACGCCGCTTGCAGGGCGGGCTGAGTGAGGAACAAAAAAACGCTATCGTCGGGCAGGTTCCTTCCCGGCTGAACAAGCTGTATCACACCGGATTTAAATACGACTCTTCCCGCCAGTTTTGCTCCAAGTTTGTCTTTGACATCTATAAAGAGGCATTGTGTACGTCTGTCGGCAATATTGAAACGTTTGGCCAGCTTCTGCGCAACAATCCCGATGCAAAACTGACCTTCTGGACGTTCTGGTTTCTGGGATCGATTCCGTGGGAACGTAAGACGGTAACGCCAGCCAGCCTGTGGCATCATTCACGTCTGGATTTAATCTATGCCAGCCATCAGTTCGCCGACAAGTCTGAAGAAGCCGCATAGCTGATGGCTATGCGTATTAATCAAGCCGGATGCAGACCGGCTTAACGCAGTCGCCCCCGCGCCAGGTTAAGCCGGGACTCGCTCATTTGCATGGCGTTCTGGGTGACGTGACAGTGCGTTATCGCGATGGCCAGCGCATCGGCAGCGTCAGCCTGCGGGTTTGCCGTCAGCTTAAGCAACGTACGGACCATGTGCTGTACCTGGCTTTTTTCGGCGCTGCCGATACCGACAACCGTCTGCTTAACCTGACGCGCCGCGTACTCAAACACCGGCAGATCCTGATTTACCGCTGCCACGATAGCCACGCCGCGCGCCTGCCCCAGCTTCAGTGCTGAATCGGCATTTTTGGCCATAAAAACCTGCTCGATAGCAAAAAAATCCGGCTGAAACTGAGTAATGATTTCCGACACGCCTGCATAGATAAGCTTCAGACGTGACGGTAAATCGTCGACTTTAGTCCGGATACATCCGCTGCCCAGATAAGTAAGCTGTCGACCAACCTGACGGATGACACCATAACCAGTGATGCGCGATCCCGGGTCAATGCCGAGAATAATAGACATCACGCATCTCCTGTTACTGCCTGGCTTGATGGCATCATTCTAAGGTTGCAGCAACCTCATCAGAAATTTCACCGTTATGGTAAACTTCCTGAACGTCGTCACAGTCTTCCAGCATGTCGATTAGGCGGATCAGTTTTGGTGCCGTTTCGGCATCCATATCGGCTTTGGTAGAAGGGATCATTGAGACTTCAGCAGCATCGGCTTTAAGGCCAGCCGCTTCCAGCGCATCACGCACTTTGCCCATATCTTCCCACGCGGTGTAGACGTCAATTGCGCCGTCGTCGAAGGTTACAACGTCTTCTGCACCCGCTTCCAGCGCCGCCTCCATGATAGTGTCTTCATCACCCTGCTCGAAGGAAATAATGCCTTTTTTGCTGAACAGATAGGCAACAGAACCGTCGGTGCCGAGGTTACCGCCGGTTTTGCTGAACGCATGACGCACTTCAGCAACGGTACGGTTGCGGTTATCAGACAGACATTCAATCATCACCGCGGTGCCGCCCGGGCCGTAACCCTCATAAATGATGGTTTCCATGTTCGCGTCTTCATCACCGCCCACACCACGCGCGATCGCACGGTTGAGGGTGTCACGCGTCATGTTATTAGACAGGGCTTTATCAATCGCTGCACGTAAACGCGGGTTGGCATCAGGATCGCCGCCGCCAAGTTTCGCCGCGGTCACCAGCTCACGAATGATCTTGGTAAAAATTTTGCCGCGCTTAGAATCCTGCGCTGCTTTACGGTGTCTGGTATTGGCCCATTTACTGTGACCTGCCATAAAATTTCTCCAAAAAACCGCCTGTTCAGGCGGTATGAATTATAAATTCTTCGATAGCCTGCCGGTTGCTCCACGACTTGGTCAATGCAGCCGCAGCGGGTGCATCGAGCCAGCGGTAAGTCAGATGTTCAGTAAAAACGATCTGCCGTTCGTGGGGTAGCGCAAGACAGAACCAGGATTCTGTATTGCGCTCAATGCCCGGTGCGTAGCGATGGCGTAGATGACTGAAAATTTCAAACTCTACCGTCCGCTGACAGTCAAGTAAGGTCAGTTGCTCGGCGGCAACATCAATAGTGACCTCTTCATTAACTTCACGCAGAGCAGCCTGCAACGCGGTTTCGCCCTCTTCCACGCTGCCGGTCACCGACTGCCAGAATGCCGGATCGTCGCGTCGCTGCAACATCAGCACCCGTTTCGTGTCCCGGGCATAAATCACCACCAGAACAGAAACGGGACGCTTATAGCGCATATCAGTTATTCTCCGGCGACTCTTTTTTGATAACGTCAATACCCAGCTCGTTCAGCGCAGCCTGATTTGCAAAGCTCGGTGCTTCAGTCATCAGACAAGCTGCCGCGGTAGTTTTCGGGAATGCGATAACATCGCGGATGTTGTCAGTGCCGGTCAGCAGCATGGTCAGACGGTCAAGACCGAAAGCCAGGCCTGCATGTGGTGGCGTGCCGTATTTCAGGGCGTCCAGCAGGAAGCCGAATTTTTCACGCTGCTCCTGCTCGGTAATCCCCAGAATACCAAACACGGTCTGCTGCATGTCGCCACGGTGGATACGTACGGAACCACCGCCCACTTCATAACCATTGATGACCATGTCGTAGGCGTTAGCTACTGCCTCTTCCGGCGCGGCTTTCAGCTCGTCGGCAGTCATGTCTTTCGGTGAGGTGAACGGATGGTGCATTGCGGTCAGACCGCCTTCGCCGTTGTCTTCAAACATCGGGAAGTCAATCACCCACAGCGGGGCCCATTTCGACTCGTCGGTCAGGCTCAGGTCTTTACCCAGCTTGAGACGCAGCGCACCCAGCGCATCGGCGACGACTTTTTTGTTGTCCGCGCCGAAGAAAATCATGTCGCCATCCTGCGCGCCCGTGCGTTCGAGGATCGCTTCAACAATCTCTGCATTGAGGAATTTAGCCACCGGGCTGTTGATGCCTTCCAGACCTTTTGCGCGTTCGGTAACTTTGATGTACGCCAGTCCTTTCGCACCGTAAATCTTGATAAAGTTGCCGTAGTCGTCAATCTGCTTACGGCTGAGGGTAGCACCACCCGGGACGCGCAGCGCGGCAACGCGGCCTTTCGCGTCGTTAGCAGGGCCCGCAAAAACCGCAAACTCAACGTTTTTCAGCAGGTCGGCAACATCCACCAGCTCCATCGGGTTACGCAGGTCCGGTTTATCAGAACCGTAACGGCGTTCCGCTTCCGCGAATGTCATGATCGGGAAATCGCCCAGATCCACACCCTTCACGTCCTGCCACAGGCCGCGAACCAGCGCTTCCATCACCTCGCGCACCTGTTCGGCGGTCATGAAGGAAGTTTCTACGTCGATCTGGGTAAATTCCGGCTGACGGTCTGCACGCAGGTCTTCATCTCGGAAGCATTTCACGATTTGATAATAGCGGTCAAAACCGGACATCATCAGCAGCTGTTTGAACAACTGAGGCGACTGCGGCAGCGCGTAGAATTTACCCTTGTGAACGCGAGAAGGCACCAGATAGTCACGCGCACCTTCCGGCGTGGCTTTGGTCAGCATCGGCGTTTCGATGTCGAGGAAGCCGTGGTCATCCATAAAACGACGCACCAGACTGGTAATTCTGGCGCGCGTTTTCAGGCGCTGAGCCATTTCCGGGCGACGCAGATCCAGATAGCGGAACTTCAGACGCGCTTCTTCGGTATTGACGTGATTCGAGTCGAGCGGCAGTGATTCTGAACGGTTGATGATGGTCAGGTCGGTAGCAAAAACTTCTACTTCCCCAGTCGCCATCTCTTTATTGGTGTTTTTTTCGTCACGCGCACGCACGGTGCCCGTGATCTGAATGCAGAACTCATTACGCAGTTCAGAGGCCAGCTTAAAAGCCTCATCGCGATCCGGATCGAAGAAAACCTGAACGATGCCTTCGCGGTCGCGCATATCAATAAAGATAAGGCTGCCGAGATCACGACGACGGTTGACCCAACCACACAGAGTCACCTGCTGCCCCACGTGGGACAGTCGTAGCTGTCCACAATATTCTGTACGCATGAGATATCCCTTAACTTAGCCGCAGGCTGGTTGTCGCCTGCCTTGCAGGCACTACTGTCGCAGCTTTAGCTGTATGTCACAACTGGATGAAAAAGGGGGCTATTATACTGGAATTTCTGCCTCGCGATAAGCCCGATACGTACTGTAAGCGTGTTTGCTGCGCGGTTATTGCGGATTCTCACAAAAATTAACAAAATTTGTGACGCTAACGTCGTAGGATGAGCGGCTCAGTTCACGAACAACGGAAAATAACATGTTTGAATTAAACGCGAAAAAAACGGCGCTGGTCATCATTGATTTACAGGAAGGTATCCTGCCGTTTGCCGGTGGCCCGCATACGGCTGATGATGTGGTTAAACGTGCTGCGCGGCTGGCAGCGAAGTGTCGCGAACAGGGCGCGCCGGTGGTCACGGTTCGTGTCGGCTGGTCTGCGGATTTCGCCGAGGCGCTGAAACAGCCGGTAGATATGCAGGCGGGCGGCAGCGCGCTGCCGGAAAACTGGTGGCAATATCCCCAGACGCTGGGCAAACAGGATACTGACATTGAAGTGATTAAACGCCAGTGGGGCGCATTTTATGGCACCGATCTGGAACTGCAACTGCGCCGTCGCGGAATTGAGACTATCATTCTGTGTGGCATCTCCACCAATATCGGCGTCGAGTCTACCGCCCGTAACGCCTGGGAGCTGGGTTTTAACCTGGTGGTGGTTGAAGATGCCTGTAGCGCTGCGAGTGCCGATCAGCACCAGGGCAGCATGAGCCATATTTTTCCGCGCATTGGACGCGTGCGCAGCACTGAGGAAGTTCTGAACGCACTATGATTTACATTGGTCTGCCGCAGTGGTCGCACCCCAAATGGGGCCGGCTTGGGATTACCAGCCTTGAGGATTACGCCCGCCACTTTAACTGTGTGGAGGGTAACACGACGCTTTATGCGCTGCCCAAAGCAGAAATAGTTGCGCGCTGGCGCGAGCAGACCAATGACAATTTCCGCTTCTGCTTTAAATTTCCGGCGACCATTTCCCATCAGGCAGCATTACGTCACTGCGACGATCTGACCGATGCGTTTTTGCAGCGCCTGTCGCCGCTGGCCGATCGTATTGGCCAGTACTGGCTTCAGCTCCCGGCCACATTCGGTCCGCAGGATCTGCCCGCACTCTGGCAGTTTCTTGACGGGCTACCGTCTGCATTTACCTACGGCGTTGAAGTGCGTCATCCGGAATTTTTTGCCAAAGGCGAGGCCGAGCAGCACTTTAACCGCGGGCTGAACGCGCGCGGGGTGAATCGGGTGATCCTCGATAGTCGCCCGGTTCACAGCGCCCTGCCCCGCAGCGAAGCGGTGATCAAAGCGCAGAAGATGAAGCCTAAAGTGCCGGTCCATGCCGTGATCACTGCCGACAACCCTATGGTGAGATTTATCGGCAGCGACGATCTGGCTCAGAACCAGGTTTTCTTTGAGGCGTGGCTTAAGCTGCTGCCCCAGTGGACGCAGTCCTCAACGCCGTGGCTGTTCCTGCATACGCCAGATATTGCTCACGCGCCTGAACTGGTCGATACCTTGTGGCCGGCGTTGAAGGCGGCGCTGCCCGATCTCGGTGATGCCCCCGACATCCCACAGCAATCTTGTCTTTTCTGATGACACAACCTGACATAAACTGTGCGGCATACCTGCCTGAAAGGAAATATGTATGGTAAGCGCGCTGTATGCCGTACTGGGTGCGTTGTTGTTAATTAAGTTCTCGTTTGATGTTGCCCGCCTGCGTATGCAGTACCGCGTTGCCTATGGCGACGGCGGTTTTAGCGAGCTACAAAGCGCTATCCGTATTCAAAGCAACGCGCTGGAATATATCCCCGCGGCCTTAATACTGCTGCTTTTTATGGAAATGAACGGCGCAGAAACGTGGATGGTACATCTTTGCGGCCTGCTGCTGCTGGCAGGAAGACTGATGCATTACTACGGGCTGCATCAGCGACTGGGCCGCTGGAAGCGTTCAGGCCTGAGCGCAACCTGGTGCTCTCTGTTGCTAATGGTGCTGGCAAATCTCTGGTACATGCCGTGGGAGTTGGTTTTCACCCTCCATTAGCGCACAATACGCCACTTTTTTTATTTTAGGTTTAACGTTATGTCTGACCGCGACACGCTTTTTTCTGCGCCTATCGCCAGCCTCGGTGACTGGACATTTGATGAACGGGTAGCCGAAGTCTTCCCGGATATGATCCAGCGCTCGGTCCCCGGTTACTCTAACATCATCTCAATGATCGGTATGCTCGCCGAACGTTTTGCCCGCCCTGACACGCAGGTCTACGACCTGGGCTGTTCGCTGGGTGCCGCCACGCTCTCTATTCGCCGCAATATTGCCCACGAAGGCTGTAAAATTATCGCGATTGATAACTCTCCCGCCATGATTGAACGCTGCCGCCGTCATCTGGATGCCTATAAAGCACCCACGCCAGTTGAGGTTATCGAGGGCGATATTCGCGATGTGACCATTGAAAATGCCTCGATGGTAGTGCTGAATTTTACCCTGCAATTTTTGGCCCCGCCCGAGCGCCAGGCGTTGCTGGACAAAATTTATCAGGGATTGAATCCCGGCGGCGCGCTGGTGCTGTCAGAGAAATTCAGTTTTGAAGACGCCAGCGTCGGCGAGCTGCTGTTTAATATGCACCACGACTTTAAACGGGCGAACGGCTACAGCGAACTGGAAATTAGCCAGAAGCGCAGCATGCTGGAAAATGTCATGCTTACGGATCCTGTAGAAACACATAAAGCGCGTCTGCATCAGGCCGGTTTTGAGCACAGCGAACTGTGGTTTCAGTGCTTTAATTTTGGTTCACTGGTCGCGCTAAAAGCTGAGGTGCCGGCATGATTGAGTTCGGCAGCTTTTATCAGCAAATTGCTAAAGGCACGCTGGCCCACTGGCTGGAAACCCTGCCCGCGCAAATTGCCAGCTGGCAGCGCGAGTCGCAGCACGGTCTGTTTAAACAGTGGTCCAACGCCGTAGAATTTCTGCCGGAACTGGCACCGTATCGACTGGATCTCCTGCACAGCGTAACGGCCGAAAGCGAGACGCCGCTCAGTCAGGGTCAGATCACCCGCATCGACACGTTGCTGCGCAATTTGATGCCGTGGCGTAAAGGTCCGTTTTCGCTTTATGGCGTTAATGTTGATACCGAATGGCGCTCCGACTGGAAATGGGATCGCGTGCTGCCGCATCTTTCCGACCTTACCGGCCGTACGATCCTCGATGTCGGCTGCGGAAGCGGTTATCACCTGTGGCGGATGATTGGCGCGGGCGCACAGATGGCGGTGGGTATCGATCCCACTCATCTTTTTCTCTGCCAGTTTGAAGCGGTACGCAAATTGCTCGGCAACGACCGGCGCGCTCACCTGCTGCCGCTGGGAATTGAACAGCTTCCGGCGCTAAATGCGTTTGATACCGTATTTTCGATGGGTGTGCTTTATCATCGCCGCTCGCCGCTGGAACACCTGTGGCAGCTTAAAGATCAGCTGGTGCGGGACGGTGAGCTGGTGCTTGAGACGCTGGTGGTGGAAGGCGATGAAAATAGCGTGCTGGTGCCCGGCGATCGCTATGCGCAAATGCGCAACGTCTACTTTATTCCTTCTGCCCTGGCGCTGAAAAACTGGCTGGAGAAATGCGGTTTTGTTGACGTGCGGATTGCCGATGTATCAGTTACCACCACGCAGGAGCAGCGTCGTACGGACTGGATGATCACCGAATCACTGGCTGACTTCCTCGATCCTAACGACAGCAGTAAAACCGTCGAAGGCTACCCTGCGCCGCTGCGCGCGGTGCTGATTGCCCGCAAACCCTGAAGATAAAAAAAGGCCCCTGTAAATGCAGGGGCCTGGTACAAACAAGCATCATATGGGCGACATGATGCGCGGTAAAAATCGTTAATTCTGTTGGCTAAAGCGGGTAACGATCGCCTTCATTTCTGCCACCGCCCTGCCGTTTACCGCATAACGCTGATACTCATCTGCGTTCGGGTCCGTCGACATGGATAATCCAGGGTTGCGGTAGCGCATTGGTGAAGGGTTCCACCCACCGGCGGAGCTGTGAACCTCTTTTACGCCTGCATTAAGCAGCATATCGAGGTTGCCAGCGCGGACGCCAGATCCGGCCATAATGATTGGAACACGCGAACGGCTAATAAGTTCCGCAATTAATAAAATTCCTTTTTCAGCCGTAGGCTGCTGGCCGGATGTCAGAATGCGTGAGACACCTAATTCTTTAAGATTATCAAACGCCTGATAAGGATTAACACACATATCAAATGCGCGGTGAAAAGTAACCGCCAGCGGACCCGCGGCTGCCATAATCTGCTTCATTCGGCCGTAATCGACATTACCGTCTTCGTCCAGTACCCCCGTCACTACGCCTGCGAAGCCCATTTCCCGCACGGTGCGAACATCGTCGAGCAGGACGGCAAATTCACCGTCGGTATAGCAAAAGTCACCGCCGCGCGGTCGTATAATCGGATGAACGGGAATGGTGACCTGCTGGCGAACTGATTTCAGCACGCCGTATGATGGCGTTAGCCCTCCTTCCAGCGGCGCAGCGCAAAGCTCAATGCGATCCGCACCGTGATGCTGCGCGCTAATCGCGCACTCCAGGCTGTAACAACAAATTTCCAGCAACGCCATTTTCTCTCCTTTAGTCCTTTACTGTTGTTATTAAACGGTGATGCAAAAGCTGACGCGTGTGCCAGCCGGCAAGGATAAGTACGGTGGTAATAGCCCCCAGCAGGGCACAAAACATATCGGATTGCGTGTCCCACGGATCGCCCTGGGTCCCGAGAAAATCATCTGCCCCCTGCCCCATCGCCAGCGCCGCCCACCACTCAATCAGCTCATAGGTTGCGCTGATAGCAAGCGCAATGCAGCAGACGATAAATGCCAGCATTTTTTTGCCACGGACGATCCGTCCGCGCAGCAGAATTTCACGCGCTGCCAGCGCCGGCACCAGCCCCTGAAAAAAGTGCCCCAGTTTGTCGTAAGGATTACGGCTTAAGCCGAACCACGCCTGCACGTCAAAACCTATCGGTACTTTTGCATAAGTGTACATTCCGCCAACGATCAGAATAACGGCGTGAAAAAAAATCAAAACATACAGCAGCGGCGTCAGAGGATAGCGCCGCCGGGCCAGCAACAGGAGCGGGATCGCGATTACGACCGGCGTGACTTCCATCATCCATGTGGCGCTGTCTTTTGTCGCCATACCCGTGTAAATCAGCAGTAATAGCAGGATCGCAACGCCGGTTTTCATCAGCAGCGGACTCAGGGTTGAAGTCATAAGTATGCCCTTAGCATAGAAATGTTAACTATCCGTCCTGTACGGGAATTTTTCAATTTTCCGACGATGTTTCACTGGCTACGATGGCCTCAATAGACCAGGGATGAAATTTAAGGGTGACCTTGCCGTCGGTCACCGCCAGCGTGGGGTTCGGCAGACGCTCATGTTCACCTTTTGGCGCACTGGTTTTCACCGCAATCCCCGGCTGGCTGAGGCCGTTATCGGACAGCAGCGCCAGCGCCCGGGCATTAAGGGTTTCTGGCGCACCCGGCAGAACAATTTCTACGTGCTCCCACCCTTCATGCGGATAGCGCTTTTCGCCTGGCCACGGCAGTTCCACCACCGTAAAGCGCCAGTGGGCAACTTCAACAGGTTCTGCCAGTTTAAAAAGACAGATTGCCCGGCCGTTGATTGTGTTTTCCGATAGTAGCTCACCGCATTGTTCAAAACCGCGCCGCCAGCGTTCGGCCGTTGTATTTTGATGACAGCGCAGCGAAATATGATCGGCATCCAGCGGTGCGATATTCAGCCCCAGTCGGGCGCTTAGCTGTGCCAGCGCCTGGGTAAAACGCGGCAGGTCCGCAAAAATATCCTGCAATTCGTCAATTGTCTGCCAGTGGGCCATGTCTTTGCCTGAAGTCGTCTTTAAAAACGGTAATTTACCCTGTCGTCGCATGCTTACCAACCTTTGATTATGTTGCTTCGGGCCGATGCTGACGCTCTGCGTCAAATGCAGTATAATGCCGGGCTAATTTTTCTCATGTCAGCGCGGCGCGGGTTATTCAATGTCGTCACGCCATCAACGTAAGGTATTCCGGTGAATATTCAGGCTCTTCTCTCAGAAAAAGTCAGTCAGGCTCTGATTGCTGCAGGTGCGCCCGCAGATTGCGAACCGCAGGTTCGACAGTCGGCGAAAGTCCAGTTCGGCGATTATCAGGCAAATGGCGTCATGGCCGTTGCCAAAAAACTGGGCATGGCACCGCGACAACTGGCAGAACAGGTCCTGACTCATCTCGATCTTAACGGTATTGCCAGCAAAACTGAGATCGCCGGACCGGGTTTTATTAATATCTTTCTCGATCCCGCCTTCCTGTCAGCACAGGTTGATGATGCGCTGAATTCTGCGCGTCTGGGAATTTCTCAACCCGCGCCGCAGACCATCGTGATTGATTACTCTGCGCCTAACGTGGCGAAAGAGATGCACGTGGGCCACCTGCGTTCCACCATTATTGGTGACGCGGCGGTGCGCACGCAGGAGTTCCTCGGCCATAACGTCATCCGTGCGAACCACGTCGGCGACTGGGGCACCCAGTTCGGTATGCTGATTGCCTATCTCGAAAAACAGCAGCAGGAAAACGCGGGTGAGATGGCACTGGCGGATCTGGAAGCCTTCTATCGCGATGCCAAAAAGCACTACGACGAAGATGCAGCGTTCGCTGAACGTGCCCGTGGCTACGTGGTTAAACTGCAGGGCGGCGACGCGTATTGCCGTGAAATGTGGCGCAAGCTGGTGGATATCACCATGGCACAGAATCAGATTGCCTATCAGCGTCTGAACGTTACCCTGACCCGCGATAACGTGATGGGTGAAAGCCTGTATAATCCGATGCTGCCGGGCATTGTTGCCGACCTGAAAGCCAAAGGGCTGGCCGTTGAGAGCGAAGGTGCGACCGTCGTCTTCCTCGACGAATATAAAAATAAAGAAGGTGAGCCGATGGGCGTCATCATTCAGAAAAAGGATGGCGGCTACCTCTACACCACCACCGATATTGCCTGCGCAAAATACCGTTATGAAACGCTGCATGCCGACCGCGTGCTGTATTACATTGACTCCCGTCAGCACCAGCACCTGATGCAGGCGTGGACAATCGTGCGCAAAGCCGGTTACGTTCCTGAGTCTGTGCCGCTGGAACATCACATGTTCGGTATGATGCTGGGCAAAGACGGTAAGCCGTTTAAAACCCGCGCGGGCGGTACCGTGAAATTGTCCGATCTGCTGGATGAAGCGCTGGAGCGCGCCCGTCGTCTGGTGGCAGAAAAGAACCCGGACATGCCCGCTGAAGAGCTGGAAAAACTGGCCAATGCGGTCGGTATCGGCGCGGTGAAATATGCGGATCTGTCAAAGAACCGGACTACCGACTACATCTTCGACTGGGACAATATGCTGGCCTTCGAAGGTAATACTGCGCCGTATATGCAGTATGCCTATACCCGCGTGCTGTCCGTTTTCCGTAAAGCGCAAATTGATGAGCAGCAGTTGCTGAAGACTACAGTCCGTATCAGTGAAGATCGTGAAGCCCAGCTTGCTGCGCGTCTGCTCCAATTTGAAGAAACGGTTACGGTCGTTGCGCGTGAAGGTACGCCACACGTTATGTGCGCCTATCTGTACGATGTTGCCGGTCTGTTCTCAGGTTTCTATGAACACTGCCCTATCCTCACCGCAGAAAGCGAAGACGTGCGTAACAGCCGCCTGAAACTGGCCTTGCTGACGGCGAAAACGCTGAAGCTGGGGCTGGATATGCTGGGGATTGAAACGGTAGAACGGATGTAATATCCAGTAAAAACGGTGCCTGAGGGCACCGTTTCTGTTTTACCGCTTCTTGTCTTCACCTCAGAAATATTTGCGCAGATACTCCGTCAGGCACAAATTCGCCATCGCCTGCCCATAGGGCATTGAAGTCAGCGGGATCTGACGGTAGAACGCCAGATTTGATCCCATGCCCGTCCCAAAGGAGGTTTGCATTAACTCGCCTTCCGGGGAAATGTGCGCCACGATTCCCTGAATCGCTTTTTCAGCAACATCCGCATATTCCGGTCCGACATAGCGTTTACGCAGCGCTTTGAGTATCCCGTAGGCGAATCCTGCGGTGGCCGACGCTTCAGGATAGGAGTGAGGATCGTCGAGCAGCGTATGCCACAGACCGCTGTCATCCTGGCATTTCGCCAGCGCGGCTATCTGCACATTGAGTACCTGCACCAGATAGCGATGGACGGCATTGTTGGCGGGTAGATCCAGAAGCTCAAGGAAATCCGGGATAACCATCGTTAACCAGCTATTGCCACGCGCCCAACGGGCCCTGGCAAAATTATGATGACCTTCATAGTTCCAGCCGTGGAACCACAGCCCGGTTTCCCGGTCCATCAGATTTTGCACGTGCAGCAGAAATTGATAGCTCGCTTCTTCCACATACTCAGGGCGGTTTAATAACGTGCCAATTTTGGCCAGCGGCAGAACAGTCATCATCAGGGTATCGTCCCACATTTGCTGATGATTCTCTTCCGCCAGCGTAATGTGTTGCATTCCGCCGTAGTCAGTGCGCGGCATCTCGTACATTGCCCATTCAGCCCAGCTCTCCAGCCACGGCAGGTACGCCGGATTATGATCCTCCTCATAGCGATACGCGAGGGTCAGAAACGGTGCCATCGTATTAACATTTTTGGTGGTCGCACCCTCGGCAAAACGCTCGGTGAACCAGCCATCGATAATGTCGCGCATCTCCAGATCGCCGGTCTGCTGATAGTACTGCCAGATACCGTAAAGCCCCACGCCGTGCGTCCACTCCCAGCCCGCCCAGCCTTTGGTATCGATCACCCGCCCGTCGTCAAGCCGCAGCAAGAATTCACCGCTTTCATCGTGAATATTGACCAGATTATGCGTGACTTTCTTGATCAGTGCTTTCAGCTCTTCCCTGGTGATAAAGCGCTCAGGCTGACGGAGTAACGCGCTATAAGTAACAGGCCAAACCTTCATATCCTTAACCTCTGTTGTATGTCGAATTCAGTGGAACACCCTGACCGGGCGAATGCGCAGCAGGTTTATTACGATTGAGATAACCAACGTTGTTATTGCCCCACAGCGACTCATAAGGCAGACCGGCAAGCATTTCGACCGTCGCGCGCGCCTCGGGCGTGATGTACGCCAGCGCATGTCCCGCTTCACGCATTTTCCGGGTTTCTTCACGCAGAACGCTGTGGGTTTTAAGATTCAGTTTAAAGCGCAGAGAGACCAGAAAACCGCAGGCAAGTACCCCAATCGTCCCTGTGCTCAGGATCAGCAGAATGGTATGACTGACCTCCGGCGGCTGAATTTTTTGCCCGGAGACAAAGCCAGAGAGTTGCATAATAATGCCCACCAGCATGACCGCTCCGGCCTGAGATGCTTTACGCGTCAGGGTCATGATGCCGGCGAAAATGCCCTCGCGGCGCTGTCCGGTGATCACTTCATCAACATCAGCGATATAGGTATAAATATTCCACGGTACATAGTTAATCCCGCCGCGCCCCAGCCCGGCAATGGCGGAAACCAGCAGCAGTAACGCATAAATATCGCTCAACCCGGCATAGTAGAGGAGGGCAAAAGAGAGTGAGGCGAGGCCGAACAGTACGATCACCATCCGGTAGGAGGGAGCCGGGCCAAAGCGAATACACAGCGGGATCATCGCAATAACCGCGAGGAACTGACAAATGGCCATGGTGCCGAGCAGGTTTGAGGCCAGCGAGGCATCCTGTAACAGAACAAAGACCACATAGTAGGTAAAAACCGCGTTAAAAACGTCCTGCGCGATGTAGCCGCCAAGATACATACCCAGATGCTGGCGAAAGATTTTAATACGCAGCGTCGAGGTGAGTTCAATGACCAGCCGGTGAATACTCTGCCCAAAGGTCAGGCTGCGTTTTTCTTCTTCAGCACGTAGCGCGGCTGCGGTCCACTCTTCCCGGGGCCGTTCCCAGGTGAAACACCACACCAGTGTCAGCATGATCGCGCACAGTACGGAGAACACCAGACTTGCGTAAAAGAAGGAGATCGGATTGTCTTTACCAAATGCGCTTAGCAGGACACCTGGCAAAAAAGACGCGAGAATGGCTGACATCTGCGCCATTGAAATGCGTGCGCCAGAAAATTTGGTTTTTTGTTTAAAGTCGTCAGTCATTTCCGGCACCAGCGTTTCGTACGGTACCAGGATCATGGTGTATACCACGTCAAAAACCAGATAGCTCAGCAGGTAATACCAGAAACTCATATCGCCAATCCACATCAGTGAATAACTAAAGACGCAGGGAATACCGAGCAGAATAAAGAATTTGCGTCGGCCAAAACGCCTGCCGAGCCAGGTGGAGCCGAAGTTGTCGGTCAGAAAGCCCATCAGTGGACTGACAACCGCATCCAGTATCCGGGCAATCGCAAAAATGAAGGTGGCTTCGATAGGCGTTAAGCCACAAAAGGTGGTGTAGAAATAAAGAAGCCATGCGGCGGTAAGCGCTGTCGTTCCTGCGCCAAGAAAGTCGCCTGAGCCGTAGGCGAGGTAGTTCATAACACCTGGTTTACGTTTTTCCATTGCCGTACCCTGATTTTATAGTGGGATGCCCCGGTAACCGGGCTTCGCCAAAGGGAGTTAATACACGGCTACAGTAAAAGTATGCAGAAAGGGTTACCTTTTTGTTTTTGCCATCCCATTCCTGTAAATGGCAAAATTACAAAGAGACGCGCCACGAAGCTCACTGATTTATAAAACAGTGTTTCTTTTGCATCAAAAGGACGGGTCAAAAATGCGAGCCAGCCATCAGTTTTTACTGATGACCGGTGAAAAAGAGTGCAATCAGCGGTAGTTAACGATGACCTGATTGCTGGACACCTGGAGCGAAGGCATCAGCCGTCCGCCGCCGGGCACGTCCCAGACAAAACGCAGCGGTTCGATGGCTGGAACGCCGGTTAGTCCGCGAGTGACGCCGCTCTGCCCGTCCAGCGGCACACAGCGGCTTTGAGAACACAGGCGCACATTTAGCCCGGCAGGTGTCGGGCCATTGAGCGTATAGCGCCAGGCAACCAGGGTCATCAGACCGTTTACCGGTTGGGTGGAAACCAGCGGCGCTGACGACGCGGCCACGCCGCGCTGATTCAGCGTCACCCCCCGCCCGCTGGCCTGCCATGCCCCTTCACCCGCCGCCATGACGCTAAACGGCAGCAAAAGCAGCCATAATAAGTGGCGCATTACTTGCCTCCGATAGTCGCCGTCATGCGGATATTACGGTTGTCCGACAATTCCATATTCGACAGCACGGTCAACTGCGGCAGGCTGCGGCGCAGGAAGCGGGCCAGCAGCGGACGCAGCGCGTGGTTAACTAACAGCACCGGCGGTGCGCCCAGCATTTCCTGACGGCTTAATGCTTCCTGGGTTTGCGCCAGAAGACGATCGGCAAGGCCCGGCTCCAGCCCACCGCCACCCTGAAGCGCCTGAAGCAGCAAACGCTCCAGCGGGGTGTCAAGGCCGATAACCTGAACTTCACCGGTCCCGGGGAACCACTGTTGGGTGATTGCGCGACCCAGCGCCACACGCACGACGGCCGTCAATTCATGCGGATCGTTTTGTATCGGCGCATGTTCTGCCAGCGTTTCCAGGATGGTGCGCATATCGCGGATGGGAATTTTCTCTTCCAGCAGATTTTGCAGCACTTTATGGAGTGTGGTCAGCGTGATGACGCCCGGGACTAAATCTTCAGTAAGCTTTGGCATCTCCTGCGTTACGCGCTCAAGCAGCTGCTGCGCTTCCTGACGTCCAAACAGCTCGGCCGAAAACTGGCTGATCAGATGATTGAGATGGGTTGCTACCACGGTACTGGCTTCAACCACGGTAAAGCCCTGAATTTGTGCCTGCTCTTTCAGCGCGCTCTCAATCCAGATAGCGGCCAGGCCAAATGCTGGATCGACCGTCTGTTCGCCGGGCAGGGTTCCCGCCGCCGTACCGGGGTTAATCGCCAGCCAGCGGCCTGGATAGGCATCACCGCTGCCAATTTCGACCCCTTTCATCAGAATGCGATAACGCGCCGGAGGCAGATCCATATTGTCCCGGATATGAACGACCGGCGGCAAAAAGCCAAGATCCTGGGCGATTTTCTTGCGAATGCTGCGAATACGACCCAGTAACTCGCCATCCTGCTGAAAATCTACCATCGGAATGAGGCGATAGCCCACTTCCATTCCAAGTGTGTCTTCAAGCTGGACATCGCTCCACGTTGCTTCAGCCGCCGGGGCCGTTTCCGCCATTTTTACCGGTGATGACGGCGCGGCAACGGCTTTCGTTTCCCGACCGCGCGCCCACCATGCCAGTCCCAGCAGGCCAGCCGTGAACAGCAGAAAGACAAAATTTGGCATCCCCGGCACCATGCCCAACAGGCCCAGTACCCCGGCGCTCAACATCATGACGCGCGGATTATTAAATAGCTGGGTCACCATCTGCTCACCGACATCCTGCTCGGTGCTGACCCGGGTTACGATAACGCCGGCAGCCGTAGAGATAACCAGCGCCGGGATCTGCGCCACCAGCCCGTCACCGATAGTCAGCAGGGTGTAGGATTCCGCCGCCTGCGCCATCGGTAACCCGTGCTGCAACACCCCGACCAGCAGGCCGCCAATCACGTTGATGACCATGATCAGGATCCCGGCGACCGCATCACCGCGCACGAATTTACTTGCACCGTCCATCGAACCGTAGAAATCGGCTTCCTGAGTCACATCCGAGCGGCGCTTTTTCGCTTCGTCTTCACCAATCAGTCCGGCGTTCAGATCGGCATCAATGGCCATCTGTTTGCCCGGCATCCCGTCCAGCACAAAACGCGCACCCACTTCCGCAATACGTCCGGCCCCTTTGGTAATGACCATGAAGTTGATGATAACGAGAATAATAAAAACTACGATACCGATAGCAAAATTGCCGCCGACAAGAAAGTGGCCGAAGGCTTCAACCACTTTTCCCGCCGCCGCACCGCCGGTATGACCGTCCATCAGGATAATACGCGTTGATGCCACGTTGAGCGCCAGGCGCAGCAGCGTGGTAAACAGCAGAATGGTTGGAAATGCCGCGAACTCCAGCGTGCGCTGAGTAAACATCGCCACCAGCAACACCATGATCGACAGCGCAATGTTAAAGGTAAACAGCATATCCAGCACAAAGGCGGGCAGCGGCAATACCATCATCGACAGGATCAGTAAAATCAGTACCGGTCCGGCCAGCACCTGCCATTGGGTCGATTTCAGGTTGTTGGGCAGTCGTAACATTGCCACCAGGTTAGCCATCAGTGTCCTTCTCATTCATAAAATCCAGCGCCTCTGGCACCGGAAGATTTTCAGGTTTTTGCGGGCGTTGCCCACCCGCCAGTCGCCAGCGTTTAAGCTGCCAGACCCAGGCCAGCACTTCCGCAACGGCCGCATAGAGCTGGCCTGGAATTTGCTGACCAATTTCTGCATGTCGGTAAAGGGCACGCGCCAGCGGCGGCGCTTCCAGTACCGGCACCCGATGTTCAGCCGCCAGCTCGCGGATGCGCAGCGCCACCAGCCCCGCCCCTTTTGCCACCACTTTCGGCGCGCTCATTTTGCTTTCGTCATACTGCAACGCCACCGAGTAATGGGTGGGGTTAGTCACGATCACGTCCGCTTTCGGCACATCGGCCATCATCCGTCGCCGGGCCGCCGCCCGCTGCATCTGACGAATGCGCCCCTTCACGTGCGGGTCGCCTTCGCTTTGTTTGAATTCGTCACGAATGTCCTGGCGTGACATACGTAGTTTTTTAATATGACTGTGGATTTGCCAGAAGACATCGAAACCCACCATCGGGATCACCCCGAGGGCCACCAGCAGTGCGCACAGGCCAACCAGATTTAGCGCATTACCCATCGCCGTTAACGGCGACTGGCTGATTAAATGCATCATATCCGGCCAGTGTGACCAGAGGTAAAACCCGGTCACACTGCCTACCAGCGCCGCTTTCAGCAGCGCTTTCACCAGCTCCGCCGCCGACTGCGCAGAGAACATGCGTTTAATACCGGGTAAAGGATTGAGTTTATCGAGCTTTAAGGAGAGCGATTTTCCGCTAAATACCAGACCGCCAAGCATCACCGGGCCAATAAGCGCCACCACGACCACCCCGGCGATCAGCGGTAAAAGTCCCAGCATCGCCTCGCGGATCAGGAGGATAATTTGCCCGAGAATGAGATTCGGATCGTTGATGATACGGTGATCAAAGCGCAGTCCCGATGACAGCAGCGCCGCCAGCCTGCGTGCCAGCGATTCGCCGCCAATCCAGATAATGCAGACGCCGACCAGTAAGATCAGCAGCGAGGTTAACTCGCGGGATCGGGGGATCTGCCCTTCCTCACGCGCTTTTTCAAGTCGCTGGGGTGTGGGGGATTCTGTTTTGTCGTCGTTATCTTCAGCCACGCGTTCTATTCATCCTGCTTTACCCGCAATCATGATGCCAGAATCGCTGCGGGCTAATGCGCTGAATAGCTATGCGAAAAAGGGCCTTTTCAGGCCCTTTAAGGTTGATGACAAATCCGGCTTGCCGTTTCGCCAAGTGTGACTTTACTCTGCCCCTGAGCGGAAAAAATATTAATATCAATACTTTATTAGCTACAGGCAGACATGTGCTGACGCAAAACGGTTAAAAGCCCAGGCTATCCAGCAGGTCGTCCACCTGATCCTGACTGGCCACCACGCCCACTTTAGAGGCGTCAACCTGCGGACCGTTGAGCAGGCTGTCGTTCTCACGTTTTGCTCGCGCGCCCGGCTCCGGCATGTTCTCCAGCAGCACCATTAACAACTGACGCTCAATTTCCTGGATAACGTCCATCATTCGCTTGATGACCTGCCCGGTCAGATCCTGGAAGTCCTGCGCCATCATGATTTCCAGCAGCTGCGCGTTGGTAAAGCTGGTGTGACCCGGCACGTCGGCCAGGTAACTGCGCGTATCGGTCACCAGTTCGCGTGCATCGGCCAGCTCAATGGGATTTTCAAACCACTCATCCCAGCGCCCGGACAGCGCTTTGGCCTGCGTTTCCATCTGATTCTGGTGAGGCTGTGACAGCTCCACGCAGTTCAACGCGCGTTCGGCCGCCTGCGCGGTCATTTGCACAACATAATCAAGACGATCGCGGGCATCAGGAATCGCTTCCGCCGCTTCGGCAATCGCCTGGTCCAGACCCAGTTCACGCAGACTGTCGCGCAACATACGGGTTAAGCTACCGATGCGGGCAATAATATCCCCGGCTGAATGTTCTTCAGCAAGATTAAAAGATTGCATCATAACAATTCCTTACATGCCAAGTTTCTCGAAAATCTTATTCAGCTTTTCTTCCAGAGTGGCTGCGGTAAATGGTTTAACGACGTAGCCGCTGGCCCCCGCCTGCGCGGCCGCAATGATATTTTCTTTTTTGGCTTCTGCCGTCACCATCAGTACCGGCATGGATGACATTGCGCCGTCAGCACGAATGGTTTTTAACAGCTCCAGACCGTCCATGTTGGGCATGTTCCAGTCGGAGATCACAAAACCGAAACCACCCGCCTGCAATTTATTCAGTGCGTCAACGCCGTCTTCTGCTTCTTCAACGTTGTTAAAACCCAGCTCTTTAAGCAGGTTACGCACAATGCGACGCATGGTGGAAAAGTCATCCACAACCAGAAACCTGAGCTCTTTATCCGCCATAAAATACTACTCCTCGTTAAATACGTATTGCCTGTCCGGCACTGATTTTCGCCAGCATTTGCTGGCTTATCTGACTAAGATCGACCACTTCGCTCACGCCACCACTATTGATAGCTTCGCGCGGCATGCCGAACACCACACAACTTGCCTCGTTCTGGGCAATGGTCCAGGCACCCGCCTCGTGCATTGCCCGCATTCCGACCGCGCCATCGTTACCCATCCCCGTCAGGATCACCCCGACGGCGTTGCGTCCCGCGTATTTGGCTACCGAGTGAAACAACACATCGACAGATGGGCGATGTCGGTTAACCGGCGGGCCGTCATGAATTTTGATTTGATAGTTGGCCCCGCTGCGCGCCAGTTCCATATGCTTATCGCCCGGCGCAATGTAGGCATGCCCTGGCAACACGCGCTCGCCATCTTCGGCCTCTTTAACGCTTATTTGGCACAGCTTATTAAGCCGCTCGGCAAATGAACGGGTAAAACCCGGCGGCATATGCTGGGTAATTAATACCGCAGGACTGGAGAGCGGCAGCGGCTGGAGTACGTGACGGATAGCCTCGGTGCCGCCAGTAGATGCGCCAATGACCATCAGTTTTTCAGAGCTGAGCAGCGGCCCTGCCTTGAGCGTTACCGGTGCGGCAATCGGTTTATTCGCCGCCAGTTTCGCTCGCGACGCGGTACGGACTTTATCAGCGATCATCTCACTGTAGGCCAGCATCCCTTCACGAATGCCCAACTGCGGTTTGGTCACAAAGTCGATGGCTCCAAGCTCCAGCGCGCGCAGGGTCACTTCCGAGCCTTTGCCGGTCAGAGAGGAAACCATTACCACCGGCATCGGCCGCAGGCGCATTAATTTTTCCAGGAAATCCAGTCCGTCCATGCGCGGCATTTCAACGTCGAGGGTCAGCACATCAGGATTGTATTTCTTGATCAAATCCCGTGCTACCAGCGGGTCGGGCGCGGTAGCTACCATTTCCATGTCGCTGTGACTGTTAATGATTTCCGTCATGATTTGGCGCATTAGCGCCGAATCGTCTACGGAAAGCACCCTGATTTTGCTCATGCTTTCTCCTTACTCAGCGCATAAACCGTCTGCCCACGCAGCGTGAATTCGCGCGCCAGCTGGCTGAAATTCTCCGAATGTCCGGCGAACAGTAGCCCGTCGGGTTTGAGCAGCGGGACAAAGCGACGCAAAATGTCCTGCTGCGTCGTTTTATCAAAATAAATCATTACGTTACGGCAGAAGATCGCATCAAACGGCCCCTGCACGTTGTACTGTTTTTCGAGCAGATTTAACGGCGCAAACTCAACATAGTTCGCCAGCTCCTGACGGACCCGCACCAGCCCGGAATGCGGTCCGGTACCGCGCATGAAGTAGCGCTGAAGCTGCTGTGGCGACAGCGTTTTTAACTCTTCCTGACGATAGATACCCTCTTGCGCTTTACGCAGGACCTCGGTGTCTATGTCGCTGCCATAAACTTTCCAGCGGCCCGGCGCGGTGCCCAGCGTATCGGCCAGGGTGATCGCCAGCGAGTAGGGCTCTTCGCCGGTGGAGGCTGCCGCGCTCCAGACGCGATACTCGCCCTGCCGCTTACGCGCATGTTCCGCCAGCACCGGGAAGTGATGCCCTTCGCGGAAGAATGCCGTCAGGTTAGTGGTCAGGGAGTTAATAAATGCCTGCCACTCTGCGCTGTTAGGATTCGCTTCCAGCATGCCCAGATAATGACCAAAATCTTCCAGCCCCAGGGTCCGTAAACGGCGCACCAGACGGTTGTAGACCATGTCACGTTTGTGGTCCGCCAGCACAATTCCTGCTCGCTGGTAAATCAACTGACATATCCGACGAAAATGGGTGTCGGACAGCGCGAGGCGCTGAGTCATCTGCATAAGTAACGACGTTTGCCCGGCGGGCAGCGATGATGTCATGGCGGCTTCTCAATTACCTTCAGGTGATCTGTGACGCAGCTTGCACCGGCGTCCTGGCATCGTGTGTTACGGGTGATGCATCCAGCTGGAAGCGGGATACCAGGGCCGTCATATGATTGGCCTGGCTGGTTAATTCTTCGGTAGCGGCCGCGCCCTCTTCAACCAGGGCGGCATTCTGCTGAGTCACCTGATCCATCTGGCTGACCGCCAGCGCGACCTGTTCAATGCCCCGGCGCTGCTCGTCCGACGCCGAGGCAATTTCGCCCATGATGTCGTTAACCTGGGTCACTGAGCGCACGATCTCACTCAGCGTTTTGGCCGCGACTTCCGCCTGCGCCGATCCTTCATGAACCCGGGATACGGATTCTTCAATTAGCACTTTTATCTCTTTTGCTGCCTGCGCGCTGCGGCTGGCCAGATTACGCACTTCACCTGCGACCACGGCGAAACCGCGTCCCTGTTCGCCCGCGCGTGCTGCCTCTACCGCCGCGTTGAGCGCCAGAATATTGGTCTGAAAGGCAATACCGTCGATAACGCTGATGATATCGCCAATTTTTTGCGAACTGGTTTCGATATCACGCATGGTATCGGCCACGTGCGATGCCTGAGTACCGCCCTTTTGGGCGGTATCGGCTGCGCTGCGCGCCAGTCCTGAAGCCTGACGTGCATTATCGGCGTTCTGTCCGACCGTGGCCGTTAACTGCTCCATACTGGCGGCGGTTTCTGCCAGCGATGCGGCCTGCTGCTCGGTACGTGATGACAGATCGTTATTGCCTTCGGCAATTTCAGAAATGCCGGTATGCATCGCAAAACTGCCCTGCCGCACTTCGCTCACCGTTGCACGCAGCGCCGTTTGCATTGCCAGCAGGCTGGCAAAAATAGCCGATATTTCGTTTTTACCGTACACCGCGACAGGACGCGCAAGATCGCCTTTGGCAATGCTGTCAAAGTGGCTGGAAATTATCGCCAGCGGCTGGACAATCATTCGTCGCGACCAGAATAGCGACGCGGTAGTGATAAGCCCCGCAATAACGATCATCGAAATGAAGATCGCCGCCGACATGTGATAATTGGTTTCGCTGCCCTGGCGAGCCTGCACCGTCAGCCCATCAATGTAGGTCTGCCAGGCCGTAAAGTTTTTCTCAAAGGCCTGCTGAGACTGGTCGACCGGCGCACTCATAAAGTCAGAAAGCTGGTTGCTCTCAAGCCAGGTGGCCTGATGCTCCAGGTCGTTACGCCACGCGCTGAAGCTTTTCTTCGTCTCCGCCTGTAGCATTTTGCCGTTTTCCGTCGCCGCAGGCAGCGCCATCAGTTCAGCAATGTGCTTATCGGCCTGTTTCATACTGTCACGGGCGCGGGTCATCAGCGCTTTAATGTCATCCGGCGGATAGCTCAGGGCCGTCAGCGTACCGGCTTTATTGAGCGAATTACTGGCCGCCAGCATTACCGCCCGGCTCTGCATCAACAGCGTACGCTGTTGATTGCTGCGTTCGATTTGATTAACGTTTTGTACACCATCACGGAACGCCCAAAAGGACAGACCGTTACTTCCTACCTGTAGCAAACCACAGAGAACAAGGATCAAAAACAAGGTGGTCGAGATACGAATACGATTAAACATCAACGCTCCCATTACACGGCAATGCGCCGCCATCACAAAAAATCAAAAGGTTTCCCAGTTATTATCAGCCCCGGCAACCGCCGGGCGTGAATGCGGTGTTGCAGCCATTGGCGGCGGCGATGAAACGATGGCGGTTGCACCAGACGACAGACGAAACGTCGATACCGCCTGAGTCAGTCGGCTGGCCTGCTGTTCCAGTTCGACGGCTGATGCCGCCGATCCCTGCACCAGAGAGGCATTTTGCTGCGTGACGCGATCCATTTCGGCGACCGCCAGCGCCACTTGTTCAATGCCGCGACTTTGCTCATCAGAGGCGGAAGCGATCTCGCCCATAATGTCGGTAACCCGGGTGACGGCAGTGACGATATCCGCCATGGTTTCACCCGCGCTTTCCACCAGCACCGAGCCGGTGTCAACGCGGCTCACCGAGTCGTCAATCAACGCTTTGATTTCTTTTGCCGCCTGCGCGCTGCGGCTGGCGAGGTTGCGCACTTCGCCTGCGACCACGGCAAATCCCCGGCCCTGCTCGCCGGCACGTGCCGCTTCAACGGCTGCGTTAAGCGCAAGAATGTTGGTCTGAAAAGCAATGCCGTCGATGACACTGGTGATGTCAGCGATTTTTTTCGAGCTGGCGGCGATGTCGTGCATCGTATTCACAACGCTATCAACCACTTTCCCCCCGTGGCGAGCCGTGCCGGATGCGCTCTGCGCCAGTTGCGATGCCTGGCGGGCGTTGTCGGCATTTTGTTTCACCGTGGCGGTAAGCTGTTCCATACTGGCGGCAGTCTCTTCCAGCGCGGCAGCCTGCTGTTCGGTACGGGAAGAAAGATCGTGATTGCCACGGGCAATGTCGGTCATCCCGCTATGGATGGCATCCGTTCCACTACGCACGTTAGTGACCGTAGTGATCAACGCTTGCTGCATGTGCTCAACTGTTCCGGCAAGCTGAGCCATTTCGTTACGCCCGGAAAGCATCACTGGCCGGGTGAGATCGCCGCTGGCGATGTGGCGCAGATGGCTGATAATGGCGGCCAGCGGCGCGAGCAAGGTATGGCGAATGGCGTACCAGACGCCGACCAGCACCATCACCAGAACGACCGCAAGGATCGCCAGTTGCCACTGGGCAAAACGGTAATCCTGCGCGCTGGCGGTGAAGGCGTCGTGGTACAGCGTTTCGCTCAGGGCCGCGTACCGGGTCATCGCCTCGCCCATCGCATTTTGCATCCCCTGAGTGGGCTGCGCAAAATAGGCATCCATTTGACCGTTTTCCAGAAACTGAATCAGTTCGCTGAGTGCGGTGCGGTATTTCTGATAGCTGGCGTCCAGCGTCTGGCTGGCTGCCAGCATCTCTGCCGGCTGTGGCGTACGCTGGAAGAGCGCGTAATGTCTGCCCGCGTCCTCAAGCGTACTGCGGGCATTTTTCAGCAGATCCGTTTTGGCACCGCTCTGCTGGTTTGCCGCATCCATCATCATGCGCGCTGACGAGCGGCTAAGGTTGATGCGGGTTTGCAGCATCAGTGCCCAGGTTTTATTGATTTCAGCCTGATGAGTACGCAGATCGTTGGAAAGGATAAAACTGTGCTGATTCTGTTGTAATGATGAAAACAGCAGACCGCCGGACAGCAGTTGCAGGAGCGCGAAGACGCCCAGCACCATCATCAGCAATGTGACAACGCGGATACGATTCAACATACAGCACCTTCTCAATGGCTTGTTATCGAAGTTATCGGCAAGCCGGAAGGGAACTTTATGTTTGCCTTACGGAATAATATTTCATCGTTACGTTCAGAAGACGATATCGATAAGCAGCGTGTCGCTGTAGTCGCCGACCGGCGGAGTGGATTGCCCGCTGAGAATACGGGCGGTGTAGTGGTAAGTCCGCAGCAATCCGTCCTGACTGACGGCGGATGCATCGCTACTGGCCCAGCGCTCCGCCCCGGTACTGCCCCAGCGACTGGTGGTTGCGCCTTTATAGAGATCGTAACTCAGACGGTTAGCGCCAGAGGCCATATTGCGCACGCTGCCGCTGGCCCAGTTGCCATTGTTAATCCCGACGGTATACGTACTGCCTTTAGTACAGGTGATGCCTACAGACTGGGAGATAACCGGAAAATCCCGCACCATGGGCGCGCTGCCGAAGTTGACGTTTGGCGCATTAATCGTAATACAGTCGCTCAGTACGGTAAGATCAACCTGCGTCGAGAGCATTTTAGTGCCGGTTTGCGCCGTCGTGCATATTAAGGATGCCCCCAGCGCGCAGATGCTGTAACTCACCGAGAAATTGAGCGTCACCCGATACGGTCCTGCGCTGACGCTCTGACCACCTGTCAGCCGTAAATAAACCGGCAGCGTATAGCGTTTCACGGCAAGCAGACCCAGGAGCGTATTTCCGCTCCAGGTGTAGCTGCGGGTGGTCAGGGTTTCTGTGGCGGCGGTACAATTCTGCCCGCCGCACAGCCGGACGGGCACGGCATCCGGATTAGCTGGCGCATCGGTGCGCCGCAGGGTAGCGCGGCTATCGGCGCTAAATGAGGCGCTGGAATAAGTGAGCGTTACCGAGTCGTTGGTTAACAGATTAAGCACCGTGTCGCATTCGACGATCAGATTCACCGCCACCTGCGGCTCCGTATTGCTGACGGTAAACGAGGAGAGCGAGCCGAAGGCGGCATTACCAATACTGGCAACGCAGGCGGCGCGTAGTGCCGGACTGAAAAATAAAAGTACAAGTAAAACAATGGACGCCCGTTTCATAAGCGATCGGCCTTACAGGTCAATGGCCCATAGGTACGTAGCTGATGGAGCGGGTTGTCGCGCAGGGTCAGGGTAACATGGCACGTCATCCCGTCAGAGGTTATCACTTTCAGCGTATTAACCTCGCTGAGATTTTCCAGCCACGCAATACCGTCATAGCCCACTACGGTAGCGGGCTGCATATGCCTGTAGACCTGGCTTCCCGGCGGGATATCATCACCGTTTTCATCATGGAGGATCACGCTGGCCACTTTGGTCTGGGTCATCGGAAATTCCACCAGATAACCGCTATTACGGCGCAGGGCTACCCGCTGCTCCGTTTCTTTTAAGCGGGTATCCGCCGGCAAATTCAGCGCGTCGATGCGATAGCTCGCCGGATAATAGGACGATACGCCGCTGACCAGCAGGTAGCCATTTTTGTCCGTTTTCCCCATGGGCTGATTTTCATAACTGACCGGAATATCGGGATAGCCATCGGTGCTGATCACCACAAAAGCGTCGTTAATTTTATTGGCGGTAAAAAACTGGCTGTCCATAAAGACCAGCGATCCCGTCGCCTCACCCCACCATGTCATCATATTCCGCTCGCCGTAGCCGCCGCCCTGCAACTCAACGTAATTATTACGCCAGCCGAGCGAAGCCTGTTGATACTGGCTGGCCTGAGACTGCCTGGCCCACGCCATGTCCCAGCTAAAACCGCCATCGGTAGGCATGGCATGGCTATAGTTAATGCGCTGTGACGTCCCGGCGTCCGGCGTTTTCTCAAGACTCACCCCAACGCCGTCCCGTTCGCCGAACGGGATCTGAATGGACATCGCCAGGGTCCAGTCATCACGCTGCCGATCCTGACTGGCCGCCAGGTAGATACTGCTGCTGCCCCACAGATTGCGGCTCCAGGAGATATTCAGCAGTTCGCTACGCTGCCCGTCAAAACTTTGTACCCCAATCCATGCCGCCCCCACGTTGCCCCATTCATCCAGATTGACAGACAGTGAATACTGATCGGCACTTTTACTCAGGCTGGCGATCGGCTCATTATTGCCTTTCATATTGACGGGTCGATCGTAGTCATAGAGCGCGAGATTGCCAAAATCGGCATCGCGCCGGGTGTGCTGAGTGCCGAGGCTAAAGGTACTGGTGTTGTACTGGTATCCCCAGTTGAGTTGATGTCCCTCTTCACCGCGCATCTGGCTCTGCGTCCAGGCGCTGTTCACCACGCCCATGCGCCACAGTTTTACCACGCTGCCGAGCCCCCCAAGCGCCAGCGACTCTGCCCCTTCAGCATGACTCTCCAGCGTCAGCCAGTCGGTCAGACCATAGCGCCAGGAACCGCTGCCCACCGCCGGACCATAGTCAAAATTGTCGATACCATAGCGTCTGCGCAGCGCGCCTAACGTAATCGCCCCATCGCTCAGACCTGGGCTAAGCAGTGCGCTGTCAACATAAAAAGGCAGAACGGTGCTGACCTGACGCCCCAGCGCATCCGTTGTCACCAGTACCGCATTGCCCGACCCGTTAACATAGGGCAGATTGGTCAGCGAAAAAGGCCCGGGCTGAAGTTGAGTGCTTCCGGCCCGGTAGCCGTCAATGAACAGATCAACAGCGGTGGGCACCGCCGCCTCGCCGGAGAATGCCGGAAGCGGCCACGTGACCAGGTCCGGACGCAGCGAAAAATCCCGCCCGTAGCGTATGCCGCCGACGCGCACGCTATTACTCCAGCTCAGCGATTCGGTGATCACATCGCCGATGCTCCACTGAGTGACATCTTCTTCATTTGTCAGATTAAGCGTCGTGTCGTAGCGAATATATCCCTCCTGCTGCGGATGATCGCCCGCGTAGATATATCGCAGGCTGCCTGTCGAGGTGAGCGAGCCAATGTCGTAGAAATAACGAAACTCATGCCAGAGCGTCGCCTGGCCAGTGCCGTGCTCGGTTTGACTGGTGTAAAGATCGTAATTGATCAGCGCGCCCTGCCCGTTGACCGGCTCTGTATGCGCAATGCCGTCGCGAAACGCGGTGGCCGTAACAGGTAGCCAGTCGCGCGGCACGCGTAATAACAGACGCTGACCGTTGCCGTCGTACTCTACGCGCACCTCGGGCAATGCTGACAGATTAACTTCCCCCTGCGGCAGATGCTCAGCCGCCAGACCGGCACGCTGTAAATCTGCGCTGCTGACAAAATAGTGACCCTGACGCTGTACCACTGGCACCACCTGCCGCGTGTCGTAGTGGTTAATCACCAGCGCCAGATGATATAGCGTCTCTGCGTTAACGGCAGACGCACCCGGCGGCGGCGGCAGTGCATCATCCGCATCCTGAGCATTTACCGCGGTGGCGTGGGTTACTAAAGTCAGTAGCATCAGCGAGCCTAATTGCCGGGTGCGGAGTGCCATTTAGCATCCTTCGCATTAATTGTCGCCTCCAGTGCGTTCGGTCGGCTGGCACCCGCCGGTAACGGCCAGCGGTGGAACTGACCGGGCAGGACATATCCCAGCAGCCCTTCTCCCAGTTTGTATTTCTGCCCGTTTTGCGCCACCGTGACGTGGCTCAGGCGCAGATGGACATTACCCCGGTTGATGACTTCGATGGCCGGTTTGCCCGCCTGCTGAACTACACGCCAGCTCAGCCGGTCAGTCTGGACATCAGCATGATTGGCAGCATTGAGCTGAGTGCGTATCCCGCTGCCATATACAAATAGCGGCAGGGAATAGCGCATTTGCAGTTTGATCCCCATTTGCGGCGTCGCGGGGGCATCAGGCTGGGGAATTTCATCAATAATAATGCGATAGGCTTTCTCGACGCCGGCAGGAGCAGCGGTCTGCTTAATCAGCCGAATTAACTGCTTACTGCCGCGATCGATACGCAGGATCGGCGGGCTGGCAACCACGTCCTGCTGCGACTGGTATCGCTCATAGCCGCCCTCCTGCGTCCAGCGCACAATGCGTATTTGCATGGTGGCAGCGCTGTTTCCCTGATTCTCAATCCACAGCTCGCTGGCATTCATGTCGGCGCCAAGCCACGGATCGATAGGCCACAATAAGATAGTGGCAGCGGCATGGGCTTTTTGGTCGCCCGCAAAGCAGCCTGACATCAGCAAGGCCGCCAGCGCCATAACAGTAACAGCTCTCATTTTTGTTCTCCCTGAATCACCACGATAAGGTCACCGTTAATTGATCGTTATAAACCCCTGCCGGACTTAGCGCAGTCAGTTGCGCCACGCCAAACAGCGTCAGAGCGATATTACCGGCGTCAGTTACCGGAACGGCCACCTGCTGGTTGACCACAATCTCACTGTTGGCGGCCAGCGAACTGCTGCTGTAAAGCCGATAAGGAACACGCTCCGCTCCCTGCGCCCGCTGCATGTTGCGTACTGAAGCATAATGCTGGCCGCCATCAATAGTCATGGTCAGCGCGACGCCCGGCGTACAGGCCAGCGAGAGCGCTGTATTGGGCACGAACTGCGCGCTGATAGTGCCGAACGCTGCACCGGAGCGGGTGCCAAAATTGAGCACCCCCAGCTCTCCTCCCGTGCCGCTGACTACCGAACATCCCCGCACAATGGTGGCGCTTACCTGAAAGGTTTGTTTGGTTAGCGCCTGCGGCCCGCTGAACGGTAAGATCGTCAGGGCGAAAAAAAAGCCTGTGCGTAGGCGTAGCCCGGCTCCCCGAAAGGAGCCTTTTAGTATTCGCCGCATCGGGAGAATCAGTACGTTACGCTGACATTAATGGTGTCGGTATATGTGCCGGGAACCACACTAATACTGTTACCGCCGTCCTGGATACGTCCATACAACGTGTAATTATCGACAGGTCCGGTATTTGATGCGATGGGAATGGGAGTGTTATTGGTGATTTCATTATTAAAACCACTGTCGCTATACAAATTATACGCGACGCCCTGAGTGGCATCATCAGTATTGACCAGATAGCGTGGATCGGTGCCCGGCGTTCCAACTGAAGAGCCTGGATTTGCCGTATGCGTATTCCCCGTAATTTCAACCCGATAACTGGTGGTGGTGCATTGAATACCAAAACTATTACCGCTGGTGGCCCCTCTTAATTGCGTGGTAAGCGTGGAGAACGTTGCCGGGTGCGTACCAAAATCCAGGGTACCGAAATTAATTCCATTCTGACTGGGCGAACCATTGATTAAACAGCCGTTGGTCAGCGTTAGCGTGGCACCAATGGTGCCGTTGCTGGTGACCGCGTGGGCCTGAGTGTTCATTAAAACCAGAATACTGCTCGTAAGGATTAAAAGACGCATTCGGTTCATAGTACCGTCTCCGGTATAAGATAATTTCAGCGTTTTATTTACGCCGCCACCCGTGAATACGCGATGCTGCACAAGCAGCCTTCTTATTTAATTTAGATTAAACCAACCGAATAATAAAGATAAAAGTTTCAGCATTGTTTTTCCATAATGATATTATTCATATTATATTTCAGCCAATTAGCCGAGAAGCCACTCTTTCATCAATTTATTTCATACAAGTGGTGCTGATTTTGTGATTTTTATCACGCTGAACAATGCCGAATTTCCCATTAACTGCGGCAGGTGATATTTTAAAATCAATATTTAATTTAATACTGCTTAACTTTATATTACACAGACTTAATAGCTAACGAATATAATATACTTCGCAATAATATCAGCGATATTGGGTTAAGCGATTCATTGTAAAGAAAAAGTATTTATAGCGAAACGGCAGAAATGGACCAGCAGTACTTATCGGAAAGAGACACTCTGTCCGCGGCTGCGGACAGGGTGTCTTAGGATGTATCAGGCAGCGTGATTTGCAGCAGAATCCAGCAGCGCCATCTCTTCGCTGTTGAGTAATTTCTCAATATTAACCAGAATCAACATGCGTTCGCCCAGTGCGCCGAGACCGGTCAGGTATTCGGTAGAGAGCGTGACGGCAAATTCCGGTGCCGGACGGATTTGTTCAGCAGTCAGTGACAGCACATCGGAAACCCCATCAACCACAATTCCGACCACACGCTGACCGAGATTGAGTACGATCACCACCGTGTTGTCATTATACTCAACGCCCTGCTGCTCAAATTTCACCCGCAGATCAACGATAGGGACAATAACTCCGCGCAGATTGGTCACGCCCTTAATGAAAGCCGGGGTGTTGGCAATGCGGGTTACCTGATCGTAACCGCGGATCTCCTGCACTTTCAGGATATCAATCCCATACTCTTCATCGGCCAGCGTGAAGACCAAAAATTCCTGACCCGATGGCTCACCTGCCAGTTTTGTAACGTTATTCATACCGGTCATTTTTTACCCTTTTAACTTAATCAGGCTGCTGTGTGCGCCATACGTTGTTCACGATTTAATCCCTGAAGCGCTGAAACATCGACGATCAGCGCCACGCTACCATCCCCGAGAATAGTGGCGGCAGAAATACCCGGTACTTTGCGATAATTACTCTCGAGGTTTTTCACCACCACCTGATGCTGGCCGATAAGCTGATCGACCAGCAGCGCATAACGGCGTCCGGCTGTTTGCAGGATCACCACAATTCCTTGCGTCGCTTCGGTTCTGGCACCCTGAACATCAAACACTTTCCACAATTCAACCAGCGGCAAATACTCGCCGCGGACTTCCAGTACCCGTTCGCCACCCGCCAGCGGATGCAGATCTTCTATGCGCGGCTGCAGGGATTCCATAACGGCATTCAGCGGCAGGATAAATACTTCCCCGCTCACTTTCACCGACATGCCATCAAGAATAGCTAATGTTAGCGGCAGCAGGATGCGAATGGTGGTGCCCGTACCCTGTTTCGACTGGATCTCAACGTGCCCCCCCATCTCCTGGATGTTCCGTTTTACCACATCCATACCGACACCGCGCCCGGACACATCGGTCACCTGCTCCGCGGTGGAGAAGCCCGGAGCGAAAATCAGCATCCCGACCTCTTCGTCGCTCATGTTGTCATGAACGGCCATGCCCTGCGAGGCGGCTTTCGCCAGGATCCGCTGACGATTCAGTCCTGCACCGTCGTCGGTCACTTCAATACAGATATTGCCGCCCTGATGTTCGGCGGACAGCACCAGATTACCCACCGCCGATTTTCCGGCGGCAAGCCGCGTATCCGGGGATTCAATACCGTGGTCAAGGCTGTTACGCACCAGGTGCGTCAGCGGATCGATGATGCGTTCAATCAGGCTTTTATCAAGCTCGGTGGAACTCCCCACCAGCGTCAGTTCAATTTCCTTATTCAGCTTACTGGCCAGATCCCGCACCAGACGCGGGAAGCGGCTGAAGACATATTCCATCGGCATCATGCGGATGGACATTACCGATTCCTGAAGATCGCGGGCGTTACGCTGCAGCTGCCCCATGCTGGTAATCAGATCGCCATGAGCGACCGGATCGAGTTCATTAGAGCGCTGGGCCAGCATCGACTGGGTGATCACCAGTTCGCCGACCAGGTTAATAAGCTGATCGACTTTTTCAACGGCCACGCGAATGCTGGAAGACTCGCTGACGCGGGTCGGCTTTTCGGCGCTGCTGCGGCTGGCCGGCGCCTCTTTTGGCACGGCGACCAGCACGGGTGCTGCGGGTGCGGGAGCGTCAATAGACGGTTGTTCTTCTGATTCGGCGTCAGACTCATCGGCGACCACGGCTTCAAACGCAATCTGATCGGCTTCGATAACGAAACACAGTACCGCAACAATGTCGTCTTCTTCGACGCTACCATCAAGAATGGCCGACAGTGAGTCCGCGGTTTTCACCACGCCCGCAAGCGTTGCCAGATTGCCCAGTTCCTCTTCCAGCAGATCGGGCTCCCCCGCCTTCAGGCGCGAGAGCACAATACGCGTCTGTCCGCTGGCAGTCTCCTGCGGTTCGTCGGGGGCAACAACGGTCAGTTTGGCGGCAGGCGGCGATGCAACCTCGCCTTTTGCTTCTAGCGCTAACTGGCGCAGCGCGTGACAGATATATTCAAAGCTGGCAGCGTCCGGCTCCTGAGAGCTTTTATAAGCATCGAGCTGTTCCTGCATAATATCTTTAGTTTCCAAAAACAGGTTGATAATGTCAGTGTTAAGGTGCATCTCTCCACGTCGGGCCTCGTCCAGCAGGTTCTCCATTAAATGCGTGGTTTCCTGCAAAATTGAGAATCCAAAGGTACCCGCACCGCCTTTAATCGAGTGGGCCGCGCGGAAAATTGCATTCAGCTGTTCTCCATCCGGCGACTCGGGCACCAGGTCCAGCAGATGCTGTTCCATGTCAGCCAGTAATTCATCGGCTTCATCAAAAAAAGTCTGATAAAAATCACTAATATCCATGCTCACGCTATCACCTCGGATCGGCTTGTGGCGATGTGGGACTGCCCGCCTGCGGTGCTGCCGCAGATGGCGTTAATTCACTAAACGGGACGTTCTGACTTTCGGCATTCTCATTAAGAATGGCCTGTTCGGTGCGCTTGTTCAGCACTACCAGGCTAATACGGCGGTTGATAGCGTCATTTCCCCCACGGTCAGACAGCCGCATGGTTGCGGCCATGCCAACGACGCGCAGAACTTTATCGCTGTCCAGACTGCCGGCCACCAGCTCGCGACGCGAAGCGTTAGCGCGGTCTGCGGAGAGTTCCCAGTTGCTGTAACCCTTATCACCACCGGCGTATGGGTAATCGTCAGTATGCCCGGAGAGACTAATTTTATTGGGGATTTCGTTGAGCACCGGGGCAATAGCGCGCAGGATATCGCGCATGTACGGCTCGACTTCAGCACTGCCGGTCTTAAACATCGGGCGATTCTGACTGTCGATTATCTGGATACGCAATCCTTCCTGTACCAGGTCGATTTTAAGATGCGGTCTGAGCGCCTTAAGTTTGGGATCGGCCTCAATCAACTGATCAAGTTCACCGCGGATCTTTTTCAACCGGCTCATTTCCATCCGCTCACGGAGCTGTTCGATGTTGGGCTGCTGTTTGTGAACTTCACCCTGCTGCTGGGTATAGTCGTCACCACCGCCGGGGATCGGGCTGTCGCTGTTAGAAACCCGCGGACCGCCCGCCACCGCTGTGGCCAGCGGCGTACGAAAGTACTCGGCAATCTGAATCAGTTCTTTCGGGCTGGAAATGGAAATCAGCCACATCACCAGAAAAAATGCCATCATCGCGGTCATAAAATCGGCGTAAGCAATTTTCCACGATCCGTGAGCGCCGCCACCGTGACTTTTATGTTTCCGCCGCTTAACGACGACAATGGGGTGCGCCTGATTTTTCATGCGTCCTCAGTCGTGGTTTGCTGGGCAGACGGATTTCTGACGGCGCGGACATGCTCTTCCAGTTCAACAAAGGAAGGACGTTCGCTGGAGTACAGTGTTTTACGCCCAAATTCGACGGCAATCGGCGGCGCATAGCCATTAAGATTCGACAGTAGCGTTATCTTAACGCACTGCATCATCTTGCTGGTCTCAGCACTTTTTTGCCGCAGTACGCTGGCGAGCGGGGAGATAAATCCGTAGGCCAGTAAAATCCCGAGGAAGGTGCCGACCATCGCGTGAGCGATGAGCGCTCCCAGTTCCGCTGCCGGACGATCCGCCGAAGCCAGGGCATGAACAACGCCCATAACCGCCGCCACGATACCGAACGCCGGTAAAGAATCGCCCACGGAGGCCAGCGCGTTGGCCGGAACCTCTGATTCGCTTTCGTGGGTTTCGATCTCTTCATCCATCAGCGCTTCGATTTCGAAGGTGTTCATATTGCCGCTGATAATAAGGCGCAGGTAATCAATGATGAAATCCAGCATTACGCCATCGGCCAGTATCCGTGGATAGCTGGCGAAGATTTCACTCTCTTGCGGATTCTCAATGTCCCTTTCAAGCGAGAACATCCCCTGCTGGCGTGATTTTGCCATCAGACGATACAGCAGCGCCAGCAGGTCCATGTACATGCCTTTGGTATATTTTGAGCGCCGAAAAAGCAGCGGGATCGCTTTAAGCGTTCCCTTGATGGACTTACCGTTATTACCAACGATAAACGCACCTACGCCAGCCCCGCCGATAATAATAAGTTCAGCCGGTTGATAGAGTGCTCCAAGGTGTCCGCCGGTCATCATGTAACCGCCGAAAACTGTACCGAGAACAACCAGGTAACCCAATAAGATAAGCACGACATCATCCTTTCTGTTGACCAGAGCAGGATGCGCAAATCGACAATTAACGCGTCAGGGAGGCAAAAAAAAGCAGCGGTAATTGCTTACCGCTGCTGGAGTGTTGACCACACCGTATCGGTTAAACAGCCTGTTCGATCTGTTCATCCAGCAGTTGTGGTGTTATATCGGCAACATCGCGGGAAAGTTTACGTCTTTTTACGGCCCTGGACGGCGGCTGGCATAAACTGCACACAAAACTACCTACAGGCTGATGCGCATGGGTAATGAAATTGCCGTCGCAGCAGCTGCAATGTGACAATTGAAGCATCCCGCTTTCAACAAAGCGCACCAGTGTCCAGGCTCGCGTTAGCGCCAGCAATGGTGCTTCACCGTCCAGCTGCGGGCACTGCTCAAGATACAGGCGATACGCTTTAATAACCGCATCAACGCCACTGCACAGCCCCGTTTTTAACAAATACTGCCAGGCATTGCAGAACATTGACGAGTGTATGTTCTGCTCCCAGGTCATAAACCAGTCGGTGGAAAACGGCAGCATACCTTTCGGTGGCGGGCTACCGCGAAGCTCTTTATACAGTTTGATAAGACGACCACGGCTCAGCTGTGTCTCGCTTTCCAGCATCTGTAAGCGAGCGCCCAGCGTAATCAGCTCCATTGCCAGCTGAATATCACGGGCTTCCTGAACAATGCTTTTTTCGCTCATCCTCAGGCCCTTTTCTTGCGCGCAGCGGCAGCCTGGCCCGCGTCTGAAAGCAGGCGAGTAGAAAGGAGTATCCCGGTGTGAATTTGTTGCAGATCGTCAACGCGTGAATCCTGCGTCAGACGGTTGATTGTCTCATGACTGTCAAAACGGAATTCACAAATAAGCTGATTGGTCTCAGCCAGTTTCACCATTTGCGGCAGTGTTAGTTCTACCAGCGTAGTTGCCATCTCTTCGTTGATACCGAGACGGAACATCGCTGATGGTTTGTCCTGACCGATCAGGCGCTGCGCAAGGAGTAGATATGACAGATTGATGTCGTAAATATGTTTCAGCAACTCGGATGTATGCATTTTTCCCATCCAGAATAACTCACTATTGTCTTATGCGGTGTAACCGCACCCCGTGATGTCGCCGGGAAAGTCCCGGTAAAAAAGAAAAGGTCAAAATGCATAGTTGTACTTAGTTGTACTTAGCGATTTGCGTTCTGAAACGTGCTTCGGGAGAACTCGATCATCAGATTTCTTAGAAACACTTTAAAGAATTCTTACAAATTACTAAGACTTTTCCTAATGCGCCGCAACTCTACTCGTCAGCCCTACCACATACAACGATGTGCTGCCTTGATTTTAGGAACTATGTGATCGACATCACATAATGTACGCAAATATTAAACATAAATCCATCAATCTTGGTGATTTGTTGGTGTATTTTTATGCAAACCTGCTGTTTACCTATTCCGCAGTACAATCAGCCTTATCTTAAAGCGGAGTAACATTATGTTAGTTTTCCCGAAGCTGCCACATTGCGGATGAAAAATATTTTTCGTCTCTATTGTAGAAACTGTTTATTAAAAAAATTCATAGATACATACGCTTATAATTTAATGTAACAAAAATAATTGCTATACGTAATCATTCTCATATTGTTAATCACATGATCATTTAATTAACAATGAATGATAATAGTTTTCAAAATTGATCCATTTAGTCATGGTCAGCACACGCTGGCTGCTGCCTCAATTATTTCATAAGAATAATTAATGAATAATTTGAATCGGTGTGCAAAACAGTATTCAGGCCTATTGCAGGCGTTGTTTAATGGGCGTAAGGATAGTTAGTCAGATGAATGAAATCGTCATCAATAGTGCAAGGACGACGCTTAGCGCCTGAATGAGAGGGTTTCACCCGTCTGCTATAACATTATTTATGCGTCTGAAAGGAGGTCCGATGCGTTATCAACATCTTCTGGTGGCCGTTGCTGCCACGCCGGAAAGTCATCGTCTGGTTGCCAAAGCCGTGTCCATTGCGCGACCGCTTAATGCCAGCATCAGTCTTATTACCCTCGCCACTGACCCGGAAATGTATACCTGTTTCGCCGCCCCCATGCTGGAAAATCTGCGGGAGATAGCGCATGAAGAGACCCGGCAATTTTTACGTGACATTGTTCAGCATGCCGGGTACCCGATCGCTGAAACTGTCATTGCATCCGGTGAGTTAAGTGAGCATATCAATCATTTTTGCCGAACCCGAAAGGTGGATCTGGTGTTATGCGGTAATCATAATCACAGTTTTTTCTCCCGGGCGACCTGTTCGGCCAAAAATGTCATCGGCAATACCGGGGCCGATGTATTACTGGTGGCGCTGCCATAAAAAAGCCCGGCTGCTTATGCGGCCGGGCACGATGTGCGCGCCAGGGATCAGGCCAGTTTCGGGAAAGTCGCCACTTTATGCTGAAGTTGACTCGCGTCACTGCGTGGCGCTATCTGCTTTAGGTCGCGGATAAACCTCTCCTGCCAGTGGTTGATATCATTGTCACGAATAACATCCATCATTTCGGCATGGCGTGAAATACGCTCGGCCAGCGGCATGGTGAGCGCCCGGTTAAGCGCTGTTGCCACATCATCACGATCGTAAGGATTCACGATCAGCGCTGAGGTCAGTTCATTCGCCGCCCCGGCAAACTGTGACAGAACCAGAACCCCCGGATCCTGCGGGTCCTGAGCCGCAACGTACTCTTTTGCCACCAGGTTCATCCCGTCACGCAGCGGCGTGACCAGTCCTACATCTGAATAGCGGAAAATTTTCATCAATAATTTGCGGTCAAAATGCTGGTTCAGGTAGAACAGCGGCGTCCAGCCCAGTTGCCCGTACTGACCATTGATGCGCCCGGCCAGACTCTCAAGCTGATGCCGAATATCCTGATACGCCTGCACTTCACCGCGCGACGTGGGCGCGATTTGGGTATAGCGTATTTTGCCATGATGCTCCGGGTACTTTTCCAGTAACGTTTCATAGGCCATGAAGCGCTCCGGCAAGCCTTTGGAATAGTCCAGACGCTCAACGGAAAAAATGTTTTTAACACTCTTCAGTTCACTTTTGAGCTGCGCCAGTTTTGGCGGAAGCGGACCGGTGGCCTGACGGGCAATCTCTTCAGGCTCAATACCAATCGGGTACACTTCGGTACGGAAGTTTTTGCCCCACGCCGTATGAAACTTGCCGTCACGGGTCGTCAGACGCGTCTGTGCCGCTACGCTTTCCAGAAATGCGAGACGATCGTTTTCCGTCTGGAAACCCAGCAGGTCGTAATCGCACAGCTGTTCCAGCAGTTCAGCATTGGGCGGCAACGCATTAAAAATTTCCGGCGTCGGGAACGGAATGTGCAGGAAGAAACCGACCAGATTGTGGACGTTTCTTTTACGCAGCTCGCTGGCAAAAGGCAGCAGATGATAATCATGGACCCATAGGGTATCGTCCTTTTTCACCAGCGGCACCAGCTTGTCAGCGAGCAGAGAGTTGACGCGCTGGTATCCTTCCCAGGCTTCCCGCTGGAAACTGACCAGATCGAGACGATAGTGAAACGCCGGCCACAGAACCGCATTAGAGAACTGGCTGTAATAGTGCTCATAATCTTGTTCGCTCAGATTAAAAGAGGCCCAGGTAATATTGCCCTTACTGACGGTCTTAACAGGCTCTTCTTCATTACCGACCTCACCACTCCAGCCAAACCACAGGCCGCCTGCGGCTTTTAATGCACCGAGCACCCCTACCGCCAGGCCACCGGCGCTGGCTTTCTTATCATCAGGTGGGGCAATACGATTAGATACTACGACTAAGCGACTCATGGCCATCTCTCCTGTCTGTTAGCGCTTTTTCTTGTAATTGTTGGTTATCAGCATTCGTTTGAAGCCACCGATGAACATCGGGGACCGTCGCCAGACGCCACTGCGCCTGGGTTGCCCCCGGACCTACTTTGATGGAAACCCCGTTTAGCTGGTTAACCACCCGAAATCCGGCTTCGTCAGTGAGATCGTCACCAATAAATACCGGCGTTCTGCCGCGAAAGGGTGCTTCCTGCATAAAGGCAGCAATTGCTTCACCTTTACTGATCCCCTGCGGTTTGAGTTCGACGACGCACTTACCCGGCTGAAGCCCCAGCTGCGGATAAAGCCCGACGATACCCTGCGCCAGCGCCATAATACGTTCTTCGTATTGTGGCGCCTGACGATAATGCAGCGCAAAGGCCATGCCTTTCGCTTCCAGCTCACAGCCCGGCATGACGGCCAGCGCGGTGGTTAATTGATCGTGTAATGTCCGCACTAAATCAGCCGGCAGTTCGACCGTATGCGTTTTGCCCTGAAAATCGCGTCGCTGGGCACCGTGAACGCCCGCCAGTGGAAAATGTAACGGACTGGCCAGCGCATCCAGCTCGTCCATAGCGCGTCCGGATACGAGAGCCACAGCACCGTCAGTCTGCACGGCGAGTCGTTGCAGGGTATTACGGATTGCAGGGATAAGCATAACCTGGTCCGGATGCGGTTTGATTTCAGCGAGAGTACCATCGAGGTCAAAGAACCAGGCGTGATTTCCTTTAAGTACAGGCGGTAAAGATAACTGGTCAGCCACCCTGATTTCCTCCTTACATTTACATCCCAATACGGGTAATTAATCAAACGTTAGCCATGTAAGTATAGACAGTGTGACCAGCCTCGCCATTTTGAATTGAAAACGCCAGCGGGAGTGGCCGCTGGCGTCAGGTTAGAGATAGACTTAAAAGTTAGTGAATTTTTATCACACGCTACGCTTAGCTTTCTGTTTGTAGCGGTCAAAGATAACCGCTGCCAGTAGAATTAGCCCGCGGACGACGTATTGCGAAAATGGCGAGATGTTCAGCAGGTTCATGGCGTTCTCCACCGTACCGAGGATCAGTATTCCCGCTACGACATAAGAGATTTTGCCGATCCCCCCCTTCAACGATACCCCTCCCAGCACGCAGGCAGAGATAACAATGAGTTCATAACCGATAGAGGTCATCGGCTGTCCGCTGGTCATACGCGATGCGAGAATAATCCCTGCGGCGGCAGAGACCAGACCTGAGAGTATAAAGATGATGATTTTGGTGCGCACTACCGGCACCCCGGCCAGACGCGCAGCTTCTTCATTACCCCCGATAGCCAGCGTATTACGCCCAAACGTGGTTTTGTTGAGCAGCAGGCCAAAGATAATCAGACAGCCGACGGTTAACCAGATTGGTGCAGGCAGACCCAGCCAGTTAGCGTAGCCCAGGGCAAAAAAACGCTCGTCCTCAATACCCACCGCTTTACCGTCAGAAATAATGTAGGCCAGGCCGCGGACAATTTGCATGGTCGCCAGGGTGGTGATCAGGGCGTTGATTTTCAGTTTCGCGATGACAAAACCGTTTACCAGACCGCAGATAACTCCGAGCATCAGACCGGCAAATACGCCCATCCACAGACTTTCGGTCATGTTGATGACCACCGCCGTGGTGACGCCCGCGCAGGCAATGACTGAAGCGACGGAGAGATCGAAGTCGCCGGACGCCAGGCAGAATAGCATCCCGCAGGCCACCATCCCGGACATGGAGATAGCCAGTCCCAGCCCTTTCATATTAATAAAGGAGGCAAAATTAGGTACAAAAATGGCGCAGGCCAGAAATACCACGGCAAACACAACCAACATGCCGTACTGATCCCAAATCCGCCCGATACTCATTGACGACTTAGATGCGCCAGTAGTGGTAAAAGATGACATGTTCTACTCCTTCTCAGGCCACGGCCTGGCTAACTTTAGGCATTGCAAGGCTGAGAGCCTGCTGTTCTTTGGCTTCATGATGTAACAGCTCGCCAGCTATCTCCCCTTCCCGCATGACGACAATGCGATCCGCAACGCCCAGCACTTCAGGGAGATCGCTTGAGGCAAAGAGAACTGCCACGCCGGAGGCAGCCAGGGCATAGATCACGTTATAGATTTCATGCTTCGCGCCAACATCAATACCGCGCGTTGGCTCGTCGAGCAGAATGACCTTCATCTCTTCGGACAGCCAGCGTCCAAGGATCGCTTTCTGCTGATTTCCCCCGGAGAGGTTCATGATCAACTGTTCGGCACCGGGCGTTTTGATATTCAGAGACTGGATATGGTGTTCAGCGTTGCGCGCTTCCCAGGCATTGTTGATAACGCAGCCCGCGCGAATATGCTTACGTCGCGCGCTGATATTGATATTGTCGCGTACCGAGTGAACCGGAATAATCCCTTCGGCCTTACGATCCTCCGGGCAGAGCATCATGCCTGCCTGAATGGCCTGCGACGGTTTTTCGATGGAAAGCGGTTGACCATCAATATACACCTGACCGCCGGTAATGCGGGTACCGCCAAATAACCCCTTCATTAATTCACTGCGCCCGGCCCCCACCAGCCCAAATAAACCTACAATTTCTCCGCTGCGCACCGACAGGCTGATCGGCATTCTTACGCCCGGCGCTTTTACCGCCTCCAGACGTAAACGTTCGGGACCATATTCACGTGGCTGCCAGCCGTAGATATCGCCCAGATTACGCCCTACCATCGCCTGAACCAGCGCATCGTGATTCACCTCTTGCATGTCGGTGAACGTACAAACGTAGCGGCCGTCTTTAAATACGGTAATCGCATCGCTGAGGGCAAAAATCTCCTCCATACGGTGCGAGACATAGATGATGACCCGACCTTCTTTACGTAATTCGCGGATCACCCGAAACAGATTGTCGATTTCACGTGCCGACAGCGAGCTGGTCGGCTCATCAAATGCAATCACTTTGGCATTGCGTGCCAGCGCCTTGGCAATTTCCACCATTTGCCACTGGCCAATAGACAGATACTTGAGCGGCGTTTGCGGATCGATATCCAGACCTAAATGTTCCAGTTGCAGACGGGCTTCATAATTAAGTAATGAACGATTTACGATGCCGCCTTTATGCGGAAGCTGTCCAAGGTAGATATTTTCTGCCACGGTCATTTCCGGGATCAAATGCAGCTCCTGGTAAATAATGGCCACGCCAGCATTGAGCGCAGCAGGCGTATCGGCAAAGGTGACATCCTTTCCCTGCAGCGCCAGCGTGCCGCCGGTTGGGGCATAGTTTCCGCTCAGAATTTTCAGCAGGGTGGATTTCCCGGCGCCATTTTCCCCCATCAGAGCGTGGATCTGTCCGGCATAGCAATCAAAGCTAATGTCAGAGAGTGCCTTAACGCCGGGAAAGGTTTTACTGATGCCGCGAAAGGAGAGATAAGGGGTAGACTGCTGCATAACGACTCCGCCATTCATAGTGGTACGTCAACAGCCCCTCCGTCAGAAAAGAGGGGCATAATCATGGTTGACTGAAATCGATTAAAGACCTTTCTTCGCCAGCTCTTCTTTGAAGTTGTCGCGGGTAATCAGTACAACGTCAGTGACGGCGGTAAATTTCGGCGGCTCCACGCCCTTCTCTACCCAGTTGTAGAGCATTTCGCTGGTTTTATAACCGTGAATATCCGGGCTTGGCAGCAGCGATCCAAAGAAGCCGGTTTGCTGATTTTTAGACAGTTCGCTCACCGCATCCACACCATTAATGCCGATACCGATGACATCAGGCGCTTTGAATCCCTGACCTTCTGTTGCCCGTACGCCGCCGAGGACGGTGTTATCATTCATGCCAACAATCAGCCAGTGTTTAACTTCCGGGTGCTGCACCAGCAGGGAGTTGCCCGCATCAAACGCGCCGGGGATATCGTTCGATTTGGTAGGAACCTGATAAATTTGCTTTTCCGGGAACCCTGCGGCTTTCAGGGCATCCATGGAGCCTGACGTGCGGCGACGGGCGGTATCCAGCTCGTTAGCGGTGATAGCCATAACGCCGGTTTCTTTCACATCCCAGCCGCGTTTTTGCATCTCTTTAAACAGCTCCTGCCCCTGACGGGCACCAATCTCGCTCGCCGCCATCATTACCAGCGGTACGCTTTCCATGGGCTTGCCTTTGGCCGTGACAAACTGATCGTCCACCGCAATGACTTTCATGTCATAGCCACGGGCTTTGGCCACGATAGCAGAGCCAAGTTTGGGATCGGGGGTACAAATCACAAAGCCTTTTACGCCGCTTGCCGCCAGACTGTCGATGGCATTAAGGGTTTTCTCACCGTCGGGAACGGCAATTTTAATTACTTCAAATCCCAACTCTTTTCCGGCTTTATCGGCAAACTTCCACTCGGTCTGAAACCACGGCTCTTCTGGCTGTTTCACCAGGAAACCCAGCTTCATGGATTCTGCAATAGCCGATTGTGACATAATCGCAGCCAGTCCAATGGCCGCCAGTGCTTTGGTGAATTTGTGCATGTTAAACTCCAGCGTCAACATTCTTTTATGTAGGTTTGATTCGGATTCGACATTTTTTATCGGACATAAAACAACGCATTAGCATTCAGGACGTGAATGATGCATTGGCTGGAACATTAATAGCGGGAAATTAATTCTCCATAGGAGAGCGCCATCACATCGCAGAATTACAGTTATTGCGTACATATATTCAGCAGGTAATGACATAAAGCGGCGTGGGTTTGTCAGACAATTGGCGGTGAGAGTGACAGGATAGTCTATATCCCCGGCGTACTTATCCTTATCCCGGATGCTGAAACATCCGGGGCTACAACTACCAGCAGTAGTAAATATGGTCAGCGTGCTCGCGTGCGGGGGCGTCATCACCCTGCAAACGAGCGGCAACCGTAAACGCAAAGTCGAAAATCAGGCCCAGCCCTTTACCGCTAATGAGATTGCCATCTTCAACGACGGGTGCATCGATATACTCGCCATCGGATATCGATTGCCATAAATCACCGGAGCAGACATAACGGCGGCCTTTAAGCAGGCCATGTTTGCCGAGCACCCGGGCGGCGGCAGAACACACAGGACAAATCAGTTTTCCGGCGTCATCGTGGGCGATAACAAATGCCACTACCTCTTCGCTGGCCGCCAGATTAACGCTGCCTTGTGGACCACCGGGTAATACCACGGCGTCATAACGCACATTCAGACGCTCTGCGAGTGTCGCGTCGGCGACCATCGGAATAGCGTGATAACTGACGACGGCCCGGGATTCGGCGCAGGCCAGAGTTTCTACCTCAATATTCAGACGGCGCAAAATATCGATGGTAACAATGGCTTCCGCTTCTTCGAAACCGTGAGCCAACAGTACAGCAACTTTCTTCATTATTTACTCCATTAAATACATCTGCGAATGCTTAAACGCGCATCAGACGTTTCGGTACAATGATTCACGTCTGAAGACGAATGCTCTGGAAGAATAAAAATGATCTGGCGCAATTTATGCTTAAAATGTCCTCTCATTCCCTTTGCTGCCGGGATGATATGTATAGCCAATAGTATTAGCGCTCATTCTCAACAGAATAGTACGCGCCGTGGAATTTAATTTCAACCATATCGAAATACCGTTTTTATTATCAAAAACAGATACTTACTAGAATGGATAATATTTTAATTTGATATCTCATCCTTTTAAAGAAGTTGTAACCAATAATGAACAGATGATATTTAGCCTTTCCTTGCATTCATGCGGGTTATATTATTTTTGCCGTAATTACGGAAAATTAACCCACGATCACATACATCGCTAACAGAAATTTATTATGGTGGTGTGTGTAGTGGTGGCACATGCCTGATATGCAGACATTGCTTATATGAGTGATGCGAATGTGATGGGTGCATGACTCTCTTCTCTGGTAATAAGGACATTGGTATGACTGCTTCAGCAATGGTTCAACAACTCAACGCCCAGATGAATCTCGAATATACCGCGTCGAATCGCTACCTGCGCCTGAGTGAGTGGTGTGCAAAACGTCATCTGACCGGCACCGCCATTTTCCTGCGCTCGCAGGCGCAGATCAACGTGACCCGCATGATGCGCATTTTCGATTTTATGAAAAAGGCGGGCGCAAATCCGGTCGTCGCTCCCCCGCCATTGATTGAAGTGCCGTGTGCTAATCTCGACGATCTGTTCTCCCAGACGATCAACGATTTTCAGCATCGTAGTGAAACGCTGGCACAATTACTCTGCGAGGTCCGGGCGCTTAATGATGACACTACGCTGGCCTTTTTAGTCCAGATTGAAAGCGAACGTGAAGAACACGGTTTGTTGCTGCGTACTATATCTGAGGAGGTGCGCAATGCCGCGCATGCGGGCCTGAAAATGGAGCAGACGGACGGTCATTTATTAAACGTGGTTAATTTTCAGCAGCGCTGATCGCTCCCGCCCCGTGCATCAGTCTCGGGGCACCTACTTTCAGGCACCCTTTTTCTGGCGTAAGCCGCATCCCATCACTAAAATGTTAATAATATGTTTGTAATATTCTGTTTTTGTTAACATTTTATAAATTAGATCTACCTCTCATTGAGTAGGCTTACAAAATGCAATGATTTAATGCATCTGATGAATTTGCAAAAGGTGCGACATGATTACCCTTGAGTTCATAGTCATTATTCTTTGCCTGCTGGTCGGCACGCGTTTTGGTGGGATGGGACTGGGTTTAATTAGCGGGATTGGCCTTTTTATCCTGACATTTGTTTTTGGCCTGCAGCCGGGTAAACCGCCGGTTGACGTTATGCTGACCATCCTTGCGGTGATCGGCTGCGCCGCCACGCTGCAAACGGCGGGTGGGCTTAACGTCATGATGCAATTTGCGGAGCGTTTGCTGCGTAAACATCCCCAGCATATTACTCTGCTGGCCCCCTTCACCACCTGGTCGCTGACGTTTTTATGCGGCACTGGACACGTGGTTTACACCATGTTTCCCATTATTGCGGACATCGCGTTAAAAAAGGGGATTCGTCCTGAGCGCCCAATGGCGGTAGCATCAATTGCATCGCAAATGGCCATTACCGCTTCGCCGGTCTCGGTAGCGGTGGTTTCCCTGGTGTCTATCATTGGCGCGCATCACGGTGTAGGTCAGGCATGGGGCATTCTGCAAATCCTCGCTATCTCAGTACCCGCTTCGCTGTTTGGCGTGGCGATTGCTGCCCTGTGGAGCCTTCGTCGCGGTAAAAACCTTGAAGATGATGAAGAATTCCAGAAGAAGCTGAAAGATCCGAAGCAACGCGAGTTTATTTACGGCAGTAGCGATACCCTGATGGATCAGCAGTTCGCCCCCCAGGCATACTGGTCTACCTGGATTTTTTTCACCGGCATTCTTGTCGTCGTGGTTCTGGGCGCGATCCCCGGCCTGCGTCCGTCATTTGACCTGAAAGGAACGCTGACCCCGCTGTCAATGAACCTGACTATCCAGATGATGATGCTGATCGCCGGGGCCATTATGCTGATGGTGTGCAACGTAAATGCCACCACCATTTCCAACGGCGCGGTGTTTAAGGCAGGGATGGTAGCGATTTTCTCGGTCTTTGGCGTGGCGTGGATGAGCGACACTTTCTTCCAGGCTCACCTGACGGAGTTAAAAATGGCGCTTGAGGGAGTCGTTAAGACGCATCCGTGGACCTATGCGATTGTGCTTTTTCTGGTATCAAAACTGGTGAACAGTCAGGCGGCTGCGCTAACCGCGGTGGCTCCGATGGGGCTAATGCTGGGCGTAGAGCCGAAAATGCTGGTTGCTTTCTTCCCGGCATCTTACGGCTACTTTGTGCTACCCACCTACCCAAGCGATCTCGCCTGTATTGGATTTGACCGCTCGGGTACGACGCGAATTGGTAAATTCATCATCAACCACAGCTTTATTCTGCCGGGATTAATCGGCGTCAGCTGTGCCTGTGCCGCAAGCTATCTGCTGGTGCAGACTTTCTTCTGATATCCTTTATGCATTGATGGCCTGGCAATACGCTGCCGGGCCTGTCTCAATGTGCTTCATCCTGCGGCGTAAATTTCATCTCAATCAGCGCGATGGCTTTTTGAATACCCCGCAACGTCACCGGATCGGCGGCGGCAGGGTGGCTGGTGAAATCAATCGCTTTTAGCTGGGCGGACATCTTTTCACGCACCTCTGCCGGAGCGATAATTTCGATGACATCAAGAATTTGTTTAATGACCAGCTGGCAGGCTACGATATCAGAGACCAGTTCCTGGTCGGCACTCAGATTATTGGACATATTGCGCTCCTTATTTAAGGGACGTAATAGTACCTTACAGGTCCGGAAATGTCAGAGGGGAAATCAGGACATAAAAAAACCTGCCGCGGCAGGTTTTTTTATCAGAACATAGCGCCAGGCGGTACGTCTTTGAAGGTTTTGCAGTAGTTTTCAAACATGCTTTTCAGAATTTTGCGAAATTTCATTGATAGACTCCGGTTTTTGTTATGCAGGTGTTACTTTCTGATACCTATAATATGACCTGCGTCACAAAAATCAACTACAACGTGATAAAAATCACATAAATTTTATCGGAATCGGTAAAATTTTAAAAAAAAGTTGTGCTTAAACGGTAAGTTAACGCCGCAGCGCAGCATTATTTATTTTAAGGGTGGCAGGTATACGATGAGTGGATCTCTTACCGACAGGGAAAAACGTGGCTTATCCCCCGCTGCGCTGCTGGTGGCTGGCGCATTTTTTATGGAGTTCCTTGATGGCACGGTAATCGCAACCGCCCTGCCTGATATGGGGAAATCATTCGGCGTAGACGCGGTTGATCTGAATATTGGTATCAGCGCCTATCTTATCACCCTGGCCGTATTGATCCCCGCCAGCGGCTGGATTGCCGATCGCTTTGGCGCACGCAAGGTGTTCACTGTGGCGCTGGCTATCTTCACGCTGGCATCGGTATTATGTGGACTGGCGACCAGCGTAGAGAGCTTTGTCGCCATGCGCATTTTTCAGGGCGCAGGCGGGGCGCTAATGGTGCCGGTCGGTCGCCTGGCAGTGCTGCGCACCACCCCAAAACACCAGTTAATCACCGCTATCGCCACCCTGACCTGGCCTGCGCTGGTTGCGCCGATTATTGGCCCGCCGCTGGGAGGCTTTATCACCAGCTATGCGGACTGGCGCTGGATCTTCTTTATTAATCTGCCAATTGGCCTGCTCGCCATTTTCCTTTCGCTGCGGATTATTCCTGACATTCGCGATGATGAACGACGGCCTTTCGATATGCCGGGCTTTCTCGCCACCTCAATTGCGATGGTCAGCCTTGTTTACGCTATGGAGGCGCTGGGTGCAGAACATATTCAGACCGAAATCATCATTGCCCTGTTGGTACCAGGCGCGCTAGCGTCTTTTTATGCGCTGCGCCATTTTCGGCGTGCCGCATGGCCGATGATCCGCCTCGATGCGTTGCAGATCCCGACCTTTCGCGTCACGATGTATGGCGGCTCGCTTTTTCGCTCTTCTATCAGCACCGTTCCTTTTCTATTACCGCTGCTTTTCCAGGTCGGATTTGGCATGGACCCCTTTCATGCCGGGTCGCTGGTGCTGGCCGTGTTTGTCGGCAACCTGACAATAAAACCGGCAACCACGCCGCTGATCCGCTGGCTCGGGTTTCGTCGTCTGCTGCTGCTTAACGGCATACTGAATGTGCTGGCTTTGCTTGCCTGCGCCTTTTTAACCCCAGATACCCCCATCTGGTTGGTTCTGCTAATCCTGTATCTTGGCGGCGTTTTCCGTTCGATACAGTTTACCGGCATCAGCACGCTGGCTTTTGCTGATGTGCCCTCCAGCCAGATGAGCTATGCAAATACGCTTTTTAGTACCGCCACGCAGCTGGCTGTAGGGCTGGGCATCACGCTCGGCGCGATTGGTATTCGCCTGGGTGAACGCGTCAGCGACTGGCTGGCGCTCTCGGCAGTGCCGGGTATCAGTTTCCGGCTGGCATTTGTCTTTATCGCTCTGATTTGTCTGGCAGGCATGGTTGATACGTTGAGGCTAACGCGTGAGGCGGGGAGTTCGGTTTCGAAGAAAGGAAATTAATAAGGCCAGCTGAAGCTGGCCTCAGGGTATTGAATAACGCGCAGTGCAGTACCCTGCGCAGAATAGCTTACCGGCTTAACCAATAATCCCGCGTACGAACGCTTCAATCTCTTTGTTCTGGCAGTTTTCAAAGAAGCACTGCTGGAAACGTGGGCCGGAAACCGCCGTTTTAACCAGTTCCGGATCGATAGCGCGCAGAGTATCCAGATAATTTTCTTTCACCACGGCAGCTTTGACCTGGTTCAGAATGCCTGCGTTACGGACCTGCGGCTCTTTACGCTCCGGCGGATAGCCTTCTCCGGTACGCCCGGTAAACGCTTTTTCGAAAATAAAGCGTACGTTCAGTTCAGCACCCCAGCCAAAACCTTTGGCGAAAGGCAGCGCCAGCGCGTTACCGTTGTTGATTTGTGCGAACAGGAACGCATCAGCAGGATCGATACAGTAACCGCAAACCACACCCGGATGAATATTCAGGGACATCAGCGCGCCCTGCCCGGTGCCACAACCGGTAACCACGAAATCAACGGCTTTTGCATTAAGCAGGATACTGGCCATGATGCCCAGATGGATATAGGTCAGATGATGGTCGTTCTCATCGCTCATTCCGACGTTATAAACCGGGAAATTTTTCTCGTCGGCAACAGCGTTTAATTCATTGAGGATGACGGCGTTTTTGCTCGCCTGGCTGTTTTCCATCATCAGTGCAATTTTCATTGGTTCTCTCCTGAGTGCTGCGCGAGTCGCCCCGCGTGGATGTCATATGCTCTAAACTCTACTCGCAGATAAACATACTTTCAAATTTAATGAAAAATTGTTTTAAAATTCACAGACGACATCACATTTTTCTCATCTGCGCTTTACCACGCCTGATTTTGACTTATTCAAAAAATTTCTATTCGCCAGCTTAAGGGTTGGTTAGACTTTAAATTCAACAAAATGATAACAAGGACTCTCCGAGTGGATCAGCACAGCCCGCCTTTGCGACATATTCTGTTTCCCGGAACCTGGTTATTTCTGGCGCTGCTGTGCATCGGGCCGCTTTTTGCAGCCGTTCCGACTCCGCCCGCCGCCGCACAGGAGATCATCCCAGTGTGGATTTATGATGCTCCAAGCTACGAGTTTTGGCGCGATAGTCAGGGCAATTACCGTGGGTTTTATCCGCAACTTATTCAGGCTATCAATGATAAATATCATTACCAGCTGCAAATTCGTCCTGTCGGCGGGAATCAAATCAGTCAGGATTTTAATCACGACCGTTACGGTCTGTATGCCGGAGTGATCCGCACTGAAGCCCGGGCGCGCACTAAAATTCTGTCTGCCCGCCTGTTTGACAACGAAGTGCTGGCTGCCAGCCTGAGTCGTACCGTGACATCTGCCAACGAGCTGAACCAGACGAGAGTGGTGTTTCGCCGCAACGACGCTACCTGGGATCAGGTCCATATTCGCTATCCCGATCTGCATTTTAGCCAGCTGCAGTTTGTTACCACCAGCGAAGACGCGTTTCGCCTGCTGAGTGAGAATAAGGCCGATTTTTATATTAATGACGCCACTGAAATGGACGATACGCTACGTTATTACACCATCTCGCGTCCCTTCCCGGATTTACGTATTGCTGCAGTACTGGCATTCAGTCCTGAACTGCGCGGTCTGCGCAATAATATCAATCAGCTTATCAGTGAATGGCAACGTAACGGGAAACTTAAACAGCTCGAAGATCAAACGCGGCGCGATTTTTTACTCAGTCGAATCGTACTCAGTGCTGACGAAAAGCAGTGGCTTGCAAAAAATAAACTGACCGTCTGGCTGCCGAAAAGTGAAAATTTTGCGCCTTTAATCTGGAAAGATGCGCAGGGATATCATGGCTCAGTGGTTGACATGATCAACGATATACGCGATTTACTGCACGTTGAGGTCGATGTTCACTACGTTGATAATTACGTCCAGCACATGCAGCAGCAGCAGTGGCCGATTCGCCTGGTCAATTTGTTTAACGCGAATGACAATCGTCAGTCTGACGGTATGATCGGCCCGGTGATGGCCTGGCATAATGTCTATTACAACCGTATCGGGCAGCCCTTCTTATGGGATGAAGAACAGATTCGTCACCAGCGTGTGGGGGTGTTGCGCGGCTCATTCTCGGCACTCTATCTCAGACAGCGCTTTGGTAATGAAATTTTTATTGTTAATGCGGCTTCCGTCGAAGAGTTACTGGATGCCATAGAAAATCACCGAATAGATTATATCCTTGGCGACCTCAGCTCGCTGGAGCTTTCACTGCGCGGTAATGAACTTTTTCGCGGCGTGCTTAAAGTGGCCGGTCTGACACGTAATAACTATGAGATTGGACCGTGGGTCGATCCTGTTCATCCCATGCAGCATTTACTGGCGCAGATCCACCGTATCTCCAGTTTTCGCAGTCAGATTGAACGGCATGTAGAGCCAGCCCTGATGCCGGAACTGACGAAAAACACCTTCAAAATGATCAGTATCGTACTGTTAATTACTGCGCTATTCAGCCTGTGTCTGCTTATTATGATGTGGCGGCAGATGAAACAAAACCGGGCGGTTAACCGCAGTATTGTGGAGGCGATGGAAAAGGTCAATCGTGCTCATGATGATGAAACCGGCAGCCATATTCATCGTGTTGCGCAGTATTGCGCCCTGATGGCGCGGGAGTTGAAGTTACCAAAGCGGACAGTACGTGAAATCGGCCATTTTGCCTCCCTGCACGACGTCGGGAAAATCGCCGTCCCGGAACGGATTCTGCGTAAGCAAGGACCGCTCTCAACGGAAGAGTTTAGCGAAATGAAACTGCATACGCTGAAAGGCTGGCGCATTATTCAGGGACTGGCCCTGGGGCCAGTTGCTGAAAACATCATCCATTTCCACCATGAGAAGTGGGACGGCAGCGGCTATCCCGAAGGTCTTCGCGGCGAACAAATCCCCATTGAGGCACGTATTCTGGCACTGGCGGATGTTTATGATGCGCTGCGGCAAAAACGCGTTTATAAGCCGGGCTACTCTCACGAACGCGCGTGCGAAATGATATTTCAGGGTGCCGGTCATCATTTCGACCCACAACTGGTCGCCTTATTTCGTCAACAGCATACCCGCTTCCAGGCAATTTTTGATAGTCAGGCCGATTGATGGCCGCCGTTGGCACAACTAGGCGTAAATCCGCTGGTTATTCCGCGGATTGTCGCTGAGTACCCGCGTTAGGATAGGCGGACTCCCTCTTAAGCAGAACCGCGTAATGAATAAAGCCGTCTTTATCTTTTCCCTGCTGACGCTTGCGGGCTGTTCGGTAAACCGACAGGCTGACGTCAGCGCCGTTGATACGACTACCGGCATTGTGCGTTTAACCTACGGACAGGCCATGCTTCAGTCCGCGACCACCGATCTCTATCTTGCTCAGGGAACGGCAACGCGCCAGTGCCAGCAGGCCGGATACGCTACGGCTGTTGCTTATGGCCAGCCCATTACGACCTGTACCATTACCAGCGGTTCGTTGTGCCTGAATGAAAAAGTCACGTTGCAGTACCTCTGCCGGGGTGTCGCCATCACGCAAAATTCCGTTGTCAGCTACTGGTAATTCACCTGAACCCGGTCGCCAGGTATAAATAAAAATACCGTATTTTCAGGGCCTGTTATAGCAGGCCCTTATTTTTCGCAGCATATTAAATAACGCAAATGCGTATTATTCTTGCTCGCATTTTACTTATTTATTTTTTATTTAACCTTTTGCAAATAATTAAATAACAAATTATAGTGGCGGCTTAATAATCCAGGGTGTATTACGGAGCTAATCATGCTTAAAGCCGATATGATCGAAAAACTAAATGAACAAATGAACCTTGAGCTTTATTCTTCTCTGCTTTATCAGCAGATGAGCGCGTGGTGCAGCTACCACAGCTTCGAAGGTGCGGCCGCATTCCTGCGTCGCCATGCACAAGAAGAAATGGGCCATATGCAGCGGTTATTTGACTATCTTGCCGACACCGGCAGCCTGCCGCACATTAATAATATTGCCTCTCCTTATGCTGAATATGAATCGCTGGATCATCTGTTCCATGCCACATATGAACATGAACAGCTTATCAGCAGCAGGATTAACGAACTCGCCCATGCGGCAATGACCAGCCAGGATTACCCTACATTCAATTTCCTGCAATGGTATGTTGCTGAGCAGCATGAAGAAGAAAAACTGTTTAAATCGGTAATCGATAAATTATCGCTGGCGGGCAAAAGCGGTGAAGGTCTTTATATTATTGATAAAGAACTCTCCACCCTTGATGCACAAAACTAATTGTCAGGGCCAGCATGAATGCTGGCCCTGAATTAATGACGGCACATTTTACTTTCGTTGGTAGTAAATCCTTCCGGCAGCGCAATAAATTTGCCTTTTTGCTGTAAAAAAGCTACCAGCTCACCGGCCGTCAAATTCTTGGCCGAGCAGGTATGAAACCGTGTAGTTTCTCCAAAACGGGTAATGATTGCGGCTTCAAGACTCCCCGCACTGTAGCGCTCGCCAGACTCAATCATCATATTGAGTACGTCGTGACCGTGGACTGATGGCATAACCTCTCCTGAAAAGATCCAGCATAATAAAAGCGAACGGGTACTGTTTTGCGCCAGGACAGGTTTCATCACTTGCCTGCCACACCTACCGTAAACATTTAAATACACAGCGTGTAACAGTGATTTGACGACCACCATGAATTAACATACTCTGCGCGGCATATTTAACCTTAGCAAACCGTATTTTGTAGAGGATTTTGTGAGAAACCGCGCGCTGGGTAGTATTTTAATTGTTGCAGGTACCACGATAGGGGCCGGAATGCTGGCGATGCCGCTGGCGGCCGCAGGTACCGGCTTTCCTGTAACACTGGTGTTACTCTTCGGGCTATGGGTGCTGATGTGTTACACCGCCTTATTGTTGCTTGAAGTCTATCAGCATGTTCCGGCCGATACGGGCCTCGGATCGCTGGCACAACGCTACCTCGGACGCTACGGTCAGTGGCTTACCGGTTTTAGTATGCTGTTTTTGATGTATGCGCTAACGGCAGCCTATATAAGCGGAGCCGGTGAATTACTGGCGTCCAGTCTCAGCGGCTGGTTTGATATTTCTCTTCCGCCGGCAGCGGGTGTATTGCTGTTCACGCTGGTTGGTGGCGCAGTAGTGTGTATCGGCACTTCACTGGTCGATCTTTTTAACCGCTTTCTGTTTGCTGCCAAAACGCTTTTTCTTCTTATCATGCTGGCACTGCTGCTACCGCATATCCATAAAGTTAACCTGCTTACACTGCCGCTGGAGAAAGGGCTGGCGTTGTCGGCCATTCCGGTTATTTTTACCTCTTTTGGCTTTCACGGCAGCGTGCCCAGTATTATTAGCTATATGAGTGGCGATGTTAAAAAGCTGCGGCGGATATTTATGATCGGCAGCTTTATTCCCCTGGTGGCCTATATTTTCTGGCAGCTGGTAACCCTGGGTAGCATTGGCTCTTCCGCTTTTGCCGCCCTGCTTGCTCAACACGCCGGTTTGAACGGATTGTTACAGGCCATTCGTGACGTGGTGGCATCCCCCCATGTCGAGCTGGCAGTGCATTTATTTGCTGACCTGGCGCTGGCGACATCGTTTCTCGGCGTGGCGCTGGGGCTATTCGATTATCTGGCCGATCTTTTTCAGCGTACAAACACCCCGGCAGGACGCCTGCAAACGGGCCTCCTGACTTTCCTGCCGCCGCTGGCATTTGCCCTGTTTTATCCGCGTGGTTTTGTGATGGCACTGGGTTATGCCGGCGTTGCTCTGGCAGTACTGGCGTTGATCATTCCTTCGCTGCTGACGATGCAAAGCCGCAAGCATAACCCACAGCAAGGCTATCGCGTCGCGGGTGGCCAGCCAGTACTTTGGCTGGTGTTTAGCTGTGGTGTGGCCGTTATTGCCGTGCAATTCTCTATTGTTGCAGGCTGGCTTACCGCGGTAAGTTAAATAGCGCGTTTATCGGTTTCTGCGGGACCGGATAACCGCAGGGACGCCCAGCCCGGCGGTCGACCCGATGACTGAGGGCTAATCGTCGATCACAGGCCGCCAGCCTGCATATAGCTAACCCTATTTAGTGCAGGCAGCACTGTTTGAATTTTTTGCCGCTGCCACACGGGCAGGGATCGTTACGACCGACCGCTTTTTCTACTCGCAGAGGCTGTTGTACCGGCTTTACCGGCACTGGCAGCTGATTTTTGGACCAGTACGCGTATAACGTTAACGCGGCTGGTTCCAGCTTATCAATACTGCGATCGCGCTCCTGCGGCGTCAGCGTATCCAGTTTATCGAAATTAGCTTCCAGCCCATGCAGTGCAATCGCATCCAGTTCAGGTTGAAGCGCCTCAGGCAATGTCGACCAGTCAGCGAGCGTCACACCGCGCATATAGCCAAAACACCACTCTTCAACAATAGTGAACTCACACCCTTCAACTTCACGCGTCCCAAACACCGGCTCGAACTGTTCAGGATAACTCTCTAGCCGCTCGGCAATATCAGCCATATGCTGAAAACAAAGCGCCATGAACCGCTCCATCTCCCGCTCCGACTGCCAGGCTGGCACATTATGCGCGCCACCCCAAATAGCCAGTAGCCAGTCAGTCGGCTCAATTTCATACGGTGCCGACAGCACTGCCGTCAGCAGCCCGTCAAGTTCAGCAACGTCAAGAACGCTATCATCATTGCCATATTTCACCAGCACATCATCAAGCCATTCCAGCTCGCTTTCGTTTAGTGGTCCGCTATTCATAAAATATTTCCTCTGCGACGTGCGGTATAAAGAAGAGTAGTTGAAAGGAGAATGTCAGCCTCAGGCGATCAGACCCTTAGCTTTAGCCAGCAGAAACGCGGTCACCGACGTGGCATCCGTCACCTTCCCATCGAGTATAAGCTGCATAAAATCGTGAATTTTTATTTTGCGCGCGGTTAAACCATACTCTTCAGGCTCTAAAGAGGGCGCGTGATGCGTAAGTCCGGTCGCCAGGTAAATATGATATCCCTGTGCAGAATAGCCCTGCGCTAACTTTTGATACCCTATCCGGGTCATCTTTGTGGCGACTAAACCCGTTTCTTCGCGTAACTCACCGGCAGCAACCTGCTCTGGCGTCGCCGTTAACGTATGCTCCCAGGCCCCCTGTACAAGCTCCAGCGTTCTCTCCCCCAGCGGATACCGAAACTGCTCGACCACATATATGGCGTCATCTTCAAGCGGCAGGATCACTACAAAATCAGGCTTTTCAATAACGGAATAAATTCCCTCGCTGCCATCTGCCCGCTGAATACGATCCTCACGCAGCGCCATCCACTTATTACGATAAATCTCTTCAGATGCGAGCGTTGTCATTTCTGCCGTCACCCTGACCTCCATACAAAACACCGGTTTTCAGCATACCTGTTGTGACGCAGAGTATGAAGCGTTTTACCGACAGGCTCATTTACCCCTAACATGCTGATATTGACTACCGTTACATCTTGCGTTTCACGATAAAAGAATATTTTGCGGTCAGGCGCTAACCGCATCGGAACGTGACCGAAGGCAAATAGTCATGTGGCGCAGCCTGGCAATAAATATACCCATGATGATGTACATTGAAATTACGCTTTCAATGCATAAAAACTACAGCCTGAAAAAGAGAAACCGCGGAAACAAAAAAACCACCCGAAGGTGGTTTCACGACACTGCTTATTGCTTTGATTATTCTGCTATTTTCCATGGTGCCCGGGGCGGGACTTGAACCCGCACAGCGCGAACGCCGAGGGATTTTAAATCCCTTGTGTCTACCGATTTCACCACCCGGGCGCAGGAAAAAATTGGAGGCGCGTTCCGGAGTCGAACCGGACTAGACGGATTTGCAATCCGCTACATAACCGCTTTGCTAACGCGCCAATATTACTTTTTACACCCGCAACTGCCGATGCTTAAAACTGGAGCGGGAAACGAGACTCGAACTCGCGACCCCGACCTTGGCAAGGTCGTGCTCTACCAACTGAGCTATTCCCGCATAATCAAGAAGATAATCACTTGATTTTACTATCGTCTGGCAATCAGTACCGCCGTTCGATGCGTTGCATTCTACTTACCTGTGCAGATGAGTCAACGATATTTTTCGCAACTACCGCTCGTTTGCTGAAATTTAAGCCGAAACGATCACGGTTCAAGCAAATCGCCGCGCGCTGCATTCAGATATTGCAGCATTGACCACAGGGTAAGTACCGCGGCGACGAAAAACAGGACGATGCCTGCCCACGTCACCCACTCGTTAGGGCGCCATAAAAGCCAGGTCAACGCCGCCATTTGCGCCGTCGTTTTTACTTTGCCGATCCAGGATACCGCTACGTTGCTGCGTTTACCCAGCTCCGCCATCCACTCGCGCAGGGCGGAGATAATAATTTCACGCGCGATCATCGTCGCGGCCGGTAAGGTTACCCACCAGCTGTGATAATGCTCAGCCACCAGCACCATGGCGATCGCTACCAGTACCTTATCGGCAACCGGATCGAGAAAAGCCCCAAAACGCGTGCTTTGATTCCAGCGGCGGGCCAGAAATCCATCAAACCAGTCGGTCACCGCCGCGACAAGAAAAATCAGCGCACAGACAAAGGGCCCCCAGGCGAACGGCATATAAAATGCCAACACGAAAAACGGGATCAAAATAACGCGAAACAGGGTAAGCAACGTAGGGATATTAAATTGCATAGTGACGGGTAACTATCTGTTGTCAGTGAGAATTAGCTCTATGTTGCTACAGAGCACCTAATGTTTCAACGAGTAGTAGATCTTTTCTGCCAGACCTTGCGAAATACCCGGTACTTTTGCGAGCTCTTCGACACTTGCATTCTGCAAACCCTGCAAACCGCCCATGTATTTTAGCAGCATCTGCCGCCGCTTGGGGCCAATCCCTTCAATCGTTTCCAGCGAACTGGTGTTTTTCACTTTTGCCCGTTTTTTACGATGACCGCTTATCGCATGATCGTGAGATTCATCGCGGATATGCTGGATGACATGCAGCGCAGGTGAGTCCGGGGGAAGATTAAATCCCTCACCTTCAGGTTCAAAAAACAGCGTTTCCAGCCCGGCTTTACGATCGGTGCCCTTCGCGACACCCAGCAGGATCGGATGGTGCTTATCCCACGTCACCTCCAGTTCAGCGAAAACGGCTTTAGCCTGCCCAAGCTGCCCTTTCCCCCCGTCGATCAGAATAACGTCAGGAATTTTGCTCTCTTCAATGGCTTTGCCATAACGACGTCGCAGCACCTGATTCATGGCGGCATAGTCATCGCCGGGAGTAATGCCGGTAATATTATAACGACGGTATTCCGCCCGTAGCGGACCATTGCTGTCAAATACCACACAGGACGCGACGGTCTGCTCGCCCATCGTATGACTGATGTCAAAGCACTCCATACGCTTTACTTCCGGCAGTTTAAGCACCGAGGCCAGGGCTAACAGCCGCTGATGTACCGTTGACTGCTGCGACAGCTTAGTCGACAACGCCGTTGCCGCATTGGTACGGGCGAGTTTCAGATAGCGTGCGCGATCGCCGCGCGGTTTAGTCTGCACGTGAATGCGCCGACCGGCCAGCGTGGTGAGTGACTCTTCCAGCAGCGTTTTATCGCTAAGAGTAAAGTCCAGCAGGATCTCGCCCGGCAGAGTGCGCATCTGGCTGCCCTGAAGATAAAACTGCCCGACGAAGGTTTCTACCACTTCGCTCAGATCCGTACCACCGGGGACTTTCGGGAAATAGCTTCGGCTGCCGAGCACTTTGCCCTGACGAATAAACAGTACGTGAATACAGGCCATTCCGGCATCGAAAGAGACACCAATAACGTCAAGATCGTCACCGTTGTTTGAGACAAACTGTTTTTCGGTAACGCGGCGTACGGCCTGGATCTGATCGCGAATACGTGCGGCTTCTTCAAAGTCGAGATCCTGACTGGCGTTTTCCATGCGGGCAATCAACTGGGTTAACACCTGATCGTCTTTCCCCGCCAGGAACAAGCGAACATAGTCGACCTGCTGGGCGTAATCCTCCTCGCTGACCAGCCCGGCAACACAGGGGCCCAGACAGCGACCGATCTGATATTGCAGACAGGGCCGCGAGCGGTTGCGATACACGCTATTCTCGCACTGGCGAATGGGGAAGATTTTTTGCAGCAATGCCAGCGTTTCACGTACGGCATAGCCGTTGGGAAACGGGCCGAAGTATTCACCCTTGGCATGTTTAGCCCCGCGGTGGGTCGCCAGACGTGGATGCCGATCGCCGCTTAAAAAGATAAACGGATACGACTTGTCATCACGTAACAGAACGTTATAGCGCGGCTGATAAAGTTTGATGTAATTATGCTCAAGCAGAAGCGCTTCCGTTTCAGTATGGGTTACCGTCACGTCTATTTGCGCGATCAGCGCCACCAGCGCTTCCGTTTTACGGGAAGCCAGGTTGCCGCGAAAGTAGCTGGACAAGCGCTTCTTCAGATCTTTGGCTTTACCGACATAGATAACGGTACCGCCAGCATCATACATACGATAAACACCGGGCTGACTGGTGACCGTTTTTAGAAAGACTTTCGAATCAAATACATCACTCACTGATTTGCTAACGACTCCGCATTGCACAGGCCATGGCGGATTGCCAGATGAGTCAGCTCGACATCGCCGTGAATATTCAGTTTACTAAACATTCGATAGCGATAGCTGTTCACCGTTTTAGGACTGAGACTCAACTGCTCTGAAATCTCATTGACCTTTTGACCTTTGGTAATCATCAGCATAATCTGCAATTCGCGTTCAGACAAACTGGCAAACGGAGAATCTGTCTTTTCCGGTTTGATTTGGCTAAGCGCCATCTGCTGAGCGATATCAGACGCGATATAGCGCTGACCGGAGTCCACAGAACGGATCGCGCTGACAACTTCCTGTGGCGCCGCGCCTTTACTCAGATAACCTGCTGCACCTGCCTGCATTACTCTGGCAGGCAGTGGATTTTCAGTATGTACGGTAAGCATAATAATTTTGATATCGGGTGCCGCGCGTGCAATTTTGCGGGTCGCCTCCAGGCCACCGATACCGGGCATATTCATATCCATCAATACGACATCAACGGAATTTGCCCGGCACCATTTGACAGCGTCCTCACCACAGCAGGCTTCGCCGACAACCTTGATGCCCTTAATATCTTCAAGAATGCGTCGTATCCCTGCGCGCACCAGCTCGTGATCATCAACAAGAAAAACGCTGATCAAAGGAATAATCTCCTGAAAAGGGATAACGCTACTGACAACTTATCGGGAGGTATATTAACGGTTTTTGCTGGAATTTTAAAATGCAAAAAAACACCAGAAAACGGATCTCGCTCGCGATACCTTAAATTCAGGGTCGCAAACGGCACTGGTAAGGCAGCGCCCCCCGTTCGCCAGTCACTGAGCTTTTTTCACCCTACGCGTTATAACGTGAACATATTTAACTCTGGATGTAACAATATTTAACGTATTGAGAACATAAATTTATTATCAGCGGCCGGGTTTTAATTTTCCGTTCAATTTTACTTATTGAATATTCATCAAATCTATAGAACAAAAAACAACCACTCCTTTTTTTGCTTCAGCTTGTGATATACTCCGCCGCCTTTACTTTTTACATCGCGCCAGCGCGCAAGAATTACATGAGGAAAAAAAATGAGCGCACCCGACTTTTCGACGTCTGATGATACTCAGCAACTGGCTCAGGAAGTCTCCTGCCTGAAGGCTATGATGACGTTGATGCTACAGGCGATGGGACAGGCCGATGCAGGCCGCGTAATCATTAAGATGGAAAGGCAAATTGCCCAAATCGACAATGAAAATCTGGCTGCCGTCTATTCCAGTACGGTTAAGCAAATTAAACAGGCTTACCGTCAGTAGCAGGATGACCGGCTAAGAGTAAGACTCAAAGCCGGTTTTGCGTCTGGCACGCAGAACGAGAACCTTTTCAGATCAAACCAATCGCCACCGCATAACACGCTATTTGCGTTTTATTAGGTGCATTGAATTTACGCTGCATATTCTTCTGGTGAAAGTTCACCGTATTCTCTGAAATAGACAAAATGATGGCGATCTCTGCGGATGTTTTGCCCTCGGCTGTCCATTTCAAAATTTCCAGCTCGCGCTTACTGAATTTCATCTCTGGCGAGGCGACAAGCTCGTCATTGAGTCGTAATAATGCCTCAGTAGTGAACTCAATTAACGTTCGCAGGCGCATATCGGTTTCATCATCACTTACCTTTTTATTACGCGCAAGCTGGTTCGCCACTGACAAAAAACCGGTAGCCCGGTTAGGTAACACCGCACAATGGGTGAGTCCACCGCGCAAACCGTGGTCACGAGCAGCATCCCAGAGCGTTCCCGCCTCGCAAAATAGCTCGTCGTTCCAGTTGATACAACTTTGCTGATAATTGTCCATATTTAACACTGGATCGATAGCAAAATAGTTCTCAGACTGATAATGCTTCAGCCAGGATGCCGGGTAAGTTGCGTAGAGCGTTATTTTAGGGCGAGTAAAGGGCACCGGGTGCCGGATACAAAGCGAAAAAAAATCATATTCAAGCCACTGAATTTGCTGCTGTAGCAGATTATAAATCTCATCTGCCGTTGCCGTTGATTGAAAACGGTACAGCATCTCCCGCCGCCACGCGAAAAAGTCATTCTCCCTCATAACTGCCAATAATTCCCCTGCACTTCAATAACTATTATGAATGCATCAAGCTAACACATAAAACTTATTTATTAATATAAAATATGCATTCTGCACAAATAAACAGTACTCATGCAGGCATTGGCAGTACTAAAACCAGGGAAAATCTCGCTCTTCTTCGCTTTTTTTGATTTAAATGAAACTCAGGGCACCGTTGTGGAGAAGCGTTAAAACAGACATGAAACTTAAGTAAAATTAATATACAAAACCAATGGCGGGCGCATCTGCTGAAGCAGCATGCGCCCGCCCGGCTTACTGCGTGAGAAACTTCTCAAGAAACTGTTTTGTCCGCGGATGTTGCGGTGCCGTAAACAGCGCTTTTGCAGGCCCCTGCTCCACAATGCGGCCCTGATCCATAAAAATCGCCCGGTCGGCTACGTCGCGGGCAAAACTCATCTCATGGGTGACGATCACCATCGTACGCTTCTCCAGCGCCAGCTGACGGATGGTGTTTAAAACCTCACCGACCAGCTCGGGGTCCAGCGCCGAGGTCGGCTCATCGAAGAGGATTACATCCGGGCGCATCGCCAGCGCGCGGGCAATAGCAACCCGCTGCTGCTGTCCACCGGAGAGACGCTTTGGAAAGCTGTTCTCTTTGCCGTTCAGCCCGACTTTTTCCAGTAGCTGCCGCGCGCGCGCGCTGGCCTCCTGTTTATCTTCCCCTTTAACAATGACCGGGCCTTCGATGATGTTTTCCAGCACGGTGCGGTGGGGAAACAAGTTAAAGCTCTGGAAGACAAATCCCACATGCTGGCGCAGCATCCGGATATTTTCTTTCTGCTGACTGAGCGAGCGCGCGGTATCAATAGTAATATTACCCACCCGGATCGTGCCGCCCTCCGGCTGTTCCAGCAAGTTAATACTGCGCAGCAGCGTCGTTTTCCCTGACCCGCTCGGGCCGATAATCGCCACGATCTCGCCCTCTTCCACTTCAAGATCGATCCCGTGCAGCACCGTCTGCCCGTGAAATTTTTTTACTACCTGTTTAACGTCAATGGCACTCATTTCGGATCTCGCTCCTGACGGTTTAACCGATATTCAAAGTGGTTTTGTAAGGCAGAAAGCGCGGTTGCCATGATCCAGTAAATCAGCGAGGCCGCCAGATACAGGGTGAACACCTCCAGCGTGCGCGAGGTAATAAGCTGCGCCTGACGAAACAGTTCCGGCACCTGGATAGTGGCCGCAAGCGATGTATCTTTTACCAGACTAATAAAACTGTTGCTCAACGGCGGAAGCGCGACCCGGGCCGCCTGCGGCAGAATAGCCCGACGTAGTGTCTGCCCCGGCGTCATGCCAATACTGGCGGCGGCCTCCCATTGACCTTTATCAATGGACGAAATAGCGGCGCGCAGCGTTTCTGAAGTATAGGCAGCGGTATTTAATGACAGCCCAATCATGGCCGCAGGGACAGGATCAAGTTCAATGCCAAACTGCGGCAAACCGTAATAGATCATAAATAGCTGGGCGATCAGCGGGGTGCCGCGGAACACCGAAATATAGATGCGTGCCAGCCAGCGTACGGGCGTGACGGCCGACATGCGCATCAGCGCCAGAACAAAGCCCAGCAGCAGACCAAAAAACATGCCGCCAATACTTAGCTGTAGCGTAAATACGGCCCCGCGCAGCAGAAACGGCATGGAGTCGATGACCAGTTGTAAGCTCTCTTGCATTATCGTTATTCTGCCAGGTTAAACGTGCGGATGATAAGCGAACAGCGCAGGTGCGCCACCCGTATGAATAAACAGAATTGGACCGTCATCCTTAAAACGTTGACGCGTAATCCCGTCAATCAGGCCAGCCATGGCTTTTCCGGTGTAAACCGGGTCGAGTAAAATACCTTCAAGCTTTGCCAGAAGCTGAACCGCTTCCTGACCTTCATCGCTCGGGATCCCATAGCCGGGGGCAAAATAATCGTCCCACAGCTGAATATCTGCCCTGGCAGTTAACTCAAGCTGCTGCGCTACCGCCTGTTGCAATGCCACCACTTTAGGGCGCTGTTCCGCTACTTTTCGTGACACCGTCACGCCGATTAATTCAGCCTGCGGCATCAATTGTTCCAGCCCTACGGCCAGCCCGGCGTGAGTTCCTGCACTTCCTGATGCGACAACCACTGATGAGATATCAACTGCGCCTTCACACTGCTGGGCGATCTCCAGCGCGCTTTCAACGTATCCGAGCGCGCCAAGGGCGTTTGATCCGCCAACCGGCACGACATACGGGCGAAAGCCCTGCGCCTCAAGTCGGGTAGCCACTTCGCCCAGTTGACGGTCAGGATCGACCAGCCCGTCGCACATTTCCACCTGAACGTTGAACAAATCCAGCAACAGCCGGTTGCCGTTGGTCAGATAGTTTTCTGCGCGAGTGCCAAACGGATTTTCCAGCAGCGCCACGCAGTGCAAACCCAGCTTCGCGGCCACCGCCGCCGTCTGACGAACGTGATTGGACTGGATTGCACCCGCAGTGACCAGCGTATCGGCGCCTTCGCGCAGCGCGTCAGCCGCCAGAAACTCCAGCTTGCGCAGTTTATTGCCGCCGAGCGCCATCGGCGTCACGTCGTCGCGCTTAATAAAAATCTCCCGACCGAGATAATCGGAAAAGCGCGGCAGATACTCCAGCGGCGTCGGGGCGCCAATCAATTCAAGACGCGGGAAACGGGTTAAGTTATGCAATGACATGGCACCTCCTGATAAAGTTCTTTTTATTATGCACGCTCAGGGCGAGAAATAAAAAAAGGCGCTGTGATCAGCGCCTTCTCCGGTGCTAACAGACTTATTTCGTGACGTCTGCGCCAAACCATTTTTCAGACAGGGCTTTCAGGCTGCCGTCTTTTTGCATGTCGGCAATCGCGCTATCAATGGCTTTCAGTAGATCTTCGTTACCTTTACGTACTGCAACGCCGGCTTCCTGACGGGAGAATGCATCGCCCGCGACCGCCAGTGTGTTATTGGTTTTCTTCACCAGATCCAGCGCCGCCAGACGATCAACCAGAATGGCGTTAATACGGCCTACGCGCAGATCCTGATATTTGGTCGGATCGTCATCATAGGTACGAATATCCACGCCCTGAACATTCTGGCGCAGCCACTCTTCATAGTTGGTGCCCAGACCAACGCCCACTTTTTTACCTTTCAGGTCAGCGGCGGATTTAATGTCGCCTTCATTCCCCTTTTTCACCAGCGCCTGAATACCGGAAACGGTGTACGGCGTAGAGAAATCGTATTTCTTCTTACGCTCGTCAGAGATAGTGACCTGGTTGATAACCACGTCGATACGTTTAGAATCCAGCGAGGCCAGCATTCCGTCCCACTTAGTCGGCTTAAGCGAGGCTTTCAGGCCGAGATGCTGCGCCAGCTGCTCGGCAAACTCGACTTCAAAGCCGGTGAGCTTGCCGTCATCACCCTGGAAACTGAACGGGGGATAGGTCCCTTCCAGTCCGACCAGCAGCGTGCCGCGCTCTTTTACTTTATTCAGCAGGCCTTCATCCGCGAAGGTCTTCGCGCTTACGCCCGCCATTAATGCTACAGCCATCATACCCATCAGCGCCTGACGGCCCAGAAGTGCTATTTTCATAATTGCCCCGAATGAAGAAATTTGATTGTAATGTAAGGCGTTAGCGCCATTTCACCAAGACCTGTGCGCTACAACTTATTCACTTTTAATATATATCACAAACATTAATCTGCACGAGATTATCCGCGCCCGCTAACGTATGACGCATCCGGTACTGAACATATTTGCGTAACGCAATGCGATAGTTATTGGTGCTGGTCGTGGGCAGCCATGGCTCAAGATTCTCGTCAGCGAATCCGTCGTCCAGCAGCGTGCGTGAGACGTTCTGCTCTGCCAGATGCGTACCGAGGCGGCGCAGGCGCACCACATACTCGCGTACGGTGCCGTGGCTCATTTCAGTATGATCGAAGAGGTATTGTTTGAAACCGACGATATCAAAGTAGTCATTCTGCGTTTTACAGTGCAGATCGCCGCAGAATCGACAGAGTGCGATCCAGTGCGGCTGTTCTTGTTGCCACGTTTCATCATCAATCAGCGTATCAAGGCGGGAGATAGCAATTTTATTGACGATTTCGCCCTGCCTGACCAGCGTAATGCGATCGAGCAATTTCTGGCAGTGGGCACAATGGGTCTGGCTGTGTTTAAAATCTTTTAAATAGCGGCTTAGTGGCCGTCTTTTTACTTGCTGCACCGTCATGATAACTCCTGGTTGTCATTGCTTGTGCGGCACTTTTCAGGGGCGGTGAATTCACCGCCAACCTATAACTTACCCAGTTTCCCCTTCAGACGTTTGATCGCCTGACTGTGCAACTGGCTGACCCGGGACTCGCCGACTTCCAGAACCGCGCCAATCTCTTTGAGATTCAGCTCCTCCTGGTAGTACAGCGTCAGCACCAGCTGTTCGCGTTCCGGTAAGGCGTCGATGGCCTCCATCACGCGCTGGCGCAAATTGCTGTCCAGCAAATGTTGCAGCGGATTTTCCCGTTGATGTTCGTCTGATACCATCTCGATACCGTCGCCGTGCTCTTCGTGATATTCGTCCCACGAAAAAATCTGGCTATTATTGGTATCCAGCAGCATCTGCCGATAATCTTCCACAGGAATGCCAAGATGCTGCGCAACTTCCGTTTCCGTTGCGTGACGTCCCAGCCGCTGTTCCAGTTGTCCCATTGCCTGCGCCACTTCACGCGCGTTGCGGCGAACGCTGCGCGGCACCCAGTCGCGACTGCGCAATTCGTCCAGCATCGCCCCGCGAATGCGTTGCACTGCGTAAGTAGTAAATGCCGTTCCTTGCAGAGCATCGTATCGATCAACGGCATTTAATAACCCAATGCCACCCGCCTGAAGCAGATCGTCCAGTTCCACGCTCGCCGGCAGACGCACCTGAAGGCGCAATGCTTCATGACGCACAAGAGGGACATAACGCTGCCATAGCGAGTGTTTATCCATTACACCTTCAGCGGTATAGAGTGTGTTCACGATAAACAGCCCTGCGTTAAGTGAGTTATCGGCATGATTATCCGTTTCTGGAGGACTTTTAATCGGATGAATAGTGGGTGAAATGGGGGGTTATTTAGCAATTACGTTAGTTCAGGCAAATAAAAAACCCCGCCGAGGCGGGGTTAGACAGGTCAGAGGGGCGATTAGCCCTGCAGCAGAGACATGATCTGCTGTGGAACCTGGTTTGCTTTAGACAGCACGGAGTTACCGGCCTGCTGGATGATCTGCGCTTTAGACATGTTCGACACTTCGGTCGCATAGTCGGCGTCCTGAATACGGGACTGCGCTTCAGACAGGTTGGTGGTAGTGTTGTTCAGGTTGGTCACCGCAGAGTCCAGACGGTTCTGCACCGCACCCAGAGAAGAACGCAGTTTATCAACATTGGAAATTGCGTCATCCAGTGCTTTCAGCGGATCGGTGGTTTTAGTTTTAGCAGACAGATCGGCTGCATCACCTTTAACTACCGTACCGTCAGTTTCATTAACGGTGGCAGCAAAGAATTTACCCGCAGCATCTTTAACGAAAAATTCACCGGTACCTTTACCATCTTTCTGTGCTTCAACCAGCGTATCACCGGTTGCGCCATTAGTGATACTCGGTGCATTACCGCCTGTAGCAGCTGTTTTTTCATACTGCGTTACTGCAGTAGCGAAATCAGCTACCGTTGCAGTAGTTTCTGTAGTTGAATCGTAAGTCGCTACACCACCAGTAGAAACGGTTGCGTCATAAGATTTGCCATCACTGGTAGTAACGATGTAAGCGCTTTTATCAGCATTTGCCATCAACTTGGCACCTGCAGTACTCGCGCCATTGTCATCAGCAAAGGTAATATCATCCATAACGGCTGGCGTACCACCAATATTAGTTACATTAGCAGTGGTAGTCGCAGCTTGGTTAGATACGCTAAAATCTTTCAGTTTCAGGGTGGAAGAGTCGATCTGCTTAAGGTCAATGGTGATGGTCTGCCCATCATTAGCGCCAACCTGGATGTTCATTTTGGCATCTTTAGCCAGCACGTTCACGCCGTTGAACTGAGTCTGACCGGATACACGGTCAATTTCGTCCAGACGGGATTTGATTTCGTCCTGGATTGAAGACAGGTCAGAATCAGAGTTGGTACCGGTAGTTGCCTGAACGGTCAGTTCACGCACACGCTGTAAGTTGTTGTTGATTTCAGACAGTGCGCCTTCAGTGGTCTGCGCCAGAGAAATACCGTCGTTAGCGTTACGCGCTGCCTGAGTCAGGCCTTTGATGTTAGAGGTGAAGCGGTTGGCAATCGCCTGACCCGCTGCATCGTCTTTCGCGCTGTTGATACGCAGACCAGAAGACAGACGCTCAATAGAGCTGGACAGTGCAGACTGGTTTTTGTTGATGTTGTTCTGAGTGATCAGCGAGAGGCTGTTGGTATTGATGACTTGTGCCATGATGTTTTTTCCTGTTTTTCAAGTCTACGATTAACGTGTTGGGTTTCCACCCGTCGGCTTCGTCGCCGTCAAACCTGTTATCGTCTGGTCGCTGATAACCTTTAGACTTTTTTTTCACGGCACCGATATTTTTCTTCGCAGGCGAATTACCCTTTTCTTTCCCCCTTATTCCCGCCATTAAATAAACGCAATTAATCGTAAACTTTGCTTCATTCAGGCCGATAACCCCGGTATTCGTTCTATATGTCGGTACATTAAGGAATTACTATGGCAAGTATTTCAACGCTGGGAGTCGGTTCGGGCCTGGATCTGAGCAGCATTCTGGACAGTCTGGAAGCGGCAGAAAAAGCAACCTTAAAGCCCATTTCGGCTCAGCAAACCTCGTATACCGCCAAATTAAGCGCTTATGGCTCACTGAGCAGCGCGCTGGAAAAATTTCAGACCGCCAATCCCGCGCTGGGTAAAGCCGACTTATTTACTGCGCCCACCACGGCCAGCAGCAGTACGGCTTTTACCGCCACTACCTCCGGTAGCGCAATTGCAGGCAAATACACGGTTAAAGTGACCCAGCTTGCTCAGGCGCAGACGTTGACCAGCCGCCAGACCCAGCTCGACAGTAAAGCGGCAATTGCTACCACAGACAGCAAGCTAACGATCCAACAGGGCAGCGATAAAAAGCCTATAACCATTGACCTCAGCGCGGCAAACTCATCATTAACAGGTATTCGCGACGCCATTAATAACGCCAAAGCCGGGGTCAGCGCCAGCGTGATTAATGTCGGCGGCGGAGAGTACCGTCTTTCTATTACCGCTAATGATACCGGCGCGGACAACGCGATGACCCTCAGCGTTAGCGGTGACAGCGCGTTAGCCGACTTTTTAGGCTACGACGGCAGCGCGAACAGTAAAGGAATGGAAGAAAGCGTTACCGCCCAGGACGCCGAACTGTTTGTGAATAACGTAAAAATTACGAACAGCAGTAATACCATCAGCAATGCGCTGGAAGACATCACGCTGAATTTGAGCGATGTGACTACCGGTAATCAGACCTTAACCATCACCAAAGATACCACCAAAGCGGAAACGGCGATCAAAGACTGGGTGACCGCCTATAACGCGCTGCAGGATACCTTCAGCAGCCTGACTAAATACACCGCCGTCGATGCCGGTGCGGCCAGCCAGAACACCAGCAATGGCGCGCTGCTGGGTGATTCGACCTTGCGTACCATTCAGACCCAGTTAAAAAGTAAGCTGACCAATACGCTCAGTACCTCCACGTTTAAAACGTTGTCGCAGATTGGCATTACCTCCGATCCGAGTACCGGCAAGTTAAAAACCGATGATGACAAACTGAAAGCGGCGCTGAAAACCGATCCGACCGGCGTGCAGGAGATGATTGTTGGCGACGGCAAGAAGACCGGGATCACCACCGTTGTTGGCGGTAACCTGACCGAGTGGCTGTCCAAAAAAGGCATTATTCAGGCGGCAAAAGACGGCGTGAGTAAAACGCTGAATCATTTGACTCAGCAATATAACTCCGCCAGCACGCGCATTGATTCTCTGGTCACTCGCTATAAAGCGCAGTTCACTCAGCTTGATGTTCTGATGAACTCATTGAACTCAACCAGCAGCTATTTGACGCAGCAGTTTGATACGTCCAGTAGCAGCAAAAAATAACTATCGCAGGAGACGTCATGTACGGCGCAAAAGGCACGCAAACCTACGCAAAAATTGGAGTCGAAAGCGCGGTAATGAGCGCCAGCCAGCAGCAGCTGGTGACCATGCTTTTTGACGGCGCGCTAAGCGCATTAGTGCGCGCGCGTTTATTTATGCAGGACGAGAATATCGAAGGGAAAGGGGCTTCTCTCTCAAAGGCAATCAACATTATCGAAAATGGCCTGAAAGTGGGTCTTGATGACGACAGTGATGATGAGCTTACGCAAAATCTGCTGGCGCTCTACGCCTATATGGTACGACGCCTGCTACAGGCCAATCTTCGTAATGACGTGAGTGCTGTCGAAGAGGTTGAGGGTCTGTTACGTAATATCGCAGATGCCTGGAAGGAATCATTACTTACGCCGACTTTAATTCAGGATCCTCTCTAATGAACCATGCACCGCAACTGTACACCTCGTATCAGCAGCTGCTTGAGAAAAGCCACGTTATGCTGCGCCTTGCCACCGAAGGATTGTGGGAGGAATTAATCGCGACTGAAATGGATTATGTCAGTGCGGTGCAAAATATCACTCAGCTTACGCAACAGACAGGCCCCTCCCCGGTGATGCAGGAGCAGCTGCGTCCGTTGCTGCGGCTGATCCTGAGTAATGAGAGTGAGGTAAAACGGCTGCTGCAAGCCAGGATGGATGAGCTGGCAAAACTGGTGGGCCAGTCCTCCATTCAGAAGTCTGTGCTGAACGCCTACTCTCGTCAGGGCGGGCAGGTGCTGGTCCCTCAGGATAACCACGATACCAGCCATTAGATTTGCTTATCACCCTGCCGAATGGCGCGAGAAAAATAATCTGACTCGTGCCAGGCGCTTTTCAAACGTTTACTCCATACTTGTGACTCCTGCTCACATGGAGATAACGTATGCGCAACCCCACGTTGTTGCAATGCTTTCACTGGTATTACCCCGAAGGCGGCAAGCTTTGGCCTGAGATAGAAGAACGTGCCGCCACGCTCAACGATATTGGCATCAACATGATTTGGCTGCCCCCGGCGTATAAAGCGGCGTCGGGCGAGCATTCGGTCGGATACGATTCATACGATTTATTCGATCTGGGCGAGTTCGATCAGAAGGGGTCAGTTGCAACAAAATATGGCGACAAACAGCAGTTGTTGTCTGCCATTAATGCATTGCGACAAAACGACATCGCAGTATTACTTGATGTCGTGGTTAACCATAAAATGGGGGCGGACGAGAAGGAGCCGGTTCAGGTTCAGCGGGTAAACGAACAGGATCGCACCCAGATTGATGATGAAGTCATCGATTGCGAAGCCTGGACGCGTTATACCTTTCCGGCTCGTGAGGGGAAATATTCCAAATTTATTTGGGATTATAAGTGCTTTAGCGGGGTCGATCATATCGAAAACCCGGATGAAGACAGTATTTTCAAAATCGTCAATGACTATACCGGCGAAGGCTGGAATCAGCAGGTCGATAATGAAATGGGCAACTTCGATTATCTGATGGGCGAAAATATTGATTTTCGTAACCACGCGGTAACCGAGGAGATAAAATACTGGGCGCGCTGGGTGATGGATGAAACCCAGTGCGACGGTTTCCGTCTGGATGCCGTTAAACATATTCCGGCGTGGTTCTATAAAGAGTGGATCGATCACGTGCAGGAAGTGGCACCGAAGCCGCTGTTTATCGTGGCAGAATACTGGTCGCATGAAGTGGATAAGCTTCAACAGTATATCGACCAGGTCGAAGGTAAAACCATGCTGTTCGACGCCCCGCTGCACATGAAATTCCATGAAGCTTCGCTTCAGGGTCGCGAATACGACATGACGCAGATCTTCACCGGTACGCTGGTGGAGGCCGATCCGTTTCATGCCGTCACGCTGGTGGCCAACCACGATACTCAGCCGCTTCAGGCCCTTGAAGCGCCGGTTGAGGCATGGTTTAAGCCGCTGGCATACGCCCTGATCCTGCTGCGGGAAAATGGCGTTCCGTCGGTATTTTATCCGGATCTGTTCGGTGCCAGCTATGAAGATGCTGGCGGTGATGGCAATACCTACCAAATTGAGATGCCGATTATCCATCAGCTAAGCGAACTGATTATGGCCCGTCAACGCTTTGCGCACGGTATTCAGACGCTGTACTTTGATCATCCGAACTGCATCGCCTTCAGCCGCAGCGGTACTGATGAAGCGCCGGGTTGTGTGGTGGTGATGTCCAACGGTGATGATGGTGAGAAGACCATTGAGCTTGGCGATAATTACGGCAACAAACGCTGGCGTGATTTCCTCGGCAATCGAGAGGAAATTGTCGAAACGGACGAACAGGGTACGGCGACGTTCCTGTGCAACGGCGGCAGCGTGAGCGTGTGGGTACTGGAGGACGTGCTTTAACGGTAAACCACACCGGACTGATACGCTGTATAACATTATGCCGGGCGGCACTGTGCTTGCCCGGCCTGCCGTTTCAGACTGGCTACGTTTGTGAACAGGTGAAAAATATCGGGTACGCGGTTTTCTCCAGGCCCGGTAAGCGTTGCGCCACCGGACATTCTCGCCTCATCGATACACTTTTTTCGGCTTCTCTTTCGGTTTTACGCTCGCGGCCTTTTTCACCGCAGGTTTAGCCTTTACCGGCTGAGCGGACAACGGATTTGCTGCCAGATAATCCGCACACGCCTGCGTCGGACGATCAACACGATGCAACGTCATACCGGCATACTCCAGTTCGGCTCCGTCACGCTCCATACTGTAAATTTCGAGCTTGCTGGTGACATTGTAATAATCATCAGAACGCTTCATCAATTTGCCCGGCAGGGCAATAACACGTTGCCACTGGCGGCAATCCAGCGTGTCGCCTTCGCGGGTGATAATCAGGCTGGCGATTGCCTCAGGGCTGACCAGCTCACTTTGTGGCCCGGTAGATTGCCAGTAACCGACCAGCTCGCCGGGCGCAGGCGTTTTTACCACCTCATCATAGCTTTCTATCTGCGCACATCCTGTCAGAGCCAGCATCAGGCCAGCAAACGCTACTTTTTTCATCATCTCTTCCGCAACGAGCAAAAATTCATTGTGGCATTAAAGCCTTAAGCCTGCCAGCCCTTCACTCGGCCGCCAGAAATTGATCCGGTCGAGGTTTCCCCCTTTTTTCATTAGTGATATTTATCGTTTCGCGTAATATTCGCCCCTCTTCAGCATGCTTTCATTGTGTGTATTCATCCTTCTGAGTTCAGAGGCACTTTATAATGACGTGGCAACACTTCAAACAGACTTATTTAATTAAATTCTGGGCACCTGCTCCCGCCGTTATCGCGGCCGGTATTCTCTCCACTTATTATTTTGGTATTACCGGCACGTTCTGGGCGGTGACCGGCGAATTTACGCGCTGGGGCGGGCAGCTGCTTCAGCTGGTCGGGGTGCACAGCGAAGAGTGGGGATATTATAAACTGATCCACCTGGAGGGTTCGCCGCTGACGCGGATCGACGGAATGATGATCATTGGCATGTTTGGTGGCTGCTTTGCGGCAGCGCTGTGGGCTAACAACGTCAAATTACGCTTACCGCGCAGCCGTATTCGCATCTTTCAGGCCATCGCCGGCGGGATTATTGCCGGTTTTGGTGCTCGCCTGGCGATGGGCTGTAACCTGGCGGCCTTCTTTACCGGTATTCCTCAGTTTTCACTGCACGCCTGGTTTTTCGCGCTCGCCACCGCTCTCGGCTCGTGGTTTGGCGCGCGCTTTACGCTGCTGCCCGTATTTCGTATCCCGGTTAAGATGCAGAAAGTATCTGCCGCCTCACCGCTGACGCAGAAGCCCGAGCAGGCGCGCCGCCGCTTTCGTCTTGGGATGCTGGTATTTATCGGGATGCTGGGCTGGGCGCTCTTCACCGCGATGGACAAACCCAAACTGGGTCTGGCGATGCTGTTTGGCGTGGGCTTTGGTTTACTGATCGAACGCGCGCAAATTTGTTTCACCTCGGCGTTCCGCGACATGTGGATCACCGGGCGGACGCATATGGCGAAGGCCATTATCTTCGGGATGGCGGTGAGCGCCATCGGTATCTTCAGCTACGTACAACTGGGCGTAGAGCCGAAAATCATGTGGGCCGGTCCCAACGCGGTGCTCGGCGGCTTACTGTTTGGCTTCGGCATTGTCCTTGCCGGGGGCTGCGAAACCGGCTGGATGTACCGTGCCGTTGAAGGACAGGTGCACTACTGGTGGGTGGGTCTTGGCAACGTAATCGGGTCGACGATCCTCGCTTACTACTGGGACGATCTCGCCCCTTCGCTTGCCACCTCGTGGGATAAAGTCAATTTACTTAACACCTTTGGTCCGCTCGGCGGGCTGTTGATGACTTACGCGATGCTGTTTATCGCCCTGATGTTAATTATCGGCTGGGAAAAACGCTTTTTCCGCCGTAAAGCGCTTGCCACTACCGCTGTTAAGGAGTGTATATGAAAACAATTGTTCCGGATTACCGTCTTGATATGGTCGGTGAACCCTGCCCTTACCCGGCAGTAGCGACGCTTGAAGCGCTGCCGCAGTTAAAGAAGGGAGAGATTCTGGAAGTGGTCAGCGACTGTCCGCAATCCATTAACAATATTCCGCTGGATGCGCAGAACCACGGCTATACGGTGCTGGATATCCAGCAGGACGGACCGACAATCCGCTATTTAATTCAGAAGTAAATTCTGCGGCACATCGGGCGATTGCGCATCTCCGGCAATCGCCTCTTGTCAGACACCCTGCCCTACACGCTCATCGACATAATGTCCTGATAGGCAGAAATTAGCTTATTACGCACCTGAATCCCCATTTGCAGGGAGACGGACGATTTTTGTAGATCGGTCATCACGTCATTTAGCGCCACGCCCGGCTCGCCCAGCGTAAATTTCTCCGCCTGCACGCGGGCCGCATTCTGCGTATCGCTGATACGGTCAATGGCAGCGTGCAACTGTCCGGCAAAGCCGACGGTCGGTTCGTTCTGCACACTCTGATTACGCGCCACGCTGGCGGTTGCCTGCAGTGTGCTCAGTACGCCTTCAATACCCTGAACAGCCATTCTTTACCCCTGGTGGAATTTGACGCGATGAGATTACCAGCTTGTCAATGGGATAAAGGCGTTAAATAACGTAGAAAAAACAGGTTATTTCACCCATCGAAAATTGAAAATCATCAAATAATAGCGGGGCTAACAGTATGCGTTTGCCGACCCGGGAGTCAGTTTTGTTTCACTACACGTTTACCGCCATTCACCAGGATTTACGAGGTGCGCAATGAGCGCGGCTACAACGACTACGTCACAAGCGAAAACCGCTGAGTGGATAAATCGCCTGCGCGCTAACCCTAAAATTCCGCTGATGGTAATAAGCGCCGCTGCCGTGGCTGTGGTCGTCGCCATGGTGCTGTGGGCAAAAAGCCCGGAATACCGAACGTTATTCAGCAATCTGTCCGATCAGGATGGCGGGGCTATTGTTTCGCAGCTGACGCAGATGAATATCCCCTATCGCTTTGCCGATAACGGCGGCGCGCTTGAAGTCCCGGCGGACAAAGTGCATGAACTGCGCCTGCGTCTGGCGCAACAGGGACTGCCTAAAGGCGGTTCCGTTGGCTTTGAACTGCTGGATCAGGAAAAGTTTGGTATCAGCCAGTTCAGCGAGCAGGTGAATTATCAGCGGGCGCTGGAAGGCGAACTGGCCCGCACTATCGAAACGCTGGGTCCGGTGAAAACCGCCCGCGTTCACCTGGCGATGCCAAAACCCTCGCTGTTCGTGCGCGAGCAGAAATCTCCTTCCGCCTCGGTCACGGTCAATCTTGAGCCGGGACGCGCGCTGGATGAGGGACAAATCAGCGCGGTGGTCCATCTGGTCTCCAGTGCCGTCGCCGGGCTGCCTACCGGTAACGTAACGCTGGTCGATCAGGGCGGGCATTTGTTGACCCAGTCCAGTACCGGCGATCGGGCGCTTAACGATGCGCAACTGAAATATGCGTCCGACGTAGAAGGCCGTGTTCAGCACCGGATTGAGTCTATTCTTGCGCCCATCGTGGGTAACGGCAATGTCCATGCGCAGGTCACCGCGCAGATCGACTTTGCCGATAAAGAACAAACCGAAGAGCAATATCATCCCAACGGCGACAGCAGCAAGGCGGTGATGCGCTCCCGCCAGCTTAATATCAGCGAGCAAAACGGTGGCGGGATCGTGGGCGGCGTACCGGGCGCACTCTCGAATCAGCCTGCCCCGGCCAATACCGCGCCGATTGCTAATCCGCCGACCACCACCGCGCAAAACGGCCAGCAGAATGCGCAGGCGGCCTCAACGTCGACCGGCAGCAACAATAGTGCCGGTCCGCGTAATTCTCAGCGTAATGAAACCACCAACTATGAAGTTGATCGCACGATCCGTCATACCAAATTAAACGTGGGCGACGTGCAGCGTCTTTCGGTGGCCGTGGTGGTGAACTACCGCACGCTGACGGACGGTAAGCCGCTGCCGCTGACCGCCGATCAGATGAAGCAAATTGAAGATCTGACCCGCGAGGCAATGGGCTACTCCACCAATCGTGGCGATACTCTGAACGTGGTGAACTCGCCGTTCAGCACCGTGGATGAAACCGGCGGTGAATTGCCGTTCTGGCAACAGCAGTCGTTTATCGATCAGTTGATGAGTGCCGGACGCTGGCTGCTGGTTCTGCTGGTGGCGTGGCTGCTGTGGCGTAAAGCCGTACGGCCGCAGCTGGTGCGTCGTCAGGAAGAGATCAAAGCCGTACAGGAAGAGGCGCAGGCGCGTCAGGAAACCAGTACCGTCGATGGGGTTGAGGTTCGCCTGAGCAAAGATGAGCTTACCCAACAGCGTCGCGCCAACCAGCGCATGGGCGCTGAGGTGATGAGCCAGCGTATTCGTGAAATGTCAGATAACGATCCGCGCGTCGTCGCGCTGGTCATTCGCCAGTGGATGAATAACGAACATGAGTAATCTTACCGGAACGGAAAAAAGCGTCATTCTGTTAATGACCATTGGCGAGGATCGCGCTGCCGAGGTGTTTAAGCATCTCTCCAATCGCGAGGTCCAGCATCTTAGTGCGGCAATGGCCAACGTCCGGCAAATCTCCAACAAGCAGTTAACGGAAGTGCTGGGCGAATTTGAGCAGGAAGCGGAGCAGTTTGCCGCGCTCAACGTCAATGCCAGCGACTACCTGCGTTCCGTGCTGGTCAAAGCGCTGGGCGAAGAACGCGCTGCCAGTCTGCTGGAAGATATTCTCGAAACCCGCGAGACCTCCAGCGGGATCGAGACGCTCAACTTTATGGAGCCGCAAAGTGCAGCGGATCTTATTCGCGACGAGCATCCACAGATCATCGCCACCATCCTTGTGCATCTTAAACGTGGACAGGCAGCCGATATTCTGGCGCTGTTCGATGAACGTCTGCGCCATGACGTTATGCTGCGTATTGCCACCTTCGGCGGCGTACAGCCCGCCGCGCTGGCAGAACTGACGGAAGTGCTCAACAATCTGCTCGACGGGCAGAATCTCAAGCGCAGCAAAATGGGCGGCGTGAGAACCGCAGCCGAGATTATCAACCTGATGAAGACCCAGCAGGAAGAAGCGGTCATCTCTGCCGTACGCGAATTCGACGGCGAGCTGGCGCAAAAAATCATCGACGAGATGTTCCTGTTCGAAAATCTGGTGGAAGTCGACGACCGCAGCATTCAGCGGTTGTTGCAGGAAGTGGACTCCGAGTCCCTGCTGGTGGCCCTCAAAGGTGCCGAGCAGCCGTTGCGCGAGAAGTTCCTGCGCAATATGTCGCAGCGCGCCGCCGATATCCTGCGCGACGATCTCGCCAACCGGGGTCCGGTCCGTTTGTCGCAGGTGGAAAACGAACAGAAAGCGATTCTGTTGATTGTCCGGCGTCTGGCAGAAACCGGCGAAATGGTGATTGGCAGCGGCGAGGATACCTATGTCTGATCAACTGCTGTGGAAAATCTGGCAGCCTGACAGCCTGTTTGCCCCGCTGACCGAGGCCGCGCCGTTTGAGGTTAACGATGCTCCACCCTCAGCGCCACAGGAAGAAGTTTCTGCTGAACAACAGCTTCAGCAGCAGCTGGCGCAATTGCAAATTCAGGCCCATGAACAGGGCTATGCCGCCGGAATAGCCGAAGGCCGCGAGGCAGGACACGCCCAGGGATATCAGGAAGGTCTGACGCAGGGACTGGAACAGGGTCAGCACCAGGCGCGTCAGCTTCAGGAGCCGCTCCATGCGCGGATGCAGCAGCTGACCAGCGAGTTCCAGAACACGCTCGATGCGCTGGACAGCGTGATAGCCTCGCGTCTGATGCAAATGGCCCTGGAAGCCGCACGCCAAATTATTGGCGAAATGCCAACCGTGGATCATAACGGGCTGATTAAACAAATTCAGCAGCTGCTTCAGCAGGAGCCGCTGTTCAGCGGTAAGCCGCAGTTACGAGTCCATCCGGATGATTTACAGCGCGTTGAAGAGGTGCTCGGTGCCACTTTGAGTCTGCACGGCTGGCGGCTGCGCGGCGATAACACGCTGCACCCTGGCGGATGTAAAGTCTCTGCCGATGAGGGCGATCTGGACGCCAGCGTTGCCACGCGCTGGCAGGAACTGTGCCGTCTGGCCGCACCGGGAGCCTGTTAATGACCGCCCGCCTGAGCCGCTGGCTGCACACGCTCGATCATTTCGAAGCGAAAATGGCGCAGCTACCCGCCGTGCGCCGTTACGGTCGCTTAACGCGCGCCACCGGTCTGGTACTTGAAGCCACCGGGCTACAGCTGCCGCTGGGCGCAACCTGCATTATTGAGCGTCAGGATCGGGGTGAAACACAGGAAGTTGAAAGTGAAGTGGTCGGTTTTAACGGCCAGCGTCTGTTTTTAATGCCCCTGGAAGAAGTCGAAGGCATTCTGCCTGGCGCACGGGTATACGCCCGAAACGGTAGCGGTGACGGTCTGCACAGCAGTAAGCAGCTGCCGCTCGGTCCGGCGCTGTTGGGTCGCGTCCTTGACGGTGCCGGTAAACCGCTGGACGGATTACCGGCACCGGAGACGACCGAAACCGGCGCGCTGATCACCCAGCCATTCAACCCGCTTCAGCGAACGCCCATTGAGCACGTGCTCGACACCGGTGTGCGCCCGATTAACGCGCTGCTCACCGTGGGACGCGGACAGCGTATGGGGCTGTTTGCCGGCTCCGGCGTCGGTAAAAGCGTCCTGCTCGGCATGATGGCGCGATATACCGAAGCCGACGTGATTGTCGTCGGGCTCATCGGCGAGCGCGGACGTGAAGTAAAAGATTTTATCGAAAACATTTTAGGTACCGAGGGGCGCGCCCGCTCGGTGGTCATTGCGGCACCGGCAGACGTCTCCCCTCTTCTGCGTATGCAGGGGGCCGCCTACGCCACGCGCATTGCCGAAGATTTTCGCGATCGCGGCCAGCACGTGCTGCTGATTATGGACTCCCTGACCCGTTATGCGATGGCGCAGCGTGAGATTGCGCTGGCTATCGGTGAACCTCCGGCGACCAAAGGCTATCCACCATCGGTTTTTGCCAAACTGCCCGCGCTGGTTGAACGCGCCGGAAACGGCATTACCGGCGGCGGCTCGGTGACCGCGTTTTACACCGTGCTTACCGAGGGTGACGATCAGCAGGATCCGATTGCCGACTCTGCACGCGCTATTCTTGACGGTCATATTGTGCTCTCGCGCCGTCTGGCTGAAGCCGGGCACTATCCGGCCATTGACATCGAAGCCTCAATCAGCCGTGCGATGACCGCGCTTATTGATGAGCGTCATTACGCGCGGGTTCGTAATTTCAAACAGTTACTTTCCAGTTTTCAGCGCAACCGCGATTTAGTCAGCGTCGGCGCGTACGCCCGCGGTAGCGATCCGCTACTCGATCGGGCCATTGTGCTGTGGCCGCAACTGGAGGCGTTTTTACAGCAGGGCATTTTTGAAAAAGCAGGCTGGGAAGAGTCGCTCCAGGCACTGGAACTGATTTTCCCCACGGCGTGATGACCCGGGAGAACCAAGGTGACGCAGAATAACGCATTATCCACTCTGAAGGATCTGGCGGAAAAGGATGTTGATAACGCCGCGCTGCGCCTCGGCGAAATGCGCCGCGGCTGTCAGCAGGCGCAGGAACAACTTCAGATGCTAATGAACTATCAGGATGAGTATCAGTCCAGCCTGAATACCGATATGAGCCAGGGTATTGGCAGCCAGCGCTGGCAAAATTATCAGCAATTTATTCAAACGCTGGAGAAAGCTATCGATCAGCATCGCCAGCAGTTGATGCAGTGGAATCATAAAGTCGATCAGGCGATGAATGTCTGGCGCGAGAAAAAACAGCGTTTGCAGGCGTGGCAGACCTTGTCTGACCGTCAGGCCAGCGCGGCCCTGCTGGCGGAAAACCGCCTCGATCAGAAAAAAATGGATGAGTTTGCCCAGCGCGCAACCCAAAGGAAATACGAGTGATCACATTACCTCCTCTTAGCGTCAGCGATACCGACGCCACCCCGGGCGGCCTGTCTGTTAACAGTACAGAGGGCGGCGCGCAGGATTTTCTTAACCTGCTGGCGGGGGCGCTGGTCAGCGATAATGCACCGGCAGACGTCGCTGTTCATCGCGACCTGCGCGCCGATCTTCAGCCAGTCGGACAGGATGCACTGCTCCAGGATATCACTGAGCACACTGCCCTGACCGATCTTAGCGACATCCATACGCTGCTGAACGGCCTGGCGCTGAATCAGACGCCGAAAACAGAGGGCAACGCTGCAAAAAGCGAACGTCCGGTGGCCACCCCTGATGAGGATGAGCTGGCCGACATCAGCGCCTTAATGGCAATGCTACCGCCGCCGTCCACGCCAGCGGCTACGCCGGCACCGCGAGCGCTGAGTGAGAGCAGCGCCGTTCTGCCAACTGGCGTTCAGTTGCAGAGCGGCTCCGGCAACGATAAACCGGCGCTTTCATTAAAAGAGGCACCTGCGGATACGTCTGCACGTCCGCAGGCTACTATTCCTGCGCAGCCATTCACGATAGCCCAGGCGCCGGCCGCGCTGCGGGTAGAAACAGAAAGCACGCCATCGCCGGTGGCGACACCTTCTCACGCGATGCCATTGATGGCCGCAACGCCGACGCCGACCGCCGCGCACGCCGCCGCCATCGCGACCGTTAATGCTCCGCTGGGTACCCCGGACTGGCAACAAACCGTCAGTCAGCACATTACGATGTTTACGCGTCAGGGGCAGCAAACGGCAGAGCTGCGTCTGAACCCGGAGAATTTGGGCCAGGTGCAAATCACTCTCAAAATGGATGATAACCAGGCACAGCTGCAGATGGTCTCTGCGCACAGCCATGTCCGTGCCGCGCTGGAAGCCGCACTGCCGATGCTGCGCACCCAGCTGGCCGAAAGTGGCATCCAGCTTGGGCAAAGCAGTATTAGTAGCGAAAACTTCGCCGGACAACAGCAGTCGTCCTCACAGCAACAGTCAGCCCGTCAGACCCCAACAGGCGGTCAGGCAGAGCCAGAAGATGAATTGCTGGCCGTTCCTGCCAGCCTGCAATCGCGGGTTTCGGGCAACCGTGCGGTAGACATCTTTGCTTAAACGCCAGAGGTAGCGTGATTATTCTCGTTTGTTCCACGCTTTGACCGACAGCGGACACGGGATAATCACCCCATAAGCAGTACCGAAACAGGAAGCACGTATCAGATGACCGACTCCGCCATCACCACTAAAAAAAGCAAACGCGCCATTTGGCTCCCGCTGCTGGTGTTAATCACCCTCGTCGCGTGCGCCACCGCAGGCTACAGCTACTGGCGTATGCAGCAGCAGCCGGCTGCGCACGCGAAAGCAGAAGCTCCGCCGCCTGCCGCGCCGGTCTTTTTTGCGCTGGATACCTTTACCGTCAACCTGGGCGATGCGGATCGCGTACTGTACGTGGGCATTACCCTGCGCCTGAAGGATGAGGCTACTCGCGCCCGCCTGAATGAATACCTGCCGGAAGTCCGCAGCCGTCTGCTGCTGCTGTTCTCCCGTCAGGATGCCAGCCAGCTATCAACGAATGAAGGTAAGCAGGCACTGGTTGCGGCAATTAAAGAGACGCTGGGACAGCCGCTGGTCGCCGGGCAACCGCGCCAGGACGTGACCGACGTTCTCTATACAGCCTTTATTTTGCGGTAGCGGCATGGGCGATAGCATTCTTTCTCAGGCCGAAATTGACGCGCTGCTCAACGGCGACAGCGACAAAACCGATGAACCACAAAAGGGTAAATCGAGCGACAGCGACATTCGTCCCTACGATCCCAATACCCAACGTCGCGTCGTTCGCGAACGCTTGCAGGCGCTGGAGATCATTAACGAACGTTTTGCCCGCCAGTTCCGTATGGGGCTGTTTAACCTGCTGCGTCGTAGCCCGGATATTACCGTTGGTGCCATCCGCATTCAGCCGTATCACGAATTTGCGCGCAACCTGCCGGTGCCGACCAACCTAAACTTGATCCACCTGAAACCGCTGCGCGGTACCGGGCTGTTTGTCTTTTCGCCGGGGCTGGTGTTTATCGCTGTTGATAACCTGTTCGGCGGCGACGGTCGTTTTCCGACCAAAGTGGAAGGTCGCGAGTTCACCAATACCGAGCAGCGGGTGATAAACCGGATGCTCAAGCTGGCTCTTGAGTCGTATAGCGATGCGTGGAAAGCCATTCATCCGCTGGATGTTGAGTATGTACGTTCAGAGATGCAGGTGAAGTTTACCAACATCACAACGTCACCGAACGACATCGTGGTCAATACCCCTTTTCATGTGGAAATCGGCAACCTGACCGGCGAGTTTAATATCTGCCTGCCGTTCAGCATGATTGAACCGCTGCGCGAAGTGCTGGTTAACCCGCCGCTGGAAAACTCACGCAGTGAGGACCAGAACTGGCGTGAAAATCTGGTGCGCCAGGTCCAGCATTCCGAGCTGGAGCTTATCGCCAATTTTGCTGATATTTCGCTGCGTCTGTCGCAGATCCTGAAACTGAAACCGGGCGATGTACTGCCTATTGAAAAACCCGATCGCATTATTGCGCATGTGGACGGCGTTCCCGTGCTGACCAGCCAGTACGGCACGGTTAATGGACAATATGCGCTGCGGGTTGAGCATTTGATCAACCCGATTTTGAATTCGTTGAATGAGGAACAGCCCTAATGAGTGACATAAATAACCCGTCCGATGACAACAACGGGGCAATGGACGATCTGTGGGCTGAAGCGTTGAATGAACAACAAAACCCGGCCGGGAAAAGCGCTGCCAGCGCTGTTTTCCAGCAGTTGGGCGGCGGCGATGTCAGCGGGACGCTACAGGATATCGATTTAATTATGGATATTCCGGTCAAACTGACCGTTGAGCTGGGCCGCACCCGGATGACCATTAAAGAACTGCTGCGCCTGACGCAGGGATCGGTGGTCTCACTCGACGGACTGGCGGGCGAACCGCTGGACATCCTGATTAACGGCTATCTGATTGCTCAGGGTGAAGTGGTGGTGGTCGCCGACAAATATGGCGTACGCATTACTGATATCATCACCCCGTCAGAACGTATGCGTCGTTTGAGTAAATAAATGAAAACTCAGGCCACGGTCGTTCAGCCGGCCGTTTCCCCCGTCTCGTCGCTCATGCAGGTCAGCGGCGCGCTACTGGGCATTATATTTCTAATCCTGATGGCCGCATGGGTATTAAAGCGCGTGGGATTCGGCGGTAAAAGCGCTCCGGCGCGCGGTCTGAAAGTTAGCGCAGGCGCCACGCTTGGCCCGCGTGAACGTATCGTGATTGTTGAGGTAGAAGACGCACGTCTGGTCCTCGGCGTAACGGCTGGACAGATTTCACTGTTGCATACGCTACCCCCTGCGGCTGCCGACACGGTACCCGCCGCACCCGTCGCCCCCGATTTTGCATCAATGATGAAAAACCTTCTCAAGCGTTCCGGGAGATCCTGATGCGCCGCGTTGTCCCCTTTATTCTTGCCGGTCTGTGGCTGGCTGCGCCTGCGGCTATGGCACAGCTTCCCGGTCTGGTTACTCAGCCGCTCGCCAACGGCGGCCAGAGCTGGTCCCTGCCGGTACAGACGCTGGTGTTTCTTACCTCGTTAACCTTTTTGCCTGCGCTGTTGTTAATGACCACCAGCTTTACCCGTATTATCATCGTTTTTGGCCTGCTGCGTAACGCCCTCGGTACGCCCTCTGCGCCACCCAATCAGGTGATGCTGGGTCTGGCCTTATTTTTGACCTTTTTTATTATGTCGCCGGTTATCGATAAGATTTATACCGACGCCTATCAGCCGTTTAGCGAAAATAAAATCTCGCTGGACGTCGCCATGGAAAAAGGCGCTCAGCCGCTGCGCGAATTTATGCTGCGCCAGACGCGTGAAGCCGATCTGGCGCTGTTTGCTCGCCTGGCAAACAGCGGCCCTATTGACGGGCCAGAAGCCGTCCCGCTGCGAATTTTGCTGCCGGCTTACGTGACCAGCGAACTGAAAACCGCTTTTCAGATTGGCTTCACTATCTTTATTCCGTTCCTGATTATCGATCTGGTTATTGCCAGCGTGCTTATGGCTCTGGGGATGATGATGGTGCCCCCGGCAACCATTGCCCTGCCCTTTAAACTCATGCTGTTTGTGCTGGTGGATGGCTGGCAGCTGCTGGTCGGTTCACTGGCCCAGAGCTTTTACAGTTAAGGCGTGCGAATGACTCCTGAATCGGTCATGATGATGGGCACCGAGGCGATGAAAGTCGCGCTCGCGCTCGCCGCGCCGCTGCTGCTGGTGGCGCTGGTCACCGGCCTTATCATCAGTATTTTGCAGGCTGCCACCCAGATTAACGAGATGACACTCTCCTTTATTCCGAAGATTGTTGCGGTATTTATCACCATGATCATCGCCGGACCGTGGATGCTGAATTTGCTGCTGGACTACATGCGCACGCTGTTCAGCAATATTCCGTATATCATCGGGTAACGGTCAAATGGTGCAGGTAACAAGCGATCAATGGTTATACTGGCTGAGTCTTTATTTCTGGCCGCTGCTGCGTGTATTGGCGTTGATCTCTACAGCCCCCATTTTAAGCGAAAAAAGCGTGCCAAAGCGGGTTAAGCTCGGGCTGGGTATATTGATTACGCTGATCGTCGCCCCGACGCTACCTGCTACCAACATTCCGCTGTTTTCCCTTAATGCCCTGTGGCTGGCGCTGGAGCAAATTCTTATCGGCATTGCCCTTGGGTTTACCATGCAGTTCGCCTTTGCGGCGATACGTACCGCCGGGGAGGTGATTGGTTTGCAGATGGGCCTGTCATTCGCAACCTTCTTTGATCCCGGCAGCAATTTAAATATGCCCGTGCTGGCGCGACTGATGGATCTGCTGGCCCTGCTGCTGTTCCTGACCTTCAACGGCCATTTATGGCTTATTTCGATGCTGGTCGATACTTTTCATACCCTGCCTGTTGGCGGCGAGCCGATTAACAGTAATGCGTTCCTGGCGCTCGCCCGCGCGGGAGGTCTCATTTTCCTGAATGGCCTGATGCTGGCGCTACCGGTGATCACGCTGCTGCTCACCCTTAATCTGGCGCTCGGGATGCTCAACAGGATGGCCCCCCAGCTTTCTGTCTTTGTTATTGGCTTTCCGTTAACCCTGAGCGTGGGCATTCTATTGATGTCAGTACTCATGCCACTGATTGCGCCTTTTTGTGAACATTTATTCAGTGAAATTTTTAATTTACTCGCTGACATAATGAGTGAATTACCCAAAATAACCGCAAAATAATTAATTCCTGCTCCTGAGGATAATCCTAAAATAAATCACGCCGCAGGCTCGCAATGATATATATAATGGCCAATCGTTGTTTTAATTCCCATCACATAAACTTATCTGCAATTTAGTTTAAGAAGATTCCTGGCAACTTATACGTAAGTTTACGGGATAGTGCTGAGGCCTAAAAACTCTGTCTGTCTTATTAATCTAAAAAATTACTACCACAAGACACTGTTAAATCAGCAAGGCAATGGGTTAATTATCATTATGCGTTGAGTGAGGGTACGCCATGTCAACGATTATTATGGACTTGTGCAGCTATACCCGATTAGGATTAATCGGATACCTGGCAAGTCGGGGGGTTAAGCGACGTGATATAGGGGATGCAAAGGATGCAGCAGCCCTGGAGGTGGCCTGCAGAGAAGGCCATCCTGACGTGGTGTTTATTAATGAAGACTGTTTCATCCACGACCCTGAAAGTAGTCAACAAATCAGGCAGATCATTAATCAACACCCCGACACATTATTCATCGTTTTTATGGCGATTGCTAACCTCCATTTTGATGAATATTTACTGGTACGGAAAAATCTGTTAATTAGTTCTAAATCGATTAAACCCGAATCACTGGATGATATTTTGGGTGATTGTCTGAAAAAAGGTAGTGAACATTTTAGCGCAATTAATATGCCGACGTTATCATTAAGTCGGACTGAATCTTTTATGCTGCGAATGTGGATGTCAGGACAAGGTACGATTCAAATTTCAGATCGGATGAATATCAAAGCCAAGACCGTTTCGTCGCACAAGGGTAATATAAAAAGAAAGATTAAAACGCATAATAAACAAGTTATTTATCATGTTGTCCGATTGACAGACAACGTTACTAGCGGAATTTATGTCAATATGCGTTAGAAAACATGACTGGCGGAACGCTCCGCCAGTCAGTCTGAATCAGGCTTCGACCTTTTCGACGAAAATGCCATCATCGTGGCCCAGTTCATTAAAAAACCAGATCCCCAGCGGATAATCCTCCAGCGACACCAGATACATTGTGCCCTCACTAAACGCTTCAATCGCCAGGACAACGCCCGGCCGACGCGGTCCACCATCCGTTTTAACCGTTACGCGATCGTTAATTTGCATAGTGTCACCTCCTCATGTTTTTGTGCCAGTGTAGATCAAAACGCGCGTGCTGGCTGCGTCTGGTATGACGAATGCTGCTTTTGTGGACGGTCTATACTTAGGGGACGCGGCAACTTTATGAGGAGTTGATGATGAAAACCGCAAAACAGGATGACGATACAGTGCCCCCGGACGTCAGTATTGATGTAGATGCTCTCCTGGCGGCTATTAATGAAATCTGTGAGAGTGAGGTCACCCGGGCGGAGAACGGCGACCCACATCATGCCAGCGTTAATGGGCATGACTATCATACCTGGCGCGAACTGGCCGAAGCGTTTGAGCTGGATATCCACGATTTCAGCGTATCGGAGATCAACCGTTAGCAGGTATAAAAAAAACCCGGCCCTTATCAGGGTCGGGTTGAAACTTGCGAATGCAAGAAGCACTTTAAAATTCGTTACACCAGGAAATCTGATGCGGGACTAAACATATCCGCAATTTTTTTGTCTGACAAGGTGTATTAGTTATATGAATATTATGAAAAAGTGTTGTTAAAGACGTTGACGTTATGTCAGCTGGCATCACGTCTCGCTTTTCGGGTTTATTGCCGAGGAAAATCGGCAGGAGAAAACCTGTTATTTAAGAATTATCTCAGACCCGCCATTGCCACTTAACAGGAGAAAATCATGCCAGACCTGCGCGAACCGCTGCTGATATTGACTGACCTCGAAGGTACGCTGCTCGAAAGTCATACTTACGACTGGCAGCCTGCAATACCCTGGCTTGAGCGACTTAATGAAGCCGGCGCACCTGTTATCTTATGCAGCAGTAAAACAGCGGCCGAAATGGTGCAAATTCAGAAGGAAATTGGTCTGGAAGGGCTGCCGTTTATTGCTGAGAACGGCGCGGTCATCCAGCTTGATGCTGCCTGGCAGGATGATGCGCATTTCCCCCGGCTGATTGCCGGCACGCCTCAGCAGGAAATCATGCAGATTCTGGCCCAGCTGCGGGAAGCTGAGGGATTTAAATTTACGACTTTTTCTGACGTTGATGAACATACAATCAGCGACTGGACCGGGCTTAACAACGCCCACGCCACTCTTGCCCGCCAGCAGGAAGCGTCTGAAACATTAATCTGGCGCGACAGCGACGCTCGCATGTCCGACTTCGCGGCCAGGTTAGGTGCTCAGGGTTTACTCTTTATACAGGGCGCACGCTTCTGGCACGTTCTCGACCAGCGTGGTGATAAGGCGCAGGCGGCGATTTTTTTACTGAATAAGTATCAGCAACGCGAAGGTAAGCGACGTACCACTCTGGGACTGGGTGACGGGCCGAACGATGCTCCGCTTCTGGATGTGGTTGACTACGCGATAGTGGTGAAAGGTTTAAACCGTGAAGGCGTCAGGCTCAGGCGTAACGACCCGCAGCGAGTGTACCGGACGGTTCAGGAAGGCCCGGCAGGCTGGAGCGAAGGAATGGCGCATTTCTTTCCCTCTCATCAGCCCTCTGAATAAACGCGATTACGTCCGTTCTGTTTTGCCAGGTACAGGCGGCGATCGGCAATGGATTGCAGATATTCAAACTCATAGCGTCCGTCTTCCTCTGTGCTGCTGATGCCCAGCGAGGCGCTAACGCGAAGCGTGGTGTTTTTGCGGATCAGCAGTTCTTTTGCACAGATACGCTTACGTATTCTCTCGGCTATTTTCGCCCCTGTAGCTGCCGTGGTTCCCGGCAGGACAATGCAAAACTCTTCCCCTCCCACCCGGCCCGCGATATCGTTTTCACGCAGGGCAGTGGCAATAAGTGTACCGACATGCGACAGCACCCGGTCTCCGGCCTGATGTCCGAACCGATCATTGATACTTTTAAAATGGTCAAGATCCAGCTGAATAATGCACAGCGGTTGCTGCGCCTGTTGACAGGCTCTGACCATCATTTCAGCCCGATCAAACAATGCCCCACGATTAGGTAGCCGGGTGAGTGCATCGTACCAGGCTTGCCATTTCAGCGACTCCTGCATCGCAATCATGTTGCGCACCATCCGAAGTAGCACTATCCATGAGAGGATCAGAATAAAGGTAAACACCAGCCACAGCAGCGTTAATGCGATAATAATGTTACCAAACGCACCGCCAAGCGCTTCGCGCAGCGTATGAATATGTAGCACGATGCCATCAAAATTTTTGAGCTTCTGCCAGCTGATATAGCGGGTTGAGGTGAACATTCCTCCCCGCGTATCGTTTTCAAGTGCCTTAATAATATGCTGACGCTCCGCCGCCGACAGCGGAGAACGTTGTCCTTCTCCGGTCGCACTTGAGGTTAGCCAGGTAAGCTGACTATCGTAAAGTTGCCACGCGCCCTCTTTCTGAGCACCAATCGCCTCAAGCAGCAGACGCTGAAGCGCACTGACGCTGATATCCATGGCCAGCACACCGTACCACTGTCCGCTCATATCCAACGGGATGCTGGCAGTGATCACCTGGCTCCCCTGCTCCTGGCGCTGTTCCGTATACCAGCGAATGCCGCGTCCGCGGTTCTCGCGAATGGATTGAGTGAAAAACCACGGTCTGGCAATCAGATCGGTGTAATAGGCAGCGATATCCGCTATTTCAGCAGGGTCGCTTGTGACAAAAAATCCCGCGCGCGAAACGTACTGCGTTCGCAGTTCAATGCTATTGCTGCTGGAAGAAAGATGCAGAAGGTAACCCAGTTCAAGCGCCGATGTTAGCTCATTATGCAAAAGCGCACCGTCGCGATTGAGGTCTGCCGCATTTTCTACAAATCGATCTGATACGCCGTGGGCGGTCAATAAATGCCGGGTACTGGACTGTAGTGACCAGACATCCTGCTGGCGTTTCACCTCAAACTGGCGTCGGGCGTTATAGGTACTTTGCAGCTGGAGAGGCGTTTTCAGGGCAGCCTGCATACCGTTGCGTAGGAAAAATAGCCGGTCCATATTGAACTGGAGCTGCATATCCATACCGTGTGAAACGCTCTCAAGACGATTACGCTGGCTATTGATATAGCTATCTTCGAGTACGGCGACTTCTCGCCAGGTCAGAAACGAAGAACAGATCAAAACCACGATAAAGCAAAGGCTTACTACCTGACCAGGCGTAAAGCGCAGGCCAAACTTGCTCAGCCACTGAGTTTTTTCCACTACTATCTCGCGCTAAAGGCAAACTCCTGGCGTTGCTTTATCCAACCGGGATCTTGCTGAGGTGAATAAAATGTCCGGTTCGCGGCAGACCGGGCGATGAGGGTTAAGGATCCGGATGACGGTGAACATCCCCGTCACCCGGTAACAACGCTTTTCCCTGAAACGTCCTGCTTGATATTAAAGACGTTGTACCACCGGCACATCATCCCTGCATTGATGTAGAGCGCGATGATCTCTCGCTGCTCATTATGTTTAGTCATAACCTCGTCGCCGACCATAAAGACCCTTTTTTGTCTCCGGTATCGGCATGAAACTTTTTCACCTTAGACGACATTATGACTTTTTGCGTACCCGCTATGGATATTTAGTGAGCAGTCTGCCGCAAGCGTGACACCATTTTTACTACCGCAACGACGATCAGTCCGAGGATAAATCCCAGCACCAGGTTTATCAGCGGCGAGATAAGCCACTGGATCGCCGCATTTTGCTGCTCGCTAAAATGCTCAATCGCATGGTGTAGTGGTGAAATACCATGAACCACAATGCCGCCACCAACCAGAAACATCGCCAGTGTGCCAACCACCGAAAGAATTTTCATCAACCACGGGGCCGTAAATAACAGTGCCTTACCGGTGGCCTGCGCCACGGCACTGCTTTTTTCTACTAGCCAGTATCCCATATCATCCAGCCTGACAATGACGGCGACAATCCCATATACGCCAATGGTCACAAGGAGCGCGATGCCAGAAAGAATAAGGACCTGTGTTAACAGCGGTGCATCAGCAACAATCCCAAGCGTGATCGCCACAATTTCAGCAGATAAAATAAAATCGGTACGGATTGCACCTTTTACTTTATCGCGCTCAAAGGTTTTTGGATCCTGTTTAGCAATATCTGCCAGGCGTTTCTGACGCGCTTCCGGGCTTTCCTTGTGTTTACGCGCATGCAGCGTGTGCAGAATTTTTTCCGCCCCTTCAAAGCACAGAAAGGCGCCACCGACCATCAGCAATGGCGTGATAGCCCAGGGAAGAAATGCGCTGATGAGCAATGCCAGCGGTACCAGAATCACTTTATTGAGCAGCGAACCTTTTGCCACTCCCCAGACTACCGGCAATTCCCGGTTGGCACGAACGCCGGTGACTTGCTGCGCGTTAAGCGATAAATCATCTCCCAGTACACCCGCGGTTTTCTTCGCCGCCAGTTTTCCCATCATTGAAATATCATCCAGCAGGGTGGCAATATCATCTAACAGCGTTAACAAACTCGATCCGGCCAAAATGTCTTTCCTTTGTTTTTAAACATCTGAAGTCAATAGTATGGAACAAAAAGTACGTCCTCGGGTACAGCAGAATAAAGTCAACATTTAATTAACATTCAAACGGAGATTATCTGCTCGCCAGAGAGATAGTTTTCACGTTTACTATATGCGACCTTTCTTTGTGGCTACGAGGCAGTATGCGTTTCAGGCAACTTTTACCGCTCATTAGTGCGCTTTTCGCGCTTTATATTATCTGGGGTTCCACCTATTTCGTTATCAGCATCGGCGTTGAAAGCTGGCCGCCGCTGCTAATGGCCGGGGTGCGGTTTACGGCGGCAGGCGTGCTGTTAATGGCCTATTTACTGCTTAGCGGGCATAAACTGCCCCCGCTGCGCCCGCTACTCAATGCGGCGCTGATTGGCGTGCTTTTGCTTGCCGTCGGCAACGGTTTTGTCACTATCGCCGAGCACCAGCACGTTCCCTCCGGTATCGCTGCGGTGATGGTCGCTACGGTTCCCCTCTTTACACTGTGCTTTAGTCGCTTCTTTGGTATCGCGACCCGCAAGCTGGAATGGGTGGGCATCGCCATTGGCCTTGCCGGGATCGTACTGCTTAACAGCGGTGGCAACCTGAGCGGTAACCCCTGGGGAGCAATTTTAATTCTCATCGGTTCCGTGAGCTGGGCATTTGGTTCTGTATATGGTTCACGCATTGAACTGCCCGTTGGCATGATGGCAGGTGCGATTGAAATGCTGGCGGCGGGCATTGTTCTACTGACAGCATCATTGATAACCGGCGAAAAATTAACGACGATGCCAACATTGTCGGGTTTCCTTGCCGTTGGTTATCTGGCCATTTTTGGATCGGTCATTGCAATTAATGCTTATATGTATCTTATTCGCAACGTTACGCCTGCCATTGCCACCAGCTATGCTTATGTTAACCCGGTGGTTGCGGTCCTGCTGGGTACCAGCTTTGGCGGCGAGAGTCTCTCATCGATTGAGTGGCTGGCGCTGGCGGTGATCGTCTTTGCGGTAATTCTGGTGACGCTTGGAAAATATCTCTTCCCGGCACGCCCTGTTGTCACACCGTGCGAGATTAAGAAGTAATAGATAACGGGTGTATACCCAGGGTGTCGATCTGCGCGCACTCGCCGCCGCCGCAGATCCACTCTTCCAGCCGCTCGCTTAACGCGTTGTCGCTGAGCTTTTCCCTTCCCCGCAGGGCGCATTCCCAGATAATCAGCACCCGCCAGCCCTGCTCTTTCAGGCGCAGTACGTCACGCTTGTCGCGTTCAACATTTTTACCGATTTTTTCCAGCCAGAATGCTGTCCGGGTGGCAGGCACTTTGAACAGGTAACAGTCGTGATGATGCCAGAAACACCCGTGGGTAAAAATAACGCAGCGATAATCGGTGAGCACAAAATCAGGGCGGCCGGGCAGCGTAGCGTCCTGAACGGTAAAGGTAAAACCTGGCGGCTCCAGCAGCGCCGCCAGCCGTTTCTCAATCGCCGTATCGCGAGTGCCTATTGCGCGCATATTTTTACTGCGCGTAGCCTTGTTATGAACGTCCATCCGGCTTGCTTCCTTTTTTACGTAATGCCACCGCTTGTGCAATACGTGGCTTCAGCAGTTTTGCTACTGCGGCAAAGGCCGGAACGACTACCGAGTTGCCAAACTGACGATAAGCCTGCGTATCAGAAACCGGAATACGAAACTGATAGCCCTGAGGCGCTTCAAATCCCATCAGTCGGGCGCACTCACGCGGGGTCAAACGGCGCGGGCGATACTGCTGATTACGCGGATCGTCAAAATTCACCTCACCTAAGGCCCGATCCCAGCCACGATCGACCAAAATTTCCGCTCCATCTTTGTAATAGCGGGCGGAAAGCGTACGGGTAATACTATTTGGATCCGTCGGGTCAACCAGGCCAAAGCCAAAACCATTCCCTCGCGCCTGATGCTTCTGCGCGTAGCGGTAGAGATATTTCCACAGCACCGGCGTCAGGATAAATTTAGCCTCTACATCAGGTTCGAGCAGCTCAGCAAACGTCAGCCGCCGCTCGGGATAAAATGCCGGGAGATCGCGCAGGGTGAAGCCATGATGTAGATTCAAATCACGGCGAAAGCCCACCAGTACGATGCGCTCCCGATGCTGCGGTAAGAAATGTTTACCATCAATGATTTTTGGATCGTCCTTTCCCATTTCGGCGGCATTAGCCACCTCATAACCTAAATCATCCAGCGTCTGCATAATGATACGGAAAGTTTTCCCGCCATCATGGCTCTTCAGATTTTTAACGTTCTCAAGCACAAAAATGGACGGACGGCAGGCATCGATAATTCGTACCACATCAAAAAAAAGCGTGCCCTGCGTATCGCAGGCGAAGCCATGGGCGCGACCCAGCGCATTTTTTTTCGACACGCCGGCCAGCGAAAAGGGCTGACAGGGAAAGCCTGCCAGCAAGACATCGTGCTGAGGAATAACCTGGCGAATATGCTCCGCTGCCTGCGGATCGCTTACCTGCGGCTGATGGCTCAGCGTGACATCGCGAATATCGTCATTAAAATGGTGCTGCTCAGGATCGCAATACCAGTTGGCTTTATAGGTACGTACCGCATGTTTATTCCACTCGCTGGTGAAAACACACTGGCCGCCAATGGCTTCAAACCCCGTGCGGATGCCGCCGATTCCGGCAAACAGATCGACAAAACGGAATGCATAATGCGGATGATGGGCAGGCGGTTGCGGCAATAGTGCGGCAAGATGGGCTTGTTCACTGGCACTCAGACGCTGCCAGGCGCGCTCGCTGGTCATCATCCGTTTAAGAATGGCCGGACTCCAGTGATGCTCCCCCAGCGAACTCAGTTCAGCGACTAACGTCTTAACGTCATAAATTGCCATCACCTGACGCAGCAGCGCGTGCACAGCGACTGAACGGGTATCCGCAACCGACTCTCGATCGGCTGAAGGTGAAAAGTTTTCCTGCATAACAATTGACCGCACAAGACAAATATCTGTCAGAATATCATAAATTTGTCGCCAGCGTTTCAGCCGCTGGCTGTAAAACGCGTCACGATGTCTTCATCTACTGTCATGTAATTGCCCTGCAACTCTGCACTCAACTTAGCCATATACTGTATAAGAAAATGTGCATTCTCCTGCGCCAACGCTCTGCCCTTTTCTGTTTGCATTGTTGCGGGCAGACGCAATAGCTTAGTTTGAAAATGATCGAGGGCATAACGCCTGTCGTCAGGCGGGCGCTTTTCAGCAAATGGATCGTCTGCGTCAAAGAGTGCAGTGCCCAGCGCGCCTGCAACGGCGAAGACTCTCGCCAGACCAATCGCACCCAGCGCTTCCAGCCGGTCGGCATCCTGAACGATACCGGCTTCCAACGTCTCAGGCGCGATCCCTGCGCTATAACTGTGGGCCTCAATAGTGTGTATCACGCCTGGCAGTGATTCGGGCGGGAAATCAGCAAAATCTTCAGCCAGAATACGCCGCGTTTTTTCGGCGGCCTGCCGCGATGAAGTGTGCCTGAGGGGATCGTTTTTTGGCAGGCTTACGATGTCATGAAAGTAACAGGCAGTAAGAATAACCAGCTCGTCGGCCCGGGTCCCGGCTGCCAGTTGTCGCGCAGTCGACCATACCCGTCGAAAATGGGCCAGATCGTGAGCAGCATCATCGCTGCGGTAATTCTCGTGAAACCACTTTTCAAAACGCTGTTGCCAGTCAGTAAGATTCATATGTCCTGCTGCATGTCAGTCTGGCGCGGGCGCGTGTACCAGGCTATGGCCCCCAGCACCAGTGTGATAGTACTCAACACCAAAAAACCGAGCAGCGCGCCCAGCCATTTTCCGGTTGCCGTTCCCCAGTCCCCATCGACGGTCGCGCCGGGAATGCTTTGCACATGACTCACTATCCAGCAGTAGCGCACCATAGCCCAGGCAAAATAGCCGCAGAAGCCATAAAATAGCCATAGCGCCAGCTTGCCACCCGGGCTACGGTTCAATTTTTCGTCCATAACATGTTCTCTGTTGTTCAGGTTAATCGTGTTGAGCAGGCAATTTTTCACGCTTTTGGTAAATGCTGTCACAGTGTAGTCCAGGATCGGCTTTATCCAGGAAGACAGATATAAAAAATATATACATATTATATTTCAATATGTTTTTTAACAGTATTAAGACCGGAAAAAGACTTTATTAGCCACCGAATCTATGCAATTATCCCACCGTTATCATCCTTTTGCCTCCATTGCTGCAACTGTTAACACCTTATATTTTTGAAAAATTCAAACCTGATCCTCTGGTCAGGTTTTTTTGTACTTATCTCAATGCATTCTTTACTTTTATAAAATTAAAAAGGTCATTCAAATAATATATTTAATTCACACACTGAATTTATAAACACAAATCATACACCATAAAAATACTTAACCAATCAATGGGTTATATGGAATTAGTGAACACATTCCCTATATGAATATCAAATCAAATAGAAACAATTTGAAATATTAGATATAGTTTACTTACATCTTTCTTTTTAAATTAAATGAACTTAATAGAATAGTATCAGTGCTGTACTCTGACGAAGATTACATATATTCATAAAAATTATCCTTGGAAGGAAATATATAATGAAAAGAAAAGCACTGGCAATTCTTATGCCCGCTCTGTTACTGGCTGGCGCAGCAAATGCCGCTGAAGTCTATAACCAGGACGGTAATAAATTAGATCTGTACGGTAAAGTCGATGCCCTGCATTATTTTTCTGATGATGCTGCCAGCGATGGCGATCAAACATACGCCCGTCTTGGTTTCAAGGGTGAAACCCAAATCAACGATCAATTGACCGGTTTTGGTCAGTGGGAGTACAACGTTCAGGCAAATTCTACCGAAGGTGAAGGCACCAATGGCTGGACCCGCCTGGGCTTTGCCGGCCTTGGTTTTGGTGATTACGGTTCATTTGATTATGGACGTAACTACGGCGTGGTTTATGACGTTGAAGCCTGGACCGATATGCTGCCAGAATTTGGCGGTGACACCTACACGCAGACGGACGTTTACATGCTGGGCCGTACCAATGGCGTAGCCACCTATCGTAACAACGACTTCTTCGGTCTGGTTGACGGCCTGAAATTCGCGCTGCAATACCAGGGCAATAACGAAAACCCGGGTTCAGGTGAAGGTACTAATAACGGTAATCGTAAACTGGCTCGTGAAAACGGCGACGGTTACGGTATGTCTACATCTTATGACTTTGACTTCGGCCTGAGCCTGGGTGCAGCCTATTCTAATTCCGACCGTACTGATAACCAGGTTGCCCGCGGCTACCGTGACGGCGTCAGCTATGCCAATAACTATGCTGGCGGCGACAAGGCTGAAGCCTGGACCGTTGGTGCGAAATACGACGCGTATAATATGTATCTGGCCGCAATGTACGCTGAGACCCGTAATATGACGTCATACGGCAACGGTGATGGTGAGTGGACGGGGGGTATCGCTAATAAAACGCAGAACGTCGAAGTGGTTGCCCAGTATCAGTTTGATTTCGGCCTGCGTCCGTCCGTCGCTTACCTGCAATCAAAAGGCTATGACTTAGGTGGTCAGGTCGCGAGACAAGGTCAATGGCGCTATACCGATAAAGACCTGGTTAAATATGTCGATGTTGGTGCAACTTATTACTTCAACAAAAACATGTCTACCTATGTTGATTATAAAATCAACCTGCTGGACGAAGATGACAGCTTCTATGCAGATAATGGCATTGCGACCGATGACATTGTCGCAGTGGGTCTGGTTTATCAGTTCTAATCATTACCAGTACAGTAAGCCCGCCACGCGCGGGCTTTTTTGTCTCTGTGAGAGAGCTTTCTTAGCGCATATAAGACAGATCGATTATAAAATAATCGTTAACAAGTAAGAAAACATTTGTGACGGGAGTCGTTGAATGCGAAGAAATGATGAAGTCTGCATGCGTTTTCCTGAGCGCCCGTCCGGACAGACACTCAGGGAAATCATCTCGCCATAATCCAGAGAAGCGCGACTGCCCTTCTCCGTTTCAGGTGGAGATTAAAAACGGTGTCCCAACCGCTCACGTTTATTGATGTCGACAGTTCTCGTCACACTGCTATCCAGGATGACATGCCAGCAGTCACTGCCCGTCGAGGGTTGTAGCGTCATATGCCAGCGGGCATCTCCGCCGCCGCCCGGCCCGGCAATGACCTTCAGCGTTTCCAGATGGTTGTGCTTATTTTTGGACAAGTCCTTAATGGCGTACATCACCGGGTTCATCTTCACGTTTTCCAGTTAGGTGTTGAAGTGCCCGGCTTACTGTCCGGCGTCGTTGATTTTGTATCACGTGAACCCGGCAGACTTCAGGGTCTGTCCGGTGGTGACCGCCTTATACAGATACGGGCTGGAAGAGTCGATTTCCCTGGTGAACAGGAACGGTGTGTGGATACCGTCCCGGTCAGCTTACCGGTGTTGTTATCGGTCTGGATATACAGATTATGCTCCTGTGCCACCACCTCAATGCTGCCTTCGCGGTCCTTTACATCCACGGAACCTTTGATATCCACGCCGCCGTCGACCTTCCGCCACAGATAAACCGGAATTGCCATAATTAAACTCTCTGTTACTTTTGGTGATGGTAAGCGCAAAACCGCAGAGGATTATACCGACGACTATCTGATGATATGTTATTTCCAGAAAGGCTCAGCGCATATCTCATTTTTGCGACCGACCTGGTGGAAAAAATGAATGACATTGTGGCAAAGTATTATCCGCAGGCGCTGACAACACATTTATAACGCACAAAGCTAAATCTAATGGTGTCCGATGGATACTAATTTTATAGAAGTGAAGCCAGCCGTTTATGGCATACTGAGTGGCATACTGAAAAAATAACTGACAGATAACTGATTGATAGTATAGAAAATAACAGGATGGAATGGCGGAGAGAGGGGGATTTGAACCCCCGGTAGAGTTGCCCCTACTCCGGTTTTCGAGACCGGTCCGTTCAGCCGCTCCGGCATCTCTCCGTTTTAATGGTTGCAATAATGCCCGGAAATTTGGCATTTTAACAGTCCCAGCCCCTTCAACTGTGTTTAAGTGATGAGTTTGCGAGCAAAACGATGATTAAGTGGCCCTGGAAAGCACAAGAATCACCCCGCAGCCCCGAATTGCCGTGGGAGCAGGCACTGGCAATACCTGTTCTCGCCACGCTTACAGTGGACGATCGGGCAAAGTTAATCCAGCTTGCCGGGCGCTTCCTGCAGCAAAAACGCATTGTTGCCCTACAAAATCTCGAGCTTGATTTGCTACAGAATTGCCGTATCGCACTGCTCTTCTGTCTTCCAGTTCTGGAATTAGGCATCGAATGGCTCGACGGTTTTCACGAGATTTTAGTCTACCCCGCCCCATTTATTGTTGATGATGAATGGGAAGATGACATTGGCCTGGTTCATACTCAGCGCATGGTTCAGTCGGGCCAGAGCTGGCAACAGGGTCCGATCATTCTCAACTGGCTGGATATTCAGGATTCCTTCGATGCATCAGGCTTTAATCTGATTGTGCATGAGGTTGCGCATAAGCTGGACACGCGCAACGGCGACCGTGCCAGTGGCGTCCCCTCGATCCCCCTGCGCGACGTCGCTGGCTGGGAGCATGACCTGCATGCAGCGATGAATAATATTCAGGATGAGATCGATATGGTTGGCGAAAGTGCAGCAAGTATTGATGCTTATGCGGCAACCGATCCCGCTGAATGCTTCGCCGTGCTATCAGAATACTTTTTCAGCGCTCCCGAACTTTTTGCACCACGTTTCCCGGCGCTGTGGCAGCGTTTCTGCCAGTTCTATCAACAGGACCCCTTACAACGGCTGCGCGAAAGCGGAGAATCAGCGGGACATGCCTTCCTGGTACACTAAAAATACAATCTGGCTTATTATTAATCATTTGAATCAATGAGTTAATTTTATCGTTGACACAAAATTACAGGGGCAGTAATATTCGCCCCGTTCACACGATTCCTCTGTAGTTCAGTCGGTAGAACGGCGGACTGTTAATCCGTATGTCACTGGTTCGAGTCCAGTCAGAGGAGCCAAATCCCTGTTTTCAGGCGTGCTTATAAGTCCCTATTCAACCAGGTTTTAATAAGTTAGCGTGAAAATCTTTCCCGATGCGTATCTGGTTTTCCCTGCGCATCCGGCGAAAATGGTGGTCTGATTTAAGGTCATTTCAGTTCGATAATGCAGTGAACACCTAATGTCGCTGCCCGTAGCGAAAATCCGCAGTATCAAGCCTCCTGACAAACCCTTTAAACTGACTGATTCACACGGTCTGTATCAGCTTGTCAATTCAGACAAATTCCGTAACGTTGTTGAAAGATTATTTGGAGCGTTAAAAGAGCTCCGTCGAGTGGCTACCCGTTATGAAAAACAGCAAGAAACTATCTTATGATGGTAAAACCGGACAGTATCCATCTTTTTCTCAGAAGAGTATGTAATTAAGGGACACATACTGGCCCTTAACTCGGTCCGAAGGCCATCGAATGCTTCCGGACCGAACCTGACTACTGGGTAGGATTGCGCAATGTTATTCAGTTACGATCCCCAAATACAAGCACGCTTTGATTTTACGGCAACTTATTTGATAGATTTTTCTAAATAAGTTATTACGCGCTTCTTCATTAACGCTTCTAATGTCTTCTTAGCATTATCCATATTGTTAGTAGCCATATTAAATCTAGTGGAGGATATATCTAAATCAGGTTGGAATAATCCTGACTTAATATTATCAATGAAAACTTGTCTAACTTGTTTATCCAAATAAACATACCGACTTTCATATATATCACTTGTTATGGAATGTTCCTTCTGAATAGACTCTGCCTTATCAATAGGTAGGCTAGCCAGTAGGTTGAAAATTTTTTCATCCTTAATGCTGGTCGTACCTTCAACCTTTTTAATATCATTTTCAAGAAGCTTAAGTCGTGTAAGCGTATCCTTTTTAGTCATATTCTCCATACGTTCAAGTAAAGGAATAAAATTAAACTGTTTTCGAATATCATCAACCTCCTGCTGCATAAAGATAGTAAGTTCTTTGTTAACGTTATCAATAACTTTACCCTTGATTTTTGCCATATAATCAAACCTGTCAACCTGGTCTTTTGGCACATCAGGCAACTCAAGTTGAACTTGACTGGCATCCAGTGCCGTGAAACTTTTCACACCCTGTGGATTTGTAGCAGGAAGGTTTTTAATATATCTATCAATAAAATCTTCTCTTAAGCTTGTACCAGTATCTTTTTCTATTTCTTCAAGGAAAGATATTGGTTCATTTCTTGGCGGTTCCGGCATCAATGCCGATAAATTTCTATCGTTAATTTCAAGAGGGTGAGATACATTATGCTCAGGTAAAATAGAAATATTTTCACCGGCAGTATCAGGCATGTTTTTTATATATTCATTTATTTTATCTGCAGTACTTAGCCTACTCGATTGTTCACTTAACGCTCTCATACCAGGTTTATCATAAGGAACATCAGGAAGTGATAATTCGTTAGGATTGGTTGTATTTATTCTTGATATACTGGCTGAGAAATTATGGTGTGGAAGAGCATGTTCTTCCGCTTTACCAGGTAAATTCAACAACCGATAGTCGAAATCTTTATATTTTTCGTCAGGTATTTTATGATTAACATTATTGCGAACCACAGTCTTCTCATCATTTTTTTTCTGCTTCAAAGATTCAGGCTTCCCGTCATAAACCTCAAGTTCATTCATTAGTTGTGGAACATTTTTTTCCTGATAATCACTGAACTTAGGAATGTCAGAAGTTTCTTCAAGCTGTTCAAGATAACTATCAATTTTTTCAGACCAGCTGGTTTTTTTAAATTGCGCTGCTTTATCCAGTAAACTGATCTGATCTTTAGTTTCAGGCCCCTCGACTTTAGACTCATTACCACCAACTGCTCCGGTGTTTTTAAGAGTGTCTGTTACTTTGGGAAGCTTATCAGCTACATCAGCTACGTTTGGCGCAGCAGGTTGAATACTGGGAGATTGAGTGTTGCTCGTCTCCAACTTACCAGCCAAAAGAGGTACCTGAATTTTCTCATGGTCATTCAGTTCTTCTGGAATCCCAAGCAGCTTTTCCCTAACGTCCTCAGTACCCAATGTTACTTTGGGAAGCTTATCCGCTACATCAGCTACGTTTGGCGCAGCAGGTTGAATACTGGAGGATTGAGTGTTGCTCGTCTCCAACTTACCAGCCAAAAGAGGTACCTGAGTTTTCTCATGGTCATTCAGTTCTTCTGGAATCCCAAGCAGCTTTTCCCTAACGTCCTCAGTACCCAATAATTGATCAAAAACTTCCTGTTCTGCATTTTCAATGCTGGATAAAAACATATGCAATCCTTCAGATTCGAATATATCCAGAGCGTGAGTGAAAATATCCTCATTAAGTTCGGGTAACAAACCCTGAACTTGTTGGTGTGTATCAATGGCAGAGTTAATGTCTTGATCGTTGGAGCGTACTAGCTCTGACAGGGGTGCTAATTCACTTTCTGACGATGAATCAAATAACTTATTTTGGTCTACATTATTTATATCTTCGGGTTTCGAAGTCGGCAATTTATCCAGCTCAGAAACGGCCGGTAAGTCAGCATGTTGCACTGTAACAGATGTGGAATTAGTGGCAGCATTTTCCGACTCAGAGGTCCTATTTTCATTAGAACCAGTTGATAAGAGTACTCCGGGATCGGGCAGCGCTTCGAGATTGCCCTTTGATTCCACATCAATACTGTCAGGTAAAGATGATATTTTAATCGTATCAGCAGCAGAATCTGAGGAGTTTTTTCCTGAAGCAGATATTTTATGATCACTTTCTTTGGGAGACTCTTGAGCCTTCAAGGTTCGTTGCACCTCTCTGGTATTTTCGTCAGATAGAGTTGAAAGATGAAAAACTTCACCCACTAATGAACTCTTCATTTTGATTTTTAGCCCAGCATCAGATATCGGTGGAGAGCTTTTGGATACCTTATTCAGTTTATACTGTGCATACTGCCTGCGGGCATCTTCACTCATCGCTACAAGGTTAGTAGCAATTTCTGCTTTAATCTTTTCATTTTGGGAAACAGAAGATGTATAAACAGCATTAACATATGATGAAACTACGCCTGAAATATAATTATTAAGCCATATGTTTCTGGCATTTTTAGATAAGTCGGAGTGGTCGCGATTGTCTGCCGAATGAGCTTTAAGACAATTAGATATATTATTTATAACATCAATATAATATTTGCAGGACATTATATGACTACGAATAACTGTTTCCAGGTTAGATCTTAATTTTGATTTATCTAGTTCTCCATAAGAGTATGATTTCTTAATTGCATCATTACATTTTTCCCGTAAAACAGGCTGCGCCATGTGTGCTTTAACCTCATCATTTAAACGCACAGAGTTGATCACTGGAACATTATAAGAAATATACTCATAACTTAATTTATTCGCCAAGGAATGTGTAATCTCTTTGGAAAAAAATAATATATTCTGACCGCTTTCCTTATCGACCTCCTTATCAATTTCAGTAAGTCTTTTTTTTACTCCTTCAAGTTTGCGTTCAGTTGCTTTAATATAAAATTCGGCATTGGACAACACAGAATCAAGTTCTAAATGACGCGATTGAATAATTGAAAGATTATTCTCATTGATTTTCCCTTTTAGAATTTTTTGAATTTCATTAATTTTTGCACTAGCAGTAAGTTTGTCGACTATATTTCTATTAAGCTCATCTTCAAGAACTTTAACTCTCTCTTTTAACTTGTCTCGTTTTGTCTTTAATGGCGATGATATTGGTTTTGTAAAATCATCATATAATGAAAATCTTTCATTCGGATAGTTTTTTTTCTTGTATTGTTCAAACTCTCTGTTCTTAAAAGATAATGATAAACGAGCTTGACTAATTTTGAGATCTAACTCTTCCAGTTCTGAATCTATAAGTAATGCTTGAGCGGGCGGCATTTTAGGCACTGACTTAGAGTATGTTTCATTGCGTTTACCAGTAAGACGTTCAATTTCTTTTTTATATTGGTCCGCATTTTCACGCAACCATTTAATATGGCTATCCGTAGCATATTTTTTTTTACCTTCAGCCATAGTTTCTTTTTGAAAAGAAGTAAAAAATGACTCTTTAATTTTTAAAATATGCTGATGACGTATTATATTTTCCTTTTTCTTTAATTCTTTAATCTCTGCTAATGTTGCAATGTACTTATCTTGTAACGTATTCGTTAAAATATAGAGATTTTCTTTTTCATATGTAGAAATATCACTTTTAATCTTTGCTTGTGCTTCGTCACGTTGCAATTTCAATTTTGTACTATCAGCATTCAATTTATGTAGTCTATCTACTACTTTTTGAAGTTTTGAATCGTAAGCAACATAAGGATGTTTTAAATAATATTGTTCCTTTTGCTTTTCAGTACTGATTTGCTGGCGAATTTCAGCAAGTTGAGAGGTTAATTTATCTAAATCTTCAGATGATTTAACAGAATCTGTAACATTTGCTTTTTTTTGTAATTCCGCTAATTCATTACGTTTACTTCTATGAGAACTTTCGAGCTCAAGAAGCGTTTTTTTAATGCCACTGAGTAACAGGTAATTATCCTCAGAAAATGTATAAATGCAATTTGCCAAATCATTGAATTCTTGAGATTCATAATTAACGACATTCTTGTTAAGGCTATGCAATTCTGATTGCAGCCTTATTATTTTAGATTCAATATTTTTACGTTGTGTCTCGTAATTTAATCCGATCTGATATGAGGTTGATCCATGGTTCTTCGTTTTAAGATTCTCGAGTTGATAATTACTTTCTTTAATATCATTTAAAAGGTTTAGTCTTTTACAGTTATTAAATCTATTTTTTTCAAAAACTTCATACTGTTCATTGACCTGTTCAAGCGTTTCAGACATTATTCTGTAAAGATCTAAAGCAACAGTCAATTCATTCTCCTTTGCATTACTATCACAGCTAAGGAGTTCGTAGGCAGTTTCAGGAACAATCATGCCAAATGCACCGATAATTCCATTTAATTTATGCGCATTATCATTGACTTCTTTTGAAGTTTCATTTTTTTTAATCTGATTATCTAATCGCTTAGTCAAATCCTCATTTGCTTTTTCAGCAATTGCATCAAGCTGAGCAAGTTGAGCATTCTGACCAGGGAACGTATCTTCCTTATGACGAGTCAATCGCTCCATAAAGACTTTTCGCTCATCTACTGAAAGATTTTTTTCTTCCACATGAAAATCTTTTATACATTTCTTTATCATTTTTTTAATGTTTTTATCCCCTGTTTTTTCATAAATCGAATTCAGTAGAGACAAATAAATATAAAAAACATCATTATTTATTGAAATAATTTCATGTATAGTAGATTTAAAAGAATCATCATTGCGTTGAATTAAACTGACCATATTTCGAATAAACTTGCTATTGCTTGTATTTTGGCTCACTGAAGTTGACAGTGATTTCAGAAACAATGCGAAAAGGTCAGATCCAGCTTGTTTGTCACACTCGAACGCGCGCATAAATTGTTGAGAAAGACGCTGAGAACCTGGTCTTTTATCTTTATCAAAAATAGAAGAAGCAGATTCTTTTTCGATTAAGTTTCTTATCAACTGGTCTACTATTTTAATTGGAAGCAGAATTGCTTCCGCAGTTGGATACAGTGTAGCTCGATCTCTATATTTTTCTAATACAGGCCCATCAACACCAACTAGATCTTTCATTCTGTCAAGCTCGGGAAGAGTTGCAGCAAGATTTGAATTCAGCTCATGAGCATGCGGACGATAACTATTAATCATTTTTATAAAACCTGAACTTTTATTTGAATCTATCATCTGCCGATAAGATGGTAACAGTGAGCATGGAACGGCATAATAATCTCTGAGATATTTTCTATCTCCTAGTGTAGCTCGATAAAAGTTCATACTACGATTATAGTTCAAAAATATGACTGGCATCCCAACAAACGAAGATTTATATTTATGGGTAAGTAAGATTTCTATTATCTTTGATACACCACTAGCGGGATCTAACTTCTTACCACAAGTGACCAAAATACGCCACAAGGTTGGATACCAGATACTGTCAGCAAAGTGCGGATTGCCAGAAGCCGGAAAAACAATTTTGGCCAGAATATTCGAATTATTATCTTTATCCAAACCTGCACCAATCAATAATTGTAAAACTTTCTGAATAAATGGTCGAGAAACTAAATTGTTGCTAACTAAATATTCGAGCGTTGAAAAATAAAAAGCTTTAGTCCCCTTTGGAAGCTTTGAAAAGGAATGAAAATCGAAATTATCAGGTACAAAAACTTGGCAGGCATCGTTGAATGCAGATTCGTCCTTTGTTTTAACAGCTTTCTCAATATAGTTTACGCCCAGTCGCCAATCATTTAAAACATTATCACCCCATTGCTGTGCAGAGACATATTCTTTCTTAAAACTCTTTTTTGCGGAAAAGTCGTGTTCAGCAATTATATTTTTTTCACTGATAATAGATTCAGTTAACGATTTGTTTTCAAAAATACTTTCTATATCAGAATGCGTTAAATTCTGTAGGTCTAAGCCTTCCAAATTAGCACAAGCAGAATTAAGACGATCATCAAGTTCTTCTAAGCAAGTCTTATTTTCAAATTCATTTTTATCAACTTGATTTATAGGAGAAGAAATTAACGTACTATTATCATTATCTAGACTAGATATAATTGCAGGATTTATAGATGTTGTATTAACATGCTGGTGTGATACCGGTAATATATTATTATGCTCTTCATCTGAACGAAAAGAACCTTTCATTACTGATGATTTACTATTCCTTTCACTTCTTTCTACACGTTGAACATTAGTGTTAGATTCAACTGAAATCAAGCTGGTGATACTATCAGTCCTATTCTGCGCATGCTTTTGAACATCCAGACTGCGCATCTTTACTTCCTTCTCTTCATAGAGCTCCCTATTATGCTCATATGCTGATGTTGAAACTACGAAACCATCAACAATTTCAGGGTGTTTTAAGACATGGTCAGCAATTTTATTACGTAATATTCTGACACTTTCTGTACCTGAGGCTTGTCCTACAATCGTCTGACGCACCGCCGGGGGAAGCGAAGCAAGCACAGCATGATAGAAGCAATCACCATCAGCAGGTACTGCTATCTTGCGTCCATCGGCAGATACAGCCCAATAGTGTTGACCGCTCAATATTAGTTTAGCAGCAACATTTCTGGAAGAATCTTCATTAGAAGCTCCTATTTTATAGCTTTGTCCTGGAATATCGCTCTCCACGGTGATTTCAAATTTTATATTCGCCAGTTCTGGAAGGTGGTATATTATCTGTGGGAGTATTTCAGCATGCTGATTTCTGAATTCCCCCATCTTTCTTATCTCAGTGGAAAACCGCTTTGCAAAAGGAATATTTTGCGAAGGATCTGTAGGCATTTTTGTAGGCAGAATAGCTTCGGCTTTAGCCCGAGATTCAGCTTTAACTGGAACTTTCCTGTTAATGATAAATTCATAGTCGGCATTAGAAATTAAATTAATAAGATCTTTATCACGTAATATCGTATCAGCGACCCTATGTCTTAAGTCCAATATTTCAGCTTGAGAACCATTACCCATAATTATAGATTCCCATTGCTCTTTTGACATTGCATCAATAATTGATGCATAAAAACTGTCATTTTTATTTAGAATTTCGATAGGCTTGTATTTAGGATTTATCACGGAATACCTGCCATCGTCTGTCTTTGCAAGATTGATATAGTACTTGCTCTCCCCGGCTTTATTAACGGAAATTCGTGAATAAGCCTTATATTTACCTGGTGTTCCCGATGGTCTATATAAATTGAGTTGGGTGTCCTTAAATGCAGGCATTCTCATTAACGCATACGGTACAACTCGTTCACACAACGTCGTCCATTGCCCGGGTTTTCGAACCTCCTCAGCAACATAATTTGCCGCTATTGCCGGATCATTTATTGAATCAAGAGTGGGTTTTGTAGGGTTTGACTGATTTACTAATGCTGTATTACTCAATTCAGCAACATTTTTTGCCAAAACTGGAATTTGTATGTCAGTCGCATGTTCAGTCGGATATGTGTAATATTTATCTGATTTTCCACTTGAACCGCGACAAGTGGCGAAAACTATCTTCTTATACTCAGGGTGAGAGCATTCAATAACAGAAAGCAAATCTTTAAATGTATTAATGTTTCTCTCTTTGCCTGAAGAATCGGGGTGTGATTCTAGTGTTAGTATATCCATTAAGTTTTCGCCACGAACACGATTTCTAATTACCGATATGCTAGCTACCGTTCTGCCACTAAGAATATCAGGTTTACAAGTATAATTCCTAATCTTTCCTTCTTCTGACGTTCCAGCTGTATCCTCAGTAAATTCAGAATATTGAACATTATCCCTCATAGAATTAGTGGATGCTAATCTTGAATATATTGAGATGGTTTTACCTTCCATGCTCATAATATCTTCCTCAGCGCTCACATATTCATCTTGTTTCTCAGGAATAGCAATCATAAGATTATAACCGTGAGGACTTAAAAAATTTAACTCCATTCCTTCAGGTATTTTAGTTGTAATTTCATTCTCATCAATTTTAAGACGAGAATTGTCATTAACGGCCTGACTAAAACTGCTGTGTAATGTAACAAATAATGTATCTGTTGGTGAATTTTTTACACGTGTGAGTAAAAAGCCTTTATCAAGTAATTCCGTCTCAACATTGCTGGCTAATACCGGATGAATTTCTGATAAGCTTTGCAGTCGCGCTGCATTGTAGTTTTCTATTTCATTAAATTCCTCTAAAGTTAAACCTGTATCTAAATTTGTGCCTAGCTTAACTGATAATGGAAACTGTGTCTCAGTTGACTTTTTCACACTTGGCTTATTTTTTTTACGTATGGATTCTTGTGAACTATCATGGACAACTTGAGATGATCTCTTTTTAATCGGTATGCCAAAGCTAACTTCAGTGGCCACGTCCATAGATGATTTTTGTTTAATATCAGATTGGCTATCTTTAGTTACAATATCCTTTACAGTTTTAGCTTTACCTGCAATCTGGGGTGATGTGGTGTCACCCATTTCTTTCAGAATGATATTGCTATATTCAATTATCGGTCCGCGCGGATGTCCTAATTCATCATGCGTCAATCCAGTCAGTGCACTGACCAGTTGATTAATAATAGAACGTCTACTATTAAATAGCTTACTACCATCGGTAGTAATGTAAATTTCGTCTTTGTTGTCTATACCGGATCTCATATTCATCGAAATAACGCATCTTCCGCTATTTTTCGCAGCCTGAGTAGTACTAAATTTTTCATCTACTACAAGAGACCACTTAGCAAGACCGGTATCAAAGGCATAGTTGAATAGCCGCCTGAATGTCGGACTATTGGTATAAGCTGCTTTCATCGTCTTGTTTAATTGTTTATAACATTTAGTATATTCCTCATCTTCAGCATTATTACTCCGATTATTACTTTGGATTTCATTCTTGCTGATAAGTTTGCTTGCAAAATCCTGATTTTCTTTAAAGGTAAAATACTCTTTTCTGTCTCGCGCTAATGCATCATGGCGAACTCTTAACAAAGATGGCTCATCACATTGAAATGACAAATCTGGGATGTTTTTTTTGGTCACTGTATCGTACGGACTTTTTGCTAACAGACCATATAACACTCTGTTCGGACTGTTATAAATATGTTGTATAACTTTTTCTTTAAGCGCCTTTATATGTGTATCTATTTCACTTCCCTTTGGGATCGAACTGATTTTCGTTCTGCTGCTTTCATTAACTGATAATAATATAGCTTTATATATATCATCAATACTATTCCCGAGCTTTATTAATTTGTTATCCGTGGTTAATAATGTATAGCCTGTTTTATCTTTTTTTATGTGTAACACTTTTGTATAATTATGTTTACTTGATAACCTTATTTCTTTTGCCGCCACATTATCTGGATTTTCAATTACTAGTAAATACTCTGAAAACTCTGGCATCGTCTGAATTATCTCTGGCAGTATTCCCTCGCTTTCATTAGACAATTGTTTATTACCGGATAGTTCTCTAAGAGTAGATTCTACAATATTTTTCTGATTTTCTGATAACGCATTAAAGGATAATGATGTTGCGGACGTTGACTGTATCGAGGACACAATCTCTTTGCTATTTGATTTTTTACTGTCTGAATCATGGAGCACAAGCGATATTTTTTTCATCGGAGATACAGTACTGATCTGAGTGTTTTCAGCGATGGGTGATTTTCGTTTCTGGGATAGATTATTTTGTTTATTATTTGCTGTTACCTCTTTAATATTACCCAACTCAGGATTCGTGGGATTCTCATCGCTGGAAGGTTTCACATGTACATTTTTAATATTTTTTAAATTACCAGATAAATGAGATGGTATTGGCAGTGGTGCTGAGTTAAACTCACGAACTAAATCATTATTTATTTCCCCTGCAACACATTGATTATTTGATTGTAAATTTTCTAGCTTCATAATTACTCCGGTCATAACAGGATAAATTCTATTTACAGCAAAATGCTCTTGATTAAGTTTTTTACCAGACATTACCTATGGTTCTCTGGAAATACATTGCGCTTAATTCCTTAGGTCACTGCGCTGAAATTTGGCTAAATTATTAGTAAGCATATCTACTAACGCCAGCGTGATATTATCAGATTGTCCTGAAATTGGCTTGTGTAAGTAAATTGTGAGTGATAAATGATAGTTTGTAATAGACAATATACTGGGTTCCTTGATTATTTAGCAAAAATTTATAGGATGTAAATATTTTAGAAAAACTTATCCTGACTTCAAGCATGATGTATTTACTCGCTTTTTCCAACTTTAGAACTAGCTCGCATGCCTCTACGTTGAGTTAATAACCTTGCATCATTAATGACACCAAAAACATAAATAGCCATTTAAATATAAAGTTTACTTATGGGATATAAAAAATATTAATTTATTTACTAACTAATAATTATTAGAATCCGCATGCAGAATGAATATCCCACTCTTGAATTATGATGAAATAAAACCATTTTGTTGAATGAATATTTATTAATAAAACCAATTAAAAAACCTGTTCAGGACAGATTTTGCGTTTTCAGTATATATCAAGGACTGTGTTGTATTATGCATACGTGCAAAGCTAATTTGTATTTTTGGATATAAAAGCGGGTCTACGATAGTTTCTTGTTTTTTTCTCATAACGGGTAGCCACTCGACGGAATGCCTTTAACGCTCCAAAGCATTTTTCAACACTGTAGCGAGGTTAGTTGTGGTTTGAGATAGTTGAGGATTGATCAGACTGCACAATCCGGGCTAAGTGCCTTTGAAGTGATCTACTATAGAGAAGCCCGCTTTTAGCGGGCTTTTTGCTATGGCAATATTGCTCATTCTGGATATGTAAGCACCAGCTTAACGTCGCTTGCCGTCTGGCCAGCACTTTATTAACCCTGACAGAAAAGCACAGCGGTTATAAAAACAGGTTTTCAGGCAGCGACGCCTGATTTTGTGGCGGCAATTGCGCCAGGTAATGATGTAAATCTTTTAATTCTTGCTGCCCGCCCTTTTCTGTAAACAGTACACACTGTTTTTCCTTTTCATTCGCCTGGGTAATACGTATACCGAGGACTGATTTTTGACCATCCAGAGCAGTAATAACATATGTCGCCCCAGACAAACTTTCCGGTAATTCACTATTGGTATTAACAGCATGAAAGCGATCGCCTTTGCTGCCAGCAATCGTGTCAAAGATTTTCTGTTCGCTATCTTCTTCCCTTACTCTGGTATAAAAAGCCCAGGTATCTACTCCGGGCTGATCGATGAGCGAACGCAAAGAAGCCTGCCGGGAGATAACAGTATCATAGCTGCCGGGTGAGTTAATTACGTCCGGGGTGGCCAGTGAGGCATCTAATGTATTTAATTCGCTACAAAGTGGTGTAGGGGGATATTTAGTAGTAAAAATGACAGAAACGTCTTTGATTTTGTTCTGTGCCAGATCCTGCAATAAAGCATGTTCAACAATTGCCTGCATCCCAACAGCAACAGGTCGGACGACAGCATCGCCCTGGTCTCGCATCCAGCGTCCGGTAACATCAAGCTCTGAAAGACATTTATGCAAATTTTGTCGATGCCGCTCTATTTGCTCAGGTGATGCTTTATCCCCTGCACCTGGTAACTTTGGCAAATTTTCAATCAGTGTATTTACTGTTGCCAGAGTTGTATTCTCAGGTTGCACGGTAATTACCTGATGAGAGGGTACGGCAGGAGAAATATGATGGTTTTTAATGGAAAACATGACGAGATCCTTGAATGGTTAAAGAAACCTCATTGAGTTTAAAATTAACCCAATGAATTATTAATTAAAATAAGGGTTAATAATTAAAGGGGATATAAGAAACTCCGCCATGGTAGTCGTCGGCAACCTCTTAGCCCTGATAATATTTTAAATATATTATTTAGACCTGTCATAACACCCTTCGAATTTATTACACATAAGCTTACATTCTGAAGCTAACTTTGCGCGACTAGCGAGACCAAATACATAAACAAGTATTTATATATCAGATTTTTTTATAGATGAATAATAAACATTACTTTATAGGATGGTAAATAACTTCTGGCTCTAACACTACCTATCTAACAATGAAGTCATTAAGGTAGGACATCCGTTTATTTGTCGATAAGTTCTTATAAAAGAGCCTGTTTACAAACAGGCTCTTTTTCTTTCTAAATATTGCTATACTCCCTTTGTATCATGCAGATACATTGGTCATAGATTCAGATTTGATAATCAATCACAACTTCATCAGGCTCCATTGCCTGACGTTTAATTTCAGCCAGAGATAGCCCGGCATTACACAGTTCAATAAACTGCCATACATAGTTTCGCTGCAGTTGCCCACGCTTGAGGCCCAGCCAGACTGTACTGGCATCAAACAGATGCCGGGTATCCAGTCGCACCAACCCGCCGTTCTCCTGTTCCCCTGTCGATTGTTCAGCCACCAGCCCTATCCCCAACCCTAACCCTACATAGGTTTTGATGACGTCTGAATCCTGCGCACTCAGCACCACATCTGGCGTTAACCCTTTGCGGCTAAAAGCCTCATCAATACGTGAACGCCCCGTAATACCCTGTCGATAGGTGATGAGTGGCCAACGAGCGATATCTTCCAGAGTCAGTGGCGTGAGGTGAGTCAGCGGATGGTCGTTAGGTAACAACAGACTGTGGTGCCAGCGGAACCACGGAAAAGCCACCAGCGTCGGATCGTTAGTCAGGCGTTCACTGGCAATACCAATATCAGCGCCACCATTATGCAGCAGAGCTTCAATTTCCTGTGGCGTTCCCTGCACCAGTTCCAGGCGAACGTCTCTGAACATTTCACGAAAGGCTTTAATGACCGGCGGCAGACTGTAACGGGCCTGAGTATGAGTCGTTGCGATAGTCAGTACACCAGACGCATCATTAGTGAAGAGATCGGCCAGTCGACGAACGTTACTGGCCTCGTTAAGTATTCTTTCCGCGATGACCAGTAATGCTTTTCCCGGCTCCGTCATGCCGAGTAAGCGTTTTCCCCGGCGGATAAATATTTCGATGCCGAGCTCTTCCTCCAGCTCACGGATATGACGACTCACACCGGATTGCGAGGTATAAAGCATATTGGCGACCTCGGTCAGATTAAAATCCTGACGTGCCGCCTCGCGAATAATTTTAAGTTGCTGGAAATTCACCCTACCCTCCGGGGCGCTATGACATAACACTATTGTTAAAGTCCCGGGCCCGGTAGAACAAATAATAAAAACCAGCAACTTATTCCTTTTAGTTATAACATCAACTTACCAGCAGCAGTTCGCGGTTCTCCAGCGCGGGCCTGGTAACCAGCGACATCAGGATTTCCCTTACGGCCTGCGCCTGGGGCGACAGCGAACCGCGGGCGGAAATATTAAGTGAGAGAGGAAGACTCATTGACGGCGTTGAAATTCGTGCCATCCAGCCGTTGGCCGCGCTGGAAAGCGTGCGGGCCGCAGATTCAGGAAGTACGGTGACGCCCATACCGCTGGCGATTGCAGCGGTAAGCGTCGCGATGGAATCAATTTCACCCACAATTTTTGCCGTCAGGCGACGGAGCGAAAAGGCTTCATCAACCCGCAGACGCACCGCACTGTAATCGCGCGGCAAAAATAGGCTCATTTCAGCCACCGCAGCAAGATCAACACTTTGACCAGGGCAATCGCGAGTACCTACCAAATAAAGGTCCTCTTTCAGTAGTGGCTGGCTGGTAATACCTGCTATCGGCGAGCGCTCATAAAGCACTGCCATATCCAGCTGACCACAGAGTAATTTATCATTCAGCACTGTGCCGCTGTTCTCATGTAGATAAACCTGCACATCCGGTAATTCTGCGCGTACCGCCTGTAACAACGGCATGGTAACGGAAGATGCCGCCGTGCCCGGCGCAAGGCCAATAGATACCTGCCCACGCAGTGTTTGCCCTACATTATTAACGGCCAGCTGTGCTTGCTCGCACTGGCGCAGGATTGTCCGGGCATGGGTGTATAGAATTTTGCCCGCTTCTGTCGGCGTCACGCCGCGCTTAGTCCGAATCAATAACTGCTGGTCCATTTCCCCTTCGAGAGTAGCAACCTGCTGACTTAACGCGGGCTGTGCAATGTGCAGTACTTCCGCTGCCTGCGTCAGACTGCCGATATCGACGATTTTTACAAAATATTTCAGCCGTCTTAAGTTCATTATGCCTCCGGTCAGGAAAGCCAGTTTGAATGCTGGCAATAATCTTAAGAACAGTAGTGCAATATATCTGCCAGTTTTGAAATCCGCCTTTTTTAAGCGACTAACTGGCTGGATAATAAGAATTTTTGATTTGAAACGCTGTTTTATTCTCGAGTCAGCTGAAATCGCTATGCCCTATAAAGGGGTAGGCTGCACCGTAGGAGGGCATAAATAGGATTATAATTGCCAGATTGTTGATTTTGTCAGCAATCAAACTGTTTCTCTGCATCCATCCTTTGACAAGGCGTAAGAGCACCGCTAATATTCGCTTCGTTCACACGATTCCTCTGTAGTTCAGTCGGTAGAACGGCGGACTGTTAATCCGTATGTCACTGGTTCGAGTCCAGTCAGAGGAGCCAAATTCTTGTTTTTATGCGTGCTTAAAAGTCCCTATTCGATTAGGTTTCAATAAGTTAGCGTGAAAATCTTTCCCGATGCGTATCTGGTTTTCCCTGCGCATCCGGCGAAATTGGTGGTCTGATTTGGGGTCATTTCAGTTCAATAATGGAGTGACCACCATATGTCCCTGTCCGACGCGAAAATCCGTAGTATCAAGCCTTCTGATAAACCCTTTAAACTGACCGATTCTCATGGTCTGTATCTGCTTATCAATCCGGGCGGTTCACGCCTCTGGTATCTCAAATATCGCTTCAACCGAAAAGAATCCCGTATCGCATTAGGTGCCTATCCGCAGGTCTCGCTTTCCGACGCCCGCCAGCAGCGCGACGGTATCCGTAAGCTACTGGCACAAAATATCAATCCCGCACAACAACGCATGACTGAAAAAGCCGCCGCGTCACCGGAAAAATGCTTTGAGGCCGTTGCGGTGGCATGGCACAAAACCAACAAAAAGTGGTCGGCTGACTATGCAGAGCGCATTCTTGCCAGTATGAAAAACCATATCTTCCCGGCAATCGGTCATCTGCCCGTAACGATGCTGAAAACTCAGCATTTCACGGCGTTATTGCGGGTTATCGAGGATAAAGGCTTTCTGGAAGTCGCGTCCCGTACCCGGCAGCAACTCTGCAACATCATGCGTTACGCCGTTCAGCAGGGACTGACCGAAAGCAACCCGGCGCAGCATCTGGAAGGCGTCACCGCACCGCCGGTTAAGAATCACTATCCCGCCCTGCCGCTGGAGCGGTTGCCCGAATTGTTTGAGCGCATTGGCGACTATCAGCAGGGACGGCAGCTTACGAGGCTGGCGGTGGTGCTGACACTCCATCTGTTTATTCGCTCCAGTAAACTGCGCTTCGCCCGCTGGAGCGAGATTGATTTCAGAAACAAAATCTGGACCATTCCCGCCACAAGGGAAACAATTGAGAAAGTCCGTTTCTCTGGCCGTGGCGCAAAAATGCGTACTCCACATATTGTGCCGCTTTCTCGTCAGGCTATCGCCATTCTGAAACAGATACACGAAATTTCCGGCCATCTGGAACTGGTGTTCCCCGGCGACCATAACCCGTATAAACCGATGAGTGAAAATACCATCAATCGGGCGCTGCGTCTGATGGGCTATGATACTAAAACCGATGTCTGCGGACATGGCTTCCGCGCAATGGCCTGTAGCGCACTGGTGGAATCTGAACTCTGGTCGCGGGATGCCGTGGAGCGGCAGATGAGCCATCAGGAGCGCAACAGCGTGCGGGCGGCATATATCCACCGCGCCGAGCATCTTGATGCACGCAAGGACATGATGCAGTGGTGGTCGGACTATCTGGACGTGAGTCGCGAGGGGTACGTTGCGCCGTATATTTATGCCCGGCAACATAAAGCGGCCTGAGTCAGTAGAAGTATGATTTATTAAAAATGAAAAAGCAGATCCTGATTGAATCCGGGTCTGCTTTTTGCGTTGAAAGGATTTGCTTTCAATTTTTGGGTTATTAATCGAAAAGCGTACAAAATTATTCTACGTAGAATAATTCTGTACGAAAACCTATCAATATATTACGAATCAATAGGCAAATAACGAAAATTATCCACAGTGAATAATTTCAGGCGAGAGCTGCCAGACAATCTGCACCAGAAACCGATTTACCGATACGCCATAGTTGCACCAGTTCAGTGCCATCGTTTACCTGCACCAGTCTGCCGTCGCCTGCCTGTGTCAGGACTGCGCCAGATACTGCCGGATAAACATCAAACTGCGCCAGTATAAAGGCCTTTTCCGGTCTGGCGCTGTTACCCTTAGTCGCCCTTTACCTTTATCTGGCCTTTTTCCTTTTGCTGGCGCAATCATCAGCAAAATACCGTAACGCTGCACCAGAAATCTGTTAATAGGCCATACCGTTCAGAAACATTGTTATTAAAAGGAAACCGTACAAAAAATTTCTACGTAGAAATTTTTTCGGTGGATAACGATGAATAAAGGATATTTTATAATGTGATGGCTATCAAAAATCGACCATCAAAACATAATCTATTGATTTATAATGAATAACAATGAATTCAATAGTCGATGATTATTATTCTTATCAATATTGATAGGAAAGTATGCAAAAAACCGATTAATACCCCTAGATTAATAGGAAATCACCCGAAATTATTTGAGGGCAAATAATTTTGTACGAAAACCGATGGATAACTCGATTTTTTCAAGGCAACGGCTATCAATCAACTTCGCCAGTTTGTCCGTACCTTTTGTAACAACTGTCATAATATCAACATCTTACCTATTAATAATCATATTTTACGAGTTGGAAACTATTATTTTTTGCCAATCAATCTCTTCTTCCGTAAACCTGCGCCACATACCGCCCGCGCCCGTCGCCGTGCCCCAAATCCATCGCCGTCATTGCCAGCGCTTCCTTTTCACCAAATCCCTGCGCCAGATAATGACGAATAGCATCCTGCGCCCATGCATAACGCAACGAGTGCGGGGAATATACGCCCGTTAACCCGAGACATGACGCCTGACTGTGCCAGTACTTCATCGCGCTTTTCAGATCGGGCTTATCTATCAGCCTGCCATGACGATCTTCTGCCACAGCCAGCGCATTATCCAGCGCTTTTCTGACAGCGCCAGCATCAAGAATGACGGTTTCACGCAGCCGTCCACCTTTAGTGCCAAACACCACGGTTAACCGGGTATCGCCACGATCCAGCGCCTGCCGCCATGTTTTCAGCGACTGTACGCTCTGCACCGCCTCCTGTGAACGCAACCCCATCAGCCTTGAGAGTTCCAGCGCTGCCGCCAGCCCCGGATCTTTTGCGCGGGCGGTTTCCAGCACATGACGGTAATGCTCCGGCGCGATAGCCAGCTTCGTACCGTTACGGGATGCGCCGGATAATCCCAGCGAGCGGTTATTCAGCCGCTCACTCTGCGCCAGCCTGTCACGCCCGGCCTGTTTCAGAATGCAGCGTACCGCTGCCATCTCGTTTTGCAGGGAACGCTTCGTGATGCCCTGCGCCAGCCGTTCACGGATATAACCCTCTACATGCCGCGCCTTAAGCTGCTCCACCCGTCGGATCTGCACATTCTGCGCCAGTACCAGACGTTCACAAAACCGCTGCGCCAGCTTAATGCGGTCGTGAACCGTTTTATGGCTACCGCCTGCCTGCTGCGCAAGGCGCTTCATTTCCTGCTCCAGAATCCCCATATTTTCCCCCTTTCATGATTGCCGCAAACTCATCGCCAAAAAACCAACACTGATACAGCTTTCCCCGGCGCGTAGGCCGATAGCCCCTGTTTTTTTGCCGGGGCTGCGAACGATACCTGAGCGCCGGGGCGGCAGCCGTTGAGGTGTGGAGGGGCTTCGGTTGTGCTCTCTGAGCAGCCGCCCGCATTAGCGGGTCATCCCCCGGATCGTCCTGATCCCCTCTGGTATCGGTTCATGTTCTCCTTATTGGTCAAATGGCCTGAAAAGGCGGTGTCAGGATCCAGCCGTGAGCTGGCGCAGTTGAGTTTTCTGGTGCAGGTCGAAAAGGCTGCGTGCGTCACTTTCCCGCTCTGCGCGGTTAAAGTGACGCACTGGCACTGGTGCAGTGTCTGAAAATTTACCGTCTGGTGCAGCTTTACGGCCACGCGGCAGCAAAGCCTTGCGGCAATGCAGGCCGCAGTCCGTAAGGTAAAAAGCACTGAGGGTGTCAGCAGATATAAGTTAGCCGGGAGAATTCCGGCGCGGTGCAGATTCAGACCAGCAGTCTGGCGCAGTAAAGGATGTATCGTGTTAAAACTCTGGCCTCCGTCGCGATGTTCTGCGACCCGGTGTTTGCAGAGGTCGGCACCAGTAAACGGATCAACCGTCCTGATAACAGGCGCTTCTTTCAGGTTGTGAAGCGTGGCGCTGTCAACGACAGCATAGGGCAACGGGGAGACTATGCCAGTGCCGCTGGCGCGGAAAGGAGAAACTATTTTTACCAACAAAAGGATTTTTTAATCACATGTCGTTATAAAAAAGGAGAGCGCTGTATGTGACAGCGCTCTCCTTCAGGTTACATAAAAAACATCAGCTCAAAATGGCCTCCAGCCGGGCCAGCACCTCATTCACGACAGCGTCGGGTATGCGCTCCAGTCGCTTACCATTTCGGGCTCCCATATCAATGGTTCTGGGCTGGTCGCAGCGGATCACGCCCGTTGTTTTTGTTCCCGCGCCGTCCAGTGAGACGGTAAAACCGGCTTCGCGAGCAAAGTTTCCGCCGCTGGTCACAGGGACAACAACGGGCAACCGGGTGAACGTGTTAAATGATGCCTTCGATACGATAAGCACCGAACGTTTTCCGCTTTGCTCGTGGCCGGCAATCGGATCCAGTGAAACAAGCCAAATTTCCCCTCTGTCCATCTACAGGATCTCCTTGCCCACCGCAGGTGCATCAATCCATTCCCGACCCTCTTCGCTTATTTCAGCATGCGGATCGCACTGTGCCAGCAGTTCCTCAAGCGAATAACGGGGCCGTTTCTGGGGTTCAATAATCAGGCAGCCATTATCAATGGTCATACCCACTTCGCTGTCCGTCGACAGCTCCAGCGTTTTCAGCACGGCGGGAGGAACCGCCAGCATGATGGATCCGCCGACCTTTTTCAGGCGAGTTGTATACATAGAGCACCTCCGGATATTATATTTTAATATAACATCTACAGCAGGCGATGCACAATTATTCATCGGATTCATTGTGATTTCCTTAGCGTAATAAAGCGTGAAGAAAGCCTTAATCCATCAGAGGACAGATCCGGCAGTTTTCAAAGGCGACATTGCCGGTAAAACGGCAACCGTCCTGATACATCAGGCGCTTCTTTCAGGTCACGAAGCATTTCATGCAGGCGGGAGCTTAGTGCGTAACAAAGAAGGCCGATAATAGAAAACTGTTTTTGCAGTTCAAAGGATTCTTGTGGATCGGATAAACAAAATGCGGCGCAGCTTCCGTATCCGGGCTGCGCCGGAGGAACATCAGCGATAGCGCGAAGGCCAGATTTGCTCAGGCGCGATATCTAACGCTTCGGCAATTAACCTTTCACCTTTGGGCCAGCGGCGGGTAAGCGCATTAGCCAGCGTGGAGGATGCCAGCCCCGCCTGACGCGAAAGTGCTGACAGCGAAGTGCCACGTTTTTTCAGCCCGGCAATAATATCGGCCGAATGCCAGTCCTGTCGCATCATGCGGCCACCTCGTCGATAAACTTCACACCATCGGCGGTGCGGAGCCAGCGCGGGGCTTTCATTTCCGCAGCGAAGTAGTTGATCAGGTCATACAGCAAGTAGCTAAGCTGTTTCTCCTTTTCAGAAGAAAATCCTTGCTCCGCCAGCGTCTGCGTCAGGGAGAGACAGTAGCGACAAAGCTCTGTGCATTCAGGCTCGAAACGGGGGGAATTTGCAGGGAGAGTGTCAACGGTCAGGCTTTCAATAAGATGGGGAGGAACGGGTTCTAACAACGTGGGCTGCAACAGCGTCAGACAGGCGTTGAGTCTGCCGCAGAGCGCCATTTTCAGTGTGGGATCGTTGCTTTCAATCAGGGTTTCGGCGAAGTTTTCGCAGTGATCGGCAAGGACGGTGAAGTCCGTGGCGGTATTAAAGGGAACAGCAAGTAACGGATGTGTTTTGGTGGGGATCGTAGCCATAGAGGCAACCTCCTGTAACAGGTTTAAAACCCACCACCAGAGGTTCCAATCTCATGGTGGTGGACTGAACGGGGTTGGAACTACCGGCGTTACAGGCAACCGGCGCACCTTGCGGTGCCCCCGCCCAGCCCACCATTGAGGTATAACCGAGCGCACAACATAAAAAAGACGCGGGACGCGTCGTATGTCGCCTGTAACATTTCTCAGGGTTCCAATCCCGGCACCTGATTTTGCAGATGCGGGGTAAGGATACTGCGATTGGGGATGGACAGCAAGAAGCATCGATGGAAAATAGAAGCAGAAATACAATACCCCCAGATAATTTTTCTTTAGCACGTAAAAAGTCGAAATTTCAGAACCATATCAAATTATGCACAATTTTCTCTCATTAAACTGGATCAGTTTAAGTATTGAAAGTGCCCATATGGGTATTTGAATACTTTGTTCGCAGCAATATTAGTCGTGGAATGAACGGTAGGATTCAGTTGGACTGATTGTCTATCGTATTTAAGAGATATGTATGAGGATGATACATCAATGATCAATCAGATTGACATTTCTAATTTTGGTAGTTTTAGTGATTTTACCTGGCGAAAAAGTGTTAAAGATCGCGGTAATAATGTTCAGAGCTTTAAACGATTAAATGTCTTGTATGGGCGCAACTATTCGGGAAAAACTACCTTATCACGGATCTTTCGAGCTTTAGAGACAAAACATCTTCCCCCTAACTTTACGACTCCATCTTTAACTATTTACGGCGATAAGGGTAATATTACTTCTGCCGACGTCAATAACCACCACTACGATATCAGAGTCTATAATCGTGATTTTGTGAACGATAACCTCAGTTTTCTTGTCAATCAGGATAGTGGTGAAATCAAAACATTTGCTATCGTTGGTGAGAAAAATAAAGAAATCGAAGATGCCATTGCAGAAATAGAAACCGAACTTGGTAGCATAGAAACAAAATCAGGTTTTCGCTTTAATCAGGAAGAAAAAAACAAAAAATGGAATCAGGCTAAGACCAATCATCAAACTGCTTCAGATGCTCTGGAAGAAAAACTAAGATCTCACGCTAATAATAAGATAAAAAAGAATCGAGAATATGGGAAATCAGTTTACAGCATTACAAATATAAAACAGGATATCTCGGCCATTAAGAAAGTTGAATTTAGATGTCTTAGTATGGAAGAGCAAGCGCACAAGATTTCGCTCCTGAGACAAGAGGCGCTTCCTGACATTACTACCTTGATAAATATTGATCTTAAAATCGCAGAAATCAGAAAAATAGCAGAAGAGCTTCTCTCCAGACGGATTATACCTACCCAACCTCTCCAGGAACTACTTAACGATAGCATTTTACAAACATGGGTAAAACAGGGGATCCCACTTCATAAAGAAAAGAGAGAGACGTGTGCTTTCTGTCGCCAAAATTTGCCGCATGATATCTGGCAGGTTCTGGACTCTCATTTTAACAAGGAGTCCTCAGTTCTGGAATCAGACATTGATAGCTGCTTAACGTCTATCTCAAATGCAATTGTTAAGATTCCTACATTTATGACTTTGACAGGGAATATGTTTTATCCTGAAGAGCGTGTTGCATTCGAGCAAAGTAAGACGAACCTTGATGAAGAATTAGCCGTCAACAAACAAGATCTGGAATTTTTGGAAAAAGCATTAACTTCAAGAAAAAACGATCTGTTTAAACCGTTAGAAATACCCGACTCTCATTATTCTGTTGAAAAAATTCAGCAGTGTTCTCACGATATAAATAGCTTGGTGAGTAAAAACAACACTCGAACAAAGACACTCGAAAAAGATAAGATTGCAGCCCGCGACGCACTAAGACTTACTGATGTTGCATCCTTCATTCAAACAATTAACTATGATGATGAATTAATTCGTATAGAGAATTTAAAAACAGAAGCCAATAAAGTGTCCACTGATCTTCTTGATGCCAGAACTCAAGTCACTGAACGCGAAAAAAAGATCACACAACTGCAGGGTGAACAAAAAGACGAACGCAAAGGACCAGAAAAAGTAAATGCACTGCTCAATCATTACTTTGGACACGATAGCATACAATTAGAAGCCAAAGACGATTCGATTAAAACATCAGTTAAATTCGAAATTATGCGAGGAGGAAAATCGGCCTTCAACCTAAGCGAAGGTGAATGTAGTTTAATCGCACTTTGCTATTTTATCGCAAAACTGGAAGAACCAGAGAGTAAAGGTAAAGAGCTTATTATTTATATTGATGACCCAATCTCCAGTTTAGATGGGAATCATATATTTTTTATGTTCAGCCTGATTGAAGGATTGATAGCTAAACCAATTAAAAATACTGATAATTCCAATAGCTATCGATACAAGCAACTTTTCATTTCCACGCATAATCTGGATTTTTTAAAATACCTCAAAAGATTATCTATTCCTAAAAAGAAAATCACGGTCGGTGAAGGTAAGGCAAGAAACGTCGAAGACAAAGAAAACTTCATGCTGGAACGTAACGGCAGAGGAAGTAATATTATTCTTATGCCTGCGTATTTGAATGATTATATTACGGAATTTAATTATCTTTTTCAGCAGATTTACAAATGCCGAGATCAGACTATGGCAAATGAATCCTACGAACCATTTTATGGTTTCGGAAATAATCTCAGAAAATTTCTGGAAGCATTCCTGTACTTCAAGTATCCCTGGCATGACGATAAAAATGATTCATTTGAGAAGATCAAGAAATTTTTTGGCGAAGAGGATGCGACTGCCATTGCATTGATAAATCGCCTCAACAATGAATATTCGCATCTTGAATCAATACCTGACCGTGGATTTAAACCACTTGAGGTTCCTGAGATTTCCAGGGTGGCCAATTTCGTTCTGGATAAAATGCACAAATCAGACCCTGACCAGTACAATTATTTGTTGAAAAGTATTGGGGAATATCAGGAAGTATAAAAACAATATATCCTAGATGCCCGGCTTAAACCGGGCATCGTCACAGTAAGTATGCCCTAACACGATCATTTTGCACAATATATTACAGGCACTGCATTAACTTCTTTGACCGCATGAGAAAAGGAAGACAGTATCCATAAAAGTTGGATCACATGCGGCTTTACTGGCAGATTACGTCGCAATTTACCAAACTCACGCTTAACTTCATTTTTTGAAATAAATGAACAGCTCAAAATACATTTTCTGTGCAATTTGACATCTTTTGATAAATCATCAAGATACTTTTTGAGTTTTCTTGTATCACCTTTTCTTATCTTTTTGATCTTCGTTTCGGTATTGTTATTTGCATAATTTTTCTTTAGTTTATTTCTAACTTTATCTAAAAGATCCGGCGCGCTAAAATACATGTATCCAAGATTTTTAATTGCCTGTCCGACAACATCATGTAACTTGCTTGCTGACGTCGTCTTCGAGCCATGTTTTGAATGAATGAAACTGATGCAAGAATCTTGTTTATTAAACGTAATGTGGTCAGCCCATTCGTTCCCCAGATCGTCGCAAAATATATAGTCATCATTCTTATGAATTTCTTCAACTAAATCAAACATTGATCCCGTAGAGAATTTAGTACTCAGTTTTGTAAAAGTACCCTTTTCACTTAGTACCTTATCCATATTGTCAACAGGCATAAGAATTTCCAGAATACTATTTATTTCTGAAATTCCAGACGCATCCTCGAAGCAATTCCCCATAAAATACATATAACGAGGATCCTGGAATGTTATACTATAGAATCCATTTTTAAAGATGAAACTCTGGAGCGTAGATTCTTTACCATTCGATACAACTTTTAACCGTCTAAGGATAGTAGACTCTATTGTAAGCGTTTTATTATTCCTTTTTATTTTTGCACTGCCAATAGCTGAATCAAGCGTCAAATCATTTCTGATTTCATAAACTTTTTCGAGTTTTTGAAAAAGCTTATTAAGCTTCTTCTCAGATAGATAACAATCTTCACCGTCGGGAAGTTTATATTTAATCCTTAGCCCTTCTGACTCTATTTTTTCATACAAAGCAGTACTTTCAATGAGGAGTGCATTCGGCAGAGTTAATGCCATAACTTCATTTAATTCTTTCTGTTGTGCAAAATAATTTAAAAAATCTTTGATACCGCCACCTTGTCTGACAAGACATAATTGATGGTAAGACCATGAGGCAATATCATCGAAACTAATTCTCTGTGATGCTTCAACTAATCTGCCACTGCCTGAAATTGTCTTGATTGTTGGGCCTTGTCGAAGTTTCAAATAGTAAGGTATAGATCTGCCAGCGGCATGTGTAGAAAAAGCCCCCTTAAGATCTGATGATTCAAATGAACGATTCCTGATGGCTTTATCCGAATTAGTCATACTTCGCGTGGATATTTTCTGAAATGAAACATCAGAATCATTAAATGTTCCTGCCAATGAGTGACTTGTGATTAAATTAAAATCTTTCTCTAATTTATCAGATATGTTTGCACAGCTCTTTTTTATTATGGCTATACTGTTATCAAATTCCAGAATCAATATGAATGCATATATTGTATCGTAAAAATTCTCACCACCTTCAGCCTCCCCCATAAAATAGACAGGCCTTAGTGTAGGGAAGACGCGCAGAGAATAAATAAAATTAACATCAGCATCAATAAAGTTCCTTCCCACCCTGAAATCATTTATCAGATAATCAGAATCTGATTCAATATTATCATCGGCAGAATTCAGGATGCTCAGAATTTCGTCATTTGTAATTTGTCTTTCCTCATTATCGAGAGGAATTTTAAGATCATAGAACTGGACATTTTTTGTAAGCTCTAATCTGTCAATCATTAAATTATCCCTTATGAATTCTACAAGTCTAATTTCTTTTTTCTACACATCTTGTTCAATTGAGTTTTCCGTCGATTCGATAAGTGCTATTTCATCACCAGAATGATTTACCAACCTCTGCATCGCTGCATTAAAACGATAGTCCACAACCAACACCTCCTGTTCAATCCAGCGCTGTTCCTGCCTTAATTGCGTAAGTTGAGGACAATCCGGCGCGGTATCCCAGGCATGTTTTCCGGCCCCAATCACCTCATTTACCTGGTGTGCTGACGGCCAAAAGTCCGGTAACCAGATCCGGCAGGGTCGGGCCAATGCGTGGGATAGTTGCCGCGCAATCGCCAAACCATTCGGATCGAGATCGGGAAAATGTACCCAGGGTACATCCTGCCCGTATTGAGAAATCCACCGACAGGCGAGTTGATAATTCAGACCGGGGGCAAAGATCAGTATCAAACCATCGACAAGCGGCATATCAACATAAGCGCCTAAATTCTCGACGGTCATGATCAGTTGCGCCGATGACATGTCTACAGAGAGTAAATCAAGTAGCATTCGTTCTGGCAAACAACACTCCGAACGCCATCGACTCTCATCATCGGCAAACAAAACGTTTTCTCCGTTATTACAGGTAAACGTTAGCCGCAGCTCCGTCCCCTGGCTACGAAGTCGTAAGATATCATCATAGGTAACGGTCTGCCCTTTGACTAAGGGTTGGCTCAGACCTGCTTTACTGTTACCTCGCCATGCCGACGCTGATTTATGATGGATCCTCTGCATTCGCCGAGGGATGGCCGGGTGATGCTCTTTTCTGCCAATGATCTGTTGTTGTATCTGTTGCTGCACCTGAGCGAGCAGAATATCCAAGCGTTCACTTTCCACCAGCCGCCAGCGATTGTGCGTGGAAGGGATGATAATACCCAATTCAGCCAGATAATTTCGTAGCGACTTTTCCTTAGCATTTTCGGACATCATTTGCCGTTCTTTCAGTTGCTGAAGAATATCGCCAAGTTCACTAACTGGGAAACCTAACTGAAACAGTTCATTATGCATTAAATTGTTTTCACCTCGTCACTTTCAGCATTCTCTGCTGTAGCCAGATAGCTATCAACGTCAAATGGCAACTGCTGGGCGTCGCGGACACCGGTAATTTTCACCTGATGATGCGTAACACTTTGCCCGTTGGCTCCCGTGTCCTCTGTCCTGACTATGCGCACCAACTGGTAGCCGGTTCCGGTAATTTTCCCTAACGTTTCCGGGGCCGCAACCAACATCTGGCACCCGGTTCTTACCGCCAGTTCGTGGACTGTCGCCTGAGAGGCGGCATCCAGACGGGAAACCTCGTCCATCACCAGCGGCAAAGTGAAAGGCTCTTTATTGCCGTGAGAGCTACGTCCCCAGTGCCTGAGCACGGCAATCAGCACTGCCAGCCCGGAGCCGATTCGTTCCCCGGTTGACAGGCTGGAAGCGTTCAGTGGTTCAAACTGCTCTGCACCACGACGCTGTATTAGCGTTTTTACATCCAGGTAGTTACGGTGATCCAGCAAATGTGAACCATCAATTTCATGTTGATTGATTTTTTTATACAGGCCAGCCAGAGCTTCAGTAACGGTTCCTGCCGTGGAAAAGAGATCGTCCATGCCGTAACCGCCTGATTTCAGAGCGTTCAGAGTATCCTGAAAATGTTTAACCGTTCTGGCTTCCAGACGCACACTGGCAACCTGCCCAAAACCAATTCCGGTAAGTTCAGCACTTAACCGGCTTATCGCCCTTTTTTCATCGTTGATCCGGCGCGATAGCGCGTCGGCCAGTTCATTCCGGCTCATCTGGAACGTGGCTTCGGTTTCAGCCAGCATCTTCTGTGCATCTTTCGCCGCCTGAGACAATGCCAGCAGCATTTCCCGGGGTTGCGTGGTGCGCTGGATATCCTGACGGGCACGGCGACGAAACAGCGCCACTGCGTGGCTATAAAGCGTGGTACAGACTTCAGCGATGTCAGATGTATTTTGACCGCAGGACGCTAATTGCTGCATAAAGGGGTCGGCTGAAGAAATTGAATATTCAACAGTTAGCCGGGTCAGTTGAGCCAGCAAGGGTTGATCGACCAGCAATGGTGCCTCTGGTGATAGTGCTTTGCTATTTATCAGCATCTCGCGCATTGCAGGTTCCAGCTCACCATAAGAGCCATCGACTTTTAATGCGCTTATAATTCCGTTGCGCTGCTGAGTTATCTGTTCAATTTTTTCTATCAGGACAGTGAGTTTATCATTCTGGTTTTTCAGGTTTAACTCTTCGCTTAAGCGTTGCTGATGCGTCTCAGTCGTTTTTGTATTGCACTCTCTTAAACTGTTATTCAGTTTTTTAAGTTGGCCCTGTAAATGCGCGAGTTGTGAGGCAAGTTTAGTTTCCAGGCCGAATGTGTAGGGAAATGGCAAACTATCCAGATCTTTTTTAGCCTCATCACGATTCTGGTGGTGGCGAGTAATCTCGGATGTCATTTCTGAATAAAACTTATCTTTTTCAGCTAACTCTTTTTTTGCATTTTTGAGTTCTTGTTTAATTCGTTCGCCGTCCTGATCCAGCCGTTTTTGATCGCCAGATAAGAGGATTTGTGCTTGTGCTTCATCTTCCAGTATTTTCTGAGCATTAACATATTCCTGGTTAAGGTGAGCACGCACACTGTTTAACTCTTTCACCAGTCGAACTCGCATTGCAGAGGTTTGCCAGGTTTTCTCGTTCTGCTCAACCTGCTGGCGTACTTGCGCTATATTCTCAGGGTATTCTTCCCGTAGTAATGGATACTCTTTTTCTATCTGATTAATTAATGGCTGATAGCGTCTAATATCACGCCCGGCAGCTTCAGCCCGCTTTATCTGATCAGCAATCTCGGCCAGCTCCTGAGGAAAATCCCGAAACAGGATTTTACTGTCTGGCTCACATTCCTGTAGCGCCAGTAAGAGATTCCGGCTTTTTTTCCACTGACTGGACACGCTTCTGTATTTTTCTTCAATATCTGTCAGAGCGGTATAACGATGACTTCGCTGTCGGCGAGTATCCTCCAGCGGCGGTTCATCATCCCAAATAAATGAGGGGGCCGCGCTAACGGCCTTAAGATGTTCGTTGTTACGTTCAACGTCTTCAATCTCACGTTCCAGCGTCTCGCTCTTTTCTTCTGCCAGTTGAATCTGTTGGTCCAATTGAAGGATAAGCGCCTCGCGGGCTTTATCACCTAATACGGGCTCTGAACGTATCTGGCTGATGCGGCGGTATCGCGGTTCATCTATAACACACCAGGGCGGGAGAATACTCTCCTCCGTGTTATATTCGTCGGTGATATCTTTAAAAAGTAATTCCGACTCGAACGGTTCGTTGCGCAAAACGTCTATAGGCTGGGTGACACTGATCAATAAAATATCGGGAAGCGGCCATTGCTCATCGTATTGTGTAAGCAATTGCCTAGCGGCATCATCGACATCACCATTGACAAGTATGGCAAACATTAACGGCCCTAATGCTGCCTCAAAATATCCGGCGTCCTGTACTTCGATATCTGCGTACAGCTCAGCAACCGATATTCCCGATACATCAGCGGCAAGAGTCCGTAAATACTCAAGACTTCCGGCTTCTCTTCCACTCAGTTTGTCACGACGCCCCTGGCATTGTTTGATTTCCGTTTCGTAGCCAATGGCTACCTGCCGAAGTGATTTAATGTGTAACGCATGGTCAAGAATAAGTTGTTCGCAGCGTTGCGGCGTCAAATCATCATCAGGAAAAATAGTGCGTAAATAGCTAACCGATGGCTGATATTGGTGCCACTGCTGACTCTGTTGCTCATAGCGTACAATATCGATATCAAGCTGCTTAATTTGTTCCTGTACTTCAGTCTGACGTTGCGTTAATTGTTCCTTTTGTTCATTTAAGTGCAATTCTTGCTCTTGTTGCATCGCCAGTTGCTGCGCAAAATCCTCATCGCTCAATGGTAACGATAGCATGCCAGCATCACGAAGCCGTTGCTGAAGACGCCGCTGTTTTTGATGATCGCTTTGTAACGTATTTTGATGCTGTCGCCATCCACCCAGTTGAGCGTCTTCGATACGCCATTTTTCCAGTTGAGCACATTTTTCCATAAACCAGCGCTGAGCGTCTGGAGGAGAGATATCATCCCCCAATTTTCGTGCGCTGTTTGCGGCGAAAGTATAAGCATTCAGGATATCCTGATGAGATCGTAATTGACGCGTTGCATGACTGAATGCATTCCCCGCCTCTTTTTCCTGATTCGCTAGCTGTTCAATGAATGCGGTTAATCCAGACAGCGTAAAAACCATGTTCCATTGGTTAATCTCATCATATAGCTGTTTTGCGTGGTTATATTGCGATGCCATTTTCTGAGCAATGTTATAATGCGAGACAACATTAGATAACTGTTGGGCTATGCGTAGCTGGCCCTCTTCATTCTCACTTTTCTTTCTTTCCAGCTCATCAACAATACCTTGCTGGAGTTTGCTTGCTTCTTCCGCACTCTCTAACTGCGGTTCAAGTTTATTCAGTTCACCAATTGCTTTTTGCTCTTGATCGAAGTAAATCCTACCATCACGAGCACATAGCCGCCGAGGCTCAATATCACTCATCTGTTGTTGCGCTATTGACTGTTCCGATTTTATGGCGTCTTCCTTGCGCCTTAGGGAACTCAGGCTTTCCTCAATTTTTTCCAGCTCACGTTCGATTCGATATTTTTCTTTCTGAATAATAGTGCGCTCTTCATCATTCATCGCCAGTGTTTTCTCAATAACTGACCACGTATTGGCTGAAAATGATAAGCTCAACGTAAGTAATGAATTAAAAAATTGATAATCCTTTTGATAATTTTGCAGGTCTTGCTGCGTAAGCCTGACTTTGATCATGGACTCATGCACCATATTCACTACGGAATGTATATTCCCGCGAGTATGGGCCATTAAATAAGCGCTGAGGTGTTTTTCTATCGATTTATCCAGACGCCCTGCCATTGCCGAATGAAGGATCTGGGCCAGACGATATTTATCATCGGGTGACTGACAGGCTCGGGGTAAAATGCCATGCTGAAACAGTGCCAACATGTAGGCATTTGGGTCTTTAAATGACTGAATGGCGCATCCTAATAGTGCGGCTTTATCCCGTAACTGGTCTGTCGTTACCGGGTGAGCCACTTGTCCTTTACGATCAAGTAAACAATCCAGTGGATTAACGTTATCTGGAAGTTTCAAACAAAATAGCTGGGTTTCTAATGTTGTTCCTGTCTTTTTTTCAGCCCTGACGACGTACAGATGCCGGTGGCCTGTCCCTCGGGCCTCAATCTCCAGAGCAACAATACTGGGCTGCCCTAAACGTGGAAACATTTCACTGTCTTTTATTGATGTTGAAACTTTGAAATCATCCTTAGTCCCTAAGCTAATGTAGCGAATATCAGGGATCTGGCTGAACATAAACGCGCCCAACAAAGACGTTTTTCCCGCCCCATTATTGCCCAACAATGAAACGGTACCACCATACTGTCGCGATGTACGCAGTGCGTGAGGATTCACCAGATTTAACGTTCGGGCCATAATGCCATTAATGTTGACAATACTGAGGCTACGTATCAGAGGGTAGTGGTTCACAATTGTTCCCCTTTATGAGTCCCGGAAGCAAATAAATCACCCGTTGCATCCATTTCTTCTTCGGCAGAGAAACGATCGCTTTCTGCCAAATCTTCATCTACACTATCCCGCACCGCCTCATCAATATTGACCAGATAACCCTCCTGGATCAGTTCAGCCAGGCGTTGTGGAATTTCTGACTCTTGCTGTAATCCTCGCAGCGGTTCAATAAAACGATAGATAGCGGGTGTTGTCTGGAAGGATTGCCGATCCTTAGAGAGTTGAATAAAAGCATAGCGATCGAATACTATGAGCGACTTTCTGATTTCATCCTGGATTTTAGATAAATCGTATTGGGTCTGTTGGCCAGGACGACGGCGAAATAATTCCAGCAGTCTGGTTTCGGATAATTGATTGCTCATTCGATCCAGTAGTTGATTCGTTGTGAACCACTCTTTTTGACTAAGCTGTTTTTCGAGTTCCATTGCAACAATTATCAAACCAGTGACCATCTGCAACTCATTAAATCGCTCTAATGGTATTTTCCCACGGTGCTGAGGCAGTAAATAATAAACAAATTCATTGGAAAAGCATAAAGATAAAGACAAGCAGTCGTAATATTCACAAAGCGGATTAAATGCCTGATTAACAAATGAATACAGCATATAATCCGCAGGTAATATATTAATTCCTCTACGTAATTTATAATCTACGACGGGGAATAGAGGTGATTTCATCACATCCAGAAATGTATTAAATTGATCACCCTGTGTAGATCCAAGCTCAGTCATTGAGATCACCTTGTGAAATTAGCCATTGCTCTTCGATTTCGTAATTTGCTGACTCATCCATTAAAACCCATTCTGGGGAGATATCATCCTGAATATTGTCACTTTGTTTCATCAGTTCTTTTATTGTGCACTGTGCCAAGCGAAAGCGATCCATTTCATTGAATGGGAATTTACTTAAAATATTTCTGATAACAGAAACGTTACTCACCGGTTTATTATCACTTAATGCCTTCTCAACAAACTCCCTTGCGAAACTCTCTAACTGAAACGCAGGCATCTCCCGCACCAGTTCTTCATCATCATTATCATCGAGGAACAACGCATTATCCGCTGGAGGCGGCGGTGTGTCCCATTCACGTAATTGCATTAGCTTAACCGTCGAAGGTAATACTAACGACCATGATGACCGACCAAACAACTCGATAGTACGATCGATTAAATACCCCAGATTAGCATTGGGATCTAACGCGATACGGATGCGTATACGGTCCAGCACGCTGCTAAAGAATCCGGATAAATCCCTTAAGGAATGATTAGCAAATTCTCGAACATCCATTAATGAACCAAACAAAGAGGATAATGTATTTTTTAATCGCTGAGCCCCACCTTTTTGTACGACTGTATTTTGCAAAATTTCCAGTTGCATTAATACCGCATCGGCACGGTTCATTACTAACATTCTCAAATCGTTGATCTGGCCAGCCAGCGTGCGTATTATTTCCAGAAGTTGCTGAATTTCCGTTTCCAGAGAAATACCAATTTCGGTTTGTATCTCGGAGCGCATTGAATGAAATTTAGAGATGAGGAATTCCTGATTTTTAAAAACGCCCGTCAGCAGATCCTTCAGGCTCGGTAAAAAAAGTTCTACCTTCACCAACCATTCACTACCAGTAATTTTTTCTCCATCGCTGGCAGCATTTAAACTGGACAGTTCCTGATCAATTCTCAGATAACGTTGACTTAATGTTTCTTTATCCTCTAATTCATCATATTGTTGGAAAGGTTTTAACAAATCATGTGCCAACTGAGTCAGACGATATGTTCCACCAACATCAGCGACAGACATTCCGGCCAGTGACAACAATCCTTGTTCCAGCGCTCGTTTCAGAAAGTTATTAACCCGAACATCGGAGGTATTAGGATCCTCATTTATTCTTTCATCAACGTAACGGATGATGCTGTGACATGTGGTCTCATCGTAGCCGGATTGTACAAAGTAATGCTCACTATTTGATTCGACACCTGACTCCTCCATACCCCACATAGCCATCGCCGCCAGATAGCTAAACTCATTAGGGCTAAGATGTAAATTCGGCTGGTATTTACTGATTTTTAACAGTATGCAGCTTAGTGGGCTAGTAAACTGCTGCGGTGTAGGTGCGACATTGTCCATGATAAAGCTCACCTCGGCTTTTCTCGTTCAGTCTCCATGCTGTTATATCAAATAAATAGCTGGTGATCCTTTTTTCTCGCTGAAACAGTGACATAAATTCAACCTCTGCCTCAAAAACATTATAGAAATCGATAACAACTTAAACGCCACTACTATCCCGGCAAATCTCTCCGCACAATCGCAACTCAGGCGGCTTTGCAGGTGTAATACCCCCAATTCTGACTGGCAAAGAACCCTCTTTTTGGCACTGTTTCTTGAGCAGCTGCCAGTTTTCGGTTTCAGACTCCATATGGGTAATCAGGGAATCAAAAGCCCCCTCGACAACTTCTACTTTTAGCGGTTTCTCTTCTTCACTGTCGGTAAGATCAGATTCAGTCTCCTTCGACGCCTCGTTTTCCAGTCCATCAAGACTGTTTTTTAACCCGTCAAAGCAGTTTGTCGCAGTACTTGGGGTATGGAAGAACAAACCACTAATGAAGATCGCTTCCATTACTTCATAGAAGGAAAAAGAGGTATCCCCATAAACAAAATGGCTACGATCGGCATTATTTACCCCAGAGGCACTTTCTCTTAGCAGCTCATCCTTCTGTAAGGTCATCAGCGTTTGCTTACTGTAGAGGATCACTGGCAGATTTTTAATTTCGTGGACATTTTCGCTAAGGCTCCAGCGTTCTTTATCACCTTTGATAAAACCGGAAGCATCGCAGCTACTTTCTATATCAAATTCGTCAGTGGGGATCCTCTCACGGTTGAACCAGGCTGTTAAATCCTCACCGTCCCCCATATCCTGATGCTGATATGCGTGGTAAACAGAGCTGCGGCGATCAATGCCAATCCACTCAAGATCCCATGTGGTCGGTTTAGATGGTTTTCTTACTTCGTCAATATAGGCTCCAACATCCCGATCCAAGTAAGCGGTTAGCAATTCCTTCCACGGCTCAATTGCAAAAAAGATATTCGCCAGCGTTGTTCCTTCTTCAATCATCACGGTATGACGAAAGAACCTGAGAAGAAAAAAGGGATCGGTATCTGAAATGGCTTTCTGTATTGAGAGTAACGGAAGAGCTGTTGTTTCATCGTAATCAGAACGAAAGCGTAGTATTGAGTCCGAGCAGAAAATTAGTTTACCTTCCATCATTTATCTGGCTCCTGATGTTATGTAGCAATCCTTGGCTGATCTACCGCACAGCTTTTTTGCGCTTTATCTGGTTTGAAGGAAAGCATAGATGAGGTGGTGTACAAGCCATAGTACTCGACTTGTGTACAGAAAGAAAAAACCAGAAAAAATAGGTGGTCATTCTGGTGGTCTTGACAACCCCAACTTTTAGTTTTAGCTTACCAATCAGCCAGTTAATGGCTAAGGCGAGTCCAGTCAGAGAGCCAAATTTTTACTTCTGCGTGTCTCAGTATGTCCTTGTGGTACTTTGATTCAGAGAGTTAGCACAAGAATCCCTCCCGGTACATATCTACTTATCTCTTCGTATCCAGAAAAATGGGTAGGCTGATTCAGGATCACCTCAGTTAGGTAATGAAACGAACACGCATGTTCCTTTCCGACACGAATATCCGCAGCACCAAGCTCTCTGATAAACTCTTCAACTCACTCGTTCACAACGTCTATACAGTTCAACAGATCAATAACGTGCAATTACACAAGATGCACATACTGGTTTCTCTCGCATCGTTCGCCCCGCGCCGGGATCCCGACTTAACGTACAGACCAGCCCGTTACCGATAAAAACAAGGCCGACCGCCGCACTCCAGGGTAGTAAGCCCAAATTTTGACACGTTTTTTGCTTTTCACGTGCGCCTGAACGCCGCATTATCCATCTGCACCCCACTCTTGCGGAGAGGAATCGCCTCCGCATTCATTTCATTGTAAGGATTGACCTTAATGAAATTCGCTCTTCTGGCGTTTTTAACGCTTCCACTACTCTCCTGTTCTGCTCTTGCCAGCGATTGTAAGCTGAACGATCCGGCGCTCTCCGTTCAGAGCTATATTGCCGATCCTCTGCATGACGATATCGTGATGTACTGGAAAAAAGCGGACGGCACCGCCTGGGGATCATTACAAAAGCTGCTGGCTGACGTTAATACTGACGGGCGAATAAAGATGGCGATGAATGGCGGTATTTATGCTAAATCATATACGCCGCTCGGCTTGTATATTGAAAAGGGACATCAATGGATCCCGCTTAACAAGGCCTCCGGCGGCGGTAACTTTTTTATTCGTCCCGGCGGCGTGTTTTATATAAAAGGGAAGCAGGCAGGGATCGTCAGCCTGGCTAACTTCAAAGCATCAATGCGAATAACCTATGCGGTGCAATCAGGGCCACTGATGATTGAAAACGGGAACATCAACAAGCGTCTGCTCCCCACTTCCAGCTCACAAAAAATTCGCAACGCGGTGGGTGTAACCTCACAGGGCCGGGTAGTGTTTATGTTAAGTGAACGCGCCACCACTTTTTATGATTTTGCCTGCTACGCTCAGTCAAAACTGGACATTCGACAGATGCTGTACCTTGACGGCACAATTTCGAAGATGTATCAAAAAGGCGATGCCGTGCCGTGGCAATATCATCCTTTTGTCACCATGATTGCCGTTAAATCCCGACAGTCTAATCAATGACTGTTGTTCGTCCCGTTGATCCGCTGGCTTTTGTTTCACATTCCTGTGACCTATTATCGGGTATATGCAGTTTATCTGACACAAGGAGCGAATGATGAACAACAAGGTTACCGGACTCAATCCGGAACAAGCGCTGGATCAGCTGGAGGCATTTTATGAGCAGTCGGTGAATGCTCTGCGGGACGCTATTGCCTGTTATGTCGCCGATGCCACCGTACCTGATAGCGAAGCGCGGGCGGGAGGGCTGTTTGTTTATCCGCAAATCTCTGTCACGTGGGATGGTCATGCGCATAAAGCGCAGAAAACCCGCGCCTATGGCCGGTTTACGCATGCAGGGTGTTACACCACCACGGTGACGCGCCCGGCGCTGTTTCGCAACTATCTCGCGGAACAACTCAGGCTGCTTTATGAAGATTATGGTGCGGAGATTACCGTCAGCCTTTCACAGCATGAAATTCCGTTTCCTTATGTCATTGATGGTTCCGAAATCATCCTTGATCGCTCCATGAGTGCCGGGTTAACACGCCATTTTCCAACCACCGAACTGGCTCAGATTGGCGATGAGACGGCTGACGGGCTATTTCACCCTACCGAATTTTATCCGCTGTCGCATTTTGATGCCCGTCGCGTTGATTTCTCCCTTGCACGCCTGCGTCACTATACCGGCACGCAGGTCGAACATTTTCAACCGTTCGTCCTGTTTACCAATTACACCCGTTACGTGGATGAGTTTGTTCGCTGGGGATGCAGCCAGATCCTTGATCCCGACAGTCCTTATATTGCCCTTTCCTGCGCAGGTGGGATTTGGATCACCGCTGAAACTGAAGCGCCGGAAGCGGCTATTTCCGATCTGGCCTGGAAAAAGCACCAGATGCCCGCCTGGCATCTGATTACCGCCGACGGTCAGGGTATTACCCTGGTTAACATCGGCGTGGGCCCGTCGAATGCGAAAACGATTTGCGATCATCTCGCGGTACTGCGTCCGGATGTCTGGCTGATGATTGGCCACTGCGGCGGGCTGCGCGAAAGTCAGTCTATTGGCGACTACGTCCTCGCCCACGCTTACCTGCGAGACGATCATGTGCTGGATGCCGTATTGCCCCCGGATATCCCTATCCCCAGCATTGCGGAAGTGCAGCGTGCGCTTTACGACGCCACTAAGCAGGTCAGCGGAATGCCGGGGGAGGAAGTTAAACAGCGTCTGCGTACCGGCACCGTCGTTACTACCAACGACCGCAACTGGGAATTACGCTACTCCGCATCGGCGCTGCGTTTTAACCTGAGCCGCGCGGTGGCGATTGATATGGAAAGCGCAACCATCGCCGCACAGGGTTATCGCTTCCGAGTGCCTTATGGCACTCTGCTGTGCGTCTCGGACAAACCTTTGCACGGTGAAATCAAACTGCCGGGTCAGGCCAACCGTTTTTATGAGGGTGCAATTTCGGAGCATTTGCAGATTGGTATCCGTGCTATTGATCAACTTCGTGCCGAAGGCGAGCGTCTACATTCGCGTAAGTTGCGCACCTTTAACGAACCACCATTCCGTTAATGACGATAAGGATTTTTATGAGCAGCTCTCTTTCCGATTTGCGTCGCATACTTACGATGCAGGCGCTTGATGGCATGATCATTCCGCGTGCGGACGCGCATCAGAGTGAAGATTGCGCGCCGCATGATGACAAACTTGCCTGGCTAACGGGCTTTACTGGTTCTGCCGGGCTGGCGCTGGTTCTGCACAATCGTGCGCTCCTGTTCGTGGACGGACGTTATCAGGTTCAGGCGCGCAATGAAGTAGATCTTAGTCTCTGGGAAATACACCACCTGCACGATGAGCCGCTTGCCGAATGGCTCAGCAGCGAACTTAGCCCGGCAAGCCGGATCGCGTTTGAACCCTTGCTGATGGTCAACAGCCAGTATGAAGCACTGAAAAAAACACACTGTGAACTGATGCCACTCGCAGAGGATCCTTTTGACGCCATCTGGACCACCCGCCCCGCGGCCCCTAATGCTGCGATTCGGCAGATGCCCGATGATATTGCAGGGGTAAGCAGCGAAGAAAAACGCCAGCGTATCGCAGCGCTGCTGCGTGAAAATCAGGTGGATTATCTTGTTATTACACAGCCGGACAATATTGCCTGGTTGCTCAACGTGCGCGGTGCAGACATTGCAATGAGTCCAGTACCGCTCTCATTTGCGCTGCTGAGTCAAAATGGTGAGATAGAATGGTTCGTGGCAGAAAATAAAACCGCCTATTTGCCTGCGGCGCTCTTAAACTCGCTTAAGATATTGCCGCCAGAAAAGCTTATTCCGCATCTTGAGCAAATTGCGGCAGGCAAGTGTATTCAACTGGATGCCGATAATGCCCCTGTCGCACTGCGCTTTGCGGTGGAACAATCAGGCGGTACTGTTGCCTGGCAGGCCGACCCGGTCACTTTAATCAAAGCGAATAAAAATCCGACTGAGCTGGCGGGCTATCGTCGCTGCCATTGCTATGACGGCGCAGCCTGGGTCAATTTTTTAGCCTGGCTGGCGCAGGAAGTATCCTTGCGTGAAGCTGCACATAACCCGCTTACCGAGCTTGAAGCCCAGGCAAAGCAACTGACTTTTCGGCAGCAACAGCCTGGTTTTATTGAGCAGAGTTTCAGCACGATTTCTGCTGCAGGCAGCAATGCGGCGATGTGCCATTACCATTCTACAGAGAAGACTAACGCGGCAATCACCGGTGCCAACTTCTATCTTAACGATTCGGGCGGCCAGTACTCCGACGGTACGACAGACGCCACCCGAACAATGGCCTTCGGTACGCTAGAGCCACAGCATCGCCTGCATTACACCGCGGTCTTAAAGGGTTTTCTGGCCTTGATCACGCTGCAATTCCCTTCGGGTACACAAGGTCATCAGCTTGATGCTTTCGCGCGCCGTCCACTGTGGGAGCTGGGGCTGGATTACGATCATGGCACCGGTCACGGCGTGGGGCATCAGTTGTTGATCCATGAGCAGCCGCACCGGATGGCGAAAAAAGTGAATCCATGGCCGCTTACCGCTGGCAATATTATTACCATCGAGCCAGGTCTGTACCTGGAAGATCGCTACGGTATTCGGATTGAGAATCAGGTAGAAATTGTCGAAAGTAGTCCGGGATTTTGCCGCTTCTCTTCCCTGACGCTTATCCCCATCGATCTTAGTCAGGTTGAGCTGGCTTTACTAAGCGAACAGGAAAAGCAGTGGCTGGATGATTATCACCAGCAGGTGCGCGAAGCGCTTTTGCCTCTGGTGGAAAAGGATGCCCATCCGTGGCTGCTGGCGGCAACCGCGCCACTCACCGTGTCAGAGAATGACGTGCCGATGACTAACTAGTCGATCGGTAATATGACGCATATCTGGCGGCTGGGGAGTAAAGGAACGCTAAGTATGTTCATGCTGAAAAGATTAAAACTCTGATCTTCTGCCCGGTAAACAAATAATCTGAATTCAGAAAAGCAAAAAGCCCGCAAAAGCGGGCTTTTTAAATTTGGCTCCTCTGACTGGACTCGAACCAGTGACATACGGATTAACAGTCCGCCGTTCTACCGACTGAACTACAGAGGAATCGTGTGAACGGGGCGAATATTAGCGACCCGCCTCCCCCTTGTCAAAGCCTGTTTGTACAAATCCAACTGTTTGCCGATTTATTCTCCGAAATGCGCAGAAAGAACGCATTTATGTTCAGTTAATCGACGTTTTTCTTCAACCGTGGATATTTCCAGAGCCAGCGCCCGGAGATCATTCGCCAGTAGAAGCAGATGCCGCGCACCGTCCAGTCAAAGAACATCCCCAGCCAGACGCCAACAACGCCCATTCCCAACATAATCCCAAGTACATATCCGGCGACAACGCGACACCCCCACATACTTAGCATTGAAACCCACATAGAAAAACGAGCGTCACGAGCGCCCTTCTGCCCAGCCGGTAGCACCCATGAGGCTGCCCAGATAGGCATAAAAAGAGCATTCAGCCAGATGAGAATTTTAACCACCTCTTTTACATCGTCTTCATGGGTATAAAAAGATGCCATCAATCCGGCAAAAGGCGCACTGAGCCATGCAATGATCGTCAGGCCGATCGTTGATAGCCAAAACACGTGGCGCAACTGCCGCTCAGCCTGCGCAATTTGGCCTTTACCCAACCGTTTACCGGTAATAATAGTCGACGCTGAACCCAGTGCATTGCCAGGCAGGTTAATAAGCGAGGCAATGGAGAACGCAATAAAGTTCCCCGCGATCACATCGGTCCCCATCCCGGCGACAAACATTTGGGTCAGCAGTTTCCCGCCGTTAAACAGCACCGACTCAATGCTCGCCGGAATTCCGATTGCCAGCACTTCCCAGAGAATACTGAAATTCAGCGGCGCAAAGTAACTCTTAAGGGAGATACGAAGCGCCGGGTTAAAACCGATCATCAGCACGATAATAATCGCAACTGCGCCAATATAACGCGCTATCGTCAGCCCGAGACCTGCCCCCATAAAACCAAGACCGTCCCAGGAAAACACGCCATAAATAAGTGCGCTACTGATCAGGATATTAAGGATGTTCATCCCGCCATTAATCAGCAGCGGAATCTTAGTGTTTCCTGCCCCGCGCAGCGCCCCGCTACCAATCAGAGTAATCGCCGCGGCCGGATAGCTTAGAGCTGTCAATTCCAGATAAGTTAATGCCAGATCCTTAACCTCTCGCGTCGCTTCTCCAGCCACGAAATCGATGATCTGACTGCCAAAAGCGTGGATAAGGAGCGTCAATCCAATGGCAAACAGGGTCATGATGACCAGCGACTGCCGGGCCGCCGCTCGCGCCCGGCTGGGATCAAGCTTGCCGAAGCTAAAAGCCACCACCACTGTGGTACCAAGATCGACTGCGGTAAAAAAGGCCATGATAACCATATTGAAGCTGTCAGCCAGCCCCACTCCTGCCATAGCCTCTTTACCCAGCCAGCTGACGAGAAACGTGCTAAGAACGCCCATGAGCAGAACACAGGTATTTTCGAGGAAAATAGGAATGGCCAGTGGCGTAACTTCACGCCAGAAAAGAACCCGATAACTCTTTCGTTTCGCGTACCAGGGGGTTCGAGTAACGACCCTGCGCAGAGAAGCAGTAACGTCCAAAATTGCCCTTAAAAAAGAATGTTGAAACAACATTTCAAATAATGGGAGAGAAAGAGTAAACCTGCAAAGTATTTTCCTGCAAAATTCGTTGGCAAATACAACAGATTGTTGCAAAAAGAGCCACTCAAACAGTATAGGGTTTGACAAAAATTTTTGCGCCGCTAAGATACGTTCCAACCGATTCCTCTGTAGTTCAGTCGGTAGAACGGCGGACTGTTAATCCGTATGTCACTGGTTCGAGTCCAGTCAGAGGAGCCAATTTTTATTTCCACGCTTCACACTGCCTTGTTTTTACAAATCGTGTTTCTTCTGTACCTCCCTTTTGTATATATTTTTATTTCATAAACATAGCCAGTTAGACCCACAAGGTTCTGTCTTGATCTTAACATTAGTATGTCCTGTGCCTACCCGTATTGCGATAGGCTGGTGACGGAAGAGAAAAGAAGTAGAATACCAGGGCGAAGGAAACGACTGACTATCTGAAGGAGTCAGCCGTTTTTACATAGATGAAGCATCCATATGCATCATCTCAAAGCAGTATGCTACTACACCCGATAAGTCTACAATATCGTTACGGATGGTACTGCCGACTACAACACTACACCAGACTATTTGCTAAACCGCAAAATTGTCTGGCTTACAGATGCAAGCGTCGTAAACTTATCAAGTTCATCATCGTCAATAACAACATGGAGATCATATTCAATCGATGTAAGGAGATCAATAAGATCAACTGAATCGAAATAAAGATCGTAGAGAATATGACTCTCTAAAGTTACAGATTCGACAGGTAATGACTTTATTTTTGCGACTTCCGCCAGCAAGTATGTATTTACTTCATCGATACTTTTCATAAATATGTTGTCCGATTTAATATTTCGAAGGATGTAAACCATCTACAGTTGTAACAATGCGTGGCCGCGGTTTGCCACTTTCATCCAGATAGGGACTATAGGGCCTGGTTTTGGGCGCGCCAAAGGTCTCACGCTGACTAGTCATATCAGTAGCGAATACTTGTGACGTAGTGTTGCTTACGCCGGGGTCAGAAAAATTAATCGCATTATTAAACTGAACGGTTTTTATATTCTCGTCTGAAATATCATTTATGTCAGAGGCAACAGTTTGGACGTGAGACACGCTTTTGGGCAGGGTAGCATCCTGTAAAGATGATGCAGTGCGGTTCAACTGTTGCGGCCGTGATAGGTTATTAAATTCAATTCCTCGTTTAGGCTGCTGAAGCATTATTGATGCGGTGGAAACGAAAGATTTCAATTTTTCTGTATCATTAACAGTATCCGTCAGATCAATATCCTCAGACGTACTAAATGACGACTTATTTTTTGATGTCTCATTTAGAGAATTTTCGGTTCGACCCAACTCGGCTTGTCTGGCAGATAAAGTGATTGAATCAGCGCCTGGAATATTGGGTCTTAATAAGCCTGTTTGACTCAATGTCACACCGCGACCTGCACGCTCCTCTTTTGCAATGAAGGAATCAATATGTGGCAACGGCCGTCTGGAGGCGGTTACAGGCTGCCCCTGCGGTTGTAAAGATTTTGTCGAATCGGGAATATTATTAAACATCTTCTCGAATATTGCTGTGCGATTTCTGACAGATAACGTAGCATCTGCTATGGATTTAGTATCGATATCATTAGTTGCTTCTTGACTATGAATTTCCGAGGATACCGGGATATCCGTATCAGATACCGCTCTATCACTGTCAACCCCGGTAGAGTCATTAATTATACCGGAACTATTGGCGCTCTCACTCAATGTAGACTGCAGGAAATTTTGCGCATTATTTTCTACATTAATATCTTCAGAATGAAGATTCTCAACTACATCTAAAGAGGCGGCTCCATCGATTTGATCGATTGAAACCGACTGACTTGTAGATGATCCAGTGAGAGCCGTATTATTATTCATCCTCTGAGCATCAGGATGCACGGATGATATTAATTCAACATTAGAGGCAATAAATTCTGAAGAACGATCGAGTGCAGGATAGGCATTCTCATTAGCGGTGAAATGCATTAGGCCAGGTAAATTATGAGGTTCTGCTGAACTACCAAGTGCATGCTGACACCTACAAATATTATAATTGTGGATGTGATAAACATTGGTTCCTTTTTCAAGCAATTTCTCAAGCCGCTCGAATTTATCAGCTAAATCAATATTAATTACAGGGTTACCAATATTGCTCAGATTAACAACCGGTGCCGCAGGAGGATAATATCCATTTGATGCCGGCGGAACTTGATCCTGACGACCTAATGGCACACTATTTTCATTTGAAGCAGGTGTGGCATCATTTTTTTGCTGGGGAGGAGGTGTTTGTTCAGCTGGTTTTTCCGCTTTAGCGATTACCTCACGTAAGTAGTTTGGATAATTAAGCATCGAATTGACATGGAAAATTGATTGCTGCAAAAAAGCAGTGCCCTCTTTTCCCGGCATCGACAAATTTTCAAGCGCATCACACATATTTTTTTCTGCATTAAATGCCGCTTGCTGCAGAAAGTCCTGAACTTGTGTGATATCAATACCATGATGCTCTAAAACATCACTACATCTTTGCCTAATATCACACATTGCAGCTTTAGCAAGCTGTTTAGGATTTAAAAAGGCTTCCTTAAGAACATTGCCTAACTTGTTAACAGCTTTCAGATAATTCTCACGAGCTTTATTCTTATGATGAACATTAAAATTTGCTTCATTAGTGAAGTTGCTATTTGGATCTTTATGTCCTTCTTTTATAGCAGTAAGCCATCCAGATACTGCCTCTTTAAAAGCAGTATCGTCTTTCTTGTCACGAATTATCTCAGCCTGAGCCAGATAAATGGCCACCGCAATGTTTTCGAGATTTCGCTTTTGGACTTTATCACCGGCCTCATAAGCTAGTTTGAAATCTTCACTAAAAGATGACATGAAATTTGTAGCAACACTTTCACGATATTGATTTCTAAACTTAAGTAATTCAAATTTCGATGTAGGATCGGTTGCCGCTGGTTTTGCTACAGGAACAGTATTTACACTTCGCAGATTTGAGGCAAGTTGAGATAGGTTTTTTTTGACCACGACGGGCCTTAGTAAGGCCGAATCAACAGATGTGCTGCGGGTTAATTTAGATGGCATCGCTACCCTCCTTCAAAATATTTTCTCTAAAAGCATCAGGTATTGGGAAAGAATAAAGATTTATAAGTAGTAATCCTGCTGCCCTTACAAAGTCAGGATGGAATTCACTATTATTTTGTTGGCTTTTATGAGTGTGTGAAAAATGAAATAAATGCTTTGCTTTTGATGAAGCTTTGGGTACGTTATAAGATAAATTATCGAAAAACAGTAAATTTTTCTTTAATTCTTTAGCTTGCTCATGAAATTGCTTAAAATGATAATCTTTGGAAATAATTTCTAAAATATTGTCATGACATAATGTAACGGAAAATTTTTCCTGCGCCGCAGCAATAACATGGGGACAAATCTCATTCATCAAACCATCTACCACCGCATCGTGGTAAGCTAGCAGTTGATCAGTAAGTCCTTTATATCCCCTGGATTTATCCTGTTGCGTGAGGTATGCTTCACCGGCTTTCAACATTAATTTACGCTGTGGCTTTATAGTGGTTTTTAAAACTCCATCATTATAAACCTTATCTCCGTGATAACGGTATTTTTTTTCAAATTTCTGAGAGTGATGATTACCCTGAAGTTGATCGTGAATATCATTTGCACAATCAATGATGCACTGTTTATTCTCATGAAAAAAATGAACAGCCCAATCAGGAAAGATAATGCCTTGATGGTTATCTATCCAGTTTCTGGCATCAGATAAAAAAAAGGCCAGCGCGATAAAAGCTTCCTGAGCGGTAACATTAAGATATGTTCCCTGAATAAATTCTTTAAGCATTAACTCAACGAATTCTTGAGTTATTTGTGGATTAGATTGACTAAGGTGTGTCACTACCAAAGTTGCTAATTTTTTATTCATCTCATTTAAATTGCACTGTCCTTTAATCGCACCTTCACCTATAATCTGTGATAAATCATAATAGCGATAATTCTGCCTTGTTCCTGAAGAAGCAGCCTGAGGCAAGGACAATTGAGAATTATTGACCTGTCGAACATCAGTGATAGACAGGTCGGTTGTTCGCAAAGTGCGTTCCATTCCTGCAGGAGCACCTGCATAAGACATATAGTCCTGCGCACCAAAATAATCATTCCTGTAAACTGGACGGGCATAACTTGAAACATCTCTAATGTCAGACATAATAGTTTCCAATACAGAATTTTTGTGTCATTTATTAATAAATACTTTAGCGCCAGAAAGTATTACCAAAGGTTTTGAACAATACGTATCTGGCATAATATTACATTTACTGCGAACCACATAAAATATATTATTCAGCCAGATACATAATTACATTAATAAAAATTTAGAGTCTACCAATCACTATGCTTTTAAATTAGATGCAAAAGAGCTAGCCAGATCGGAAGTGTTACGCCGAGTATCATTTAATAAATTCATCATACTAGAAAGCAGCTGTTGCGATTTTTGAGCCTGCTGACGGGACATCTCCACTGCACCATCCATGATTTTCGCTTCAGAACGCTCTTCCGTCTCTTCTTTCTGCTCAATATTATGTGCCAATGAGCCTGTACCGTCAGCGATACTACTTCCAGCAACACCAATGGCTCGTTGGGCCTCAATCTGAGAAGATGTCAGGCGTGTGCGCGCTTCACCTTGTAAGAAAGCGCTATTGAAAGCATCACGCTTACTAATAATTTCATCAAGGTTACGTGCGGCTATTGCGTTGTTTTCTGAACTTAATGCACGATCCTGAGGTCGTAACTCGGCAATTGAGCCATCTGCTTTTTTAATCGTGGAGGAAGAGGATGTAATATCCGCTAGATCGAGGCGATCATTTTTACTTGCATTAAGTGAATTCTGCATTTGCCTGATCTGAAGATCAGCCTCATGCATATTTGCCAGGTTTTGATTGATATTAGTTTTAGTTGCAGAGTAGTTTTTAACAGATTTGTGAGTAGCGTTTGCAGTACCTGCCAGATTAATAGATGAGGAAAGAATACTTTTGGTGAAGATAGCCATCCCCTGGGCTTGCTGGGCTTGAGCAGCACTTTCAGTACTCTCTGCACTAATTATACCAAACATACTACTTAGCTCGGTATCGGCAATCGAAGATTGATTTGCTAACTCTATAAGCATACAGATCAAACCAACTTGTTCAGAGCTTTTAGGCAACGTAAAAGTTACATTTTCACTGTCGTCAGACGTTTCTAATGCATTGTTGAAAAGTTGTAAAACATCATTTACATCTTTTTGTTGCTCAGGGTTAGGGGAAAAAACTTTCCCGTTATCGGCATTTTTAGCCTTTGTAGACAAATTCTGAGTTATGTAGTTTGAAAGTGCAATATCTGCAATACGCGTACCTTTAGATGTGTACACATTCTCATCGACTGCTACTGGTTTTTGGTAAATACTAGATACTGGCTGAGAATTTCTAATAGTATTACTCATGATAATTCCTTTAATTAAAGATTAATACTAGCTAATTGCAAAAGTCATCAGAATTAACCAGTTATTCATTTCACTGTTACTGCCCAATGTATATTAAAAATATTAGAGGTGTCAGACCTTGGTGTTAGATAAAATAAATTGGCCAGCCTTCATATTGTCTCCAGCCATATCAGCAGTACTTGTCGCAAACATATTAAGGTTTTCCATAGAATCACTAAATGTTTCAGTTACACTATCAGTATAACGTTTCATAGTTGCAGAATCCGCAAGCTCTCTCGTGATATCGGCCAGCTTATAACTCACTTTTTTCTCAATTGCTCCAGAAGCGATACCAGCAGCAGCATCTATACTTACATTTATTAATCTCAATATCTCCTCAGCCAAATTAAATACATTCCCAAGAGATTTAACTTTAGCCTCATTGTTAAAAAACTGTTTCATTACATTGATTTTTGATTTAGCCTGATTGCCAACCAACTGATTCAATGCAGCTGAAAGTGAGTCCATAATCTTCGAAAGTTTCTTGGCAACATCGTCTGTGATGCTTTTAAGACCTGAGGCAATTGGCTTGACTGCTTTAGTTACGGCACTAATTACGGTCTTAAATACTTTATTAAGAACTGAACCGACAACATTCATGATTTTATCAATTGGTAATTTTTTTAACGCTACGGAGGCGGCAACCGCGCCAATTATTAATACTACTACAGCCAGAACAGTGGCAATAATTTCTGCTATGTCATTTTTGATACCTAAACTTTCGAGTACTGTAGAAATAGCATCAGTAATGAGCTGAATAATCGGCATCAAAACATGCTCAACAATCGGTTTTAATGCAGCAGCGACAAATGATTCGTTGCCTGTTACTTTCTGATAGATTGTATCAGCAGTCATTATAGCAGCGCCGATTGCCGCTAGCGCAATCATAGAGGCACCACCGGTGAAAACAGCAGCAATTGAGGCAACAACGGTTACAATGGCACCAATAATTTTGCCAATGCACCCCATCGTCTCCTGCATATGCTTAGATTTTTCTTGTTGCCTTTCTACTTCTAAAGTATCTTCGTGAAGTTTTTCTTGCTGAGCCGCCTGAACTTTTTGTGAAAACTTCAGGTTCATTTCCATCGTTTCTTCTGTCGATTCACCAATAATGGTAATTAGCTGCGCCATTAAATATGCAGTCGCACCAGCATTAGTTTTTAATGACTTATCGAAAGAATCATTAACACTTGCCGCATTTTTATTTAGAGAACCCAGATAATTAAGGCTTTGCTGGAGCTCAGCTGATTTGCTGCTAACATTGCTTGTCGCTAAATCGAGTTTCTGTTGAGCTAAAATCAAATTGCTTTGCAGGTAATTGAGAGATGCCTGTTTCTGTGAAATTTGTTGATTGATATTGTTAAGCTGGGCTGATAAATCCTCCTTATCGGCAGGAGATATATCAGGGTCATTTAATTTCTCTTCAATTTCAGCCTTTGACTGCTGTAATGTCTGAATCTGCTGTTGCTGCATAAAGACTTGCGATTCTAATGAAGTAACATCCTGGGATGCTGACGCTTGCGCAGTTTTAGCAGCGTTATACGCACTTTCTTCCACTTCCACTTGTTCGATAACAGCATTTGTGGCAGTACCGTGATCTTTACTATATTTAGTATACATTTCGGCACGTGCCTGCAACTCATCGATGCTCTGATCACCCAGCAGGGTGATCAGGTTTGCCATCAATTCGTTGTAAGTCTCCATTGCCCCCTTTTTTTCGATCTCAGAACCTCCATTGGATGTAGTCTGTGCTGAGGCGCTTAAAGGGGTTTTCGACGATGAAGGTGCTCGCAGGGAGGGTTTTAAAGTATCACCATTATTTTGTGATTTTTCAAATTGTGTAATAACTTTACTTTCAACAATTTTACGGGCTGCATCCATTTGGTCATTGCTTAATTTTACAGCTTCAGTCTTTGCCTCTGTGCTTTTAACTTGACCATCAATATTATTTAAATATGCAGAACGTGGTAATGGGTTATTTGTTATTCCATTCATAATCTTCACTCTCTTTTTCTTTTGCTGTGATCTCGCTAATATTTTTTATGCTGCCGATAGACTCAAGATAAAGCTTTGCCTTTTCGACTAATTGCGCATCCTTTTCATGCTCAACCACTATTTCAAAGCACCGTTTGGCCCTTCCAATATAGCGTAATTGCATGTTGCACTGACCGGCCTCAAACATTGCCCGATAATCAGTTTTACTGAGCGCAAATGCTACAGCGTAAATATCAAGTGCTCGTTGATATTGTTTTTTCAACTGATACACGGCTCCAAGTCCGAATGCATAGTCTGGATTATGAAGATCATACATAAAAAGAAATTTAAAAAACTGCTCCGCCAAATCCAGTTTTCCCTGAGTATAGTAATCATGAGCACAGGTATAAAATCCTTCCATCAAGTTTTCTGGTATAGCATAAATCTGCTTTCTGGATGCACCCGATTTCATAAATTCCATCAATAGTTCATCATTGTCACCAAGATCAAAACCGCCTAAAATCTGTTCGGTAGCCTTATTTTCATCCATAATTTATCTCCTTTATCATAAGATCTATGTACGTTGTAGTGTATTCACATTGGTTAACACTACCTCTCTACTAACAGGCTATTATCTCAACCTTTACCTCTATTTATATAAATAAAAATTTACTTAATTAATCTAAGAATAAGCTAAAAATTATAATTTCATTTATTTAATAAGCATCCAGAATCCTCTATCTTCACAATACCACGCCGATCCCATAATTTTTTAATATAAACATATTTTTAGGGGAAGATCATGCCTTCATCTTTAATCAGAAAAAATAATATACCCGCGAGCAAAACTGCAAATAACTCAGGGAACATAATTGCCCTTTCCTATAAAAAAATACCGCAAACTAATGTTAGCGAAAATATTATTTCAGTTAACCAATCAACACATCGTCCCAGCGCTACCGAACCTTTCGAACCAACTGTAGCGCCACTAGAGGTATGTGATGGTGAAGGGTTATCACGTACAGCAATCTGCGAACTATTATCAATTGCAGCAGAATCAACACAAGGAGTGGGTCATGATCAATTGGCATCATTAGTAACAATAATTAACAAATCTGATAATACCTCTTGCCTTACTCTTAAAGAGGAAAAGTTTTTACTTGAAAAGTTATATAAGATCCGAAAAACACTTCCTAATCAGAAGAAAAGTGAAGTTGCAAAAGCCATTCGACTTCTGGAAAAAACAATTTACTCATGCATATTAAATGATCAATTAAAATTATCTCATCATAATTACTCTCGAGAAATTGAGGTGTTTTCAAACCCTGGCACTTCACACAATAAAAACATTACTGCGGGTATTCAACTAAGTGCTGGGTGTAGTATTGGTGAGAGAATTTCCGCTGCTCAAGGTTCAGGAAAAGTAGATTTTACACATACCACGACTAGTGACACTGATGATGAGGGCATTGTTGGCTATGCCAAAGAAAAAAAAATTCAGGGAACCTTGAGTGTCAATGCAACAATGGCTTGTACAGATGAAATATCATTACACGCTGGCAGTGAAATAAGTGCAAAAAAAACAATTGCTCATGGCGTCAACTACAACGGTGGCACACATGATTATTTTAAAGAAAAATTCTCGGAAAAGTTGTTTAGCTATAAGAATCAATCAATTAAAGATAAATTATTTACTCACAGGCATTCTCTTCGCCATTATCAACAACAAGCACAAAACAATCAACCATTGTTAGAACAGAGCTGGAGTGCGTTAACTAATCGACAGGTTAAATGTAACACTCCAGTTCCATTCCAGGCAGATAAGAGTCCTAAACGTATATACGGACATGGTTATACGGCAAAAATATCTGCAAGTGCTCATTTTTCCTCATTAGCTGATGCTGGAGCTAAGTTGCAATATGATTATGCAGAAAATGATATTGAGGTTAAATTTTCCCAAAATGTATTCTCGCAGGTTTTACATGAAAAATTAACAGATATGCAATCAAAAAACCTTGATACGATTACTAAAAACCATGTAAAAGAAATGTCAACTACGTTACAAAATAGGTTTAATTTAACTGAAGAAAAAATAAATACGCCACTTTCAATCGATGAACTTCGACTAGCAATTATTTCATTGAATAAAGAAGTGGATGAATATACCGAGTGTGTGCAAAAATACAGTGCAGGTCAACTTTCCGAGGGCAAAAAAAAGCATGAAATAGAAAAAAGGTGGGGAGTTAAAGAATCAGGAAGATATGGATTTCTACAACGTGCAGAATTAGTCCTTACAACATTCATTTCCAGGTTCCCCTCTGAAAGTGAAAATAATGTTGAATTAAAAGAAATGATGGTGCAATTAAACAATAAAATTGTTAGCCCACATTTTACTTATGACAAATTAAAATTAAAACCATTATTATCCTTTAACAATTCAATATCTATAAATAATCATTCCCACACAGTAACTGCTGAATTGAATGCACATCTAGGAAATGCTAATGTAGCAGGCGGTGGGAAAGTTAGCGTTGCTATCATAGCGAAACATGTCAGTAATCCTTATCGTATTCGTGCAGGCGAGCATCGGGATATTGAAATTACGCTTTCAGGCAATGTCACGCTCTCAGGTATACTTAGTAAATTGACAGCAAAATTTGCAAGTGAAGCTGGTGTTGAACTTTCGGATCTTCATTCAGCTGTATCTGATGCCTTTAGCAGCTCTGTAGATTTAAGTCAGGGAGTCAAAATCACTATTCGTTATTTTTCTCCAGACTGGTCACAAAAAGATGAGCAAAAACGCAGTTATTCTCATCAGGTTACAACGTTACAAGTTATCACTGATGCAAACATTACTGCAAAATTAGTTTCCCCTACTCACGTGATTGCAGGTGGCATTAATATGGGTGCTGGCGTCAGCAATGCCAATGCTGTCGCGCAAAGGATGGGGACTGACACCCTAAATTACTTAATGCTACGTTATAATTATTTATGTGGCAAACCACAGGAACAACCAGTTTGGCAACGCTTAATCAAAGACAATCGCACTAATTTATTGAACTTAATGAAAAACATTTTAACTGTAAATACAAACAGCAATCATGAGCTTGATATTTTACTTAAAGAGAAAATCGATTCAACACCTGATTCGGAACAAAACGAAATATGGAATGAATATACTCAAATCAGAAAATCGATTAAATCTGCCATAGACAACCCTCATAGTCCTGATGATTTCGAAAAAGGAATGGCGGGTTTAACTACGTTAATGAATTGGCACAAAGAAAGAACTGACAAGTTATTTGGTGAAGCTATTAAACCTGGGGAAATTTCTGAAGTCAGAACTAATGCCATAAAAAAACGTTTGTCACCTCTATTAAAATGAAATAATTTTATAATAAAATAAATTGCCCATAATATACTTATGGGCAATAACATACTTACTGAGAAATATATAAGTGCTAGTATAAACCATTGCAGCCATTGGAAAAATTTTCGTTGATTTTAATTCAACAAATTCAAAACTAGTTATAACAATCTACTTTTTCATTTCTTCCTGTAAGGATCTTACGCTATTTTTTATAAGGCCTGAAAACAAATCACCTAATTTATTTTTGTTCTCATCTTGACTAGCAAATTCCAAAAATTGATCTTTAACTGATGAAGCATCTAATAGTCGCTCTACATCATCAAATGAATATGAAACTTTAAAAATGGATTCAAATAAAGAATATTGCTTATCTAACGTTAATTGATCCTTATCCGTAAAATCTTCAGTAACACTGTTTATTGACTCTGATCGTAAAAATAATGATATAGCATGATCTTGTAACTGTTCTTTTTCGGCACGAGTTGCCATGAGTAATTCTTTTATTTTTTCCGCATCTGAGGCGTTATGATATGAAGCAATGTTTTGAAATAAAGTGAGTGCGGATTGATATGAAACATCAGATTGAGGTAACAAAGAATCTGTAATATGGTTGATATCCTGCTGAAAATTAATATGGATATGATCTTTTTCTTGAACAACTGAATTATCAAGTAGGCTCTCTCGCCCCTTTGTAAAATCGCCAGAAAATGCGCCAAAATGTGACGAAGAATTTTCACCTGTTTTATTTTGTGCCAGAAAGACATCTATATTCTTTACTTCCATCAATTTGGCACTAAGTGAAGTCCCTTTTTCAGGAGCATTTCCCTTACCAACTTCACAAACATCATTTATTTTATTATTGGTCGAGATAAGTGCATTATCCTGGATGGAGCGTGGCGAGGATTTACTCTTAGTAATCATATTTACCTTTCCAAACTAACGACTAACTATATTATAATCATACCTTTAACTATTAAAAGGAACAATTGCACTCATAACAAATCAAGTATAACACATAATGAATTGTAATAATTTACAGATATCGCTCATTTATTATCTCTCTATATTTACCGTCATTAGTCATGATATTTATAGCTTTATTGATTCGAAAAAAAATACAGGCACAGAGATCCTTATCTAAACAGAAAAGAGGGGTTATACACTATAAAAATTAATTTATTTTTCATAAAAATAACATAACCTATGCGATTTGTTTTATCTAAAACTTATTAATAACCTTCAGCATAAATATTTCTGGTTATTGATGAAAAATTTGTAACATATTGATACCCACTAAACTCCTTTAGATTTTTTCTTATTAGATTTGCTGATAACACCACGACTTTATAATTCACAATTTTACTATTCTTTTTGTTTTTAATATGCTAGCGTAGTCAACCAATTAATTACCATTAATATTCTCAATTAACTATTGATGTTAAATTAATCCTGTTATTTCTTTTGAACCTGCCATGATGCAATAAATAAAAATTCATATTCAGTTACGATATTACTGGTAATGCTTGTAATTCTCACATAATACATCACTCGAGCATTTTTTGATATCCAGCGAGCTTTCGTGAACGTTAAACTCACATAAGCCAATTTTGGGTTTATTAAAAAGAAGGAAATAATTATGACTACTATAACTACACGTACCCCCCCCTCCCTTATCAGTATGCGCAGTCTTACTGTTATTACTACTGACATTAAGACTACACAATTTGGCGATAAAATTAAGAACGTTACGCAAAATGAAAAAAAACCTCATGGTACATTTGCACGTATCGCACACAATTTAGGCAAAGTTTTAAAATTTATAGGGAATATTAGTAAGTTTAACATCCATAAATCTGCAGAGAAAAATATTACAGAAACCGTTTCAGAATCCAGACGGCCAGGAATTCAGACACCTGATTCGCCAATTAATAAGCCGTCATCTAATATTTTTACCCAACGGCAATCAGTATCGGCTTCACCGGATTTGCCAAAAACTCAGCACAATCACATTGATGAAAATTTTATGCCCAAAATGAGTACAATTCATACTCTCTCTCAGAGCATGCCAACGCTAGCAGGGAGAATTGATCAGCCTGAGTCTAAAATGCCGGAAGATAGGGAGATGTCCTCCTCCTTACCTTCCGTACTACAACCTTCATCTAGCTCGGATCTAACCAGTCCGAATTTAAAAAGTCCAGAGTCCGGTGTCTCGTCATTGTTAGATGCAATCGTTCAGACCAAACTGAAATCAAATGCTGATAGGCATTCTTCATCCTCTTTGAATAATTCTGATTCCTTAAAAGATGAAAAACAGGGCTTGGCGACGGTCATGGAGCAATTAAAATCCAGGCTGGACAAGATTCGTGACGCTGTGGCACCTGATGATGAGGTTGAGTTTCAAAAGCCAATGACTAAAATTCAACTTGAGATCCTGAACGAGAGGAAGAAATACAATAGTGAAGCTGCAGTAAAAAAAAGAGCTGACATGGATGCCAGAGAAGAAGCGAAAGTCGCTGCTGCACTAAATGCAGAATCAGAGGCTAAGCAAGTGCAACCTGCTAAAGAATTTATTGCTGGTCTGCGGTTAGACAAAAATAGCATACCTCTCCCTCCCCCCCTTCCCGAACCATCAACGACCATACCTGTTAGTATGACATCAGTAAAAACAGCCCCACTGAAAGCAAACAATTCACTTCAAGAACATTTAAAACGCTCTGGCATTATCGGTGAGCTTAAGAAACGATTTATGGAAAACTCGTCCACACAAAATACAAGAGAGAAACTTGAGGTAAAACCAGAAAATCGATTTTCCAGGGAGATTGCATGGTTAAAATCCCAGGCTGCGCAAGAAGCTGAAGTAAGGAAACAAGCAGATGCAGAGGCTGAGGCTGAGGCTGATGCTCGTGTAGAGAAAGCCATCAAAGCTGAGGCTGAAGCAGCAGAACTCATCAAGATAAAAGCCGAAGATGAAGCTAAAGCTAAAGCTTTAGCGGAGGCAAAAGAAAGTGAGTTAATAGCAAAAATCCCTCGTGATGAAAGAAATATTCCGGTTCCACCACCTTTGCCTTTTAATCACTGAATGACGCTCTAAATAATTTCGTCTGTCATCAAACTTGATGGCAGACGATTGGTAAATTTGTTAGTTAAAACTGAGCATTAATTTATTTAATTGTACTGACCTTATGCCTAATCTCAGCTTCAAGAAGGTCAATGATTTTTTCATTCTCAAATCGTTTTTTTTGACGAACCCCATCACAGTAAAAGGCGCTTTTTTTATTGCCTCCAGCGACACCCAGACTTGAAATCAGGGCTTCGCCAGGTCCATTTACAACGCAACCAATGATGGATACATCAAGCGGAGTGATGATGTCCTCAAGACGCTGCTCCAACGTGTTGACAGTATTAATTACATCAAATTCTTGTCTTGAGCATGTTGGGCAAGCAATGAAGTTGATGCCCCGTGAGCGAATGCGTAAAGACTTCAGTATATCAAAACCAACTTTAACCTCTTCTACTGGATCAGCAGCCAGGGACACTCGAAGCGTGTCCCCTATCCCTTTTGCTAGTAGCATTCCTATACCTACAGCTGATTTTACGGAGCCGGCACGTAAACCGCCAGCTTCAGTTATACCCAGATGAAGCGGTTGTTCAATTTGTTTTGCCAGTAAAAGGTATGATTCTACCGCAAGCGCTACATCAGAAGCCTTGACACTGATCTTAAAGTCAGCGAAATTATTGCGATCGAGAATATCGACATGCCTCATGGCAGACTCAAGTAGCGCAGCTGGCGTTGGCTCATGGTATTTCTCCTGAATATCTCGCTCAAGGGAACCTCCATTGATTCCTATGCGGATCGGGATATGTTTATCGCGCGCGCAGTCTATAACCATTTTAATACGCTGCTCATTTCCAATGTTGCCGGGATTAATACGTAAGCAATCAGCCCCGTACTCTGCAACTTTGAGTGCAATACGATAGTCAAAATGGATATCTGCTACTACAGGAATTTTCACGCTTTGACGTATAACTTTAAATGCTTCAGCAGCATCCATGGTCGGAACAGATACTCTGACAATATCAACGCCAACACGCTGTAGCGCGAGTATTTGATTGACGGTGGCCTGAACATCGCACGTTGAAGTGTTAGTCATGGATTGCACACTGATTGGAGCATCACCTCCTACCGGAACATTTCCAACATATATCTTTCTGGATACTCTACGCTTGATAGAATTGCAATTATACATAATATTTCCTGTTAATTAATTAGGTAAAATCTTATGCTCTTGATTCGCGGAATACATTTATGTAGGAGCTCAATTACAAATTTAAACTTTTAATATATGTTACAAGCTGGATATTATTAGAGATATTTAGTTTTTGCATAGCATTGTGTTTATGAACAGCAACCGTAGCAACAGAGCGGCATAGCTTTTCAGCAATATCTTTCAATCGCAGCCCACTTACATATAAACGTATGACTTGTAACTCTCGCTCGGTCAATTCAGACATGGGTGATGAATTAGCTAAATCCATATCTGCTTGAGCTAACAACATTTTAATATGCGGAGAGATCCATGTTTTTTGTTTTCTGGAAGAAGCTATTGCTGAGTTAACTTGTTCAGCGATATCATCGCGTTTGCTAAGTAGGCATGAAACACCTAACTGCAGTAACTTATGTAGCATCCATGCGCAGCGATTATCTGTAAATATGAAGATGTGTTTTACTTTTTGTAAATCGATAATCTTTCTGATTAAACGAAAACTGTCATCATTTGATCCCTGCGTAAAAGTGAAGTCCGTCAATAAAATATCTATCGGCTCATCATTCTTCTTCAACATTTTGAGCAGTGCATCTCCAGAATTACAGCACTCAACTATCTCAACATTTTCAATTCCATGAAGAATAGTACGCAGCCCTGTTAAAACAACTGGCTGTTCATCAGCTATAGCTATTTTAATATTTTTATCAATCTGAAACATAACTCGCACGTCCCTAGCACTTGTCATCAATCACTGAAGAAGCAAATATTTCACTGCAACGCAAGAATATGAGAATAACATGAAAATAATGTTAGAGCTATAGCACCTGATATTATTTATATTTAAAAGAGGTATTAAATAAATTGAGTGTAGTGATTTTATTGATACCGTTTATATATTACTACCATTCGGGAGCATACATAGGATTACTTTCATCATCCGGATCCCCGCCCAGAATAGCATCTACACGATACTGCGAAATCATAATTGCCATAACAGTTTTTTTACCTGCTTCTTTGGCCGCAGTATCTTCATCCATGATATGAACATCAATATCAACATCTATATCAACGTCAATATCTCCATCGTTATCTACGTCAATTGTAATGTGCTTATCAATATGTATTTTTTTATCAATACTTTTATCCGTATCCGTCTCATCAGTTTTATCCGCAGGTGTCGCATCCGTTTTGTTATCAATATCGGCATCAGTGGCTAATTTGGAGTCTGTACCATTTTCAATATCCGGGACAGGCTCTTTTTCATCATCTACATCAGAATTATCAATAATGATATCAATAGTTTTATTAATATTAATACTCTTAACTTTACTATCTTCAGCGGGCTCTGAGGTGTTGCTTTCACTCTTGTTAGTAGCAATACCTTCATTATTTTTCGTTAATGCATCCAATTGGTGAGATGAGAGTTGTTGATTCAGAGAACATAAGTTTTTTAAAGATTTTATTACTGGCGTATCTGAAATCATACGGCCACTATCATTAATGAGTAACGATGGATCGATTCGCATAATTATTTCCTGGATTAATTAGTTACTCAAAAACTGTTTATCAGTTTGATAAAGCGCATCCATTGTTGAAGACAATATTTTCGCAAGGTTATTAAAAACAGTGTTTGCCTGAGAGTATTTTTGCGCTATTATTTGCGTATCACTTTCAACTGTACTACATGCAGTATTAACACTATTTTGCCATTCACTGAAAACTTGCGTACTTACAGGTGACTTTAACTTACTGACCGCATCAAGAAGATCATTCATTGGTTCTAAATTTACATAGAATGAATAAGTGTTGCCATCTTTCGTATAAGGCAAGCCAAGCTGATCTGCCCAATAATCCGCATCTTCTTGTGAATAAACTGTAAGGATAGGAGTTGTTGACCATTTATCGATAATAGTTGTTATCTCTTTCGTTATCCCAGGAATATCGAGGTTAATATTATCTGTACCATTGTCCATATATGATGTCAGAGATGACTTAAAGGAGCTAACGTCCTGCATATATAACTGATATTGTTCTGTTACCTGTGCATATATATCCATATAGTTTTCTTGCATATAGCTAAGCTTTTCACAAACTTCATCATATATTTCCCAGTCAGATTTCACTGCTGTGGGATCGCTTTGTAAAGTACTTCTTAAAGACGGCTCATATAAAGAATGAATCTGAGTTAAAATATCTTTTGCTTTATTAACATCTATAAGCTCACCATTTTCACTGAATGATGAATGCCATTGTTTCTCATAATCAGCTAAGCGTGGCAGGAACTCTTTTTTGAATTCATCGCGGTCAAAATTTTCAAGGAATCTTCCCTCTTGCTCATTATAAGATTCAATCGGATTTGTAAACAGTCTATTGTGCATTCTACCATGTATACTGGTTATATCTGACATAACTTGTTACCTCAATGTTAATATGTTGGTTTATAATCCTTATTAAAGTAACATTACATGAAAAAAGTTACTTACATAAACTGCTCTTAAAAACTGGTAAAACGAGATTCATTATAAAGGCGTATAACATTTTTAACATAGCGCTGTGTAGATTCAAATTCTGGTATCTTGTTATTATACCGTGTTACATTTCCAATACCGGCGTGATACGCTGCCAAAACTAACTCCATATTATTATTGTATCTTGAATTAAGTTCGGATAAATATCTCACTCCCAGAGTGATATTAATTTCCGGATCGAATAATTTCTTATTATCAATCACAATCTTTTCACGCCTGGCCAGTTCGCTGGCCGTTGATGGCATTAACTGCATTAATCCAAGCGCACCCTTCGACGACATCGCGTTTGGATTATATCCGGATTCAGCTGAAATAATTGCTGCAACCAGCCCAGGATCGACACTATAACGACGTGCTTGAGTTCTGATGAAATTCATAATTTGATGATCATCAGTTTTTTTTAATCCTGATGATACAGATTGTTTAGACCATTGCATTTTTCGAGGGATCGAAACAGAATTATTTGCAAAGTATTTAATTTTTCTTCGCATATTAAAAGATAGTGATAATGAGGGCGCGCATGTATTAATGTATTTATTTTTTTTTGAATTCGAAATAACTATAATACTATGTGGGTAAGTATAGCAATGGGATTGCGCCAGTACATTACCGTTTACAGCAATGATACACAGTGCAATCAACAACGATTGTGTTACTAAACGCATAATAACTCCATTTATTACTCTTGACTTTCATCCTCTGTACCATCGATTTCAGAAGTCTGAGATATTTCCAAATCCATACTTCCAGCTTTTTCAACTTGCTCTAGCCAAGTTATAATTTGCATTATTGATGAAACGTGTTGATGCTCAACTAACATAAAAGGTTGTGCAGTTTTAAATATTGCTCGTGCTAATGGAATACTTCTAAATACTGGAACATTATTTTCTTCAGCATACTTTATTACTGCAATAGCTCTGGCATTTTTTTCAACCAAAGATATAAATGGTATCTCCATGAAGCCGCTATGGCAGAAAATTCCGATAGCAATATGTGTTGGATTTGCAAGGATAAATTTTGATTCGCGAATATCTGATTTCGTCTGCTCTGATAACATTTCTCGGTGAAGTTGCTTACGCATGCCTTTTATTTCAGGATTTCCTTCGCTATTTTTATATTCTTGTTTTACTTCCTGTTTACTCATCATAAGGTCTTTTATGTAAAGAAAAAAGTCTGCTAAAGCATCAAAGGAGATAACAACTAAAATTGGGATAAGCATATAAATAACCAATGGCGGTAATAGTCCTCGCCAGATGGAAATGAACTGTTCTAACGTTGCATTAGGTAGTGAAAATATGCTTCGTTGATGTTTTATTACAAAAAGAATGACCCCGCACGTTGACATTAGTAAATAAAAAATAGATTTAATACTATCTTTCAAAGAGCGTAAACTGAAGATTTCTTTGAATCCTGAAATTGGATTTATGCTGGCAAAATCAAGGCGAATGGCTTCAGATGCCAGATGAAAACGGGTCTGAACCATGGTTAAAATAATGGCCAGAAACAAAGAAACGCCCACTATTGAGCCAATTATTTGTAGGGCAGTAATCGCAATCATTTTTGTATATTGTTCGATAGATAGTTGCAAAAAACCTGAGCTAAATATATCAAAATAAAACATCAACTGATCGCCAGTCAATGTTACATATATAAATCCTGAAATGCCCAACAATGACAGGAAGCCAACTAAATCTTTGCTAATGAAAACCTGACCTTTTTTAGCCGATTCTTCCTTTTTCTTGTCTGTAGGTAACTCTGTTTTTTCTTCCATCTTACTGTACCATTACTCGTAGAGGTGATATTAGCTTGATTTGAAGCAATTTAGGCGTCAGCAAGGGCGTCATATAAAAAAGTAATACCAGAAAAGCGACAAAACTTTTGACTGATAATGCAACTGAAAATGCGTTTAACTGAGGTGCAAAGCGTGATAGTATTCCTATCGATATCTCAATTAAAAAGAGAGAAACAACAACTGGACCAACTAATATTACGGCTGATATCATAAGCTCATTAAGTAACATTACAATTTGATTCATTAATGCCCATGTAAAAGACATCTTCATATTTAAAGGGAATATCTCGTACGTTTCATAAAGTGATCTAACTAAGGTTGCCATACCATTATTAACTACAAAAATAGCAGCAAAATAAAAGTTCATAAATGTCCCCATGAAGGACGCATCAACGCCGATACCTGGATTCATCGTACTACTGATTGTAGCGCCACGTTGGTTATCAATGATTTCACCAATAGCTAAAACAATCCAGAATGGTATTGCAAAACAAAAACCACATATTAAACCAATAACAACCTCTTTCAATATTATAAAAATAAATGGCTCATTAGTGATATCAGCATATTGATCAGCAAGACGAGGCATAAACCCAAAAGCTATAAAAATTATTATAACGTTTTTGACAATCATTCCTCCAAGCATTTGGCTATTCAAATATGGCAACATCAGAAAAACTGGCAATAATCTTGCCATTCCAACAATAGTTACGATTATGATAATATGAAAGTCAGTGTAGTAATTCAAAAATCCTGATCCTCAGTGAACTTTGAATGCAATATTAAGTACCTCAACCGCATAGTTCCTCATAGTAGAAATAAACCATGGAGCTGTAATAAATAAACAACAACATACGGCTAAAAGCTTAACACCAAACGGCAAAGTTTGTTCCTGAATATGAGTAACGGCCTGTATTAAAGCGACAAATAATCCAACCCCTGTTGCAACAACAACAGGAAGTGCTGATAACATCAGTATTAAATACAACCCCTTATTGCTAATATAAAAAATCGTATCCACAATACTTTAACCTTTCCATAGTGATGAATATTGCATAACCATACCCGTTGCGACTTTGGACCACCCATCAATAGCTACAAAGAGAATTAATTTAATTGGTAAGGATATTGTTACAGGACTCATCATCATCATCCCTAATGCTAAAAGTATATTTGATACTACTAAATCAACGACAATAAATGGCAAATAAATATAAAACCCAAGAATGAAAGCGTCTTTAATTTCACTCAATGCGTAAGAAACTAACAGGGAAAACAGTGACGCATTTTCAGCTGTCAATTTTCCAGATAATATCCTGTCTTCCCCCGACATTTTTTGTTGTTGTGTGTATATATCATCAAAAAATTTTAATAATGATTTATCAGAAAATTTAAATAGATATTTTTTGTAGTCTCCTAGTCCTTCATCAACAAAATTTTGTACGGATTCCACACGATGAAAATCTACCTTTTCTGTAATTGAGTAGTCATAAACCTTGTTTGCAATCGGGAACATAACAAATGCAGCGAGCAAAAGTGCTAGTGAGTTTAATGTTAGTGTTGATGGAACTTGTTGTAAGCCTATTGCATTTTTAATCAGTGAAAATACGATCGAAAATTTAATGAAGCATGTGCCGCCTGCGATCAAAAAAGGAAATAATGTTGCAAAACTAAGTAATCCTATTAAAGCAATATCATTTGTCCCCCACATAATATTCCCTTAAATTGCACCATTGATGTTATGTATTTCAACGGCCAACTGGTCATCAACCCGCACCAGTTCTCCTGTAGCAATAATATGCTTTCCAACACGCAGGCTTACAGTGATATCATTATTTTCATTATGTAAAGGCAAACGCTGGTTAACATGCATATTTTGCAGTTGTGCTAGCGTCATTATTTTTTCCTCAAGGCAAAAAATGACTTTTAGCTCAAGTTTATCTAATGATAGATTATTAGCTTCGACTAAATTAACACAATCATCGGCTAAATCAGTAGTATACTCGTCCATGGATTCAGTAATCATATTATCTCCTTCTAATTTAAGATCCACCGTAAATACCCTTCCTAAAATACCAACATTAATTGGCACATGTAACATTAATAAATCACCTGCTTTAAGGCTAATCAATTCTTTATGGCTAATTTCGGTATAGCCCAAAATGATATTCATTGATAGCATAAGCTGCGACCAGTCACAGTTGTTTTTATGTTCAATCAACTCTGGGATGTTAATACTTGTGAGCTCAGCCCAAATGAATCCTGAGGTAGGATCCATTGAAATGAAAGGGCCGAATAAATTTGCTGTGTCAGCGATGCCGTCAATGAGAAATTGTGTTATTGGTTCTAATGACACAGGCATTGATATCTTATGTTCTGAAAAATAATTTTTCGCTACTTTTATAAGCAAACCATCGTCGATAAGCTCTACCGGCAACGCATGTGAATTAGCAGAACAGCGAGATAAAAGCTCATCCACATCGCAGTAAAGATTGATTTTTCTGTTCCCTAACCTGGCTACAATGCTAAAAAATTTGCCAGGCGGAAGTGAATTTAATATAAAATAATTTTTTGCATTCGTATAAGCATATTCTTCAAGTAATGCTTCACGCGCATTTACTTTACGTAGCATCACTGAATTCATGCTTCGCTCTCTTCTTCATCATTGTGCTGACGCGACTGATTGCCTTGATTATGGCCCTGAGATGTTACGGCCTCTATCTGAACCTGGGACATCTGGGTGATGCCGTTTGCGTCGAGTTGCTTCATTAATGCTCCACGCACAGTCTCATTAGAAGGAATAATATTGACATCTCTGACCGAAGATAGTGGATCGCTAAAAATTATTTTGGCTGAATGATTCTCAGAATCTCCCCAGCTTTTGAAATGCCATGTCAACTGGTCAGAGGTAACGTGCTCAGATTGTATATTTTTTGCTGTCAAAGGTAACTCAGGCACTATCTGATTCTTTTTTATCGGAGACAGGGAATCGGTATCTGCCGCAGTAAATTGCAATTCATTGGCATGATCATTTACTGATGTTAATACTCCCTGAGGAGTTATTAATTCATCTTTGTTCAGCATCCTGGACATGCTTTTATCGGTATTACTTAATTTATCTTTAAGATTTTCAGACAGGGTATGCGCTTGTTGATAAACTAATGATTCTTTCGATACTAATAAATGATTCGATGCTAACGGATCATTCGAGGCTAATGGATTATTCGGAATTACTGAATCATTCGGTGGTACTTGTGCAAAGCGGGCCGGACTGGACACTGATGATAAACGACTTTCCGCTGAAGATAAAAGCTTCTCCTGTACCTGAGCTAGTCGTGTAATTTGGCTCTTATCTGTGCCAGGGTTGTTGATAATCATGTGGTGGTTCAGATACATCCTGCGTGTAGCTTTTTTATCACCCTCGCCGGTTAGTCCGTCAGCTTTTTCACGCACCCGATTTTCAGACATGGGTTTATTACTATTCACGTAGATCGTATTGCCAGGTAAGATTACCCGCTCAGGCGGCGTTAACTGTGAAGAGAGCGCTGCCGCTAACCCCATGCCTGCCATATCTTCGTTATCATGAGAAGCTTTATGTTTCTTAAGTTTATTTTCATAGCGATCTTTAAGAGTTAAGATCTCAGTATCTTCTTGACCGCCTAATCCAGTATAGTTAGGAACGGACTTAATCTTTATTGATTTATCCATGTGACACATTCTTCAGCCGCTTGTCCATCTTTATGGATGTCTTTTCTAATACGCGATTTTCTGTCGCGCTCTGACATCCACTCCCATTTGTTCTTCTTCTTTCCATAATGCAGACGCAACTTGTACAATTGATTACGAGTTTCAATACTTTCCTCTATGAATAATTTTGTTTCTTGTGCCTGAAGCTGCAACTCTTCATAGTAAGAAAGAATAAGTGCCTCTTTACGTCTTAGTAGATATAAATCTTTTTGCGTCAATGTTGCCCCAACATGATCTTGCCATAATAGAATCAGCTGCTGCTGCAGCTCGCTTGACTGTTGACAAATATCTTGCAATTTTTCATTGAGCACATTTAATGTGTTTTCACAATCTGCGATTTGCGTAATGGTGCGACTACAATGCTCATCATAAAAACGGACCAGACGCTTAGATTGCATATAGCATATCCAGCATAACGGAAAATTCCGTATGTTCATCCATAGTCTGTTTCAGAAATTTATCAATCTTTGGCCGTAGATTTATGACAGCATCAGTTTCAGCATTTTCACCTGGGGTGTATTCACCTAGATCGAGCATCAATTGAAGTTCATCCAGACGAGCAATGTAATCACGCATCTTCGCAGCCTGACGTAGTTGTTGCGAATCGCATATAGAGGAAACAACCCGACTTGCGCTACGCAAAATATCTATTGCCGGGAAATGTCCTTTACCACCCAATTTTCTCGATAAATAAATATGCCCATCTAGTATTGAACGTATTTCGTCACCGATTGGATCAACATCGTCCTCTTCTTCAAGAAGTACTGTATAAAATGCGGTTATACTACCCTGATGTGTAGCACCACTACGTTCAAGGATACGTGGTAACGCTTCAAAAACAGATGCAGGATAACCGCGTCTGGCAGGCATCTCTCCTGCAGATAACGCCACATCGCGCAGAGCACGGGCATAGCGCGTCATAGAATCTATCATCAAAACTACTGATTTGCCGCTATCACGAAAATACTCGGCAATTGTAGTAGCAATCAAGGCTGCATTACGGCGTTCAACCGCAGGACGGTCTGAAGTGGAATAGACCACAATAGTATTGTGTTGTTTTCCATCTGGGATACCTTCTGCTAAAAATTCAGTGACCTCTCTACCACGTTCCCCTACCAGGCCAACAACGTATACATTCGCCGCAGAATGATTGATGATCATCGACATAAGAGATGACTTACCGGCACCGGCACCGGCAAATATCCCGATACGTTGCCCAACACCACAGGTTAACAGACTGTCAATGGCTCGAATTCCGGTTTGAAAAATCTCTCTTATCGGCCGACGCTCACTAAAGTCTGGTGGGAAACTTGAAATTGGACGCAATGCCGGAAGTATCGACTGCGAAGTTGGCGCTTCACTGAATCGCTGACGCACCTGGCCTTCACAATCAATCACGCAACCGAGGAGTGAATCGTCTACAGGAATCGAAAAGAATGTTCCAGTTGGAACAATGATATCCGATGTTGAAATTCCACCCGGCGATCCGAGCAAACTTAGCATTACCCCCCCATCGCCGAGACCAATAGTCTCAGCCTGGCCGATAGGTATGCTCGATTTTAACGAGCGATACAAAAAGCATCGCTCGCCCACGAAAGAGAGTTTTAATGGCGCAGTAATAATTGAACCAGTCACAGTAGATATTTTTGCATTGCAAGTGAAAAAATTGTGAATGGTCAAATCATCCATTATTTTAATACCTTATAGAATCCTTGCATAATTTCAAAGAAACTCTCCAGTACGATAGCAAATTTCTCACCGCTTTCCATAAAATCAGGATTTACAACGGTGCGCAGTTCATACGATTCGCTACCAGCTACCAGCTGAAGTTGTGAATTCATCGCCCATTCATATTCTGCAATGAGCGCTTCAATAATATTGGGCGCGCATTGAACCAATACATTAGGATTGACAGGTACTAGTTGACACCACAGAACCACATTGTCATCAACAAACGATATTAGCAACGCGGGTGAGGACTCAAATGTCAATTCAATTGTTGAATGATGGTCAATATTAGAGATGATAGATGGTTTACATCCCAGATAATCTAAAGCTTCTTTTAGAATTTCTACTAAATCAATCTGACGCATATGATATTCCCTTACAATGTATTAATAACGTTAATTTTTATGGAGTCTGAAATTTCGCCAAAAGAGAGTACTTCAAGTTCAGGATACTGTGTATCAAGCAAACGTTTCGCATAACGTCTGATATCGATAGCACTTAAAACAACAACTTCCGTTAATGGATAGTGGATTGATTGAATCCCCTGACTGAAAGCATTCATAACATATTCATTATCTTCTGGATCAAGGTTAATAAATGAGCCTGTAGATGTATTACGTATACCTTTGCGAATACGATTTTCAATCTCTGATGAAAGTAACAAAACTGACAGACTATTATTAACAGAAAATTTATCAGAAATATAGCGTGCTAATGCACCACGAACATGTTCAACAAGCAATATAGTATCACGTTCTTTACCTGCCCATGAAGCAAGAGCCTCAAGAACCACCTTCATATTACGTACTGAAATTTTTTCTTTTAACAGGCGTTGAAATACTTCTGCTACACGCTGGACGGTTGCATGACGATAAGTTTCTTTAAGAAGCTCAGGATACAACGACTCCATTTTATCGAGAATATTTTTAGTCTCTTGAATGCCAAAAAACTCAGTAATATTCTGGGAGATAATTGATTGAACGTAAGAACTTAACTCACTTTCTGCCGAACGCACAGTCAAATTTAGTGCTTTCAGTTGAGGCAGAGGCAGATCTTCGTTTTTGATCCATTGGCTCTCAGTATTAGATGAAGTTAATATCTTAATATCAACATCCATTACTTCCAGTGCATTATTCCAGTAAACAACCTTACTGTAATCAAATGCTATATGAAATTCACCGGCCTGAACCTCATTGATTAGCAAGTTTACGCAATCAGTGCTTTCAGCTGACATGGTACTTACCCGGATGTCGGGTAGCTGTATGCCAAAGTTAATATAAAAATCGCGTTTTAACATGTTTACCAGAAACCTTTCCTTTTTCTCGCTGTAAACATTTTGTGGAATAAGTAGCAATATCGGCAAGGTTTCAGGCACTATATTATTTAATTCAAAAGTTTCTTCATTGGCACTGTCCTCTTCATTCTGTTTGCGTGAAAAATTTGACATAAATGAAGTGTTGCCAGCAGCTGACTTCGATTCAGCTTTACGCTTATAAATGCGATAACCGAACAGGCTGAAAAAAAGTACAGCAAGTGTCAGAAAAACGGCCAGGGGGAACCCTGGTAACATTCCCATTAACAATGTAATAATGCCTGTCACCAATAAAACAAAATCTCGGCTAAATATTTGTTCAATAATGTTGTTGCCAAGGTTTTTACCATCTTCACTAACACGTGTAATGACGAATCCGGTGCCGACAGATATCAACAAAGCTGGAATTTGGGCAACTAGCGCATCACCGATGGTGAGAATAGTATAGACATCTGTGGCATGCGAAAAAGACATGTCCATTCGCCCCATACCGATGGAAATGCCGCCTAAAAAGTTGACAAAAATGATAGCTATACCAGCGATAGCATCACCCTTAATAAACTTCATTGTCCCGTCAAGCGCCCCAAAAAGCTGACACTCCTTCTCCAACATAGAGCGACGCTCCTGCGCAACTTCAGGATCAATAGAACCAGCACGTAGATCGGCATCGATACTCATCTGTTTTCCTGGCATCGCGTCCAGAGAAAAGCGAGCGCAAACTTCAGCTACACGTTCCGAGCCCTTTGTTATTACGATAAACTGGAAAAGTGTAATGATTGAGAAAATAATTATCCCAACGACAATATCACCACCAATGACAAAGTTACCAAATGTACTAATGATATGACCAGCATCAGCTTGAATCAGTATCATTCGGCTAGTACTGATTGACAATGCGAGTCTAAATAAAGTTGTAATCAATAATACAGAGGGCAGCGCTGAAAACTCAAGTACCTTTTGAATATAAAAAGTTCCGATAAACAGGAGTACAGAGATGCTAATATTGACTGCCAATAAAATATCAATTAGCCACGTTGGTAACGGGATAATCAACATTGCAAGGATCACAACCATTAACACTACTAAAAACAACTCTGGTCGTTGCCCCAGCTTATTTAAAAATTTCTTGAGCATATTTATCCCTGCTTTACTTATATCCCATACAACATTTGACTGCCGCATATGCATTGTTAATAACTTTGCTCAAATCTATTTCTTTTAGAAAAAAGCAATGAAATATCTTATTTTTATGCAAAAGATACTGTTCATTATTCTGCATTTCATCTTTTTTTATCTGAATAAAATCGTAAAATCTGTCAGGCGATATATAGGTTTCTGTCAATATCATATAAACATCATGAATATAGCTAACCTTAATTATCATACCACAGCATTCCAGCTGTAGCTCGCCACCATGATGTAATTTATCAAGCTGGTGTCTAAATGCAGCATCACTGTCATTCATAACGAAAGCTCTCTCTTGATGTTGCATTAAAGCTACTCATGATAATACTTAGCTCCTGATCAACCATATTTTTGAAAGTGGCGCAATCTTGCATAGTATTGGAAAAAAGAAAAAAGGGTAATGCACGTACCAGATTCTGCACAACATGCAGAAAGTGGACCTTATCATCTCTGGTGTGATATTTCATACAGCGCTTTATAAAATTAGTGGTCAAATCACCACAATTTACCGGCTCGCTGATCAAGGAAAAGAAATATTCCACAACCATAGACTGAGATTTATCCCAAGTGTCATTCAAAATACCTATACTCTTAATTCCTTTCATGAAAGACATATCAGCAGACTTTATCACGCTCAGGATAAAAGAAGTATCTAACAATGAACCAAACTCCTGGTAAGAGCAAGCAGGATCATGTGAACCAATATCACAATGCAATGATTTTATAATATACTCTAATGCCAGATAACGTTTTTCCACTCCTGCTTTTTCGATTAAAGACTTATAGATATCAATAGGTTCAATATCTTGAGATATAAAGTCTCGGTACAGATTCCGCATTGTCTCTGCATTCAAATTGAGTAGAGAACTATATTTATCAGTTTGCTGCTGTATATTTAAACCAGCTTTAATTTGCCTTTTTTTAGGGCCTGACATTAATAATTCATATGTATCTTCCAGAAGCGTCAGAGATACCCCGACTAGTTCTTCTTCATCACCACCCTCTGCCATTAATTTCTTTTTCTGAATAAATGCCTGAATGAGTAGTGCTACATCTGTTGGGTCATTATACATTTGTGACAAAACAAATAATAATTGCTTTGGAGTCATATTAGCATCTTTAGCATAACTAATTACTTTAGTTATACTTTCAGGCTTTTTCTCCTCAAGCGTCTGAGCATATTTTCTTTCAGTCTCAGCTGAAAGTGGCGCACCTTTGTCAGTACGCCTGTTCTGTAGCATTGAACTTAATAGGGCAGACAGGTCGTCTGCCATGTTCAATGCCACGGAGGTTGTTGAATAATTTGCCTTTACTTCAGCATTATCCTGCATTCTGACCAAATCATCTACAAGCTCACTAATTCCTGCTGTCGCTCCTGCTTGTGATAATGCTGAAATATTTATAGCCATGATATATTACCTGCTACTACTTTGATTAGTATTGTCTGGATTCAAAACATTGTACTTTTCATTAAAATGATTGATAGCATCCCATCCTTCATTAATGTATCGATTGAGATCGCTATTTTCAACGTCAGAATCTTTTAGCGTTTTTGGCTGTATTAAAAAAATACGTACTGACTTACTAACTGTATTAGAGGTATTTTTGAAAAAATTTCCAATAAAAGGTAGATCGCCTAATAGTGGGACTTTAGCCACACTCAACTGACTTTGGTCGCGAGTATAACCCCCAATCATTAGACTTTGGCCTTCACTTACTCGCGCCAATGTATTAATTGTAGTATTACCTACAACGGGTAGATTGTCGACAACCTCAGTTTTGCCTTCGTCTGTTACACTGGTGCTACCATCCATTATTTCAAGCGTCATTTCAATAACTTTACTGTTATCAGAAATCATTGGAGTAACACTGATCGTGGTACCATATGTCACGGTTTGTAGATCGACATTGTTTTCACCTGCCAGACGAACGTAAAAGTTTTTAGTGTTATCAAACAATGATGGCATGTTCTCTTGTGCCAAAAGAAATGGTCTGGAAACAATGTTAGCTTTATTGTCCTGGCTCAACGCCGATACTTTTGCCAGAAAAGCGTTTTGTTGAGTTGACGAAATAATACTTGCTGTGTTAAAAAGCCCTGAAATTTCATTACCTATTTTAAATTGACCGGACCAGTTAACCCCTATTGAATCAAGATCGTCTTTGCTGATATCAATAATCCATAATGATAATTCGATTTGTTTACGTGGAACATCTAATGAAGCTACCAGATCTTTTATCATATTAACCTGTGCTCGTGTTCCTTTAACCATCAAACTATTGCGCCCGGTAAATGCAACAACCTTCACATTATTGTCATTCTCATTATAATCGTCTCTTTCGAAGCGCGCAGCTTGACCCAATTTTGCGTTCGAATTTTCTGCCTCAGGATTGTTTTCAACTGTTTTGCGTGCAGCTGCGACTTCTTTTGGACTATGATTATCCGATAAAAGTGTATTAATAGTTGAGGCAATTCCAGGGATGACAACATTGCGATCGCGATAGGAGAAACTACGATCATCCACAAATGCATGTCGTAACTTGATGGTTTCGATAACCTGCTGTTGTAGATCCTCATCTGGGTTATCCTGCATAAGACTGGCAATTGCCGTGAGGATATCTACATATTTCGGTGGCCCGGAAATATAGAGCGTGTCGGCGCTATAGTTCATTTTTAACGGGTAGCGATTATCATATAAATCATTTTGCCGTAAAAAGCTCACTAAATCTGCAAAATTTCTTCTGGAAAATTGCACAACCGCAGTTGTAGCTTCAGAGGCCTCATATACATAGAAAATCGAACCATCATAATACCAAATTAACCCCAAATCCGCCGCAACATTAGTCAGTGTTTCAAGAGGCTTAGCGAGATTAAAGTTGCCAGTAACAAAATATTTTTTTGCTTTTGGGCTGGCTACAATCGGTTTGTGCAACTTAGATGATAATGCTTTTAAGAGATAATCAATACCTTTATCTCTGGCAACATAATTATCCTCTGTAGAATGTGTTTCCGAACTGAGTTTCTGGGCCTCAGCCACCGGTGCTGACATGAGCATCGATGTCGGCGGTGTCGTTGTAAGTTTTGGCTCTTCGCTGGCACTTGCCTGCGCAGTTAAACAACCGCAAATTAGCGCTATTATGCTAAATTTACATTTTTTGGATACTTGTAAATACATTCCTGACTTCATCCAAGTAAGTGTTTAATATCACATCGCTATCCTGTGCATTTGTGAGCAAACGGAGAGCCACATTATTATTCTTAACAACTATAGTGATGATTTTAAGCTGTATAAGTTTGGACCATATTGCAGACAGGAGACCATATTTAACCAGGAAGTCTGCATCATTTAATGAAAACAAATCAATATCTACAACATCCATATTATCGATATCAATTTCAGGACTATTATTTTCCATTAATTTTCCTTATCGCATATGGAGACAAGCCCAATACGGACTTAAAGGTCGAACAGACGTGCGCTGAAGATGAATAACCATTTTTAAGCGCTATATCTGTAATGCTGCTGTCATTTTCCAAAATATCCAGGATAGTTTGTGCCATACGCCATTCAGACATTTTAGTTTTAGCCGAGACTCCTAAATATTTCTTAGAGATCTTACGGAAATAGGAGTATGACAAGCCGTAGCGCTCACAAAGTGTATGTATCTTCTCATGAGAACATCTATTTTTAATGAGATAACTTGTTAAAAAATAAGGCTCTTGCCGACGAATATACGCCAATAGTTCTTCATAATCATCCCGTTTACTCCCCATCAAATAGCAGCAAATAAACCAATAGTTAAGTTTATCATAACTACCAACATCCATGTTGAGGAGAAATTCTTTGTAATTATTATCTCCTGGCATCTGTTGACATTCATCAAGAAAAGCCATTATTTCGCACAGCGGGCTTAGTGACAAGCGGACATATTTCGCATGCTCAATTAAAGGTAAATGCAACTGGCGCTCAGTGTATATCAATGTCATAACATCATCATGAATACCTGTTATACACAACTTCGCTCCAGCATTTTTTATTTTTTCTGCGAGGTATTGTTGGTCAGTTAAAGGAGTTTTCATGAATATTAAGTCATCAACGTCGATCTTCATGTCACCTGATGTGTCCTGCCAGTTGAATTCCTTTTTCATTATTAACCCCTTTCTCCAGAGATGCTGATACTTCCTTTGTCTTTATCATAACTGTTATAAGATTCTCCAACGCAAATCTTCATATAGTCGACCAGGGTAGTATCTGCTGATTGATAGGTTATGTGTTGCTTATCAGCGATGAAATAGACCTGTGATTTATCTTTCATATCTGTCTCAACAGCATATCCAACGAGACAGGATTTCATCTTTTCCTTTAATACATCTAAAGAGCTTTTATCAGCTGTCGGTTCCATCCCTTGCGACACCCGGATATAATGTGTGGTACAGCTGCTTAGCAAAACAGTGATTAAATTTAATACTAAAACACGCTTGAATACTGCTAATGCTAAGTTAGTCATGTTTTCTTCCTCGTGGCATCCTGCCATTGTTCTTTCGTTTTCCCACTGACAACGCTCACTGAGCGGATGATGATAGTATTTTATTTATAAATGTGGATCTCTAAATAAAATTTTATTAACTTCCCCCCCAATGTTGATTAAACTCATTTGCAACATGGACAATTGCTTCAAATTTTTACAATATCATTACTTTAGTGGAACTAACCATTACACAATGTGGTGCTATTAATAATATTCTGAAGAATGGAATAGGTCACATTAAGCTTATGCAACGTATACTTTTGAGAATCCTTTCTGGACCAATGTTTGGTGTTGATGTCGCATTACCTGATGATAGTGCTCATCTGTTTTTCTGCGACAGTGATTCTATGGAGAAACAACAATCCGGTAGTGTCTATCAGCATTCTTTAAATACGCTACTCATACCCTGTGCTCCTGGGAAAAATGAAAAAATAATTTTACGCCAGATCACATCAGAAGAAGATGCAGATGACATTGCGAGTCCAATAAAAATCACAGCTCAACGGATTCCAGTAGAAGAATCACAGGCAGATTGCAATATTGAAAATGACCTGGCAGATGACGATGAAAGTGAAAGTACGAACGAAGATGCAAATGAAGATGCAAATAGTGATGTCTTACCTCTCGCTGACGACTACAGCGTTATCACTATTTCGCTTAATCAACCGGTTGTGATTGGTAATGCAGTTATTGCCCTTAGATTAGCTTCTGACTCATGGAGTTCATTAGTCACTCAATACGACTATCCTTTTTCGCCATATAATGAAGATATACACTCACAGATTGTCTTGTCTTCTGAATCAGAAAAAAAACGTCCCTCAATCCTGTTATCTGCGGCATGTGCTGCAGTTTGCATAGCGGGCGCAGCATTGTTGTTTGTACTTTGCTCACCCAATGAGGTAGTAACACTGAAGGATACACTAAGCCTGATCAATCCTGCTATTAGCCAAAATATTAACGGTAGCATCTATGTTTTGACCAAAACCCAGCCCGAGGCAGAATGGTCAGAAAAAGCACTGCGAAAAAGTAATGTTGCCAGGAGTAATAGCGTTTCTATTTTAGCAGAGACTGCTGAAATAAGTCGCATGAAAAAAATACTTGCAGAACATTTAATCCCCTTTTTCGACATTAAATTTACTTCAGCTTTCACAGTTAAATTGTTGCTGAGCCAGGAGCGAAGCGCCAAGCTCCAAAATATCGATCAAAGTATCCAAAAATTACTGACCTTTAAATTTCCTTATTTGAAATCCATAAACATTCAAAGAGTTTCTGACAAAACTGTATTGTCAAATGCTATTGATCGCCTGAGATCGTTAGGTGTATACAGTGAAAAAGATATCTCCCCAAATCATGTTACTTTAAGCATCAGCGGTGAGATTGACGATTTTCAGCTGAATACCTTACGTCGTCAAGTGGATGAATTTTACGATCAATACGGCGATGAGTATGTCAAGTTTGTTGTAAACCTAAATGAGGACCCTCTGCGTAACAGGACATTCAAATCAGGTCCAGATAGTTACGTGGTGGTTCCTGGAAACCATTGGCTCTATTCAGATATCGTAACAACCCATTAATTATAGGTGAGGTATATTATGTCCGTTACTAAAACTCCCGTTATTACTCCGGTCGATGGTGGCGCTAACAGCCGCTATATTGAGCAATTGTCTAATAACTTTGATGCCGGGGTAGTGTCTCTCCAGACTCAGCTTACTGATGCTCTGACGGCCTTACAGGCCGATCCATCTGACCCGGCATTGCTGGCTCAATATCAGTCTGCCCTTTCTTCCTATACGCTTTATCGCAATGCGCAGTCGAACGTTGTGAAAGCATTCCGTGATATCGATCAGTCTATTATAGCTAACTATAAATAATAGGGAGCTTACTGTGTCAACTGGCCCAATAAATGCTATTGCTAGTATCAGTAAGTACACTGATACTAGCCGGATAGATGAAAATAATTTTTCAAACGTTTCGGTTATTTCGCTCGAAGACAGATTTAAGGAAGCAATTTCGAATCAGGCGGTAACCGATCAGTTTACCCGAGAAAGAATTTATTCAGCGCTTAACGATCCCAATGTTACAAGCGATCCGCAAAAGCTTATTTACTGGCAACAACAGCTTTCTGTTTATACTCTTGATGTCAATTTATGCAGCACACTAGCAAGAAAAGGGGTTGCCGCGATTGAAACACTGGTTAAAACATGAGTAAAAAGTTCCTGTGTAATTTTTTCCTGATTTTAAGCCTTTTTCTGTTAAGTGGGTGCGACACAGAATTAGTGTCTAACCTGTCTGAACGTCAGGCCAATGAAATTGTGGCATTACTCGAGCAAAACAACATCGACGCGCACAAAATTAAAGGTGAAAAAAACATTTTTTCGGTGCGTATTGATCAAAGCTATATGAGTGATTCTATTGAATTGCTTAATGCTTATGATTTGCCGTCAGCAGATCATGTTGAAATTGCCGACCAGTTTCCTGCGGACTCAATGGTTTCTACACCATTGGGTGAGAAAGTGCGACTCATTTCATCCATCGAACAGAGGCTTGGGCAGACCATACTGGAACTGGACAATGTTACCACTGCAAGGGTTCATTTAGGCTATCCAATCAAGGGTGATTCGGACGAAAACTCGACGACGCCATCGGCGTCTGTGCTAATTATCTATAAAAATGCTATTAATGAGGCTGAGTATATCGATAAAATTAAGCGATTGATTAAAAATAGCTTAAGCACAATTCAGTATGAGGACATTTCTGTTGTGATCTTTAAGAAAGGAGAAGTTATCAGGCCCAGCAAGCTTCACTCATCTATTTCAGCATGGGTATACCCCGTTGCAGGTCTTTTAATTATATTACTCTGTGCAGGTTCAGTTTCTTTTTACTTTTACAGAAGGAAAGCCAGCACCACAAAAGCAGACAGCAGCACTAAGTAAACTTAATAAAGTATAAAACTTGAGGGCTAACCCCCTCAAGCTTTAGCTTTATTATAGTAATATCAGGGAAGGAACTTATTATGCACTATTCTACCAAATTGATTGACATTCTCTATAATCCTGCTCGTTATTATGATCACAGCTGGCTTAGTCTTCCAGATAAATTAACCGTCGATATTGATACACTACCTGCTTGTCTGGTTAACTACTTAATCCTTGTACAGCATTCAAACCTTTGCATTTTAAAAACGAATATAGAAAAAAACAAAGATATAGAGTTCTTTATCAATAATTGGCACAAAATAAAGCGCGCAGCCTATTTAATTGGTTTGAAGTTTTTTTCTGCCTCTCTTATTAATCATCCTGTATATATGGCAGAATTAGATAACAGAGAGCGCCAGTTTCTTTGCTTGCCGCTTCCTTTATTAAATAAAAACGCCCCAGACAGTACAAGTCAACTCACTGACTCTAACATCACCCAGGTCGGTGCATTGTATATCATTAGCGTAGCCAGGAAATTGTTACCTTCAGTGCTCTCTGAATATCTAAAACTCATATTTCCAGCCTCATTTAGCTATGAAAAAGCATCATCTATGGATTTCGAAAACTCTCTCTCTACTTTAAAATGGGCTTTTGATTATGCTTAAGACTTTAACACTTAAAAACATTCCAGGCATCAGCCAAAAAGTCATAATTAAGAAAGAAGACATAGTCCATTATAATACTATTAATAAAATTTATGACCATGCGAAAAATTTCGCTAAAAAAAGAATCAGCGCTGCTGAAAGCAGAGTTGATGATATCCATAACAACGCATGGATAGAAGGTTATGTTTCAGGTATGGCTTTCGCGATTCAGGATTTGGCAAAATTCGTTAACGACAATGAGGCTCATAAAAATAATATTATCAATGATACACTGGAAATCGTGACCAACAGTCTGAGAGAATTTTTTGATCATGAAGAAACTCTATGCCAGCTACTGGCGGTATTAACTGAGCAATTGAATAAAGAAATCCAGGATAACCCCAGGGTAATGCTGACTGTGCCGGAAACACTTTACCCTCATAGTCATAAAGTTAAAAAGATTTTTATTGATAATGGATTAGCTGCCGAGGTAAAACGCTCACCGCACCATGGCATCGTTGTTGAATATGGTAAAGAAATTTGGACTTTTGAAATAAGCAAAGTTACAGATAAACTTGCCCGTGCAGCGTTAGAAAAAGCATTGCTATCCGATCAACTTCAGAAACAGTGCGCCCTCTCCAGCCTGCAGGCACTACATAATATACGTGATACTTTAACCACCTATCTTGATGAGCTGCAGCAGCTGTCATAGTTAACCTGCTGCCAGATTATATTAAGTGCTATGATAGAGCATAAGATGAGTCTGGTAAAAAACGCTCCGTATCCTCTTCAGATGCGGAGCGTCTGCCACAAAACTGTAGATGTTTATCTGCCTGCCTTACCCGGCGTCAGCATCATTGCCATGAACTTTTAGTTCACCCATCACTTTCAATTTTTTAGAAATTTCACGACGCTCTTTCGAGATTTCTGCATTTTTGATGATGTAATCATCAACGCGATCTTCATAGTCGCTTTTCATATTCGCGATGATGCCCTGAATCGCTTCTACGCTCATCCCGGGCTTGATGTAGTCACCAAGATTGTCGAGCAGCAGTACGCGCTTCTGGTTATCACGGATCTTTTTCTCAACGTCCTGGATTTCACGCTGTAGTTTATTTTTACGACGGAACAGGCGAACAAACTCCAGAACATCCTGAAACGAAGGCTTGGTTGTTTCCATTGCTATACCTCTGATAATTGAGATTCGGATTCGTTAATGCGACAGCCATAGGGTAAACACTACGTTTAGCCATCGCTGAAGACAATCATTTTAGTGTGCGTATCATAACTCTAAATGCAGCTGAATCGAAACACCAGCGCTTAAAACCCCTTGTTACCGCAGTTTATTTGCGCAATGCCCGGCAAATCAAATGCGACAATAGCTCCAGTTGACGAGCCAGCTCCATACTTAGCCACACATATCCGTGCATGGGCGTCTCGGCCAGATTGTCGCCCCTGTACTCGTTTATTAACTGACGAAGTTCAGCCACAATTTCGTTTAATTTTTCGGTGTTGGCGAGGATCGGTTGCGGATTTCCTTCATACAGCGCATGGGCAATAGTCAGTAAGGTTTGCTGCGTCATTTGCTGCGTTTCGCGCAGCGTGCGGGCATTAAGCATCACGAAGTGACTGGCGCGGGAAGCCCAAAATGCATTGATCTGTAGTTCGAGAATACAGACCAGGTTGCGGTTGATGGTCTGAATGGCTTCAAAAACGGATTTTTGAATATGAGTTTCTTTACTGGCTGGTGTTATCAGCCCGCGCATTTTAATCACATCATTAAGCACTTTCTGCTGATGCTTTTCAATGCGCGGACGTTCGACCAGATTTGGGGAAAAACCTGCCTGATAAAGTCGGTTAAACGTGGTGACGTAGTTCGCCATTTGAATACGCCAGTGTAAAAAAGCACGCTGAGGCCAGATGCCGGTAAAGAGCATGGCCAATAAGGATCCAAAAATAACATCACCGCTTCGCCATAGTGCAGTATGCATATCACCGGCTGGCGAGCCGACGACCACGGCAAGAGTGATACCGATCAGCAATGCCTGATAGGGCCGTTTGCCAAGCGTCAGCCAGGCGCATAAAAACATGGCTGCCGCACACCATACCAGCATTATTGGCAGCGAGTAGCGTTCAAGCTGAAGCGCCCCCAGACCCAGTACCGACCCGAGGATGGTTCCACCTATACGCTCCAGAGCACGTGGAACAACGTTTCCCCAAAATGAAATAGGCCCCATGATCACCACCAGAGTGATCAGCGGCCACGTTCCTTCAGGAATATTAAGCAACCTGACTAGCAGGAAAGTAAGAATAAACGCCAGCGCGACGCGGATACCGTGCACTACCCGATAGTGACGGTATAAACGGATCTCAAATGGACTCAGGGACTTATCAGCGCGCAAAACCGCTCTCCGACCACATATTCAAAAACGCGATTGTACCGTTTTTTTGCCGCCACCAGCACCCTCTGCGTGCGAATTCTCAAGGGGTATATACATATCGATATCCCAGTAGCCGTCAGTGTTGCCGTCATTACGATAAATTTCAAAACAGGGACGCGGCGCAATCTGGCGATGGTTATCCTGAAGCAGGCATTCAAAAAACTGACGCCACGGTGTTTCAAAATCGTGCTGCTCAACGCGCGCACTGGCAATAGCATATTCGCCCCCCTCAATTTCAGTGAGGATCACTCCGCTACTGTTTGGTGAAACAATAAAATCGTCCCCGACACTGACAACAGTTGCACAACGTAATTTTTCCTCTGGCGTGTTATCAGGATTATCATAATAAACGGCCAGCCACTCTTGCGGCTGCACATGTTGCGTATTAACCCATAGCATCAGTTGTTCAAACCCTTGCCTGACCGTTTTCTCCCATGGTCCTACAAGGTGAAAGCCAGCAATTTTTCGTTTCTCTGTCTGCGCAATGTGATAATCCATAGTGTCTCCCGCACAATAAATAGGTAGAAGCCGAAGAAACAAGTATGTCTGCTGAATAGCCGGGATGCAAAAAACGCCTCTCATCAGAGGCGCTTCTGGTCAGGACTTATGGTGAAAGTAATCACTCATGCGGGAGAAAAGCCCCCCCTTATTAACGCTTTCAAGCGTCGTTAGCGGCATTCTGGCAACGACTTTATCCCGATCATAAAGCTCGATTTCGCCGATACGTTGATGGGCTGCAATTGGCGCATCCAGCTCTTTACCATTCAGAACATAGCGCGCTTTGATGTGCGCAATCTCTGTTTTTGGCAGCGCCATCCAGAAATCGCGGTCCGGCCCAACGGCGATATTTTCTTTATCACCAAACCAGATCCGCTCGTGCCCGATCGATTTTCCCTGCGTCAGGATCTGTACGGTGGCGTAATTTTGTTGCCCCCAGACAATTAACTTACGCGCCTCAGCCTCACGACTTTTGGGGCTGTCAGCGCCCATAACAACGCTAATCAGACGCTGGTCACCTTCTACCGCAGAGGCGATGATGTTGAATCCGGCACCCGACGTATGCCCGGTTTTCAGACCATCTATTTTGAGCGTTTTATCCCACAGCAGCCCATTACGATTCTGCTGCGTGATCCCATTCCAGGTCAGGCTTTTCTCACTGTACATGTGATAAAAATCGGGCTCGCCGTGAATAATGGCCCGGGAAAGCACCGCCAGATCGTAAGCGGAGCTGTGCTGCCCCGGCGCATCAAGACCGTGAACCGTTTCAAAATGGGTATCGCGCAAGTTAAGTTTTTGAACATAGCTGTTCATCAGTGCCACGAACTGCGGCTGTCCCCCGGCCACATAATCGGCCAGCGCTACGCAGGCATCATTGCCGGAATCAACAATCATCCCGCGGCTCAAATCATGTACTGTCAGGCGATCGCCAGGTTTCAGAAACATCAGTGACGAGCCGTTAAACACCGGATTTCCCTTCGCCCACGCATCTTTGCCGACGGTCACCACGTCGTCTGCACTGATGCGGTGGCTATCAATAGCGCGGTCAACCACATAGCCAGTCATCAGTTTAGTCAGGCTGGCAGGGTTGCGCTGCTGGTGTTCGTTCCCGGCAGCCAGCACCTGGCCGGTGGTATAATCCATCAGTACCCACGATCCTGCCTGAATAGCCGGCGGCTGTAGCGGTACAGCAAAAGCGTCGGCAGCAAGCGCCGAAGAAATACCCGAAGCGAGTAAAGAAACAGCAATAAAAAGACGGCGTTTCAACAGCATATCCTCATTCTATAATTCGCCGTCCTTTGTACGGGAGATCCTGATAGCTTGCCCGGTTAAAGTGCAAGAAAATATGACATACATCAATAACAGAAAGCCGATACTGGCGCTTACGGTGTCTGACTAAATCGTTTACCATACCAATGAACATCCTTCGCAGCCTCATCACGGATTAACCATAGCCATGCAAGACACGCCGCTTCAGCCAGGATTTTTATTTCACGACTATGAAACGTTTGGTACCCATCCGGCACTGGACAGACCCGCACAGTTTGCCGCCATTCGTACCGATGTCGATTTTACGGTGACTGGCGAGCCTGAGGTATTCTACTGCAAGCCGGCGGATGATTATCTTCCGCAGCCTGAAGCGGTAATGATCACCGGCATTACGCCGCAGGAGGCACTGGCGAAAGGCGATAATGAAGCCACATTCGCTCGCCGCATTCATGATCTGTTTACCGTGCCGAAAACGTGTATCGTCGGCTATAACAACGTGCGTTTTGATGACGAGGTCACGCGTAACATTTTTTACCGTAATTTTTACGATCCCTATGCCTGGAGCTGGCAGCACGATAACTCACGCTGGGATCTGCTGGATGTGATGCGCGCCTGCTATGCTCTGCGTCCTGAAGGCATTAACTGGCCCGAAAATGAAGAGGGTCTGCCGAGCTTTCGGCTGGAACATCTGACTAAAGCCAATGGCATTGAGCACAGTAATGCGCATGATGCGATGGCCGATGTGTATGCGACTATCGCCATGGCAAAGCTGGTTAAAGATAAGCAGCCGCGACTGTTTGAATATCTTTATGCATATCGCGGTAAAAATAAGCTGATGACGCTGATTGACGTTCCGCAAATGAAACCGCTGGTGCATGTCTCCGGCATGTTTGGTGCCTGGCGGGGGAATACCAGCTGGGTCGCGCCGCTGGCATGGCATCCGGACAACCGTAATGCGGTCATTATGGTCGATCTCGCGGAAGATGTATCTGTACTGCTCGATTTAGATGCCGACGCACTGCGCGATCGCTTGTATACCGCAAAAGCGGAGTTGGGCGAGGCATTACCGGTACCCGTCAAGCTGGTGCACCTTAATAAATGCCCGGTGCTGGCTCAGGCGAATACGCTGCGTCCGGAAGATGCCGATCGGCTGGGGATTAACCGCCAGCGTTGCCTCGATAACCTGAAAATCCTGCGGGAAAATCCCCTCGTGCGCGAGAAAGTGGTGGCTATTTTTGCTGATGCCGAGCCGTTTGTCCCCTCAGAAAATGTCGATGCACAGCTCTATAATGGCTTTTTCAGCGATGCGGATCGTGCAGCGATGAAGATTGTGCTGGAAACTGAACCACGCAATTTGCCCGCGCTGGATATTACTTTCGCCGATAAGCGTATTGAGCGTCTGCTGTTTAACTATCGGGCGCGCAATTTTCCGGGCACCCTTGACGAGATGGAGCAGCAACGCTGGCTACAGCATCGACAAAACATCTTTACGCCTGAGTTTTTGCAGACCTGGGCGCAGGAGCTGGAAAGATTGTGGGGGCAGTACGAAGGAAACAGCGAGAAACAGGCGCTTATTAAGGCATTGTACCAGTATGCACAGGAGACGGTATGAGTCCGTCTCCTGCAGGCGTCACACTCAGGCTTTCTTAACGGTAATAGACCAGGCAGCATCGCCCACCTGCTGATAGTCGGTGATGCTGTGCCCCTCTTCCGCAGCCCACTGCGGAATGGCCTCTGTCGCCTGGGTGCAGTCAAAATCAATAACTAGTTCATCACCGCTGTGCATCTGCGCCAATGCGGCTTTTGCTTCGATAAGCGGGAACGGACAAACCTGGGTTACGACGTCCAGTTTTTTAATAGCCATATTTACTCCAGTCAATCAGTTAGGCTACCGCAGCAGCGGGATCCGCTTTACGCTGCGGGCGAATATACAGGAACCAGGATGCGGTCCAGACGCCAAGGATCATAAAGACCAGGCCAATCCATCCCTGCCATGTCATCATGGCGGTCATCACCAGGCCGTTACCAATAGAACAGCCGCCCGCGATGCTGGCACCAAAGCCCATCAGTACACCACCGGATGCACTGCGCAGCGTCGTGCTAACGTCTGCCGCACGCACGCGAAACTCGCGACTGGCTTTGGCCGCAATAAATGAGCCAACAAAAATACCCAGCACCAGAAAGACTCCCCAGTTGAGATATTTACTGTCGCCACCTACCAGATACTGCAAAATATTGGCCGTTGGCGAAGTGATACCTAAGCCAAACATACGGCCGGTGGCTTCACTCATTGGCCACGCCAGCAGGGCAATCAGCCCGATGAGCGTCGCGGTAACAAACGGATGCCAGCGTTTTTCGAACAATAAATGTGCCAGACCGCTGCGGCGCGGTGGCAGCGTGGCGACTCTGAGCTTCGGTTTACGCAGTTCTTTGAGAACCAGCCATGCGGTCACCACCAGCAGAAGGGCAATCAATGGCCAGACGGAAAAATTGAACGTCTCAGCAATAGCGTTATGTTCTGTACTGTAGCTTTTGAGAAATTGATTCAGTCCGGCAGCGTGCGGAGAACGCATTACTGCACTCATCACCATATAGGTGACCAGCGCAATCCAGCTGCCGATAAGCCCTTCCCCCGCCCGATACCATGTGCCCGTCGCGCAGCCGCCGGCATAGACAATCCCGAGGCCGAATACAAACCCTCCGACAACAGTACCAAGCCAGGGGAACGTCCCGGCATCATAGTGCACGATGCCCATCTCAATAAGTGCGAAAACGCCAACGCTCTGAATACAGATGGCAATCAGTAACGCGTAGAACATACGGTTGTTTTTGGCGATATACATATCGCGAAAGCCGCCTGTCAGGCAAAAACGTCCGCGCTGCATGACGAATCCCAGTAGCGCACCACAAATCAGGCCGCTTAACATCATCTGAAACATAAAAACATTATCCGGAAAATATCAGTGGGCAAATTATTCCTGACTCGTCCGGCACAAACCAATAACCAAACTCTCTAATACATAATCATGAGTTATAACGCATAAAAAAAACCGGAGAACAACGTCTCCGGTTTTTCAGAAATTATGCCGTGTTACCCGGCACTGGCAGACACTCAATAAACGTCTGTTACTTACCGGCCAACGCCTGGCCGGTACGCCATTATGAGGCGATATCTTCGTACTGAGGTACCGGGCTGCGGAATACGCGAGTCACACACGCCAGATAAATCAGACCGATGGAGCCCCAAATCAGACCCAGAATCATCGAGCTTTGTTCGAGGTTAACCCACAGTGCGCCCACGGTGAGCGCGCCACATACCGGCATCAGCAGATAATTAAAATGATCTTTCAGCGTTTTATTACGCTTTTCACGGATCCAGAACTGGGAAATCACCGACAGATTAACAAAGGTGAAAGCCACCAGCGCGCCAAAGTTGATCAGCGCCGTAGCGGTAACCAGGTCGAATTTAATCGCCAGCAGGGCAATCACCCCAACCAGCAGCACGTTCCACGCCGGCGTACGCCATTTCGGATGCACATAGCCGAAGAAGCGGCTCGGGAACACGCCATCACGGCCCATTACGTACATCAGGCGAGAAACCCCTGCATGTGCAGCCATACCGGATGCCAGCACGGTGACGCTTGAGAAGATCAGCACGCCCCACTGGAAGGTTTTACCGGCAACATACAGCATAATTTCGGGTTGAGACGCATCCGGGTCTTTAAAGCGAGAAATGTCCGGGAAGTACAGTTGCAGGAAGTAGGAAGCAACAATAAAGACCAGCCCGCCAATCAGCGCCGTCAGGAAAATGGCTTTCGGGATCACCCGCTCAGCGTCTTTGGTTTCTTCAGACAGCGAAGAGATGCCGTCAAAGCCCAGGAACGAGAAGCACAGGATCGTCGCGCCGGTGATCATCGGGACCACATGCGCGTCTTCAGACCAGAACGGACGCGAACTGGTGAGCGTGCCGGCACCTTCACCGTGATCAACACCGTAAATGATCATGCCAACAATGACCGCCACAATACCCATTTGCAGGATAACGATCAACGTGTTGAAGTTGGCAACCGTTTTAATGCTGCGCAGGTTAGAGATGGTCATGAAAGCCACCAGCGCAACAACAAAGATCCACGATGGTACGGAAGGCACCAGCGCTTCAAAATAGATTTTAGCCAGCAGAATGTTGATCATCGGCATGAACAAATAGTCCAGCAACGACGACCAGCCAACCATAAAGCCAACAACCGGGCTAATGGATTTCTGGGCATAGGTATAGGCAGAGCCAGCGGACGGGAAGCGACGCACCAGTTTACCGTAGCTCAGGGCCGTGAAGAGAATTGCCACCAGCGCGAAAGCATATGCCGTCGCTACGTGACCATCCGTTAAACCAGAGACAATGCCGAATGTATCGAACAGCGTCATCGGCTGCATATAGGCAAGGCCCATCATAACAACCGGGATTAGCGTAAGCGTTTTACGCAATTCCACGCGAGAGGTGGTTGGAGTAACGTTATGCGACATGGCTATTCTCCTTATTGGCGAAAACCGTGGCGTAAACAAAAAATTGCCCCATCTTCAGGATTCCTCAGCGACAACAACTGTCGTTTTTTAGTAAATATCTATCCGGTACGAAGCCCGGCCTCTTGGTATTAAATGAGTGTCTTTATGCAAAAAAATAACCGACGCGTTTAACGTCGGTTAGCTTCATTTTTTACAGGCGGCGTATTTTGCCCTAAACAATGTCGCAATGACAAGAGAATGCGAGAACGATCGTAAATTAATTTTTCCTAACTGATTGTTTCTTAAACCCGGAAAACATTATTAGATGTACTAATAGCATTATTTGCTAAAAAACGCTTACGCCATCGGCATAACCAGCGGATCGGGATACTGATATTCGAATCCCAGCTCGTGGCAAATCCGGCTACCGTCGACACATTTACCCGTGTTTTTTTCGTCACCTGAGGTGAAAACCGGTGGCTCCAGTCCAAGGTCGCGCGCCATCTGCGGATAAAAAACAGCCCGCGCAGGATGTTCCGGTGCGCACAGGTTATAGATGTGCCCTCCTTTTGGCGTCTGTAGCAGCAGGGTGATGGCAGCAACCACATCCTCAAGATGCACGAGATTAACGCCCTGCTGGCCATCGGGGGCCGTTTTACCGGCAAAGAAACGTCCGGGATGTCGCTGCGGGCCGACCAGCCCGGCAAGACGCAGGATATCGACCGAAGTTCCCGGCAAATTATGCAGCCAGTCCTCGAGTTCTTTTAACACGTTGCCGCTGGCGGTGACCGGCTCGCGCCGCGTGGTCTCTTTTACCACCCCCGCTGCAGTGCCGTAAACCGACGTTGAGCTGGTAAAGATAATGCGTTTTACCTGCCAGGCCAGCGCGCTGTCAACGATCTGCTGGACGGCCTGAAAATAGAAATCATCGCCCGGACCGGTGCGTCGGGCAGGAAGGGTTATCACCAGCGCATCAACATTCATCAGCGCCTCAAGATCGTCTGTCTCACAGACCAGCTCCGGTTCCAGACGCAGCATATAGCTTTCGATTCCGCACATTCCTGCCGCCTCGACGCCATCGAGCGTCGTTTTGCTGCCGGCAACTTGCCAGCCACGCGCGCTAAGCGAAAGTGCCAGCGGCATCCCCAGCCACCCTAACCCGACGATTGCGACCTTTTTCACGCTTTATCTCCTGTCCACCACTTGTTCTCTTAAGGCTACGCCACACAGGTTGAACTGACAATTAACAGGATGAATATGAAATGTGTGAAAGATAAAAAAATGGCTTGCCAATATCAGGCAAAGTGGTTTAGGTTTAAAGCAACACATGAATAAGCATTCATCGGAATTTATATGATCAGCGTTCAATTTAAAAACCACCATCATCACCATCACCCTGACTAGTCTTTCAGGCGATGTGTGCTGGAAGACATTCAGATCTTCCAGAGGTGCATGAACGCAAGAGAGCCCCCGGAAGATCGCCTTCCGGGGGCTTTTTTTTGGACGCAATTCAGACAGAACAATAATGAGGACATCACCATGTTAGATAACACCCGTTTACGCATAGCTATGCAGAAGTCAGGCCGTCTGAGCGATGATTCACGCGAACTCCTTGCCCGCTGTGGTATTAAGATCAACCTGCACACCCAGCGGTTGATCGCGCTGGCAGAAAATATGCCTATTGATATTCTGCGCGTACGTGACGACGACATCCCGGGCCTGGTAATGGACGGCGTGGTGGATCTGGGCATTATTGGTGAAAACGTTCTGGAAGAAGAGCTGCTGACCCGCCGCGCTCAGGGCGAAGATCCCCGCTACTTTACGCTGCGCCGCCTGGATTTCGGCGGCTGCCGTCTGTCGCTGGCCACCCCTGCCGACGAACCCTGGGACGGCCCGGCAATGCTAAACGGTAAGCGTATCGCCACCTCTTACCCGCACCTGTTAAAGCGCTACCTCGATCAAAAAGGTATCGCGTTTAAATCCTGCCTGCTGAACGGCTCTGTCGAAGTTGCGCCGCGTGCGGGTCTGGCCGATGCCATCTGCGACCTGGTCTCTACCGGTGCCACGCTTGAGGCCAATGGCCTGCGTGAAGTTGAAGTGATTTACCAGTCTAAAGCCTGTCTTATCCAGCGCGATGGCGAGATGGATGCGGGTAAACAGCAATTAATCGACAAACTGCTGACGCGTATTCAGGGCGTGATCCAGGCACGTGAATCTAAATATATCATGATGCATGCGCCGACTGAGCGTCTGGACGAGGTCATTGCTCTGCTGCCGGGTGCTGAACGTCCGACTATTCTGCCGCTGGCAGGCGATCAGCAGCGCGTAGCGATGCACATGGTCAGTAGCGAGACGCTGTTCTGGGAAACGATGGAAAAACTGAAAGCGCTGGGTGCCAGCTCCATTCTGGTGCTGCCGATTGAGAAGATGATGGAATAAACGGTCGTAGCTAACAGGTTTAAAGACGCGTTATCAGACTAACCAGACAGGGCAATCACATGAGCTTCAATACCATCATTGACTGGAACAGCAGTACGCCACAGCAGCAGCGTGAACTGCTGATGCGCCCGGCCATCTCCGCCTCTGAAACCATTACCCGGACGGTTATCGACATTCTGGATAATGTGAAATCACGCGGCGACAATGCGCTGCGTGAATACAGTGCCAGATTCGACAAAACCGATGTGCAGGCGCTGCAAGTGACGGCAGAAGAAATTGACGCAGCCAGCGCGCGCCTCGGAGACAATATTAAACAGGCGATGGCGGTGGCTGTAAGTAACATTACCACCTTTCATAATGCGCAAATTCTGCCTGCTGTTGATGTTGAAACCCTGCCCGGCGTGCGCTGTCAGCAGGTCACTCGCCCGGTCGAGTCGGTGGGTTTATATATTCCCGGCGGCTCAGCGCCTCTTTTTTCGACCGTACTGATGCTGGCAACGCCAGCACGGATAGCCGGATGCAACAGGATTGTGCTGTGTTCTCCGCCGCCGATTGCTGATGAAATACTTTACGCCGCTCAGCTTTGCGGGGTACGCGAGGTGTTTAAGGTGGGTGGCGCGCAGGCGATTGCCGCCCTTGCATTTGGCACCCAATCCGTACCTAAGGTCGATAAAATTTTTGGTCCGGGCAATGCGTTTGTTACCGAAGCCAAACGCCAGGTCAGCCAGCGACTGGACGGAGCCGCCATCGACATGCCAGCCGGACCGTCAGAAGTGCTGGTGATTGCCGATAGCGGTGCCACTCCGGACTTTGTCGCCTCGGACCTGCTTTCTCAGGCAGAACACGGCCCTGACTCACAGGTGATCCTGCTAACCCCGGATGCTGAAATGGCCCGCCGCGTGGCTCAGGCCGTTGAGCGTCAGCTTGTCGCCCTGCCGCGAGCGGACACGGCTCGTCAGGCGCTTTCTGCCAGCCGCCTGATTGTGGCCCAGGACATCAGGCAGTGCGTGGCTATCTCCAATCAATATGGCCCCGAGCATCTGATTATTCAGACCCGCAATGCGCGCGAACTGGTAGAGGACATCACCAGCGCCGGCTCGGTTTTTTTAGGCGACTGGTCACCGGAATCCGCAGGCGATTATGCCTCTGGTACCAATCACGTGTTACCCACTTACGGTTATACCCGCACCAGCTCAAGCCTGGGCCTGGCTGATTTCCAGAAGCGGATGACCGTTCAGGAGCTGTCGCGCGAAGGGTTTGCCGCGCTGGCTTCAACCATTGAAACGCTGGCGGCGGCTGAACAGCTAACCGCACACAAAAATGCCGTCACGTTGCGCATGGCTGCGCTAAAGGAGCAAGCATGAGCATCGAAGAGTTAGCCCGCGCCAACGTCCGCACGCTGGTGCCTTATCAATCGGCCCGCCGCCTCGGCGGTAAAGGCGATGTATGGCTGAATGCTAATGAATATCCGCAGGCGGTGGAATTCCAGCTCACATTACAAACGCTGAATCGCTACCCTGAGTGCCAGCCGAAAGCCGTTATTGAAAACTACGCCCGCTATGCCGGGGTCATGCCGTCGCAGGTACTGGTAAGTCGCGGGGCAGATGAAGGCATTGAACTGTTAATCCGCGCCTTCTGCGAGCCGGGGACTGACGCGATCCTGTTTTGCCCGCCCACCTATGGCATGTACAGCGTGAGTGCCGAAACCCTGGGCGTCGAGTACCGCACGGTATCGGCGCTGGACGGCTGGCAACTCGATTTGCAGGGCATTGCCGACAAACTGGACGGCGTTAAAGTGGTGTATGTTTGCAGCCCGAATAACCCTACCGGGCAGATTATTAACCCTCAGGATTTGCGGGTTTTGCTGGAAATGACGCGCGGCAAAGCCATCGTGGTTGCTGATGAAGCCTATATTGAGTTTTGCCCGCAGGCCTCGCTGGTGGGCTGGCTGAGCGAATATCCGCATCTGGTGATCCTGCGTACGCTGTCTAAGGCTTTTGCCCTGGCCGGCCTGCGCTGTGGCTTTACCCTGGCGAACGAAGACGTCATCAATCTGCTGATGAAAGTGATTGCGCCCTACCCGCTGTCGACGCCCGTGGCCGATATCGCCGCGCAGGCGCTTAGTCCGTCGGGGATCCTTGCGATGCGCGAGCGCGTCCAGCGTATTCTTGATGAGCGTCAATATCTGCTGGATAAACTAAAAAATATCGCCTGCATCGAGCAGGTATTTCCGTCAGAAACCAACTATATTCTGGTGCGGATCACGGCATCCAGTGCCGTATTTAAATCATTATGGGATCAGGGCATCATCTTACGAGACCAGAATAGACAACCCTCTTTAAGCGGCTGCCTGCGTATTACCGTGGGAACCCGTGAAGAGTCTCAGCGCGTTATTGACGCCTTAAGTGCGGAGAAGGTATGACACAGAAGTTTCTGTTTATTGATCGCGATGGAACGCTGATTGCCGAGCCACCCAGCGATTTTCAGGTCGATCGTTTCGACAAGCTGGCCTTCGAGCCAGAGGTCATTCCGGCGCTGCGTAAGCTGCAAAAAGCCGGCTTTAAACTGGTGATGATCACCAATCAGGACGGGCTGGGCACCGCCAGCCTGCCACAGGCTGAATTCGATGGCCCGCACAATCTGATGATGCAGATCTTCTCTTCGCAGGGCGTCACATTTGAAAAAGTGCTGATATGTCCTCACCTGCCCGCAGATAACTGCGACTGCCGCAAGCCGAAGACCCGTCTGGTCGAGAGCTGGCTGGCCGATGGCGTAATGGATAAAGCCCACAGCTACGTGATTGGCGATCGCGCTACTGATATTCAGCTGGCTGATAATATGGGTATCACTGGTTTACTGTATAACCGCGAAACCCTGAACTGGTCAGCCATCGGCGAGCAGCTTACCCGCCGCGACCGATATGCGCATGTAGAACGCAATACAAAAGAGACGCAGATCGATGTGCAAGTGTGGCTGGATCGCGAAGGCGGCAGCAAGATAAATACCGGCGTTGGCTTTTTTGATCACATGCTCGACCAGATCGCCACCCACGGTGGATTCCGCATGGAGGTTCTGGTCAAAGGTGATTTATATATTGACGATCACCACACCATCGAAGATACCGGCCTGGCATTAGGCGAAGCGCTGAAAATAGCGCTCGGCGACAAACGCGGCATTAACCGCTTTGGTTTTGTCCTGCCAATGGATGAATGCCTTGCCCGCTGTGCGCTGGATATTTCCGGTCGTCCGCATCTTGAGTACCGTGCAGAGTTCACCTACCAGCGCGTAGGCGACTTAAGCACAGAAATGGTTGAACACTTTTTCCGCTCGCTCTCCTACACCATGGGCGTCACCCTGCACCTTAAAACCAAGGGTAAGAACGACCACCACCGTGTTGAAAGTTTGTTCAAAGCCTTTGGTCGCACGCTGCGTCAGGCGATCCGCGTTGAAGGCGATACTCTTCCCTCCTCTAAAGGGGTGCTGTAATGAACGTCGCGATCCTCGATACCGGCTGTGCCAATCTGAATTCGGTTAAATCCGCCATCATGCGCCACGGCTACGAGCCGATAGTGAGCCGCGATCCTGATGTCGTTCTTCGTGCCGACAAGTTGTTTCTGCCGGGCGTAGGAACAGCGCAGGCCGCAATGGATCAAATTCGTGAGCGTGAGCTATATGATTTGATCAGAGCCTGCACCCAACCCGTATTAGGTATTTGTCTGGGTATGCAACTGCTCGGCAGTCGCAGCGAAGAGAGCGACGGCGTTGATCTTCTCAATATTATTGAGCAGGAGGTGCCAAAAATGACCGATTTTGGCCTGCCGCTACCGCATATGGGCTGGAACCGGGTTTACCCGCAGGCCGGTAATCGGCTGTTTCGTGGCATTGAAGATGGCGAATGGTTTTATTTCGTCCACAGCTACGCCATGCCGGTCAACACCTGGACCATCGCACAATGCCATTACGGCGAGCCGTTCACCGCGGCAATCAATAAAGACAACTTCTTTGGCGTGCAGTTTCACCCGGAGCGTTCTGGCGCGGCGGGCGCGCAGCTACTGAAAAACTTCCTGGAGATGTGATGATCATTCCGGCTCTGGATTTAATCGATGGTACGGTCGTCAGACTGCATCAGGGCGATTACGCCCAACAGCGTGATTACGGTACTGATCCTTTGCCCCGGCTTCAGGATTATGCGGCCCAGGGAGCGGAAGTGCTGCACCTGGTCGATCTGACCGGCGCAAAAGATCCGGCAAAACGCCAGATCCCCCTGCTTAAAACCCTGGTGGCAAGCGTTAATGTGCCGGTTCAGGTGGGCGGTGGCGTACGAAGTGAAGAAGACGTCGCGGCCCTGCTGGCAGCGGGCGTGGCGCGGGTCGTGGTGGGCTCAACGGCCGTTAAATCGCCGGACGTTGTAAAAGGCTGGTTTGAACGCTTCGGCGCAGAAGCGTTAGTTCTGGCCCTGGATATCCGCATTGATGCCCGGGGGCAAAAACAGGTTGCGGTGAGCGGCTGGCAGGAAGATTCCGGCGTTTCACTCGAGACGCTGGTGGAAACCTATCTGCCCGTGGGATTAAAACATGTGCTGTGTACCGATATCTCCCGCGACGGCACGCTGGCTGGCTCTAACGTTTCGCTGTATGAAGAAATTTGTGCGCGCTATCCGCAGGTGGCCTTCCAGTCATCAGGTGGCATAGGTGACATCAATGATATTGCCGCTCTGCGCGGCACCGGCGTGCGCGGCGTGATTGTCGGACGTGCGCTTCTGGAAGATAAATTCAGCGTGAAGGAGGCCATTCAATGCTGGCAAAACGGATAATCCCCTGCCTCGATGTACGTGAAGGCCAGGTGGTAAAAGGTGTGCAGTTCCGCAATCATGAAATTATTGGCGATATCGTTCCGCTGGCTCAGCGCTACGCGGCTGAAGGCGCAGACGAACTGGTGTTCTACGATATCACCGCCTCAAGCGACGGCCGCGTAGTCGACAAAAGCTGGGTTTCACGCGTGGCGGAGGTGATCGATATTCCCTTCTGTGTCGCAGGTGGGATCAAATCGGTTGATGACGCGGCGCAAATTCTTTCATTTGGCGCGGATAAAATTTCTGTCAACTCTCCTGCTCTGGCCGATCCTGAGCTGATCACCCGCCTGGCCGATCGCTTTGGCGTTCAGTGCATCGTGGTCGGCATCGATACCTGGTTTGATGAGCACACCGGTAAATATCACGTCAATCAATATACCGGCGATGAATCGCGCACCCGTGTCACCACCTGGGAAACGCTGGACTGGGTACAGGAAGTCCAGAAACGGGGCGCGGGCGAAATCGTTCTGAATATGATGAATCAGGATGGCGTCCGTAACGGCTATGATATTGAGCAATTAAAAAAAGTGCGCGACGTCTGCCATGTTCCCCTCATCGCCTCCGGCGGCGCGGGAACAATGGAGCATTTTCATGAGGTCTTCCGCGACGCTGACGTAGACGGCGCACTGGCCGCCTCCGTTTTTCACAAACAAATTATTAATATTGGTGAATTAAAAGCGTTTCTGATTACCCAGGGCGTGGAGATACGAGTATGTTAACTGAGCAACAACGCGGGCAGCTGGACTGGCAAAAAACTGACGGGCTGCTGCCGGTAGTCATCCAGCATGCGGTATCCGGCGAGGTGTTAATGCTGGGCTATATGGATCAGGACGCGCTGGCGAAAACCGAAGAAACCGGCAACGTCACCTTCTTCTCGCGCACGAAGCAGCGCTTATGGACCAAGGGCGAAACCTCCGGCCATTTCCTGAACGTGGTGAGTATCACGCCGGATTGCGATAACGATACCTTGCTGGTGCTGGTCAATCCGATTGGGCCGACCTGCCATAAAGGCACGTCCAGCTGCTTTGGCGAGGCCAGCCACCAGTGGCTGTTCCTGTATCAGCTTGAGCAGTTGCTGGCAGAGAGAAAAACTGCCGATCCGGCCAGCTCTTATACCGCCAAACTGTATGCCAGCGGCACGAAGCGTATTGCGCAAAAGGTTGGAGAAGAAGGGGTGGAAACGGCACTGGCCGCGACGGTGCATGACCGTGAAGAACTGACAAACGAGGCGTCGGATTTGATGTATCACCTGCTGGTGCTGCTACAGGATCAGGAGCTGGATTTAACGGCGGTGATTGAGAATTTGCGGGCACGGCATCAGTAAAAATACAGCGGTCAACATAATTTATGTTGACCGCCAGCGCGTTACCGGTTCATTTGCGTATAAAAATAACGTTTACGGTAAAACTGATCGATATGTTTTCTCAGTTTACCGGCTTTATCAAACTCAATGCCATTAGTTTTAATAAACATTAGCAGGTAGAAGATGATAACGACGCTCGTCTCTGCCCTTGCCATTATCGCCTCCGTAAATCCATAACAGATTAGCGAAAAGACCAGCACGATAAAGTACTTATTCGGGTTGTTCAAAACGGCCTGATACAGCATCCACGTAAAAGGAATGATAAAAAATAAACCGAGCGCGCTCATGAGTATCAGATAGGAGTTATCAAGAGCATAATCCGGAAGCGCTGATCCAAACACATAATTGTAGGGTTCAAGCGAGCTAAGATAATCATAAAAATAACTTAAACGACCACTCAGCATATAATCTAAACGGCCACCATGATAATCCCACGGCAAAAACAGCGATATCGCCAGTAAAGTGACGGGTACCAGCGGCAGATAGAAAACCACCAGATAACGAAACAAGCCAGCGGAAATGACAACGTAAAAGATCAATGAAACAATCATCGCATAACCCGGCGTGCGGGAATCTGCCAGGAAAGGCACACAGATGAAGAATGCCAGAAGAATATTTGTAAACCAGCGAATAACTGTAGGTATTCTGCCAGAGAGATATCCTTTACAGGTGAACAACGTCATAAAGCAGGAGTACGCAATCATTCCTGGATAGTTTGCCGACCAGAAGCCCATGTTATTTCTATAGCGCCCTGTTTCGGGGATATAGTCGATATCTGGATGAATGATGCCTTTGATTACCAGGCCGGTAAAAAGTAACGAAAACATTAACGTTGAATAATAGACAACTTCAATGCTTTTAACCGCACCTTGACGCCTTAGCAGATAAATAAACCATAGTGTAAAAATCAGGTTGATACAGGATTGGTTGAAATTAAAAAGGAAAAAGACGGCAAGCACCACACTACCGACAATAAGATTCAACTCGATATCAAGATTTTTGATATAATAAATAACTATAATTATACCAATCGTGGCTCTTAATAGTATTCCTGTCCGGTCGTCGATCACTTCCAGACCGCTAATCAACAGCGAATTTGTTTGCATTAAAAACAATAAGAGTGCTGTCATATTATACGATAATAGTTAATGTCATCAGGAAATTTACTGACCCATGATACATTGCCAGAACTGTATCTGTCAGAAAACAATATACGTTACGCCACCCTCCCTGGTAGCGTAACGACTGGCCCCGCAGGCACCTAAAAATTACTTCAAAATTTCACTACCCGTTATACGTTCGCTTTGTGATCGCGTAGAGCATTACGCGTTAATACAACGCCAGCACCGGCCATCAATCCAAGGAATAAGCCAATAGCCACCGTTAAAGCACGCTTCGGACTATCGCGGCGTACTGGTAATTTTGGCTTCATTACGTAACGATAAGAGTGCAATTCAGAATCATCAATCTTCAGCGCATTGATTGCCATTAATGTCTGACGAGTAGAATAATAATCATCTGATAGTGCTAACGGGCGCGACTGTTCATTTTTAACCATAGAGGCTAATGCATCGCTACCAAGCAGAAACATCGTATCCTGAGAAACCTGTTCCGCTTGCTGTGCCTGAGGCAACTTAATATTTGCCTGATTCGCCACGGTAAGCGCCTGGTTGATTTGCGCCATCCGCTGATCCTTTTGCTCTTTAGCAATAGTTTCCTGGCGGGTTAACATTTGTTGTAGCTCGGCTGAACGCGCTTTAATATTCATCTGGAGATCCGCGCGCAGCTCTTTCGCTACTTCATCATCGACCTGCTGAATAGTCTCAGCCAGCATTCTCTGCGCCAGATCAGGCGCCTGATCGACATAGGATATCTTGATAGGTAATCCCTGATCTTTCACTGCCGGTTCGATATCGATAACTTTTTTATCTTCCCGATCGTTAACCGTTTCAGCGAGTGCTGAGAAAGCAGCATTAAAGCGTTGAATGAAATCCTGTTGGATATTAGGTAAGCCCGGCGCAGCAGGCCCATACATGATATTCATTGCATTGCTATAAGAATTGATTTGACCAGCATCAGGTGCCGTAACAATTGACGTTGAAGTCCATTTTTCTTTCGCGATAAAAAGATAACCTACTGATAACACAATGCCGATAATAACCCAGATGGCAATTGTTTTTTTACCATGCCAAAGTTGCACAAGAAGGTCGATTAAATTAATCTGCTGGCGCTTTTTTGAGCGATTAACGTAATGGGTACTGGACTGATTCATATTAGCCTTAAATGGAAATAATCATGCAAACTGTTCGGAACGTAAATATTACGACGTAATATATCCGAAAAAGTGGAATGAACAACGGCCTGAGGAGCTTCAGGCCGCTGAAAGATTAATTAGCAGATACTAATTTCAGCAGGTACTTACCGTAATTATTTTTCGCCAGCGGCTTCGCCAGTTTGCGCACCTGTTCAGCATCGATAAAACCCTTACGGTAGGCAATCTCTTCCGGACAAGCTACTTTCAGGCCCTGTCGCTCTTCAATGGTGGCAATAAAGTTGCTGGCCTCAATCAGGCTCTGGTGGGTCCCGGTATCCAGCCAGGCATAGCCACGCCCCATCATTTCAACAGAAAGTTTACCTTGCTCCAGATACAGCTGGTTGATATCCGTAATTTCCAGCTCGCCGCGTGCGGAAGGCTTCAGATTTTTCGCCAGGGAAACCACTTCATTGTCATAGAAATAGAGTCCAGTCACCGCATAGTTGCTTTTAGGCTGTGCAGGTTTCTCTTCCAGAGAGATAGCTTTACCATTTTCATCAAACTCGGCTACACCGTAACGCTCAGGATCGTTAACGTGGTAGGCAAACACCGTCGCACCCGATTCTTTGCTTACCGCATTTGAAAGCAGCTTAGGCAGGTCGTGACCGTAGAAAATATTGTCACCCAGTACCAGCGCACAGCTGTCACTCCCGATAAACTCTTCGCCAATAATAAATGCCTGGGCCAGACCATCCGGACTTTCCTGCACTTTATATTGCAGGTTCAGGCCCCACTGGCTTCCGTCACCCAGCAATTGTTCAAAACGCGGTGTATCCTGCGGGGTACTGATAATAAGAATATCGCGGATCCCAGCCAGCATCAGGGTCGTCAACGGGTAGTAGATCATCGGCTTGTCATAGATGGGCAGAAGTTGCTTGCTGACAGCCATGGTAACCGGGTAAAGACGCGTTCCCGAGCCACCAGCCAGAATAATACCTTTACGAGTTGTCATTATTTTATCTCTATTTTTCTTGTGTCAAAACGCAGTAATTAAACAGCGGCTGCCGTAAACAGTTCCGCCAGCATTCTTTCAACGCCAGCCTGCCACTGAGGCAACTGGAGATCAAACGTGCTCTGGAATTTTTCTGTCGACAGACGGGAGTTATTAGGACGGCGAGCCGGTGTCGGGTAAGCGCTGGTGGGCACTTTCTTCACTTCCTGAACGGCCAGTTCAATACCTGCCTGACGCGCCTGGGCAAACACCAGTTCGGCATAGTCGGCCCAGGTTGTGATGCCCGAGGCCACAAGATGATACAGCCCGGCGACCTCAGGCTTCAATAGCGCGGTGCGAATGGCATGCGCAGTACAGTCGGCCAGTAACTCTGCACCGGTCGGCGCACCAAACTGATCGCTGATAATAGAAAGCGTATCGCGGGTTTTCGCCAAATTCAGCATCGTCTTTGCAAAGTTATTTCCTTTGCCGGCATATACCCAACTGGTTCGGAAAATAAGATGTTTGTCGCAGTGCTGCTGCAATGCCTGCTCACCGGCGAGCTTAGTATCGCCATAGACATTAAGCGGGCCGGTGGCATCTGTTTCTGTCCACGGCATTTCACCATCACCGGGGAAAACGTAATCCGTTGAGTAGTGAACGACCCATGCACCCAGTTTCTGTGCTTCGTGGGCGATAGCTTCTACGCTCTGCGCATTCAGCAGATACGCCAGATCGGGCTCTGATTCAGCTTTATCCACGGCGGTATGTGCCGCCGCGTTAACAATTACGTCCGGGCGCAGGCGGCGCACGGTTTCAGCAACGCCTTCAGGTTTGGTGAAATCGCCGCAAAAATCCGTGGAATTAAAGTCCAGCGCCGTCAGGTTACCCAGCGGAGCCAGCGCACGTTGAAGCTCCCAGCCTACCTGACCACTCTTACCGAATAACAGAATGTTCATTACGCGCGATCCTTATAATTCTGATCGATCCAGTTGGCATAGGCACCGCTTTTTACGTTATTTACCCACGCCTGATTATCCAGATACCACTGCACCGTTTTGCGGATGCCCGTTTCAAAACTTTCCTGCGGCGCCCAGTTCAGTTCACGCTGAATTTTATCAGCGTCAATGGCATAACGGCGATCGTGGCCCGGGCGGTCAGCAACCCAGGTGATAAGATCGCGATACGAGGTTGCAGACGGAGCCAGTTCATTAAGCAGATCGCAAATAGTGTGCACTACTTCGATATTTTTCTTCTCGTTATGGCCGCCGATATTATAAGTCTCGCCCGGTTTGCCCTGAGTCAGAACGCAATACAGTGCTCGCGCATGATCTTCAACGTATAGCCAGTCACGGATCTGATCGCCTTTGCCATAAATCGGCAGCGGCTTACCTTCCAGTGCATTCAGGATCACCAGCGGGATCAGTTTTTCCGGGAAGTGATAAGGACCATAATTGTTAGAGCAGTTGGTCACCAGAGTAGGCAGACCATAGGTACGTTTCCAGGCGCGAACGAGATGATCGCTGGAGGCTTTGGATGCAGAGTAAGGGCTGCTTGGCGCATAGGCGGTAGTTTCAGTGAAAAGCGGCAGCGGTTCGCTACTGGTCCACTCGTCCGGATGCGGCAAATCACCGTAAACTTCATCCGTGGAAATATGATGGAAACGGAATGCGTCTTTACGCGCGGCATCCAGTTGATTCCAGTAAGCGCGTGCAGCTTCTAACAGGGTATAGGTGCCTACCACATTGGTTTCAATAAAATCAGCCGGTCCGCTAATAGAGCGATCCACATGGCTTTCTGCCGCCAGATGCATCACCAGATCGGGCTGGTGATCGGCGAAAATGCGATCCATAGCAGCTTTATCGCAGATATCGGCTTTTTCAAAAGCATAACGCTCGCTTTCCGCCACGCTTTCCAGCGACTCCAGGTTGCCGGCATACGTCAATTTATCGACATTAACAACGTAGTCAGTCGTATTCTCGATGATGTGGCGAACAACCGCAGAACCAATAAAACCCGCGCCACCTGTTACCAGAATTTTCATTAAATGGACCTTTATGTCGTAATTATTTAAAGTTGAGCAACATATTCTTTGAACGTCATTCCCTTCATATCTTTTTCAGACAGAATAGGATCGGTGACCTGCCAGTCAATATTCAGATCGGCATCATTCCACAGAATGCATTTCTCACTTTGCGGATCGTAATAGTTAGTGCATTTATATTCAAAATCAACGGTATCAGAGAGGACGACGAAACCGTGAGCAAGACCGGGCGGGATCCAGAACTGTTTTTTATTGCTTTCGCTGAGGATCACGGACTCCCAGACGCCAAAGGTCGGGGAGTCTTTGCGGATGTCAACTGCCACGTCCAGGACTTCGCCCTGCACTACGCGAACCAGTTTGCCCTGCGGGTTATTAGTTTGCAGATGCAGCCCGCGCAGAACATTCTTAACCGAACGTGAATGATTATCCTGAATAAAATCGAGGTCGATATTCAGCATTTGCTTGTAACGCTGGGCATTAAAGGTTTCCAGAAAAAAGCCGCGCGCATCTTCAAAAACGCGGGGCTCAATAATCTTCACACCCGCAATTTTGGTGTCAATTACTTTCATCATCATTCCTTTCGTACTTTTAATATGCGCCGTCGCGTTTTAAAACGACGCTGACAGTTTTGAACAATATTACGATATCATTCCACAAGGACCAGTTTTTGACGTACCACGAATCAAAGTAGACCCGCTTTTCATAATCGACGTCATTACGCCCGCTCACCTGCCATAGTCCGGTCATTCCCGGCTTGGCCATGCGATAATAATCTGCATCATCACAATAGCGCAGCAGTTCTTCAGCAATAACAGGCCGCGGTCCTACCAGGCTCATCTCACCTTTTAGCACGTTAAACAATTGCGGAAGCTCATCAAGGCTGGTGCGGCGAATAAACTTACCGATGGGCGTAATGCGCGGATCGTCACGCAGTTTAAAGTCCTTATCCCATTCGGCCCGCGCTACCGGATCGTTTTCCAGTAAGTTTTGCAGGACTTCCTGAGAATTCATGACCATTGATCGGAACTTAAGACACTTGAACAGACGGCCTCTGCGCCCTACCCGCTCGTGACCGTAGATCGCATAACCGCCATCTTTTTTCACCTGCAGGCTGAGATAAATAAACAGCGGCGAAAGCACGATGAGCAACAGACTGGAGACCACGATATCAAAGGTCCGCTTAACAAAGCGGGAGCTGCGTTTAGCCAGGTTGTTATTGACGCGCAGAAGTAAAACTTCGTGACTGAAGATAAACGCCATATCCGTCCCGTACAGCGGTACCCCGCGAATCGTTGGGATAACTGAAATAGAACGGCACTTTTTCTTGGTCAGGTTTTTAAGCCACATTTCAAGCTGCTGAGAATCATTGTCGTCAAAAGCAAGAATGTACTGAATATTTCGGTAATCCTTTAAGCGATAAATTTCTTCTTCAGCTGTCAGCACCTGAATATTACTGTCAACAGGTACGTCCTGGCCATTAATAGAATAGAGATATTGAATATCGTAACCAAGGTTTTTCTCGCTCATCAATGCCTGATAAGCATCATACGCATTAATGCCACCGCCAAGAATAATGGTTTTTTTCTTCCACATGCCTAGCTTATTAAGCAATAACTTAATGAGCTTTCTTCCTACCGGGATCAGAATAAAAATGCCGATCCATGTGAACACCCAAAGATAACGGGAAAAATGCCATTTTGAGAAGGCTACCATCGCCAGATCGATGATCGCAAAAATGACGATGGTCCGCAGGATTTCCTTAAGTTCATTCCAGAAAGGCTTACGGTAGGTATAGTGCCGTAGGCGTATGCCAAACCAGGCTACCGCGATAAAGCCCAGCGCAAAATGCGAAAGCACACGGAAGTTGTAATCTTCCTGAGGCAAAAATGGCGAGAGGTCGCCTCCAAAAAAGTGCTTTGTTAACCACATGCCCACAAATAAGCACGAAATATAAATACCAAAATCCATCAATGCAAAAAGGTATTTAGGTATAAAATGACGAACGCTATTACTCATTATGCTCACCTGTTATACGCGCTGCTATCCCAGTAACGTCTGTGCATGCTCATTTTTTTGACCAGTGAAGACGGCAGAGATTTATATTTCAAACCAAGTTTATAGCCAAGTAATTTAGCAGCATTATTAGCAAACGCTTTAGGCAATAATAATGGATTGTGTTTGATTAAGTAGCTAATTTCTGACTTAATGAATTTGCTACCTTCGGAAGAAACACCATTGAACTCTTTTTGGATCCAGGGTTCATCAAAATGAAACACACCAATATCAAAATAGCGTTTAAATTCTTCGACAGTAGAATAGTTATGCGAGTGACGAGCTGCTGCATCAGCGCAGTAACCCGTTTTGAGATTTTGTTGGATAGCCTTTGCCGCGAAGAACATATCTTCACAAAGAATTGTATCGGTAGGAAAGCCACCAAGTCGCTGAAAATCCGCTACTTTATAGGCCGAAAAGGAATTCGACATAAAAACGGTTTTAATACCGCGCAGCGGAATATCCTGCTGCTGATTCACCAGCGAGCGATCGCCATAGTTAAAATAGCGGGCATGTGACGCTACCGCGTTGGCATCCAGATGTGGTAACTGCTTGCCATAGGCAGCGCTAAGATCGTTTTCCACCATATAGCTGACCAGAGCAGTAACGGCATCGCCGGAGGCGAGAATTGCATCTTGCGTCAGGAGTACCACGTAGTCTTTATCATGGAAATGTTCCATGGCAACATTGCGCGTGCCACCGTGGTTAAATTCACTTTGCGCGATCTCATGAACAGTGAAACCATACTGACGGGCAATGTGCTGGGTGTTGTCCCGGCTCTGAGAATCTATTACGACCACATCCATGCCTGACTGGCAGTTCTGATGAATGGCTTGTGCCGCCTGCTCCCAGATTTTGCCGCCGTTATAAGTTACAACCGCGATACCTATCTTTACCGAAGAACTCATTATCTTGTTTCCAGGGAATTGAGAATATTTTTTACTAATGCATCCCAGCTATGGCTAGTTAAAAACGCGGGATCGTCAACAAATGCAGTGCTGCTGAAAATATTTTGCCCGTTACAGAATGCCGCCAACTTTTCTGCTAACTGCGTTGCATCGTCCGGTGGGAAAAAAGCAACCTTATCGTAATCGCCTATCGTCTCATGCGCGTAGGGCAATTCAGCGGAAAGGATCGGCAGTGAAAAAGCTTTCGCTTCTGAAAGCGGTAATCCCCACGTTTCAAGCTTTGAAGGAAAGATCAGAGCATCCGTCTCGTTACGATACATCTCATCCAGTCGCTGTTTACTCTGTAATCCAATAAAGCGAATATTATCTAACTGGCGCTGCTCGCATTCCTCGATAATGTAATCACCAAATTTGGTCATGCCTTTATCAAAGGTCAGCAGGATCTCAATCCGATCATAAATTTCACGCTGACGCTGCTTGAGAATATCCATCGCCTCAACCAGTACCGAAAAGTTTTTAAAGGTACGAGGAAACGCAGGATAAAGTAACGTTTTCTGATATTCAGATTCTCTAATTACAGGTATGTGCTGCTCATGCGTTTTGACTTCAGCAACTGGGCGCGCAACCATAATATTACTGATGCCATACGTTTTCTGAAAGTAGCGCGCAATCCACTGCTGCTGAACAATTACATAGCGGTTAGCTTTTATATTAATACCATACAGAAATTTATAAAATTTAGTGAATAGGTAAAAAGTACGATCGTACTTTAAATCAACACTGCTGGACTGATAAAAAGGCGATGGATTATGGCAGTAAACAAACTGGTTCGGCGTTGCCACCCGAGCTGACATATCGTGTAAAGAAATCCATGCGTCAGGCTTGATCTCTTTGCTTAATGTATAGCTGGTCACATACTCAAATTTTATTCGCTTAAACCAGCTGCTTTTGATTGCCGGGTACTCACGAAACTCAACGTTCGACAGGCCAGTATATTCACTAAACAGTGCAGTATCGTGAACCAGACAAATCAGTTTGACGCCCTGAACTTTACTAAAAGTGGCAATCATAGTTCGGTAGACGGTCAGAATACCGCCCTCGACCATATTGACGCCTGAAAGAACAATTAACTTATCCATGAGTCAACCACAGTATTGAAAAAATCATATTGTAAGCCAGTCTCTCTTTGTAGTAAGGCAGAATATTATTCTTTAAAAATGAAAGTTTTTCCGTCAAAGAGAGTGGGCTATTTTCGTCTTTATGATGGTACATCAGATACATAAGGCGGGCAGAAACTACCGATCGTTTTATCCCATCCAGCGTTTTCCTGAAGCGCTTAATTCGCGCCAGCAAGCCCCGTTGATGGGCCCCAACGACATTTGCCGAATGCTGACGGTATCGAATCAACGTCTGAGGAACGTAGAATATTTTGCCGTGCAGCGCAGCCTGAAAAGCGTACCAGTGATCGTGCATTGCGATCCTGGCAGGAACTTTACCTGCACAATTAAATAAGACCCGATTCATCACCGTCGTACAGCCATACACAGATGAGCGCCACAGTAAATAATTGATGTTAAGATTGTTCTCAGGAGCGAGCTGCGAGAAACGGTAGAAATCACTATGGATAGTTTGTAGATGCTCATCGACTACATGTAGATTCGAAAAACCAAGGCAGGGAGCGACTGCGCCATTAACCATTTCAGTTTCACGCATTTTGCTTAGCATCAATTCAATTTTAGTGTCTTCCCAGACATCATCTTGATCGCTGAAGAAAATGTAGTCTGCATTACTGAACTGTAAGCCATAGTTAAAGTTGCTTACTACACCGGTTGAATCAGGACAAATGTGGAGACTCACACGAGTATCAATTGCGGCTATGCTTTTCACAATGTCGACCGTGGAATCTTTAGAGCCATCGTCAGTGACAATTAACTTTAGTGCAGAATGCGTCTGACCCAAAATGGATTCGATTTGTTCTTTTATGTATTTTTCGCCATTATGAGCGGCAAGAATGACATCAACAACCGTATTACACATAGTATTTATTGGCCTTGACTAACGCAAAATGATATTTATCAGTTAGCATTAAATTTTTTATCAGTAACTGAATCAAAGGAATATGAGAGCTAATACTTCAGCTTAACTATTTTTCTGGAGAAATAGATTAATACGGCAGCATCGAATGTCATGCGCGCAGTCCACGCAATTGCGGTACCCAATAAGCCGTAGTGCAGGGTTAAAAGGTACAGGGCCAGAAGATAGGGCACAATCTCGCACATATGAATGAATGCGGTTATTTTTGCCCACCCCAGCGCCTGAATTGAAGAATAAGGTATTTGAGCTATCGAGTTCATGTAAAACCCAATAATCAATACTTTCAGAATATTTGCTGAATGTTCACCAAGCTCCGCTCCCATCCATAACGTCATAAGCTGTTGAGCGAAAAGAAGACACACTATTACAACAGGTACACATGCAACTGACATCAGAACAAAACTGAGTTTCTCAAGTTTTTTTCTTTCCTCAAGGGTCTTTGCGTAGCTGAGCTTAGGAAACAGCGCTCTGGAAAGCGCTGCAGGGATGTTCAATAGCCGCCCCACCCCTTCGGATGGCGCGGTATAGTAAGCAATTTTATTGGCCCCGAGTAAATTAGATATAATAAAGCGATCGCAGTAAACCATTAACGGACTAATTATATTGCTCACGGTGAGCCAGCCGCCAAATTTAACCAGCCGCGAGAAGGTTTCTTTATAAAATTTAACGCCGCTGTCAAAAATAATCTTGCGACAGATCACCAGTGTAATTAAAAAGGAAATGACCCGCCCCAGTATCAGTCCAAGAATAGCCGACTTTAGTGATGCCTCAAACAGGCAAAACAGCGCAGGAAAACCGGCAATTGCAGAGTTGCTAATAGTCTTTTGAATATTAATGTTTAAGAACTTTTCATGGCCTTCCAGCCATCCCAGCCACACCTGATTTAGCAAATACAGAGGAATGACCAGCGCCAGCAGCGCAAAAGACTGCCGTACCTCCTGAGTATTTTTTACCGACACCTTTAAAAGCGAGCCGAGATGCGGCGTACTGATATAGAGCAGAAGTGCCGCGATAACTCCGAGGATAAAAACAACGCTGCTGGCAGTAGAAACGATTTTTTTTTGTTCAGCGTTGTCAGCACGATACATTGAAACTTCTCGTATCACTGCCCGACTAAGACCGGCATCAAATATGCTGGCATATCCTACGATAGCAAAAGCCAGGGTAAAGATACCAAATGCTTCTACACCAATTACCCGCGCCAGGAAGCCCAGCGCTGGCACAGCGATCAAAGTAGGGATCGCAAACCCGGCCAAATTATAGACGCTATTCTTTATTAAACTCATAATTTTTCTGCAATAAATAAAAATTCAACATGCCATGAATCATATGAGCACGCTACCGCCCCTGGCTTAACAGCTACCAGTGCACTGATTTGCAACCCGATTGACAACGCAGGCCTGACGCACGCCCTGTCTTAAGCGTTCAGACCAAAATTCTGCGATATTGTCGTTTGTATCATTACCAGATACAAGCAGCTTTTTTGCTCATAATTCAACCGAAATTGAGGCTAAAAGGCGTAATTACAAACGGAATTCAACTAAACCTCAACATACCGACAGCAAATGTGAATATCCAGACTATGCTCAACAGGATGCGATCGTCCAAACCTTGGTACTCTCCCGAGGTATCGACAGCATGAATGATGCGTGGCGCAATGGTATCTCGTTGCTATCATGCACACCGCCGTGCAGGCACGTAAAACCTCCCTAACTGATTGAAAAACGAGCCGCTTACTGCCAATTACGCTGTGGCATTATAGTCCGTTCCATTCATATCTCCAGTGAAAGTCCATGCTTCGTTGCAGGACTTGAGCAAACGGTATACCTTTTGAGCATTATGGGCGCTAAGAATTCTCGCAAAACCCGCTGCCGATGCGTAGAGTCAATCGCGCTATAGGTTCTGGCTAGACATTATGTGTTCTTTTCTAAGTCAGTAACAGCAGCCGTAGCCACTAATTAAACGCATCATTTTTGAATGCTGTTGGAATGCCTGCGACATGATAGATGAAAATTAATCTTTAGCCATTGTCACTCATAAAGCGACTTCAGCGCCGTTGTTTATATGTTCTCTCTAATGGATAAAGAATAGAAATTATCCGATCGCTGCTGAGATCGGCCGGTGGATGCCAGTGACATTCGGCATAAATGCGAGGTCAAACAAAAAGCATACTCTGCCAGGATATTAGTCATAAGCGATTTACCTGGCGAAAATATTACTTTCCGGCGATTTTATACCATTTATAGTAGTGAATAAACAAAACCCGAATTAGTGATTAGAAAGCAATATGAATCAGTGTAAGATAAAGATCGATATGGAAAAACTCAAATCCGGAGAAATATATGAAGTTTCTGGTTACTGGCGCAGCGGGATTTATCGGTTTTCACGTTGCTCAACGTCTGCTTGAAGCTGGTCACGACGTTACAGGGATAGACAATCTGAATGATTACTATGAAGTAACGTTAAAAGAAGCACGTCTGGCGCAGATTACATCGCAACAGTTTATTTTTAAAGAAATCGATCTCGCCAATCGGGCAGCCATGGAGCAACTTTTTTCAGAAGGCAAGTTTGACCGTGTGATTCATCTTGCTGCCCAGGCAGGCGTTCGTTACTCGATTGAGAATCCTCATGCTTATGCTGAGTCGAACCTCATGGGGCATTTGAACGTGCTTGAAGGATGCAGGCATAATAAAGTGAAACATCTCCTCTATGCTTCTTCAAGTTCGGTATATGGCCTCAATCGTAAGATGCCATTTTCAACTGAAGATTCAGTTGACCACCCGGTATCACTGTATGCGGCGACAAAAAAAGCAAATGAACTGATGTCGCATACTTATTCGCATCTCTATGGACTGCCCACAACTGGCCTGCGCTTCTTTACGGTATATGGGCCGTGGGGCAGACCGGATATGGCACTTTTCAAGTTTACTAAAGCCATGATCGCGGGAGAAAGTATCGATGTCTATAACTATGGCAAGATGAAACGTGACTTCACTTACATCGATGACATTGCTGAAGCTATTATTCGGCTTCAGGACGTTATTCCTCAAGCAGAGACAGACTGGACTGTAGAAGGCGGCTCCCCTGCTACCAGCTCTGCGCCTTATCGTGTTTACAACATCGGCAATAGTTCCCCCGTCGAATTAATGGACTATATTACTGCGCTTGAAGAAGCACTTGGTATCGAAGCTGAAAAAAATATGATGCCGATTCAGGCCGGGGATGTATTAGAGACGAGTGCGGATACGAAAGCGCTGTATGATGTGATTGGATTTAAACCTGAGACGAGTGTTAAAAAGGGCGTGGCGAATTTTGTAGCGTGGTATAAAGAATATTATAATATATAATATTCAGGAGCCCTCATATGAGGGCTCTTCTGATTTTAATGAATATAACCGTAAAATATAATTAATCGCCACCAAAAAGATCGCGCGTATAGACTTTCGTTGCGACGTCTGCCAGCTCTTCAGCCATACGATTCGAAATAATGACATCGGCTTCACTTTTAAAAGCCTCAATATTGTCAATCACTCGTGAATTAAAAAACTCATCTTCAGCCATAACCGGCTCGTAGACGATAACTTCTACGCCCTTAGCTTTGATGCGTTTCATAATCCCCTGAATAGATGAAGCCCGGAAATTATCCGATCCGCTTTTCATAATCAAACGATAAATGCCAACCACTTTAGGCTTACGCGCCAGAATAGAATCAGCGATAAAATCCTTACGTGTACGGTTAGCATCCACAATGGCAGAGATGATGTTATTAGGCACAGACTGATAGTTGGCCAGCAGCTGCTTAGTATCCTTCGGCAGGCAGTAGCCGCCATACCCAAATGAGGGGTTATTATAGTGACTACCAATACGTGGGTCTAAACAAACACCCTCAATGATTTGACGGGAATCAAGCCCCAGGCTTTCGGCGTAGCTGTCCAGCTCATTAAAATAGGCTACGCGCATTGCCAGATAGGTATTAGCAAAGAGTTTAATAGCCTCTGCTTCCGTTGAATCTGTGAACAGAACCGGAACATCTTTCTTAATCGCGCCTTCCTGAAGCAACGCGGCAAAACGCTCTGCACGTTCTGAACGCTCGCCAATCACAATGCGAGATGGATGCAGGTTGTCGTAAAGCGCCCTTCCCTCGCGCAAAAACTCAGGAGAGAAAAGGATATTGTCGACACCCAACTCTTTCTTAATCGTCTCAGTAAATCCAACCGGAATGGTAGATTTAATGATCATTACCGCCGAAGGGTTAATTTCAATTACATCGCGTATGACACTCTCTACCGATGCGGTATTAAAATAATTAGTTTTGGGATCGTAGTCGGTTGGTGTAGCAATAATTACGTAATCGGCATTCTGATAGGCTTCATGCTTGTCCGTCGTGGCACGAAAATTCAGTTCTTTCTCAGCCAGATAGTGCTGAATTTCTTTATCCACAATAGGCGACTGCTTCTGATTCAGCATGTCTACCTTAGCAGGAATAATATCTAATGCCACGACCTCATGATTTTGAGCAATCAAAATCCCGTTTGATAAACCAACATAACCTGTACCCGATATCGTTATTTTCATTAGAGCGCAACTTTTATAAGTTTATAAGTAAAGGAGATGGCTCCATCGCCATCACGATAACTATTAACCTTAGCGTTTTAACGTTAACGCTAATAGCTTGTCAAGTAGGGTATTTGAACACATTTAAATAAATTAAAAGACTAACCTGAGTTTATTCTTATAATTAATGATTAGAAAGCAGTGATACAAAGGAACTTAAGTAAAAGAAACCCGGATTTTTATTTTCCGGGTTTAAATTCTGTGCAAGATTAAATCAGATTAATCCAGCCACTCAGTGTGGAAGACGCCGTCTTTATCGGTACGCTTATAAGTATGAGCGCCGAAGTAGTCACGCTGCGCCTGAATCAGGTTTGCAGGCAGTACGGCAGAACGATAGCTATCGTAATAGGCAATTGCCGCAGAGAACGTCGGAACTGGAATGCCATTCTGCACCGCGTAAGCAACGACATCACGCAGGGCCTGCTGATAATCGTCAGCGATCTGCTTGAAGTAAGGGGCCAGCAGTAAGTTAGCGATTCCCGCGTCCTGTGCGTAGGCATCTGTGATCTTCTGCAGGAACTGAGCGCGGATGATACAGCCGGCGCGGAAGATTTTCGCAATCTCACCGTAGTTCAGATCCCAGCTATGCTCATCGGACGCTGCACGTAACTGCGAGAATCCCTGCGCATAAGAAACGATTTTGCCCAGGTAAAGTGCACGACGCACTTTCTCAATAAACTCGCCTTTGTCTGCAGCCAGTTTCGCCTGAGGACCGCTCAATACTTTAGATGCGGCAACGCGCTGTTCTTTCAGAGAAGAGATGTAGCGAGCAAAGACAGACTCGGTGATCAGCGACAGTGGCTCACCCAGATCCAGCGAGCTCTGGCTGGTCCACTTACCTGTGCCTTTATTCGCCGCTTCATCCAGGATGACATCGACCAGGTATTTACCCTCTTCATCTTTTTTAGTGAAGATGTCTTTAGTGATGTCAATCAGGTAGCTGCTCAGTTCACCTTCGTTCCACTCGGTAAAGGTAGATGCCAGCTCTTCATTTGACAGATTCAGGCCTCCCTTAAGCAAAGCATATGCTTCAGCAATCAGCTGCATATCACCGTATTCGATGCCGTTGTGCACCATTTTGACATAATGACCTGCGCCATCCGGGCCAATATAGGTGACACATGGCTCTCCATCTTCCGCGACGGCAGCAATTTTAGTCAGGATAGGTGCGACCAGCTCGTAAGCATCTTTCTGACCGCCAGGCATGATGGACGGCCCCTTGAGCGCGCCCTCTTCGCCACCTGAAACACCCGTACCGATGAAGTTAAAGCCATCTTCTGAAAGCTCACGGTTACGGCGGATGGTGTCCTGGAAGAAGGTATTACCGCCATCAATAATGATATCGCCTTTATCAAGATAAGGCTTAAGAGAGTTGATGGCGCTGTCAGTACCTGCGCCCGCTTGCACCATTAACAGGATACGACGCGGCGTTTCAAGGGATTCAACGAACTCCTGTACCGTATAGTAAGGAACCAGCTTCTTACCCGGATTCTCAGCAACGACCTCTTCGGTCTTTTCACGTGAGCGGTTGAAAACGGAGACGGTATAGCCACGGCTTTCAATGTTGAGCGCAAGGTTGCGCCCCATTACTGCCATACCGACGACGCCGATCTGTTGCTTGGACATTTCTTACTCCTGTCAGGATGTTAACCACTAGTTTTACTGTTTCGATGTGATCAGATATTACTCCAATAACACACTGAAAAGAACAAGTTAATTAATAAGATTATATTTAATCGCATTTTATTGTTAGAAAAAAGCTTATTCAACCTTTAAGACTTTATTAATTGCGTCAAGGTATTTATTAATTACAATTTTTTCGTCAAATTCTTTTTCCACTTTTTTACGACTTGCAATAGAAAAATCTTTCCTTTGTTTAGGTGACATCAATATCACTTTTTCCATTGCGTTTACCAATTCATCTAATGACTGAGGTTTACATAAATAGCCATTAACACCATCATCAACTATATCTCTACAGCCGACATTATCTGTGGTAATGATTGGTTTACCCATAGCAGCAGCTTCTAATAACGACTTTGGAACACCCTCACGGTAGAAAGAGGGTAATACTATACAATCTGCTTTTTCAATTTCATTTTCTACTGAATCAGATACACCCAGATAAGTTATGATACCCTCTTTAATCCAAGCGTCCATCTGTTCAGGAGATACATAGGAAGGATTAGTTGGTTCTAAAAAACCTAACAAACTGAACCTTACTTTATCTCCATATTTTTTTTTCAAAACTCTTGCCGCATCTGCATAATATGTAATACCTTTTTGATATAGCATTCTCGCAATTAATAAAAACTCTAAACTATATGTTTCTGAAAATGAAAAATTAAACCTCTTGATATCCACACCTGAACCGGGAACCCTCATGGTTTTTTCAAATTTAACAATATTCGCTGCCAAAAAAACATTTCTATCATCATCATTTTGGAAGAATATATAATCAGCTTTTTTTTGACTTATACGATATAAGTTTTTAACAACCCAAGAAAGTAAATTTTTTTGAGTAAAAACAGTACCTAAACCAGCAATATTATTGATAACTTTTTTATTGGAATAAAAAGCTGCTAGAGTACTATATATATTGTTTTTGGGAGTAAAATTAAGAATGACATCAATATTGGTGTTCTTATAAATTCTGTAAAATTCAATTAATGTTTTGACATCTTGAAATGGATTTAAGCCATTGGGATTCATTCTAATTTCTATATGTCTGGCCCCCAAAGCTATGATCTTTTTTGTATATTCATCTGTAGGGCTTACAACCACAACACAATAACCTATTTCTATCAATTGCAAAATAGTATTTCTGCGAAAATTATATATATACCAACTGGTATTTGCTGTGAGAGCAATGGTAGCCATATAGAACCTATGCTAATAAGACTGGGTTATTGTTAAATGAAATAGGAAGTAGGATTAAGAATTTAATATTTCATAGTAAAGATTCATGTGCTGTTCCACACAAGACTCTATTGTATATATGTGGCTTTTATTTAAAGCATTCTTATGAAATTTCTCTCTTAATGATGGGGATGCAAGAATATTATTAAGAGCATTGCCATAACTATTTGCACTAAGGTTATCTACAATGATGCCATTATTAACATAATTCACAATCTCAGCACATCCACCAACATCTGTTACAATTACAGGCAAACCAGCAAGTGTTGCCTCAATTAATGAGATTGGAAGCCCTTCCCATGCAGAGCACATAGCAAAGACATCTGCTTCACTCATGGCTTCATTAACACTATTACAATTACCTAAAAAAATAACCTTACCAGAAATACCTAATCTTTTAGCAAGACTCTCCAGATTTTCTTTCTCTGGCCCCTCACCTGCAATAATAAGTTGATAATTCGAAAAGCTAATTTCGCTTAAAGCCTCTAATATCAGTTTATAATTTTTCTGCTCAACTAGCCTTCCTGCCATGAAAATTTTTATAGGTTTATTAGGCTCATCACAAGATTGTAATTTTTTTATTATCCTTTGAGGATCGACACCATTATTTATTTTTACCACTCTTTTATGTGTATGCGTTTTAAGTAATACTGTGCAAGCCTCACAGATTCCAATATAGGCTTTAGTCCCCAGGTCTAGAACCTTGTAAATATGCTTGCTAGCACGAAGCTTGATATTATGATGCGTGTAAATTCTATTTTTTTTATTTGTGAAAAGAGAAAAAATAGCACCAAAATATAAGTGAGAATGAATTATGTCTGGATCGAAAAACTTGGTAGCCTTTCTTACTTTGGTTATACCCTTATAGATATTTCTTTTACAATCGTTACCAATAAAACCAAATGCTATATTATTAGCAGTTAACTCTTCCAAAAATTTATTCTCAAATTCTTTAGAGCGACCAATTTCCACCGCATGGCTTATAAATAATATAAAAATATCACAGTCATTTTTAGCCATATTAATGCATAAGTCTTTAACATAAATTTCGGCTCCACCGGCTGCAGGTGATGATATAATATGCATAACTTTCACTAGATGTTAACTCCTTTAATCAGCTTTCTAGCAGCCCTTACTAACTTATATTTTATATAGCCATTTTTTAATTTAAATTTAATATTTTTCATTCTACTGATATAATAATCTGAATAAAACTTTTTATCTGTAGTATGCTTAATGAATATGGCTTTAGAGATAATATTATCATCAGACATTGGAAGAAAAGCATTAGGTACTATCAAAAATTTTTCTGTAGCCCCCTGTTCTATGTCCAGAAATATATTCATTTTTCTTTTTTGTAAATGTATATATGCGCATCTTTTATCTTGAATATTTTTTTGCTCATCACTATAGGAGCACTCAAATAGCTCTCCGTTAATCCATTTATAGATAAAAAATTTAGACTCATCTGAAACGGCGCGAGCAAAAGCATAATTCCTATAGTTTATATCGGCATAGTCGATTTTTTCGTATGTTTTAACATTTGTTTTTTTACAGATGTATGTCATACCCTCACTTTCATCAAAGTGACATGGATAGTTTGTTTGGAATGCATCTCTATAATTCAGCATATTAAAACAAATGCTTTTAGCATAAAGATTATTAATAAATTCATTATTACGATATATTGTTAAATGTCCACATGAATATATTTTATCATAATCATTTAATATTTCTTCAGTAATAAAATTTTTTAGCTTTCCCCAAATCACGTCGGGATCACAATGCCCCCAAAACTCGTAGGATGCTAGAATATCAGCGAATACCTTTCCAAATACAGGACGATAATCACATATTTTATAAGCTTCATCAAGAGCTATAGGGAAATCAAAAATTTTTTGTATATTGAATTTTAATTCATTAAATGCCATAGGGATATAGTAAATATTTTCATCATTGCATCTATTTTTTACTTGATCGGTGATTACATAAAAATCTATAAAATCGTTTTTTTTAGCAGACATGGCCCATAGACTAAAATAATTAGGGAAACTTCCCATATATGGTAAAATCAGAGCAATTCTATTCATGGTGTTACTACTCTATATTAAAGTTATTTTTTTAATGGTGACGTATATTGAAAAAAACAAACCTATTGTTAGCAATCCACTTGATATTAAAAGTAATGTAGCCACATATTGCGGTTCTAGATTCTCACTAGCTATAAAAGCTAATCCTACTATAAGAATAATAACACTAGCGAATAAATTATTTTTTATAACTGATGCCTTGTTTAATGCAATTAACATATAATTGAGATACAGATTAATAACACTTGGAATAAGTATAATTATAGCGTAAAAATAAATACTTAGCTCCTTACCAATAAAATTCCTTTTTATTAAATAAACCTGAACCTGGCTTTGATACATCAATAAAAAGAAACATACTATAGATGAAGATATCAGTAATAAAAAAATATATACTATGCTTTGCTTTAAAAATTTTTTAAATCTTGTTTTTACGATAGTTGCCATGTGAGGAAATATTGCATTATTAATTGGCTCGTAAACTCTGGATGCGGCTGAGCATACTCTTTGAGATACAGAGTATATACTGACAATTTGTTCTCCATAAAAGGAAGATAAAAAAATGGTAATTATGGGATTAATAAGACCAGAGACAAATCTAAAAGAATAGATATGCCATGCATCTTTAAATATTTTCTCAAAGGTCGCAAAAGGTATTATTTTAAATCTTAATTTTATATCATGTTTTTTATTAATTAAATTTAATAGTAACATGCAATTAACTACATACGAAATATTATGAATAAATGCATATAGTATCAAATCATTGTTTTGTTTTACTAATACAAAAACCAATAATGCAGAAATTAATCTACAAGTGAATTGAAATAAAGACGCAAGCCTTAATTGCTGAATCCCTTGAAAATATGCTACTGGAGATATAGATTCAAAGAATGCACCCATTATAAAAAAAAGTGACACATATATATAGTCACTACCCTTTACAAAAACAAATGAAATAAAAGCTAATGATGAAAAAAAAGATAAAATAATTTTAACGTTTGTACACGTGATTAAATAATTCCGGGACCATATTTTATCATTTTTCTGGGCCACCTCTTTAGCTAGTAAAGTATTAAGTCCAAAATCATTGAAAGTTAATATAAAGTTAAAAACCGTTAAGCATACAGCAAAAACCCCATACGAATTTAATCCTATTATAGATATAACATAAGGTATAATCAATAATGGAATAAACATATCGCAGAATTTTATAGCGCTCAGTAAAATTACATTCTCTAATAGCCTTTTCATTATGACAACCATTTTATTAAGTAACTATTATACCTATAATATTCAATATATTTACTATTATATGACCATACAGAAAGAGCAATCATTGATATTACGAACATAACAATCAAAGTCACTTTATTGAAGTTATTTTTATTTTCCGCTACTAATTTCATGACTAATAGCGTAATAAAAATGATAAAATAATATGCAACTCGATCAGAAATTGTACTACTGACTAAACTAAGGGTTGCGAGTGTTGGTGCGAAAAAGATAGATATTATATATAACCGCTTTATAAGCAGCGATTTTTTCAACCACGATTTAAAGTTGAAAATAATATATATACTAGGAACTATGAGATAACCGACTCGTAGCACCAACCCTGCATTCTCCATATCACTCGTAAGATATAACTGATATCTTTCTATGGGGAAATAAATGACTAAACCTAGTACAAAAAAAACAGATGCCACTACAAATATAATATTCAAATCAGCTATTATAAAAACTATCAATAATAATGCCGACGTATGAAACATACCTGCTAAAAATGTTGTTACCAGAAACCTTATTTTACTACCATTAATAAGATGAGAAAATGCCACCACCATAATAGCTAAGGCAACACCCTGCCTAATGAAATTTAATCCAGCCATTACAAAATAATAAGATCCAACGACTGCAAAAAAATAGTAAGGATTAAGATTAATTATTTTTGGCCCCCTAATGCTACAAAGTATAAATATAAACGTCGTCATAAAAACCACTAAACCAAAACCTATACCTGTATAGTATGAAACGACATTTAGGAATTTATATAAAAGTTCGTTCGTATCATATACAAATGGTTCTGCAGTTAAACGCAAATACATATCAATATAAGCAAACCAATCTACACCTACTTCATTACGCAATCCGATTACTACAGTAAAAATAGCAATGAAAAGAAAATTAATTATTTTCTGCAAGTTTTTATCTGAGTGTTCATAGACATAGCCAATGATCACTGTAGAAAAAATGATAATATAATAAATTAACATTTATGACCTTTTATCATAGTACATAATATTCCCATGTAAAAACGCTACTGGCTATTAACCCTAACTTTATTAAAGTGACAGTTTCTAAGTATCTTATCTAAGAAATTTTCGAGGCAAATTTTTAATCTATTTAGAAAAATCACTCATTAATTTTGAACGATATATCCACGCTACCGCCCCTGGCTCAACAGCTACCAGTCCACTGTAACCACTCGCAAGCATCCTCTGCGCGCACGAACGCCGGCACACAAAATGCATACTAAACCCTTCATCAACGACAACATCATTGTTATATGAATTTAACCTTTAGACAAGAAAATTCTTAATCTGCATTATAAAAAATCCGTCTAACCCTACCTTTTTTAGTTATTGATTTGAAAGATAAAAACAAAACGGCAGTGGCATTATGAGATGAGTAAAAACTCAAATTTCATAATGCCACTGCCGTTATTTGAATGGCGTATCCGACCCCGAGCGGGGCTTAATTATTCTGCATTAAGCAACTTTTTAATGCTGTCACGGAATTTTGCACCTTCTTTCAGGTTACGCAGCCCATAATTGACAAAGGCCTGCATATAACCCATTTTTTTACCACAGTCATAGCTGTCGCCGGTCATTAACATCGCATCGACGGACTGTTTAGTAGCTAGTTCGGCAATGGCGTCTGTTAACTGGATACGGCCCCAGGCACCGGCCTGAGTACGTTCGAGTTCCGGCCAGATATCGGCGGACAGGACGTAGCGCCCCACTGCCATCAGGTCGGAATCCAGCGTCTGCGGTTCATCAGGTTTTTCAATAAAGTTAACGATACGGCTGACGTTACCTTCATTATTGATCGGCTCTTTAGTCTGAATAACGGAATATTCAGAGAGATCGCCTTCCATCCTTTTAGCCAGCACCTGACTGCGTCCAGTCTCATTAAAGCGAGCAACCATCGCGGCAAGGTTATAGCGCAATGGGTCTGCGGTGGCCGTGTCGAGGATGATATCGGGCAGCACGACAACGAAAGGATTATCGCCGATAATCGGTTGCGCGCAAAGAATCGAATGGCCGAGGCCAAGCGGCTGAGCCTGGCGCACGTTCATAATGGTTACGCCCGGAGGGCAGATGGACTGCACTTCAGCCAGCAACTGACGCTTAACGCGCTGCTCCAGCAGAGCTTCCAGTTCATAGGAGGTGTCGAAGTGGTTTTCAACCGCGTTTTTGGAAGAGTGAGTAACAAGTACGATCTCTTTGATCCCTGCTGCCACAATCTCGTCAACGATGTACTGAATCATGGGTTTGTCGACAATCGGTAGCATCTCTTTCGGGATGGCTTTTGTGGCGGGTAGCATGTGCATTCCTAAGCCCGCTACCGGTATAACCGCTTTCAAATTAATCATTATTTCTTCCACCTATAAATGATTTGTGAATTATAGACTCTAAAAATGTTTTATCCAGTCAGTTCTAAGAGGATACGCCTTATCACTGTTGAAAACCTGAGCTAAATTCTTAAGCGGAAGGTTTTACACCCAGGAATATTCGCAAATTAATGACCCGGCAGTTTGAAATTCACCCTTTCCGTCTTGACCACCTGCTGATCCACCCGGTCGATGTCAACTGAACTCTCCCCTTTCTCATTTACCGCTTTGATGTTTGCCAGCGACAGCAATGTATCGTCACGCGCCATAAACTTGCCGCGAACGTCTTTACGCAGGTCAAAGTTAAGCTTGAGTGCGGCCCCACGGCGGGCTTCCTGCATCACGTTGATATTACGCATAAAAAGGTGTTGCGGTTTGTTGTGAAACTCCAGCGATGCCCGGGTGGTATTGAGATTGGTGATAGCGACGAATGAGGTCGCATTGCCCGACGAGATTTGTATACCGCGCAGCTTCCACGGCAGGTCACCATTATTGATGCGAATATTATTCAGGCGGAAGTTTTGCGGAATAGAGAGGTAATTGCCTTTGATCACCCCGTAGCCAATTAGCATTCCGGCACTGTTTTCCATATCGATATTATCAATAACAAAATTATCACAGCCATAAATTGCGACCGTCGCGTTATCAATACCGGCATTTTTACTCCATGCCGGCGTAATATCGCGCGCCTTGACGTTGCGAATAATAAAATGCTTGCCGTTTTCAACATGGATCAGCTGGCGGCAGTGGCTGCCGGTGATGTTGGCAACGACAAAGTTTTTAACCGCCATATGTTCCGGATAGTCATTATCGTAGGTGCTGCCCGCCAGTCCAATGCCGATGCCCCAGTTGATTTTGCCATTGGTGCAGTCGATATGGTCAATGACATGGTCAGAAATCAGAATATCGCGGTCATTGATGGCCACGTTCCACTCGATAGCATCGCCCTGGAGATAGCTGAAATGGCTGTGGGTAATGCTCGCCTTCTCTACCGCGTCGTGAAATCCCTGACGCAGAATGCCGTAGTTGGCTTTAGTCACAGTGATGTTATCAATGGTCAGGTTGCGCAGGGTCTGCTTTTTTTTGGTGCCGATAAAAATCTGCGCCACCGGGCCATAGCCGCTCATCGTCACCCCCTGGATGGTGCAGTCTGAGCCGCGCACGTCGAGCATCACGTTATACAGGCTGGCAGCCGCCTTACCGATAATCTGACAGCCATCGCTCAGGTTAAAACGTCCCCGGCCATTGCCTTTGATGCTGCCCGAAAGCCGCAGGGTTTTCCCCGGCGGAATGGTGATGCTGGTATTAATGTTCTCGCATACCACGCCTTCAGGAACGTTAACGGTATCGGCAACGGCAAACGCCTGGCGGAACGCGCGGACCCAGTCATTGCCGGTAAGAAAATCACTAATGTCCACCGTCTGGCTGCGGTTCAGGGCATGAACCAGCGGGCTGTGGAGCAAGGGAAGCGCGGCAAGGGCGGAGCCTGCCGACAGAAAGCGACGTCGGGAGAGTTCTTGCGGATGTTTACCCATGGGACCTCGATATTAGAGCGTGTGCAGCAGGCTGGCGAGCCGCTGGTTAATCACCTGCTGATTAAAGTCAGTTTCAATTTTTTGCCTGGCGCGTCCGAGAATAGCGGTGAGCGTTGCTTCGTCGAGCGTTTTGAAAGCGATCAGGCGAGCAGCCAGCGCGGCAGCGTCATTCTCTGCCACCAGCCAGCCGGATGCGTGATTGTCGATAAGTTCGGGAATACCGCTGTGTAGGGTAGACACGACCGGAATGCCGACCGCCATCGCTTCCATCAGCGCGACGGGGATGCCTTCCATATCTCCATCCTCACCGGTTACTGAAGGGAGCAGGAAAACATCCGCTTCATCCAGCATCGCCTTGACTTCGTGACCGGGGCGAAAGCCGCACATCTCAATGACGTCTTCCAGTTGATACTGCGCGATCATGGTGCGCAGACGCTGCTCCCACGGTCCAGGGCCCAGAATGCGGTAGTGAAACTTGATGCCCTGCGCCTTAAGCTGGCGGCAGGCGTCGATAGCAACGTGCAGCCCTTTTTTTTCGGTCAGACGGGCAACAGAGATGATCTCCAGCGTCTCGCCGGGCATTTTGACTGGCCGGCGGGAGAAGCGCTGGACATCAACACCCATCCGCGAGACGGTGACTTTTTCCGGTGCACAGCCCATTCCAAGCAGGCGTTCTGCCCACAGCTCACTGATCGGCAACATAGCGTCACCGCTGGCAAAAAGCTGCTGGTACTGAGCGGTATAGCGCGCCAGTACATCGCGGCTGGAGATATCAATGCCGTGAAAAATCGTGGCGATTTTGCCGCGAAGTACGCCCAGTTCACGCAGACGACTGGCGGTGACGCCCGCCGGGCCGAAATGAGCCAGCCAGACGTCTGCGGTGAAAGCCCGGGGCGCGGTGGCGCAAATCGCCGGCAGGATCAAATTGCGGGCTTCGTCCCCGTAGCGCTGAATGTTCAGCGCCCGCCATGTCGCCGCTTTATGCGCGCCCTGTAAAATACTCAATGCCCGATAACGCAGTTTTGCCAGTTTGCTTTGCGGCTCGTCCTGCAACCAGTGGGTTTTTTCTGCCAGTTGATAAGCGTGAAAGGCGGGATGCGTGTTCTGCAAATCCCCCTTCTGTAACGCCACAATTTCCACCTCGTGGCCCATATCGATAAACGCCACGATCTGGTTGAGCACAAACGTCTCTGACGACAGCGGGAATTTCAGCAGAAAGAAGCCGACTTTCATTGCGCCCCCCTGATCCTGTCCAGTACGGAGCCGATCATCGCAAAGCCTTTTTCGCGCTCGGCAGTCACGGCGCGTTCAACTTTCTCACCTAAGGCCGGCAGTTGATTAAGGATATCGGCCACCACGCCCTGCAGGGAGTCGTCCAGCAGATGACGGATGTCGATGGCCATCTCCGGCATCCCAAGCTGCTGCATAATGCCTGCCGACTTGTGTTCATAATTAATGGCAATCGCCGGCGTGCCGAAGTTCATTGAGATAATTGCCGAGTGCAGACGTGTACCAATCGTCAGCGCACACTCTGCCAGGATTTTGCCGATCTCCACGTCATTCAGCTCGTCCATGGCAATATACAGCTGTTCAGGATGGTTAACGTACTGCGCCATACGCAGCGCCACCATCCGGTCATCGCGGTTATAGCGGTCGATACTGGTACAGGTTGACAGGACCAGCACCTGATAACCGTCTGCCGTCAGGCGGTTAACCACCCCGGCAAATGCCTGCTCGTAGGCCTGCTGGGTAGTGCCAAGACGTTTGTCGAAGGGTTCCAGTTCGCGCAGCGTAATAGCGACGGTTTTCTGCCGGCGGGCGATATCCAGCCAGTGCTGTACCGCATAGCTGGCGGTAAAGGTGTCGTGGCGACGATCCACCAGCCAGGCGGTGTCCACGCCCTGCTCGACTCTGTCGGTACTAATATTGCTTTTTACCATCAGATCGCGGCTGACGGTTTCCCGAAGGATCAGCGCATTGGTGCGGGCAAAAACATAATTCGCCAGTTGATTAAAATCCGGATTCTGGAACGGCCCGACGCTATGCCCCACCATATAAATCGGCTTATTCGCCATAAAGGCGCAGAACGGATATTCGAAGTGAGTCAGGCCATACAGGTCGACATAGTTTGAGCCGCCAACCTGAATAATCGCATCGTAGTTTTTCAGAAACTCGGCGAAGCGGTTGAACTCCGGGGCGAGACGGAAATTACGCAGTTTGCCTTCGCCAGTCGCTCTGGCCAGTAAAATACGATGCTGATAGCGACGGCGCAGCACTTTTTTAATTCGCCCGCGCATGCCTGCCGCCGCCTGCTGTCTCTGGCTGAGTTGATACAGCGGATCGGCCATGATGGTCCGGCCCTGTAGCCAGGAGGAACTGATCGGGAAGCGACTCATCACATCCAGCTCGGCCTGTGGCTCCTGATGGTAAATCGCATCGATCAGGCCACGCATGATGGCGCTATCGCCACGGTTTCCACAGGTGTGATTACCTAAAATTAATAATTTCATTCTCGCCTCTGAAAGGGTTTTATTAATGCGCGCGCAGGAGCGTTTTTAGTGTCTCACTGCGGCAAAACGGCTTTTTCATTTCCACGACCAGGCTGTTGCGTGAAAGCACCAGTACCAGACCAAAACTGATGACGCCGACGGCTATCTGGGCCGCGAGCAGCAGCGGTAAAGAGAGCTGTCCCGCCAGCAGTTCGCCCACCGCATAGCTGCTCAGCAGCGTCGGCAGCGACAGCCGCATTGGCAGCCACAGGCTCTGCAAATACTGACGGTAGCTCGGCCCTACCACCGGTTTGATCATCACGAAATAGCTCAGGATGGTATTGAGGATCTGTACCAGCAAAAATCCGAGGGTGACGCCAATCACGCCCGCCAGATGTCCGCCCACCAGGATCGCCGGGATAAACAGAAAGGTTTTGAACACGTTAAATTTAAAACTGAGATCGACCCGCGCCCGGGCCATCAACAGCGAACCGATGGGATTTCCCACCGAGCGTAGCAGACCGACCACGCACAGCAGTTGCAGGACCGGTACGATGTAAGCCCACTTCTCACCAAATACCACCAGCACGACGTTGTTTGCGACCACCATCAGCCCCAGCAGCGCCGGAAAATTAATGATTCCCACTACCGACAGCAGCTTGTAGAAATTCACCCGCAGTTTTCCGGTGTCATCCTGAATTTTAGCGAAGGCCGGAAACAGCACCCGGGTAATAATCGGGTTCAGCTTCATCGGCGGAACCACCGCCACGTTCCACGCGAGGTTATAGCCACCCGCCGCGCTGGCGCCAAGAATACGCGCCAGCGCCAGCGTCGACAGGTTGGTATTAACGTAATTGATGATACTGTCCGCCGTCAGCCATGCGCCAAAACGCAGGTTAGGCACCACCTCACGCAGAGAAAAATGCAGCCCCGGACGGTAAATTTTGCGTCCGAACCAGCCAAATAACAGGGTCCGCACCGCGCTGTTCACCAGATAGCCGAGAATGGCGGTGATAGCCAACGGCCAGTAGCGCGCACTCAGTACGGTAAAGGTGAAACCGGCCAGCACGGAAAGCGTTTCAATTGCGCCAATTTTGTTAAATTCCAGCTCCTTTTGCATCAGCGCCCGAAACTGTTGCCCGTGCGGGGTGACTACAAAGGCCAGCGACAGCGTCTTAATCAGCACGGCGAGATCCGGGTTGTGCAGCAGTCGGGCAATCACATCGCTGAGCAAATAGACGGCGATAAAGACCCCAATGCCCAGCCAGACATTCAGCCAGTACAGGGTGGTCAGTTCACCGTGGCTACTCTCTTTACGCTGGATAATCGAATTGGCGATGCCAAAATCACACAGGGTATCGGCCAGGGCGATGATCACCAGCGAAATGGTCAGCAGACCGAACTGATGACCATCGAAAATCCGCGCCAGGAGGGTCATCTGGATAAGCCCGAGGCCGATAATCACCACTGTCGCCATGGCTGACCATTTCGCGCCGTTGAGGGTCTTTTGCCGTAAACTCATCAACGTTTCCTCAGTAAGCCGCTTTATTCACAAAGCCTTTGAATACCGTCAGAAAGACGATTTTGATATCGAACCACAGACTCCATTCGCGGATATATTCCAGGTCGAACTCAATACGTTTTTCCATCTTTTCAAGCGTATCCGTTTCGCCGCGCCAGCCGTTAATTTGCGCCCAGCCGGTAATACCCGGTTTCACTTTATGCCGCAGCATGTAACCTTCAATCAGCGCGCGATACTGCTCGTTATGCGCCACCGCATGTGGGCGCGGTCCGACGATAGACATTCCGCCGGTCAGAACGTTAATAAACTGCGGCAGTTCATCCAGCGATGTCCGGCGCAGGAAGTTGCCCACCGGCGTCACGCGCGGATCGTTCTGCGTCGCCTGCGTCACCACGGCGTCGTTTTCCATGACCCGCATAGAGCGAAATTTCCAGACCATGATCGGCTTGCCATCCATGCCGTAGCGGGTCTGACGGAAGATAACCGGCCCCGACGACGTCAGTTTTACCGCCAGCGCAATACAGCCCAGCGCCGGAGAGATAAGCAGCAGAATAAGTGTCGCCAGTACGATGTCTTCAATTCGCTTCAGGATCCGGTTAATGCCGGAGAGCGGCGTGTCGTACAGCGGCACGACCGGAACGCCATTCACCTCTTCTACCCGCGAGTGCAGAATGTTGAAGGTAAACAGATCGGGGATCAGGATCACCGAACAGGTGGTATCCGCCAGATCGCGGACCAGCGCTTTAATACAGGCTTCGTCCTGCATCGCCATCGCGATGTAGATATTATGGATTTTGCCGTCGCGCGCATCACTCACCAGCTGGGTGTAATTGCCGACGCGTGCGGCATTCGGGTTATCGTGATAGATGCCGACAACCTCATAGCCCAGCCACGGCTGATTGCGGAAGCTTTGCAGCAGCGCCTGCCCTGCCGGAAGCTCGCCCGCTACCGCCACCCGGCGCGAGTTATAGCCGAGATTACGCAGCCAGCCCGCGCCAAAACGGATCAGGGTGCGGCAGGCAATCATGCCGAAGGTGCTGAGCAGATACCACGCCAGCAGCGTGACAACGCTGTGATCGAAATCGTTGTTAAACGCCATCAGGCCGGTGCCAAAAATCAGGCTCAGGGTCCAGTTCTGGATAAGCAGCAACAGCTCGGTGGTTACCCTGACACCGCGCCATGAACGGTAAAAGTCGGTCATGCCGCCAATCATCTGGAATACCACCAGGGTGATCAGCGCCATCAACAGATGCATATACAAAAACGGCAGCGCGCTGACCTGACAAACCACCCACAATCCACCGAACATGATGGTGATATCAGAAAATCGCTGCACCATTGAGATTAACGATGCATTCGTTTTGGCTCGCTCGCGCTTTTTTAGAGTCGTCATCGTTGTTCCTTTGTTTTTCCTTGCGTTGGTTGGGTTGTCCCTCCCCCCGCCCTCTCCCTGAGGGAGAGGGAGAAAAGCGGGACTGCGCTCCGGTCTTTATCCTCATCCGGGGCACCTCGCTCCTCTGTGCCGCGGTCCGTCCCCTCTCCCTGAGGGAGAGGGTTAGGGTGAGGGGGAGAGCAACCCTGCGCGCCCGCTACTGATTAAGCAGTGCCAGAATGGCCTCAGTACGCGACTGCATCAGCCGGGCATCCCCACGCGACTCCACGTTCAGGCGCACTACCGGCTCGGTGTTTGATGAGCGCAAATTAAAGCGCCAGTCGGCAAACGCGAGGCTAATACCGTCAGTGCGGTCGGCCTCCAGCGCTTGTGGCGCAAAATGTGCCTCCACTCGCGCCATTGCCGTCGCCGGATCGGTCAACGTACTGTTGATCTCCCCGCTGGCCGGAAAGGCTGCCATCCGATCGCGCACCAGTTCGCCCAGCGATAGCCCTTTCAGACCCAGCAGTTCGGTGACCAGCAGCCACGGGATCATCCCGCTGTCGCAATAAGCAAAATCGCGGAAGTAGTGGTGGGCGCTCATTTCACCGCCGTAAAGCGCATCTTCTTCGCGCATTCGCTCTTTGATAAAGGCATGGCCAGTCTTCGACATCACCGGAACGCCACCCGCCGCGCTGACCACATCCACGGTGTTCCATGACAGGCGCGGATCGTGAATAATCTTCGCGCCGGGGTGTTTTTCCAGAAACGCTTCTGCCAGCAGGCCAACAATGTAATAGCCCTCGATAAACTGCCCTTTCTCATCAAACAGAAAGCAACGGTCGAAATCACCATCGAAGGCGATGCCGAGATCCGCGCTGTGCTCAATCACTGCCCGCCGGGTGTCGTCGCGGCATTCGGGCAGCAGCGGATTCGGAATGCCATTGGGAAAAGTGCCGTCCGGCGTGTTGTGAACCTTGACGAACTCTACCGGCACGTTAAGCGCCTTAAAACGGGCTTCGATTGCATCTACCACCGGACCCGCCGCGCCATTGCCGGAATTGATCACCAGTTTCAGCGGGGTCAGATTGTTAACATCGATATAGCCAAGCAGATGGTCAATGTAGGCTTCACGCAGGTCGATGCGCTTAAAGCGGCCGCGCATGGCCGGATTGACCGGCGGGAAATCATTCGCTTCGGCGAGACGCTGAACATCACGCAAGCCGGTGTCGCCGCTAATCGGACGAGCGCCTTTGCGCACCAGTTTCATACCGTTGTAGTCCATTGGATTGTGGCTGGCCGTCACTTCAATGCCGCCGTCAATGCCAAGATGGAAGGTAGCGAAATAGATCTCTTCGGTGCCGGAAAGCCCTATATCCAGCACGTTTACCCCGGCATCACGCAGGCCCTCTGCCAGCGCCAGCTTCAGTGCTTCGCTGGTCAGGCGAACATCACCGCCCAGCACCACGGTGTCCGGTTTCAGGTATTCGCCATACGCACGCCCTATTCGCCGGGCGATATCATCATTCAATTCCTCACCCAGCCTGCCGCGAATGTCGTAGGCTTTAAAACAGGTTAATGTCGTCATGCTTTTTCTCTTATTCAGGTTACCCGGCAGACACGTAGCGAACCGGCGTATTACACGCGCCCGTATCGATCCTCAAAACGCACCACGTCGTCCTCTTCGAGATACGATCCGGAGCGCACTTCAATCAAATCGAGAGGGATTTTTCCGGGGTTTTCCAGACAGTGGGCCGCACCGAGTGGGATATAAATTGACTCGTTCTCACCCAGCAGTTTGATCTCACCGTTAATGGTGACTTTTGCCGTGCCCGCGACCACCACCCAGTGTTCAGCGCGGTGATGATGCATTTGCAGCGACAATCCCTCACCCGGCTTGACGGTGATCCGTTTCACCTGATAGCGATCGCCGGCGTCGATAGAGTCATATTTGCCCCACGGGCGGTACACTTCGCGGTGAATATGGTGTTCATGACGACCGTCAGCTTTGATCTGCTCAACCACTTTTTTGACTTCCTGCACGTGGTTACGATCGGCAATCAGCACGGCGTCTTTGGTCTGCACCACCACCAGGTCTTTTACCCCGACGGTGGTGACAAGGCCGGACTCAGCGTAGACGTAGCTGTTTTCGGTGTTGTGGCTGATGACGTCGCCGTGATGAACGTTTCCCTCCGGCGTATGCGGGCTGATTTCCCATAGCGAAGACCAGGAGCCAACGTCGCTCCAGCCGGCATCCATCGGCACTACCACCGCATCGGCGGTACGCTCCATTACCGCATAGTCAATCGATTCTTCCGGGCAGGCGAGAAAGGCCGCCTCATCCACCCGGATAAAATCAAGATCCGGGTCGACGGTCGCCATTGATTTTTGACAGGCCTCGAGAATGTCCGGGCGATACTTTTCCAGCTCCTCGAGATAACGTCCGGCACGAAACAGGAACATCCCGCTGTTCCAGTAGTATTCACCGCTGGCGACATAGGCCTGAGCGGTCGCCAGATTCGGTTTTTCGACAAACTGGGCCACCGAAAACGCCACGCTATCTTCATTGCCCGGCGTCACGTCGCCGCGGCGGATATAGCCATAGCCGGTTTCCGGTAGATCCGGCACGATGCCGAAGGTCACTAACTTGCCCGCCCGGGCATGAGGAATCGAGGCCGTGACGGCTGCACGAAAGGCGGCTTCATCCTGGATCATGTGATCGGCCGCCAGCACCAGCAGCAGCGGATCGTCATCGGGAGAATTTCGGCTCGCCGCCAGCGCCGCCAGCGCAATCGCCGGGGCGGTGTTACGCCCTGCGGGTTCCAGAATGATGTTCTCGGTGAGCTTATTAAGCTGGCGCAACTGCTCGGCGACGATAAAACGATGCTGTTCGTTACAAATCACCACCGGGCTTTCGCATTCCACACCGTTCAGACGACTGATGGTCGCCTGCAGCATGGTCAATTCCCCTTTCAGGCAGAGAAACTGTTTAGGGTAGAGTACGCGGGAAAGCGGCCATAAACGGCTGCCGGAACCGCCTGCCATAACGACCGGATAGAGCGTAGGTTGACGCATATTAGTGATCCCGAATATCTGAAATAAATTGGCGTAACACGTTCTCTTTTTCGAGCGTGCGTTCGGCATATTCACGTGCCACCGTGTTGTTTTCTGGCAGCAATAGCGCCTGCTCAATCCCGCCAACCAGCGCCGCCACCTCTTCTGGCTCGACACAAATCGCGATCCCCGGCCAGGCCTGGCAGAGCTGGCCCAGTTCGGTCTGTGCTTCGGCGGTGATCACCGCATTACCGCCTGACGCGAGAATATTGGTCAGTTTGGACGGCAGAACGGCGTCCGCTGCGCCGCGTTTCTGGATAACCAGATGGCAGTCGCCAAGCGCCAGCAGCGCGGGCAAATCGTCCCAGGGTTGCAGCGGCAGAAAGCGGATATTGGTCAGGCCGAGTTCGGCAACCTTCTTCTCCAGCCGCGCTTTGCCGCCGCCCTGTCCAACAATCACAAACGTCCACGGATGATCGCGCAGCAGGTTCGCCGCCTCGACGACGTTCTCTAATCCCTGTTTCTCGCCGATATTGCCGGAGTACAGAATGATTTTTTGCGCCTCGCTCAGCCCGAGTCGACGACGCAGTGCACTCACGTCAGCCGGGGCAATATCGCGAAAACGGGCGACTTCAGACCAGTTGGGAAAATAGAGAATGTTTTGTGCCGGAACGCCCTTTTCCTGCGCCTTGTTCATCATCGAGCGCGAGATAGTCGAAACCGCGTTAACCCCGCGTAAATTGCGGCGCTCAAAGGCGGTCGCCAGGCGCGCTACCAGGCCGGCTTTTCCGTTACCCGCCATGCCCAGGCCGAGCATGGCGTCCACTTCATAGTCCTGAATATGCAGCACCGTCCGTGCGCCGCTCAGTTTTGCCAGCAGACGCATACCCGGGGTACAAAATAGCGTCGGCACCACGCCGATAATGCGGTCCGGCTTCCAGCGGCGCTGCGCCATCAGCGGGAAAAAACTGCTGAGCGCGAAACTGCCGAGATGGAGCAGCCGCTTCAGGGTTGATGGCTGTTTCGGCACGTACAGCGGACAGCGCCAGACGGTGGCCACGCCGGTTTCACGCTGATAGCGCCACGCCCGATAAGGGGCGTCCACGTACCATTGAGGGTAATACGGCGGCGCGGTGATCACTCTGACCTCGTGGCCCTCACGCGCCATCCACTCGACCATTTCACCGGTGTATTTGCCGATACCGGTCAGTTCGGGCGCATAGTTAATGCCGTAGACGAGAATTTTCATAATCCCGGCACTCCCGCCTGACGTTCAGCCAGAAAATAGGCCCGACTGTTGTCGTGCACGTTTTCACTGGCCAGTAAGGCATCCGCCGTCAGCCAGCGGTATGCATTATGCTGTTCGGTGGGCAGGCGCAACGTGCAGGTTTCCACCCGCAGGCGGAAGCCGAGCACGATATAATGGGTAGAGAAGCCGGTACCGGAAAAGTTATCGTCATAAAAATGCTGCCAGACGCCGTAAAATTCGCCGGCGGTCATCGGCAGGCTAATGCCCAGTTCCGCCTCCGTCAGGCGGCTAAACGCCTGTGCCAGCGTCTCATCTTTCTGAACCCGCCCGCCCGGCACAAACCAGCACCCCTGTGCCGGACGATTCGTCCGTTGACCGAGTAAAAATTCGCCGCGCTCGTTCTCCACGATCAAATCCAGGGAAACCAGCGGCGTGGTACGGACCACGGTGGCGAAATCTTCAGCGCTGAGAAACATGATTACCCCCGAAACCGCTGCTGATTCGCCAGAAACCACTGGTACGTGCTGGCAAGCCCGGCCTCAAGCGTGATTTCATGAAACCAGCCAAGCTGGTGCAGACGCGTAACGTCGAGTAATTTACGCGGCGTGCCGTCGGGTTTAGTGGCATCAAACACTACCCGCCCTTTAAAACCCACTACCTGCGCCAGGGTCAGCGCCAGCTCGCGAATGGTGCAGTCAACGCCGGTACCGACATTAATGTGCGACAGCATCGGCTCGGTGTTTTCCTGCCAGACGCTGCGATCCAGTTCCATGACGTGAATGCTGGCGGCGGCCATATCATCGACGTGCAGAAATTCGCGCATCGGTGTGCCGCTGCCCCAGACCACCACATCCGCCGTATTCTGTTCGGTCGCTTCATGAAAACGCCTGAGCAGCGCCGGGATCACATGCGAGTTGCTCGGGTGAAAGTTGTCGTGCGGCCCGTATAAATTGGTCGGCATGACCGAGCGATAATCGCGGTTGTGCTGGCGGTTATACGATTCACACAGTTTGATCCCGGCGATTTTGGCAATCGCATACGGCTCGTTGGTCGACTCCAGCGTTCCCTGAAGCAGTTCGCCCTCTGCCATCGGCTGTTTTGCCAGCTTCGGGTAGATACAGGAGGATCCGAGAAACAGCAGTTTATTCACGTCATTGCAGTGCGCGGCGTGAATAATGTTGCTTTCGATCATCATGTTTTCGTAGATGAAATCTGCCGGATAGGTATTGTTTGCCACAATACCGCCGACTTTCGCCGCGGCCAGATAGACCTGGTCGATGCGTTCGCGGGCAAAAAACTGCGCGACCGCCGCCGGATCCAGCAGGTTCAGTTCGTCGCGACTGCGTAAAACCAGTTCGACATCGCCACGCTGTTCCAGCTGACGTACGATTGCCGATCCCACCATTCCGCGATGTCCGGCGACAAAAATGCGTTGTTTGCTCATGCTCAGGACTCCAGCGCGATGGCAACCTCGTAACCGTGGGACTTGAGCAGAGAGTGCTTCTTCGCTGCTTCCAGGTCTTTGGCCACCATTTCAGAAACCATTTCCTGAAGCGTGGTTTCCGGTTTCCAGCCCAGGGTCTGGTGCGCTTTGGTCGGATCGCCGAGCAGGGTTTCAACTTCTGCCGGACGGAAATAGCGCGGATCGACAGCAATAATGACATCGCCCGGCTTAACCCCCGGCGCATCGTGACCGGTGACGGAGACCACAATGCCTTTCTCGTCGACACCGTTGCCTTCAAAACGCAGTTTGATGCCAAGCTGTGCCGCCGCCATTTCCACGAAGTCGCGTACTGAATACTGGACGCCGGTGGCGATCACGAAATCCTCCGGCTGCTCCTGCTGGAGCATCATCCACTGCATTTTTACGTAGTCTTTGGCATGGCCCCAGTCGCGCAGGGAATCCATGTTGCCGAGGTACAGGCAGGACTCCAGGCCCTGGGCAATATTGGCAATCGCCCGGGTAATTTTACGAGTGACGAAGGTTTCGCCGCGGCGCGGGGATTCATGGTTAAACAGGATGCCGTTGCAGGCATACATGCCGTAGGATTCGCGATAGTTAACGGTGATCCAGTAGGCATACAGTTTGGCTACCGCATAGGGTGAGCGCGGATAAAACGGCGTGGTCTCTTTTTGTGGCGTTTCCTGCACCAGACCGTACAGTTCAGAGGTGGACGCCTGATAAAAACGGGTTTTCTTTTCAAGGCCGAGGAAGCGAATGGCTTCCAGCAGGCGCAGGGTACCCATGGCATCGACATCGGCGGTGTATTCCGGCGATTCAAAGGAAACCGCCACGTGGCTCATGGCCCCCAGGTTATACACTTCATCCGGCTGCACCTCCTGAAGGATCCGCGTCAGGTTCGAGGTATCGGTTAAATCACCATAGTGCAGGTGAAATTTTGGGTTACAGGTGTGCGGATCCTGATAGATGTGATCCACACGTTCGGTGTTAAATGATGAGGCGCGACGTTTAATACCGTGAACCTCATAACCTTTCTCCAGCAGCAGCTCCGCCAGATAAGACCCATCCTGCCCGGTAACACCGGTAATGAGAGCAACTTTAGTCATAATCAGTTTCCTTTGTTAAACGTGTTAACCATCTAATTCATGTAAAAACGGGGAGACGGGGGGAACCACCCTCACCCCGCCTCTCTCCCTGAGAGAGGTACCCGCTCACGCACTGCCTTCAACGGGTTGCCGCGAAAAACCATCCCGCCCGCAAGCGATTTAAAAACGCTGCTCCGCGCGCCGACCACGCTGCCGTCACCGATGGTGACGCCGGGGGCCACAAAGACATCCGTCGCCAGCCAGCATTTCGCGCCGATCACAATCGGCGTGGCAGTAATCTCAAAATGAGCGCTGGTATAATCGTGACTGCCGGTGCATAAATAACACTTCTGCGATACCACCGAATTATTCCCAAGGGTAATATTCCCGAGGGTATAAAGAACGGCGTCATCACCAACCCATGCATAATCACCAACGGTTAATTTCCACGGATAGGTAATTTTCACTGACGGACGAATTACCACACCTTTACCAATTTTTGCGCCAAACAGACGTAATAAAAATGCCCGCCAGCGATATAAAACCTGCGGTGACCAGGCGAAAAGCGTGGCCTGAACTGCCCACCACAATTGTACTTTCAGCGCGCTGGCGCCACGAAAACCCCGCGGCACAGAAAAGCCGTTTAATTCCTGCATTGGTTTTCCTTATATTTATGCTTTGTTATATAAGGCTTTAGTTTTGCCCGTCGTGCGCAGCCGTAATAAATAGGATAAATGCACAATTACGCCCGGCACGCGTAAAATAGTTTGCTGCACGTTCTTTGCATCACGGCACAGTTGCAGATTATTTGACGTTGAGACACCGCCCATTGAAAACTCTGAAACCAGACCGTGAATACGCTCAAATTTATAGCCATATTTATACAATTTTGCTGCCACAGCATAATCTGAAGAAACACGGTACTGCAGTTCATAAGGATAAGTTTTCAGACCCATCAGCGGAAAGAAAATCGCCTGATGACTGGCCGGCAGGCTGTGATAAATATACCAGCCGCGTTTTGCCTTACGGCGAATTTTAGTCCCGTCACCAAAATCAAGCAGCGCATCACCGATAAACATTGCATTATCTTTTTTATCTGCGAGCTGGCGAACAACGTGGGCAATATCTTCGTGGAAAATGTCACCGGAATTAAGGAAGATAGCGAACTTGCCCCGCGCCATATCAATCCCTTTATTCATGGCATCATACAGTCCGTCATCCTGCTCGCTAACATAGCGTAAGTTAAACTCTGCGTTACGTTTTTCCAGAAATTCGGCCGTACCGTCAGCGGAACCGCCGTCAACCACTATCCACTCAAACTCAATGTTTTCATCGCGCGCCAGGTGAGCCAGCGACCGCCACGTTTTAACCACTCCGTCATAGTTACGGAAGGCGACAGTAATGACACTTAACAGCATCTGACTTTCCTCATCTGGCCTGCACGATATTCAGTGCTTTGCGCAAAATAAATGGACAAACGATTAAAAACGCATATTCCGGGCTAAATATTGAGCCGGTAAAAAACAGTGACACCGGCGTAAAAAGATACAACTGCACACCATAATTTTGGTTATTACCAAATGCCTGCACCGCCATTCTTGCAACTTTAAATAAATACCATAACGTCAAAAATACGGCGATCCATGAAAAATAAATAATAAGCAGATACAGGCCATTGTCTATTGTTTTTCCGACGTCCGCACCGTTAAAGATTCCGAATGATGCGACATATTCATAAAGTGAGCCAAATCTGACAACGCCATCAATACTGGTTAATGAATGCCCTACCATTACCAGCGGCCCGACAATACGGTAATAAGACGATGAGCCTTCCGTCCCCAGTTCACCCAGGCGTCCGGCAATATACGGCATCGCGAAAAACACACCAATTAAGAAAAAGGCCAGAGAAATAATTGCCAGAGGCAGCCTCTTCCTTATTGCGTCTTTATTCAAATACTGAAATGCCCATTCCAGAAGATAAAACAGGATAAATGTCATCACCCCGGAAAACGATCCAGAAAGAACAATTCCGGCCAGGATCATACCATCAGTTTTTGGTGTTTTGATACCAAACTGTTTGATGCTGAGCCAAATTGAGATTAATGCCAGAGCGAAGAATGCCGGTTCGAAATAGAGTGCAGTGGTTCGCTTTCCACCATATTTGATAAAATTCAGGACATAGCTATTACTGTAAATAAGATATTTCGAAATAATCTCCATTAAACTGCTGCCGCCGCTAAGAATAATTTGCGCCATTTCTATCGCCGCCAGCAGAACTATCAGCGTTACGACTGCGTAGAAAAAGCGCAGGATCTTACGATAGTTATGCGGTGAAACAGGTTTAAAGCGAATACTCCAGACCATGCCGATGATGATCACGATGTAGACAAACAGCATGGTCGAGGTGACGTATTTGCTGGCATCAAGCGACTGACCGAACAGATAGTTATAAAGCGTTAGCCCGCCCCCCGCTCCCAGGGCAATCATCAGCTTTTTAACGCTAATTTTTTCGATATACAGCAGCAACAACAGCGGTAAAAACGTCACGATGGTGACCGGAAAGCTTTCACCCAGCTGAACAATTTTGACATTGACCAGCAGGTATATGAGCGGCAGCAGCAGGTAGCTACAGATTCTGATAGAACGAGACATACTCCTCCAGCATCTGTTGTCCGCTATACGCCACGCGGCTACGTTGATGAAAAGCAGCGTGGGTAGTATTGAAAACGGCCTGCGTTATAGCCTCTTTACCCTGCGGGACGCAGGCCAAAATCGCCGCGTCATCAAGGGTCACCCCGCCACATTTATTCAGTACTTCCTGCGCCGCCTCACTGTGGGTCGCCAGAACCGGTACGCCGATGGACAGCGCTTCACACAGGATCAGCGGATAGTTGTCCACCCGGGAGGTAAACAGCAGCGCATCCATATGATTGAGTTCGGTCATCAACTGCTGTTTGTCGGTCAGGAAGCCGTGGTTCACCACGTTTTTGCCGCTAAAGGGCGAGAACTTGCCGAAGGTGTGTACTTCCACGGCTTCTCCGAGGGCAATAACATCACGCACCAGCTGCTGACGGGTCTTACCGTCATAACGCAAATCGTGGGCGACAACGGCAATTTTGGGTTTTCCGGCGGTGATAACCGGCGTCATACCGGCCAGGATAGTTTCGGTTGCGACATCAATACCGTTATTGATGATTCGGCAGCGCCCTTTGCCGAACAGCGTATTAAAGGCTTCCGCAACGTGCTGGCTGGGCGAGATAAACTGGCAGCCAAGAGCCAGCATGGCGTCGATCAGGCGGCGCTTTTTATCCACCTGATGGCGAGCATTATCAATCTTTACCGGCGGATAGTTAGTCAGCGTCGGACACGCCTGGCAGCCTGATTTCCAGCCGTCGCAACCGTCAAGGAATGCACAGCGCCCGGTAACCGTCCAGTGATCGTGTAGGGTCCAGACCAGTCTGACACCCGCTTTATGCCCCCTGACCCGCCGGCAAAAATCTACCAGCCGTTCGAAGTTAAGCCAGTAGCTGTGCAGCACATGAAAATGCAGCACCACCGGTTCCGGCGTGCGGATCACAGTGCGATATAAAGAATTAAGATTGCCGAACAGATCGCGATTGACCAGACGAAATAGCGCCAGATTGGCGATTGACGTCAGACGCGGCGTATGCCGGATCACATTAGGGTAGCGATCGTGACTGACGCTGTTTTTCCCGCCTTTGCCATAGCCGTAGACAAAACGCGAATGCAGTCCTTGGTGGAGTGCGCGCTGATGCAGATCCAGCGCAACACCGGCGGCCCCGCCTTCGGCGAGGCGAACATTAAACTGTAAAATATTCATTGGCTCACCTTGATACGCGCTTTTTCACCCACCACCAGCGCATGATCCGGGATGCTATCGAGTACCACGCTGCCCGCACCAATCCGCACGTGATTGCCGATCGAAATATCGCCGGTAATAATCACGTTGGCCCCCAGCTCGACGCTGTTACCAATCACCGGACAGGCAAGGCTATCCGCACCGCGATTGCCAATAGTGACCCCGTGGCGCAGGATAAAATCATCGCCAATGACCACGTTTTTATTAATCACCACCGCGTAACCGTGATGGATGGTAAAGCGTCGACCAATAGTGGCGGCGGCCTGGATTTCATAGCCAAACAGACATTCGGTAAACAGGCGGTACAGCACCAGAACCGGCGCGGCCCACAGATTATTAAGCACATTTTTCTTGCGCCAGACCGAGCAAAAGTGGGCAACACGGTAGGCGATGACCATGCAGCACGGGCGCAGACTCCAGCTATTAGCGCGTAGATCTTCCAGCAGCATTACTTCCCCCGCAGGCCATCGGCCAGACGCTTACCATTTCGTAGCGACAACAGCGTGAGTAAGGTGCGCCAGTTCATCCGCTTATTGCGGATTTGATAGAGAGTAAACAGTTGATATTTCTTACTGCCGCGGTCGAATTTGTCTTTATGCTTGCGGTAAAACTGGAAATAGCCGGAGAATTTCTTCGGCGATGAGGTTATTTGCATTTCGCCGTGGTTGATATGCAGGATCTGCGTTGCTTCTTCCACTTTCCACGGCTCGCCGTATTCAACCACCATCCGCAGAAAAATATCGTAATCCTGAGCGGCTTTTAGCTCCACATCAAACAGGCTGGCTTTAAAGCGGTCTGCCAGAGTAAACACCTGATTGCCAATAATATTGCGCTTGTAGAATAGCTTGCGGGAAAACGGTGATTTGGGATAAAGCGGCAGGCTGGCGGGCTGAGAATAGACTTCGCCTTCACACACATAGTCATTGGCATACAGAAACGCGTGAGTCACCAGCTGATGCTGATGTTCAAGAAACAGCGACAGACGGTTTGGCATCCATTCATCGTCGTCGTCGATGCCGGTAATAAAACGCCCGTTAGCCTGGCAGATTGCCTGATTACGCACCGCACAGGCCCCGGCGTTGAAATCATTATGGGTATAGCTAACGCGCGGATCGTTTAGCGCTCTGACAAACTGTTGCAACTGCTCAAAATTGGCTGAACAGTCGTCGACAATGTGCATTTCCCAGTGGGGATAATCCTGACGCAGCACTGATTTTATCGCCCGAATCGCCAGCTGCTGCCGGTTCCAGGTTGGCATATAGATGGAGATCAAAGGAGTCACCATTGTATTCATTTTCCATTCTCCGGAAGAAATTTCACTTGCGCCCTGCGGGTTAATGCGCCGGCGGCGGGTGCCTGTCATCAGGGCTACCCTCACCCTCTCCTGAGGGTTAGGGTGAGGGCAAAAAGCCCACTATGTCGCATCAGACTTATACTCATACTCGTAGTATCCGTAGTCCTGATACCCCGACGCCCGGCGGAAAATAGAGTTCAGGATCACGCCTTTCACCGGAATTCCGTTCTGCTCAAAACGGCTAATGCTGGTTTCCACTTCGCGCAGGGTGTTGACCGCATAGCGCACTACCATCAGCGTGGTTCCGGCATAGCGGGCGACCACGGCGGCGTCGGTTACGGCAAGAATTGGCGGGGTATCAATCAGGACCAGATCGTAGTTTTCGCTGGCCCAGCTAATCAGTTCGCCGAAGCGATCGCTCATTAGCAGCTCTGAAGGATTTGGTGGCACCTGTCCGCGCGGAACAAGATCAAAGTTGGTAATCGAGGTCGGTCGGGCGCAGGACGCAATCTCATCTTTTTCGATCAGAATGTCCGACAGCCCGTTGGCATTGGTGGTGCCCATCAGCTCGTGGGTATAACCTTTACGCATATCACAGTCGATTAACAGTACCCGTTTATTGGTCTGGCTAATCACCGCCGCGAGGTTGGCACAGACAAAGGTTTTACCAATTGACGGACTGACCCCGGTCATCATCACCACGTTGTTGCTGGCCTGCATCATGGCAAAATGCAGGCTGGTACGCAGGCTGCGGATGGCTTCAATTGCCAGATCGGCCGGATTACCTACTGCCAGAAGCTGACTCTGTTTATAGCGCTTCACCCCTTTACTGGCCGTCACGCGGTCACGTGCTTTCTGCCATTCTGAAAGCGGGATGCTGGCATAAACATTAATGCCGCGCTCCTCAAGGGCCTGCGGGCTTTCCACACCGCGACGCAGCAGAGATAACAGCAGGACACCAACAACAGAAGCGATCAGACCAAACAGAATGCTGCCGAGGATAATCAGCCCTTTTTTCGGCTTCAGTACCCCAGGCTGAGTGATGGCATCGTCGACAATGCGCACGTCGCCGACGGTACTGGCTTCATTAATCCTTAACTCCTGCTGTTTATTCAGCAACTGCATGTAGACCTGCTGACCGGATTCCACATCGCGGGTCAGCCGCACGATCTCCTGCTGCGTTTTCGGCATTGCCGTTACGCGCTTGTTGAGCTGTGCTTTTTCCTCTTCCAGCGCCTGACGTTTTTCCATCAGCGTGCGGTAAGCCGGATGGCGTTTGGTGTACAGCTTGGAGATTTCAGCCTCTTTAAACATCAGTTCATTAAGCTGGGCGTCGATATTCACCATCGAGTCCAGCACTGATTTAGCCTCCAGCGGTAAGTCCACTGAATCTTTGGTCTGGCGAAAAGTGTTAAGTTTATTCTCCGCTACGTCCAGACTGGCACGCACTTCCGGAAGCTGTTGTTTGAGGAAAGCGAGGCTTTTGGACGCTTCTTCTGATTTACGCGCCACGTTTTGTTTGACGTAATTGTGGGTAATGCTGTTGAGAATATCGCGGATCTGCTCGCGGTCTTCGCCGGTATATGTCAGGGTCAGCACGCCGGTATCTTTACCGTCTTCAGTGACGGTCAGGTTGTTTTGCAGCGTATTAATCATCCCCAGGGTGGAAAATTTGGTTAGCGTAAAGTCGGTATCAGGCCGGGCATGAATGGCATCGACCGTCAGGGTAATGCCATCCTGTTCAAGGGGTTTACCCACCTGACCGTCAGCGCTGATGCCGCCATCGCTGGTGAGTTGATAGTGCTGCTTGTCCAGCACGTGCAGCGTGAAAGCATCCTGTCCCATCCCTTTTGGCAGAATAAAGGTCGATACGTTAACCGTTTCATTTTGTCGTCCCATCAACCGCTCCCAGCCGTCGCCGAGCAGCGGCAGGGTATTTTTGGTTACCGCGATATCCAGATCCAAATCATCCACCGTCTGACCGAGTACGAGGCGCGACTGGATCAGTTTAATTTCAGCTTCCGACGCGGGCGGCTTGTTGGCTAATGCGCTGTTGATATCCTGCACCAGCGCGCTGCCCTGATTTTGTTCAATGCGTACCAGCGCATCGGCGCTATAAATAGGCGTGGCGAAGAGGGTGTAAATGATAGCGATCAGCGCGAACAGCGCTGTAACGCCGAGCACCCACCATTTTGCTTCGATAACGGTGCCTGCCAGGCGGCCGATATCGATCTCGTCGCTGGCTGCGGTGGCAGCGGCAGAAGGTTGTACTTTATCAGTCATTGTTATCCCTGCTGAACGTTCAGTGCCTGCGCCCACTGGCGGGCAGATTGATCGAGTAAGGCATACACCGCCTCAAACGCCTCGCGGCTTTTTCGATATGGATCGGGGATCTCTCGCTGGCTATCCCAGTGACCAAACAACATCACTTTGCCGCGCATCTCCGGCACGATCTCGCATAGCGCGGCGATATGCTGTTTCTCCATTACCAGGATCAGATCGTGCTGCTGGCACAGGCGGCGGTCGATCTGTCGGGCGATATGTCCCTCCAGCGACAGCTGATGCGCCCCGGCCACGCTCGCCGCACGGCTATCCGCGCCTTTACCGACCAGCGCACCCAGTCCGGCAGAGGTCACCGTAAGCTGTGGGGCGTAGCGCTGTAGCAGACGCTCTGCCGTTGGGGAACGACAAATATTCCCCACACAAACCACTAAAATTTTGTTAAACATCGCGCATTACCAGTTATGAAGGTCGGTGGCCGTATCGGTCATGTAGCGCACGCCACTGATCGTTGGCAGCAACTGACTGACCAGACGGTTCCAGCGGGCAACCGGTGCGGTCGTGACATACACCACGTCATACGGCTGGAGACGAAAATTAGTGGCCATCACCAGCGAAGTGGCGTCTGACATATTGAGCTGGTAAATATTGGCAATCTTGCCCCGCGCCGCGCCCTCGCCTTTCAGCAGACGGATAACAAAAATACCGCTGGCGTTGGACGTCGTCAGGTCAAGACCTTCCGCCTGGCCCAGCGCTTCGGTCAGCGTCATTCCGCTAAAGTCCATCTTCAGCGTGCTCTGCTTTTTCACTTCACCCATCACGAACACTTTCAAATCGTCATTGCGTGGCACAAACAGAATGTCGCCAGGGTAAAGCAGCCGGTTCTGACTCAGATCGCCGTTTTGCATCAGCGCCTGTAGAGAAATGCGTTGTTCCTTTCCTTTGTGGGTCAGAATAACGTTGCGCCAGTCGGCAGAATCCGTCAGGCCGCCTGCGGTATTGATGGCATCCAGAATGGTCAGCGGCACGTTAGTAATGGCCTGCTGGCCGGATTTATTCACCTGGCCGGAGATATACGCTTTTTGCGAACGGAATGCGGCAATATTGACGTCAACCTGCGGGTCGGTAATGTAGCTTGCCAGCCGTCCGGTTATATCGTTGCGCACCTCAGCAAGGGTTTTACCGCCAACGTGGATCCGGCCAACATAGGGGTAAAAAATCGTGCCGTCAGGCTGGACCCAGTTGCCGGTATCACTGGAGCTACGATACTGACCTGCCGGGGTGGTGAGTTCAGGGTGATCCCAGACGGTGACGTTGAGCACGTCGCCCGGCCCGATGCGATATTGATAATTGCTTAGCTCCTGATCCAGCGACATATTGGGCTGCGCCACGGAAGGACGCGGCCGTAATTGCTCAATAAGTCGGGGCGTCAGCGGATAAACATTCACCATCCGATCAAGATCGAAATCAGCGTCTTGTTGTTTAACCACGTCTTTGCCCAGCGTTGACATATTACTCCCGGGAAAGACCGTACAACCGCTTAGTAGAATTGCAGACACCAATAACGGCATCAATTTTAGTTTGGGTTTCATCATTGATTAGTTATCACTTTGGCAGAGTAATTATCCTGTGCGATTTAAATAAACAGGGATTGAGAGAAAAAGAATGCCGGGAAACATAAAAAAGTTAACTGGCATATATCCGAAAAAAAAGTTTATTCATCCGCCGGCTATTGACAGAATTCCGGGGGGTTAACTGACAGGTCTTTCAGCACGCTACCGCCCCTGGCTTTCAGTTACCAATTCACTGTCGAATCATTAATTTACAGGCACCACTCCGCATAAACAGCAGTCGGGGAGAATTATTTATGGCACAGCAAAACAGCAGATTAAACGTTGCGGTAATAATCTTTTAATATGACCAAAAATCATTCTCATTGTTTATGCGCAGAGGATTGTTACAGCTAACCTAAATACTGGCAAGGCGCTTATCCTGACCCCCTTAGTTTTTAAGAATAATATTAATCCCTAACTTTTGAAGTTTTAGGATTTTATTGATATTGACAATATTAGGTCAATTAGAATTAAATTATCTCACATGGATAAAGTCTGAAAATAAATTATGCTATTGCAAATAAAAATTAAGTGATATTTCGTACAGTTATTGAGTTGTCACCAGGATAAATCGCAGCAATTTATTGCATTTTGCCGTCGCTTTATCCATGATCAAATATTGACAAATGTCATGCTACTTAAGGTATTGCTTCAATATGGAATGGATTGCCGATCCTTCAATCTGGGCGGGTCTGTTAACGCTGGTGGTCATCGAGCTGGTACTGGGTATCGATAACCTGGTCTTTATTGCTATCCTGGCCGATAAACTTCCCCCCGAAGAGCGCGACCGCGCCAGAGTGACGGGGCTGCTGATGGCCATGATCATGCGCCTTGCGCTGCTTGCCTCTATCTCCTGGTTAGTCACCTTAACTGCGCCGCTATTTACGATCCGCAGTTTCAGTTTTAGCGCCCGCGATCTGATTATGCTGGTGGGGGGGCTATTTCTGCTGTTTAAGGCAACCGTTGAATTAAACGAGCGGCTGGAAGGCAAAGACAGTGAAAACCCGACCCAACGACGCGGGGCTAAATTTTGGGCGGTGGTGGCGCAAATCGTCATTCTGGATGCGGTTTTCTCGCTGGATTCGGTGATCACGGCGGTCGGCATGGTCGATCATCTGGCGGTAATGATGGCGGCGGTTATTATCGCCATTACCGTCATGCTGCTGGCCAGTAAAGCGCTGACCCGCTTTGTGAATAATCACCCGACCGTGGTGGTGCTGTGTCTGAGCTTCCTGCTGATGATTGGCTTCAGTCTGATCGCCGACGGTTTTGGTTATCATATTCCAAAAGGCTATCTGTATGCCGCGATTGGTTTCTCAGTGCTGATTGAATCGCTTAACCAGCTGGCCAATTTTAATCGTCGTCGCTTTCTGTCAGCGAATCACACGCTGCGCCAGCGCACCACGGAAGCCGTAATGCGTTTGTTAAGCGGCAGGAAAGAGGATGCCGAGCTGGATGCGCAAACCTCCTCGCTGCTTGCCGATCATGATAACCGGCAGATTTTTAATCCGCAGGAGCGGTTGATGATTGAACGGGTGCTGAATCTTAACCAGCGTACGGTCAGCAGCATTATGACCTCGCGGCACGATATTGAGCATATCGATCTCAGCGCCCCGGAAGAAGAAGTACGCGCGCTGCTTGATAAGAATCAGCACACTCGCCTGGTGATCACCGGCGGCGATGCAGAAGAGGATTTGCTGGGAGTGGTACATATTCTCGATCTGCTTCAGCAGTCGCTGCATGGCGAAGCGTTAAACCTGCGCGCCCTGATCCGTCAGCCGCTGGTGTTTCCCGAAGGGCTTCCTCTGCTCTCTGCGCTGGAGCAGTTCCGTAATGCGCGCACCCACTTTGCCTTCGTAGTGGATGAGTTTGGCTCGGTTGAAGGGGTGGTCACCCTCAGCGACGTAATGGAAACCATTGCCGGGAATTTACCAAATGAAGTGGAAGAGATCGACGCCCGTCATGATATCCAGAAAGATGCCGACGGTGGCTGGACGGCCAACGGCCATATGCCGCTGGAAGATTTGGTTCAGTATGTCCCTCTGCCGCTGGACGATCGTCGTGAGTATCACACCATTGCTGGCCTGTTGATGGAGTATTTGCAGCGCGTACCGAAAGCCGGTGAGGAAGTGGTGGTGGATGGCTATACGTTGAAAACGCTTCAGGTCGAAAGCCACCGGGTGCAGAAGGTTAAAATCATTCCGCCAGCCGACGAGGATTTAGCGGACGACGAAGTGTAATGCACCAGGGGCAGAGCACGACTATCCATGCTCTGCCCCTCACTCCTGTCCGGCAATAACGTAACGCGCTACCTGTTATCCAGCAGCTTTTTCACATCCTGCGCATCGCGGCTGTCTTTATTACGCTCGATCCAGTCATTGATCCGTCGTTTCGCTTCATCCTGAAGATGTTTACGCAACGCCTGATCGATTTGCAGGTTGTAATTAAGCGCCTGCCATTTGCCGTAAACGCGCAGCGGAATGGCGGTGTTTTTCAGAAGGGCAATCAGTTCAGGATTGCCTTTCCAGCCGTCAATAACGCGAATATTAAATAGTACATCGCCCTCCTCCTGAAGCAGGTCCAGCGTCCCCTGGCCGTCAAGCAACAACAGCGGTGAGCGCCCGGTGATACTGTCCAGATTTACCTTACCATTATTGAATGTCATGGTGCTGGCCAGTAAATCAAGACGCGTGGCGCTCTCGTAGTCTTCCTGAGCCTGCACATTGGTACTGCGTGCCACCGCCTGCTGCACCAGCTGCTGAAAGTTAAGCCCTTCACCGCGAGCGTCGGTAATACTGATCTGAGCCTTGCCCTGCCATTCCCGGCGAAACGTAGCAGCATCGATTTTACTGCCGGAAAATTCGCCGCTCAGGCGGGTTTTACCGGTCAGGGCAACAGGGTAATCAAATGCTTTTAGCAGCGTGCTGATTTCAATATTTTCAAGCTGTGGCCTGAACGCGGCCACAGGAACGGCTTTACGCGCATCCAGCGAACCGGGGAGCGAAATATGTCCGCTTCCCAGATTACCCTGCAACTCATTAAATTTAAGCAGTCCGCCCTGATTAGTCATCTGCGTGCTCACCTGAGAAAAGGGCATTCCGCGCCACTGTAGCTGTTTGGCTTTTAGCACCAGTTGCGCATCGAACCCGGCCAGATCGCGGTAATCCGCCTCGTCACCGCTCGATGCTATCACCGGGCGCGGCGGATTTTTCTGGCTTTGTCCCTGTTGATCGACGTGCGCTGCGGTTGTCGCATCGCTGCGTAACAGCAGATTATCAAGGTTGAGGTTATCGAACTGGAGATTAAGCCACCACTGCGGCCGATCGCCCAGCACCACGCTCCCTTCACCGCGCAGAACGCTGTCGCTGGCGGTGAGGTTAAGCTGGCTAAAGGCAATTTTTTTCTCTTCTTCCTGCCACTGGGCGCGTAGCGTACCCTGCCCGCCGATGCCCTGCGCAGGTAAATCGGCTCCCTGGAGCTTCCAGTTGAGCTGATTGAAAGTGGCGGTAAGCAGATGCGGATAGTCGCCAGCATCGACCTGGGCCTGCAACGACAGCGCTAAATCACGTTGATTGCGGGTAATATTGCCTGAGAAATCAACATCAGCCTGGTGATATTGATTTTGGGTCATTTTGAGACGAATGTTGCGGATCGTGACCTGCTCATCGCTGTCATGCTGAAACACCAGTACGCTGTCGGCCACTTGCAGACCGGCGATGTCAAAAGACCAGCCGCGATCTTCAGCCACCTGCGGCAGCGAATTAACCCGTGGCGCAACCGGTGCATTGTTGTCATGCACGGCTTCAGTTTGTGGTGTTAGCTGAATCACTGAGCCTTTCAGCATCACCTGTTTAACCTGTAACTGATGTGAAAGCAGCGGCATCAGCGCCACATCAAGGCGCATGTTATCAGCGGCAATCAACGGCTGACTGGCTCCGGGAGCCGTCAGCGTCATTCTGCCGGAGATGATGCTCAGCTGTGGCCAGACGTGCCAGCGTAGCGGGCCATCCAGTTTAAGCTGATAGCCACTACGCTCAGCAACCTGACGCACCATATAGGCGCGGAAGTCGTTCGGATTCACCAGCATCACTAACGCAGAGAGACCGGCAACCAGTACCACCAGCAGGATCATCAGCGTCGTCAGAATTCGTCTCATGGCTTCCTCAGTTACACCGCGTTAACTCAGTCTTTATCAATACGACTGGCGACAGCACCCTGCTGATCGCGATATTTCGCATCTTCACGGCGGTTATAGGGACGCGCTGCAGGACCGGAAAGCGGTTCAAAGCTTAATGCGCCAATCAACATTCCCGGACGCAGTGCCAGCGGCAGCTTACCGGAATTATAGAATTCAAGCACAATACATCCTGACCAGCCGGGATCGATGCGGTGCGCCGTAACGTGCACCATCAGCCCCAGACGCGCCAGCGATGAACGTCCGTCGAGCCAGCCCACCAGATCGGCAGGTAGCGTTACCGACTCCAGCGTCACTGCCAGCGCCAGTTCACCGGGATGCAAATAAAAGGCGTCGCCTTCTGCCAGGGCAATTTCATCGCTCATCACGCGATCAAGCGCCGCGCTGACCTCCGCTTTCGGCCCGCTTAAATCGATAAACGCAGCGGTGTGTCCGCTGAATGTGCGAAATTTATTGCCCAGACGCACATCCACCGTCGCGCCACTGATCCGCTCCACCGGTGGACGGGGATTAATCGACAGACGGCCTGCATCCAGCCAGGCTTCAATATCTCGGTCACACAAACGCATGCGCTTTCTCCTTTCGTGCAGCGTGCCCTCACGCCATTGAGCATAAGGGATTAACAGAAACTCTCTGCACGTTACACAATTCGCGGGATTTATTCAAAAAACTGACTAATTTTGGCTTTCAGAATATCAATGGCAATCCGGTTCTTACCGCCGCGCGGCACAATGATGTCAGCATACTGTTTCGACGGATCGATAAACTGCAGAAACATTGGACGAACCGTTTTTTGATACTGCGCCATTACCGAATCCATTGAGCGTCCACGTTCGTTAACATCACGCTTGATGCGGCGCATCAGGCAGATGTCCAGCGGGGTATCGACAAAAATCGAAAAGTTCATCGCCTCACGCAGGCGAGCATCCGTCAGCAGTAAAATGCCTTCCAGAATAATCACTTTCTTTGGCTCGACATGAATCGTTTCTGGCAGGCGGGTATGCTCAACGTAGCTATACACCGGTAATTCGATAGCCGTTCCGCGCTTTAAGTCCTGTAAATGCTGGAACAGCAGGCTGTGATCCATTGCACTGGGATGGTCATAGTTGGTCTTGATACGTTCTTCCATGAGCAGATGGCTTTGATCTTTGTAGTAACTGTCTTCTGGAATAACGCCGATATGCTCATCGCCGACTTGTTCACGCAATTCGCGGTATAACGTGCTGGCAATGAGACTTTTACCTGATGCGGATGCGCCTGCGATGCCTATGATGACGCACTGATGAGACTTATCAGTCATAAATTTAGCGACCTGATTAACCTGGATGTAAGGGAGGGCGACGCCGAAGCGCCAAACGCGGCAATTATAGGGATTTGTGCGTGATGATACCAGTCGAATACACGTAATGGTTTAAGACCCGGCTTAATGGCCAATGACGTACCCTTAGTCAAATTTTTATGCTTAATTATGAGGCAGTTTCGTCTTTTTTTAACCAGACTCATTAATTAATATCTTTATGATGTCAAATTATGAGCAGGTACCATAGGAATTGTAAATTGTTTGTACTAGCATAATCCCAATTTGACATCTTAACGTCCGGGCTTGCTCCTGGAGCAGAGCCTGGCGGATAGAATGGTAATGAAGAAACCGTACCAGCGAGTATTAATCACTCCGACGCATCCATTGATGCGTTTTATCAGCCTGGGGCTGTTAACCTTCATTTTTACGCTCTTCTCGCTTGAGTTGACCCGTTTTGGCACGCTTATCGCACCGCTGTGGTTTCCAACGGCAATCATGATGGTGGCATTTTACCGCCATGCCGGTAAAGTCTGGCCGGGCATCGCCATTGCCTGCTCGCTTGGCAGCATCGGCGCATCGCTCATCGTCAATCCGCTACACACGCTGAACCTGTGGTACACCTGCATCAACATCGTTGAAGCCGTCATTGGCGCACTGCTGCTGCGAAAATTGCTTCCACAATATAACCCGTTGAAAGGCCTTGGTGACTGGATTCGGCTGGCTGTCGGCAGTGCGATTATTCCGCCGCTGGTGGGTGGCTTGCTGATCCTGCCGCTGGCCAACGGCGGCCCTACGCTACAAATCGTTCTTGTCTGGACGCTGTCCGAGGCAATTGCCGCGCTGGCGCTGGTGCCGCTGGGCTTACTGTATAAACCGCATTATTTGCTGCGCCACCGGGAACCGCGAATGCTGGTGGAGACGCTGGTCACCCTGGCGGCAACGCTGGCGCTTAGTGCAGGGGCAATGCTGTATCTGCCGTGGCCATTCACCTGCATTATTGTGCTGCTCATGTGGAGCGCAGTACGTTTACCGCGCATGGAAGCATTTCTGGTTTTCCTGCTGACCATCATGCTGGTCTCCATGATCATGGCGACTAACCCGCGCGATTTAACGGCAACGCACATTTCTGCGATGACCAATGCGCCATGGCTGCCTTTCCTGATGATGCTACTTCCGGCAAATATTATGACCATGGTGATGTATGCTTTTCGCGCCGAGCGTAAGCACATTACTGAAAGCGAAGAGCGTTTTCGCAATGCAATGGAGTATTCCGCCATCGGTATGGCGCTGGTCGGCACCGAGGGACAGTGGCTCCAGGTTAACAAAGCTCTGTGCCGTTTTCTCGGCTATAGCCAGGAAGAGCTGCGCAACCTCACCTTTCAGCAACTGACCTGGCCGGAAGATCTTAATTCCGATCTCGATCAGCTGAATATGCTGGTGCGCGGCGAAATTAACAGCTACTCACTGGAAAAACGCTATTACAACCGTAAAGGTGAAGTGGTATGGGCGTTACTGGCGGTATCGCTGGTGCGGCATGCAGACGGTACGCCGCTCTATTTTATCTCGCAAATAGAAGACATTACCGATCTTAAACATACCGAATGGGTGAATAAGCGCCTGATGGAGCGCATTACGCTTGCTAATGAAGCCGGCGGTATCGGCATCTGGGAATGGGAACTGGAACCCGACGTGATTAGCTGGGATCAGCGTATGTTTGAGTTGTATGAGATCCCCCCGCACACCAAACCCACCTGGCAGCTGTGGTATCAAAGTTTACTCCCGGAAGATCGCGACAGCGCTTCAACAACGGTGCGTGATGCGCTACACAGCCGCGCGCCCTTTAAGCTCGAATTTCGTATTCAGGTGAAAGAAGGCGTACGCCATATCCGTTCTCTGGCCAGCAGGGTGTTGAACAACCAGGGCGAAGTAGAACGTCTGCTGGGGGTCAACATGGATATGACCGAGGTTAAACAGCTTAATGAAGCGCTATATCAGGAAAAAGAGCGTCTGCATATTACGCTCGATTCCATCGGTGAGGCCGTCGTCTGCATCGATGACAATATGCACGTGAGCTTTATGAATCCGGTTGCCGAGAAAATGAGCGGCTGGACGCAGGAGCAGGCTATGGGCCAGCCGCTGCTTCAGGTCTTACACATCACTTTTGGTGATGAGGGTCCGCTGATGGAGAATATTCATAGCGGAGATATGTCCCGCTCAGCCATTGAGCAGGATCTGGTATTAAAATGCCGTAACGGCGGCAGTTACGATATTCACTACAGTATCACTCCACTCAGTACCCTCGATGGGCAAACCATTGGATCGGTGCTGGTCATTCAGGATGTGACCGAATCGCGTAAAATGCTGCGGCAGCTCAGCTACAGCGCTTCCCACGATGCGCTGACCCACCTGGCAAACCGGGTCAGTTTTGAAAGCCATCTGAAACGCCTGCTGCAAACGGTTCATGAGACGCATCAGCGTCACGCGCTGGTGTTTATCGATCTCGATCGCTTTAAGGCAGTCAATGATACTGCGGGGCATGCAGCGGGCGACGCGCTCCTGCGCGAACTGTCCTCACTGATGCTCAGTATGCTGCGGACCAGCGACATTCTGGCGCGTCTTGGCGGCGATGAATTTGGCCTGCTGCTGCCGGATTGCAATATTGAGAGCGCCCGCTATATTGCCGGAAGAATTATTGAAGCGATCAATGACTATCACTTTATGTGGGAAGGTCGACTGCATCGTATCGGGGCCAGTGCGGGCATTACCCTCGTCGATGAGACCAACGATCAGGCATCTGAGGTGATGTCGCAGGCCGATATCGCCTGTTATGCGTCCAAAAATCATGGTCGGGGCATTGTCACCGTTTATGAAGCGCAACAGGAGCGGGCTCACGGCGCACGCAGTATGATGGCGCTGGAAGAGCAGTGGACGATGATCAAAGACAATGCGCTGATGATCATGGCCCGCAGCGTGGCCTCCCCGCGTATACCGGAGACCAGCCATTTCTGGCTGCTGTCGCTGCGGTTATGGACCAGCGAAGGTGAAATGATTGAAGAACAGGCATTTCGCGCCGGACTCTCCGACCCGGAGTTACTCCACGCCCTGGATCGGCGGATATTTACTGAATTCTTTGCTCATCATGCGCAGGCCGTTGCCGCCAAAGGGTTAGGCATCACCCTGCCTCTGTCGACGGCTGGCCTGACCAGTATGACGCTGGTGGACGAGCTGCTGGAAACCCTCGCGCAAAGCGCCCTGCCAGCACGCCTGCTCCACCTGATTATTCATTCCGAAGCGATTATGCGTAATGGGCATCAGATCAATGAAGGATTGCGCAAATTACGCCAGGCGGGCTGCAAGATTATTCTTAGCCATATTAATCAGGATCTTGAACTGTTTAATCATCTTACGCCGTCAGTGGCAGATTATATTTTGCTCGATCCTGAACTGGTCGCAAATGTGCAGACTAATTTGCTGGATGAGATGATGGTAACGATTGTCCAGGGACATGCGCACCGTCTTGGAATGCGCACTATCGCCGGACCCACTAACACCCCACTGATGATGGATACGCTTTCAGGTATTGGTATCGACCTGATTTATGGCGATACCATTGCGCAAACTCAGCCGCTGGATCTGCTGCTTAATACCAGCTATTTCGCTATCAATTAACCGGTTCCGGCTGCCAGTCTTTGGTAAACCAGATGTGCAGTACCGCATAGGAGCGCCAGGGCTGCCAGCGTTCTGCATAGCGGCGAATTTGCGCAGGCGTCATGCCGGTAAAGCGCTGTTTGATGGCGTAATCATCCGGCAGAAAAATATCGGTTGCCTGCCAGCCGTGCAGGGCAAAATAGTTTGCCGTCCAGCGGCCAATTCCCGGATACGTTTGGAGCATTTTAACCCCCAGCGCCACATCCGCCGGCGCACGCAGCGGAAATTCCCCGGCATGTGCCACCTGCGCCAGATGAATAATTGCCTGCGCCCGTTTTAACGACATTCCCAGCGACCTTAAACGTTGCGGATCGGCTGCGGCCAGAACCTCTGGCCCCGGAAACGTGTAATATTCCGGCGCCTCCGCCAGCGGCTCACCGTAGGCAGTCACCACGTTTCCGGTGAGCTTTGCCGCCATCGCCACGCTCACCAGCTGACCAAGAATGGCCCGAATGCCCTGTTCAAACGCATCAACCGATCCCGGCAGGCGCAATCCAGGTCTGGCACTGGCCAGCGGACCCAGCGCGCGGGCAATACAGTGCGGATCGCAATTAAGGTCCAGCAGCCGTTCAATGCGCTGTAGACACTCGTCGGCCACCGGCATTAGCCCGTCGGTCAGTTCAACCTTCAGCGTATGGTTTTGCTCTACAGGTGTCAGGGTAAGCAGGCCGCGATACCCGTCAACAACCATGCTGCGGGTAAAACTGTTGCCACTGAATGTCTCGATGCCGTCAACGGCGCGCGCCCGCAAAAAAGAGAACATCCACGTCCAGTCGTAGGGCGGCTGCCAGTGCAGGGTGAACATATTATCTTCCTCATTGTGGCGTGATAGTTATAATTATAAATATATATTTAAACAAAAATTATTCATTACAAATATATAATAAATTTTCTTCCATTCAACCGTTGCATCCGGTCAGGCCCGCAGCGTATATTCCTGCGCCCTTACCATGATTTAGCAGGGATGGCTAAATAATGAATATATTGTCGCTGACTTTCTGTTATTTCTTCTTGTTATTCTTTTTGCTGTACTGGCTGCTGACCGCCTGGCCTCGACTGCAAAATGGCCTTTTACTTATTACCAGCTATGCTTTTATTGCCTGCTTTTCAGTTAGCTCGGCTGCCACCTTATTAATATATAGTTTATTGATATATATCATCAGTATATTTATTCATAAAACAAATTATCACAGGGTCGGGTATACGCTGCTCATCATGCTCATTCTGGCCTTTTTTATCACCTTTAAATACTATCCGGCTACGCGTGAAAATCTGCAACTTAGCTTCTATCAGGCGAACATCAATGTTGATTTGCCGCTGATTGATATTATTGTCCCGCTCGGGCTTTCATTTTATATTTTTCACTCGGTCAGCTATATCGTTTCGATTGCTAAAAAGGAGTTGCTACCCGCAGGCCTGGTCAATGTGTTGCTGTATATCAGCTTCTTCCCGAGCGTTGTTTGCGGCCCAATCAACCGCGCCAGCCACTTTCTGCCGCAAATCGAGCGGGAAACACCGCGTAAGTTGAGCAGTATTCGCAGGCCGCTGTGCTTACTGGCGCTGGCCATCGCGAAGTTATTTTTGTGCGGCGCCTGGCTTGCCGAACGCTATGTTAATGCGGTATTTGACTCGCCGGAAAATGCCACGCCACTGCAACTGCTCGTGGCGATATATGCGTATGCATGGCAGATTTACTTTAACTTTTCTGGCTATACCAATCTGGTTACTGCGCTGGCCGCCCTGCTCGGTTTTACACTGCCGGTTAACTTTAACGCTCCCTACGGCGCCCAAAACTTACAGATATTCTGGGCGCGCTGGCATATTAGCTTATCGTTGTTTATTCGCGATTATATTTATATCCCACTGGGTGGCAATCGACGCGGTTTTTTACGCAAGAATATCAATTTGCTGATAGCAATGATCCTCTCCGGCCTGTGGCACGGGACCGGATTTAATTTCGTTCTTTGGGGCGCGATCCATGGCCTCGGGCTGGTGGGCTTAAATTATAAAAATCGCCTTTATCCGGCACGGCGCAGGGGTCCGCTAATAACGCTGGCCTCGCGCCTGCTGACCTTTCACTTTATCTGCTTTGCATGGATATTTTTTCGCGCGACGGATTTCTCAACGGCCTGTGCCATCCTCACGGGCCTCAACCATCTCTCCTTTTCTTCACTAGCATCAGCACCAGAAATATCAGCCCTTAGCGTTTTTTTAATCTTCTTTATTGTGTATCCGCAGTTCAATACCTTGAGAATAAAACTCGGTGCGCTGGCCTGCCGAATCCCCTGGTTCTGGTTTCCGGTCCCGCTGGCGCTGTTCTTAACTACGGTGTTCTTTTTCTCACCTGCGGGTCTGCCGGAGTTTATCTATGCAAACTTTTGATAATATTTCGCAGTTTTATAAAGTCTATAAATTTGTCTATATCATGCTCTTCAGCACGCTATTGACCGTCTGGCTTAATCAGCGCTCACTGACGCTTTACTGGCAACAGGAGTTTCACGAGGATGCCCCGTGGAGCGTGGTCAGGCAGCCGGCATGGCTGGAGGGCGGCAAGATTTTGGCTGCCTTTAATGCCAGCAAAAACGCCTTCACAGATGCGCTGGACGACACCCCCGACGCGGCCATTTCGCCGCCGCTGCCGCTGCTGGTTGCCGCGCGTATTGTTTCCGCCACTATTGAGACAGCGGTACCGCCGGTCGCCGCCGCACAACTCGTCCCGGCTGCGTTCGCCCCTGAGCACGACAAAGACCACATCGTGTTAACCGCGCAGGGTAAAGTCTTTTTTGCCGGAGATTCGATGATGCAGGGTGTCGCCCCCCACATCATGCTGGCGCTGAATAAACAATATGGCATCCAAAGCATCAATAAAAGTAAACAGAGCACTGGTCTGACGCTGCCTGGTTTTTTTAACTGGCCGCGCACCATCAGCGAAACGCTGCACGATAATGCAGATATTGAACTGCTGGTGATGTTTTTAGGTCCCAACGATCCGTGGTCCATGAAACCGGATGGCGGCGGACAATATCTCAAATTCAAAACCCCGGAATGGGAACAGCTGTACCGCAGTCGTATCAATACTATCCTGCAAAGCGCGCAGCAAAAGCATATTCCCGTGTTATGGATAGGCCCGCCCAATATGCGCAAGAAAGCGCTCTCCGAAGGGGTTGCCTGGCTTGCTACCCTCTACTCTTCAGCCGTTTCCGACGCCGGGCAATATTATCTTTCGGCCAATGACATTCTGGGTTATCAGGGTGACACCTATTCTGATTATCAGGAAAAGGACGGGCGCAAACTTAAGCTCCGCAGCGGTGACGGCATTCACTTTACTCCCTATGCGCAAAAACTGATTGCCGCCAGAGTGCTTTCGATGATTGTCGTTGAAGGCGCAGAAGCAAAAAAGGAAAACTCCGTTGAACAACCCTAAAATTTTACGGCTTTATCGACCACTGATCCTGCTGTTAAGCCTGCTGCTCATGCTTTCATGTAAAGACGTCGCGAATCAAAACACCCTGAAACCGGCAAAACCGGCGCATAAAACGGCGAGCCGAAACCCGTTAGCTTCCTTCGGTAATAAAAGTCTTCATCGCCTGGCTGATAAGCTGCTGGTCAATAAACAGAGCGTGCACATTCTGCAACTTGGCGACTCGCATACTGCGGCTGATATTTTTACCGGCCAACTGCGACTGCGCTTTCAGCAACGCTTTGGCGACGGTGGCCCCGGAATGGTCAGCCCGATGACCGTAGCCGGTCAGCGCAGCAACGTAGTCAGTTTCAGCAGGCCGGGCAAATTCTGGCAGCTTTATTCAACGCGGACAGATGCGCGCCAGGATTTTCCATTTACCGGGCTGATTGCCCAGCCGTTACAGAGTCCAGCGCCGGTGAGCCTGAACATGAAAGATGACAATAGCGGGCATTATCGTATTCGCGCACTGTATAAATCCTCCGCAATCAGTGCGCTGTCACTGACACACAACGGCGTTATGGTACTGCCAGACACACAGGATCGCTGGCAGTTCTCCGACGCCAGACAGATCACGTTTCCCCTGAATGTTACATTCAGGGGTCAGAAGCAGCTTCAACTGGGCGGCTGGTTCATCTCCTCCCTGCGCCCGGGCGTGATTTTCTCTGCAACAGGGATTAACGGAGCCACGCTTTCGGCATGGAAAAAATGGCAATCTGACTGGCTCGTCCCTCTGGCAGCGCTAAAACCCGATATGGTAATCATGGCCTACGGCACTAACGAAGCATTTAATGACCAGCTCGACCCCGATCTCTACCGGCATCAGCTGGAAGAACGGCTCATTCAGATCCGCGAGGCTATGCCCGATACCGCGATCCTGCTCATTAGCCCGCCTGACAGTATAAAAAATAAAGCGCAATCTGCGTGTAGCACGCGTGAGCCGGTGAGTCTGATGAAAGTGATACAGATCCAGAAAGAGGTTGCCGAACAGCAACAGATCCTTTTCTGGGACTGGCGCGCATATATGGGTGGCGCATGTTCAATGGAGCGCTGGTCTGCGGAAGATAAGGCCCGGCCTGATATGATACATCTCTCCGCTGCAGGATATAAAAAGAGCGCCGATGCCCTTTTCGGGCAACTGATTACGCTACTTAAGCAGGCGCAATAAAGCGCTGACCCGCACCGCCGGGCTTGCAGCTGTGCTGACATTTCGCTAAAGTCGCCCCCCTTCTTCACCGGCATGGGGATTTACGCGTGTTTATCGGATTTGACTACGGTACGGCAAACTGTTCGGTGGCTGTGATGCGCGAGGGTGCGCCACAGCTGCTGACAATGGAAAATGGCAGTACTCTTCTCCCCTCGATGCTTAGCGCACCCACGCGTGAAGCGGTCAGCGAGTGGCTTTACCGTCATCATGATGTTCCGGCGACGCCGGGTGAAACGCAGGCGCTGCTGCGCCGCGCCATGAATTATAATCGCGATGAAGATATTGATGTCCTGCCGGGCAGTGTTCAATTCGGCCTGGCCTCATTGCATCAGTACGTTGACGACCCACAAGAAGTTTACTTCGTTAAATCGCCCAAATCCTTCCTCGGTGCCAGCGGACTGAAACCTCAGCAGATCGCCCTGTTTGAAGATCTGGTCTGCTCAATGATGCTGCATATTCGCAAGCAGGCTGAAAGCCAGCTGAGCGAAACCATAACTCAGGCCGTTATTGGTCGGCCAATCAACTTCCAGGGGTTAGGCGGCGATGACGCTAATACCCAGGCCCAGGGCATTCTTGAGCGTGCGGCTCACCGCGCAGGGTTTCAGGATGTTGTGTTCCAGTATGAGCCGGTCGCAGCAGGTCTGGATTTTGAAGCCACCCTGCAAGAAGAGAAACGCGTGCTGGTAGTCGATATCGGCGGCGGGACTACCGACTGCTCGCTGCTGCTGATGGGGCCACAATGGCGTCATCGACGCGATCGTGATGGCAGCCTGCTGGGGCATAGCGGCTGTCGCATTGGCGGCAACGATCTGGATATTGCGCTGGCATTTAAAAGCCTGATGCCGCTGCTGGGGCTGGGCGGTGAGACCGAAAAAGGCATCGCCCTGCCGATCCTGCCGTGGTGGAACGCGGTGGCGATTAACGATGTTCCGGCACAGAGTGATTTCTACAGCAGCGCCAATGGTCGTATGCTTAACGATCTGGTGCGTGATGCCCGCGACGGCGATAAAGTTGCGCTGTTGCTGAAAGTCTGGAAACAGCGCCTGAGCTATCGTCTGGTACGCAGTGCCGAAGAACACAAAATTGCCCTCTCGCAAAGTGCGCACACGCTGGCGACGCTGCCTTTTATCAGCGACGATCTGGCCACCGCCATTACCCGCCAGGAGCTGGAAACGGCGCTCAGTCAGCCGCTCGCCCGCATACTGGAGCAGGTGCATCTGGCGCTGGACAATGCCCAGGAGAAACCGGACGTTATTTATCTGACCGGCGGCAGCGCCCGCTCTCCGCTGATCAAAAAAGCGCTTGCCGGGTATTTACCGGGAATTCCGGTTGCCGGCGGCGATGATTTCGGTTCGGTAACAGCAGGGCTGGCACGCTGGGCAGAGGTGATGTTCAGGTAAAGAACTTACCCGGTGACCTGCCTCGACGGGTGATTTACCTGGGCCGCAATAGGTCTGGCGGCGCTACGCTTGTACAGGCCTATAAATGACGAATACTATTCAGTCTTCGCAAGCCGGGTAAGGCGAAGCCGCCACCCGGCAAAACGGCAGCCACTCTTGCAGCGTCAGGTGCCTGTTTTACCGCCAGAAAAGGGTTTCATACTTCCCCGCATTCAGACTATTCCTTCTTATCTTTCATAGTTCCTCCATTTTTGCAGGTCGCTGCCTGACTAAACTAGTATTATTCCGCGACCCGCTTCAGGATGAGACGTTTATAACAATGAAAGGCAGTAACAAAGCCCGCTGGGCAACAGCGCTAATCGTGATCCTTGCGGCCATTGCCGCCCTCTGGTTGTGGCATAGCCGCGCGCCATCCGAAACGCCCTCTGCGGCACGTACTGCGCCAGCCGGCGGTGGACGTCACGCGCAGCTGGCCCCGGTACAGGCCGCGACGGCGACCAGCGAGTCGGTTCCGCGCTATCTTTCCGGACTGGGTACGATTACTGCCGCCAACACGGTGACGGTACGTAGCCGGGTGGACGGGCAGTTACTGGCAATCCATTTTAAAGAAGGCCAGCAGGTCAAAGCAGGCGATTTACTGGCGGAGATCGATCCCAGCGCTTTTAACGTGGCGCTGGCACAGGCTCAGGGCCAACTGGCCAAAGATCGGGCCACGCTTGCCAACGCCCGGCGCGACCTGGCGCGCTACCAACAGCTGGTGAAAACCAATGTTATTTCGCGTCAGGAGATGGATGCGCAGCAGGCGCTGGTCAGTGAAACAGAGGGCACGCTGAAGGCGGATGAAGCCAGCGTCGCCAGCGCACAGCTTCAGGTGACATGGAGCAAGATCACCGCGCCGGTTGACGGACGCGCAGGCCTTAAACAGGTCGATATTGGTAATCAAATCTCCAGCGGCGATACCACAGGGATCGTCGTCCTGACGCAAACCCATCCTATTGATCTGGTGTTTACCCTGCCCGAAGGCAATATTGCCACCATTGTCCAGGCGCAGAAGTCCGGGAAAACGCTGCCGGTGGAAGCGTGGGATCGCACCAATAAGCAGAAACTGAGCAGCGGAACGTTACTTAGCCTCGACAACCAAATTGATGCCACCACCGGGACCATTAAACTTAAAGCGCGTTTTGACAACCAGGATGATGCGCTGTTTCCCAACCAGTTTGTTAACGCCCGTCTGCTGGTCGATACTCAGCAAGATGCCGTGGTGATCCCCACCGCCGCACTGCAAATGGGTAACGAAGGTAACTTTGTCTGGGTGGTGAATGCAGAAAATAAAGTCAGCAAGCACACCGTAGTACCCGGTATTCAGGATAGCCTGAAAGTGGTGATTACTGACGGGCTGTCAGCCGGTGACCGGGTCGTCACCGACGGTATTGATCGCCTGACAGAGGGGGCGAAGGTTGAGGTCGTTGAAGCTCAGGGCGCGCCCGCTGCGGCCGCTGAAAAACCCACCAGCCGCGAGTACGGTAAAAAAGGAGTACGCTCCTGATGCAGGTGTCACCTCCCCGTGCCAGTGGCGGTCCTTCCCGTCTTTTTATTCTGCGCCCGGTCGCCACAACGCTGTTGATGGTGGCGATCATGATTGCCGGGATCATCGGCTATCGCTTTTTGCCAGTTTCCGCTCTGCCGGAAGTGGATTATCCCACCATTCAGGTGGTGACACTCTATCCCGGGGCCAGCCCGGATGTGGTGACATCAGCCATTACCGCCCCGCTTGAGCGTCAGTTTGGTCAAATGTCGGGCCTTAAACAGATGTCTTCGCAAAGCTCCGGCGGCGCATCGGTAGTAACGCTTCAGTTCCAGCTGACTCTGCCGCTGGACGTTGCCGAGCAGGAAGTGCAGGCGGCGATCAATGCCGCTACCAATTTGCTGCCGGACGATTTACCTAACCCGCCGGTCTACAGCAAAGTCAACCCGGCAGACCCGCCGATCATGACCCTTGCAGTAACCTCTTCTGCCCTGCCGATGACCCAGGTCGAAGATATGGTTGAAACGCGGGTGGCGCAGAAAATATCCCAGGTGTCAGGCGTCGGCCTGGTGACGCTGGCGGGCGGTCAGCGCCCGGCCGTTCGCGTCAAGCTTAACGCCCAGGCCATTGCCGCGCTGGGTCTGACCAGCGAAACCGTGCGCACCGCCATTACCAGCGCGAACGTCAACTCAGCTAAAGGCAGTCTTGATGGCCCAACCCGGGCAATCACGCTCTCCGCTAACGATCAAATGCAAAATGCGGAAGATTATCGTCGCCTGATTATTGCTTATCAGAATGGCGCGGCGATCCGTCTTGGCGATGTGGCGACCATCGAACAGGGGGCGGAAAATAGCTGGCTTGGCGCGTGGGCAAATAAAGAGCAGGCGATTGTGATGAACGTCCAGCGTCAGCCGGGAGCCAATATTATCGACACTGCGGGCAGCATTCGACAGATGCTGCCGCAGCTGACCGAAAGTCTGCCTAAATCCGTGCAGGTAAACGTGCTCTCGGATCGCACCACCAATATCAGCGCCTCCGTTAGCGATACCCAGTTTGAGCTGATGCTGGCAATTGCGCTGGTGGTAATGATTATTTATCTGTTCCTGCGCAACGTCCCGGCGACGATCATTCCCGGCGTGGCAGTGCCGCTGTCGCTGGTCGGCACCTTCGCGGTAATGGTGTTTCTCGACTTCTCGATTAACAACCTGACGCTGATGGCGCTGACTATCGCCACCGGCTTTGTGGTTGATGATGCGATTGTGGTTATCGAGAATATCTCCCGCTACATCGAGAAAGGCGAAAAACCGATGGCCGCGGCGTTAAAAGGTGCGGGTGAGATTGGCTTTACCATTATTTCCCTGACCTTCTCGCTAATTGCGGTGCTGATCCCGCTGCTGTTTATGGGCGATATCGTTGGACGCCTGTTCCGTGAATTTGCCGTAACCCTGGCGGTGGCCATCCTTATTTCGGCCGTTGTGTCGTTGACGCTCACCCCCATGATGTGCGCGCGAATGCTAAGCGCAGAGTCTCTGCGTAAGCAGAATCGTTTCTCACGCGCCAGCGAGCGCTTTTTTGAACGGGTGATTGCCGCTTACGGTCGTGGCTTAACAAAAGTACTGAATCATCCGTGGCTGACGCTGAGCGTGGCGCTCACCACGCTGGTGCTGTCGGTGCTGCTGTGGGTTTTTATTCCTAAAGGTTTCTTTCCGATCCAGGATAACGGCATTATTCAGGGCACGCTCCAGGCACCACAGTCGGCATCATTCGCCAGCATGGCGCAGCGCCAGCGGCAGGTCGCCGATGCCATCCTGCAGGATCCGGCAGTAGAGAGCTTAACCACCTTTGTTGGCGTTGACGGCACTAATCCGTCGCTTAACAGCGCGCGTCTGCAAATTAACCTGAAGCCGCTGGAGGATCGCGATGACCGGGTGCAAACCGTCATTAGCCGCCTACAGCAGGCGGCAGGCCGTGTGCCGGGCGCTGAACTCTATTTGCAACCGACCCAGGATCTCACCATTGATACGACCGTCAGTCGCACCCAGTATCAGTTCACGTTACAGGCAACGTCGCTGGATGCGCTAAGCCACTGGGTACCGCTGCTGATGACGCGTCTCCAGTCGCAGCCGGCGCTGGCCGATGTCAGCAGCGACTGGCAGGATAAAGGCCTGGTGGCATACGTGAATGTGGATCGCGATAGCGCCAGCCGCCTCGGCATTAGTATGGCTGATATCGATAATGCGCTGTATAACGCATTTGGTCAGCGCCTGATCTCGACAATTTACACCCAGGCGAATCAGTATCGGGTGGTGCTGGAGCACAATACCGACAACACGCCGGGGCTGGCGGCACTGGACGGTATCCGCCTCACCAGCAGCGACGGCGGCATGGTGCCGCTGAATTCGATTGCCAGGGTTGAACAACGTTTTGCGCCACTGTCGATTAATCACCTCGATCAGTTTCCGGTGACTACCATCTCGTTTAATGTGGCGTCTGGTCATTCACTGGGCGATGCGGTTGAGGCGATTACCGCTGCGGAGCAAGAACTGAGCCTGCCTGCGGATATCACTACCCAGTTTCAGGGCAGCACCCTGGCGTTCCAGTCGGCGCTGGGCAGTACGGTATGGCTGATTGTAGCTGCGGTGGTGGCCATGTACATCGTACTTGGCGTGCTGTATGAAAGCTTTATTCATCCCATCACGATCCTCTCAACCCTCCCGACAGCAGGCGTCGGCGCGCTCCTGTCGCTGTGGCTGGCGGGTAGCGAGCTGGATATCATCGCCATTATCGGCATCATACTGCTGATCGGCATTGTGAAAAAGAATGCGATCATGATGATTGACTTCGCGCTGGCCGCCGAGCGTGAACAGGGCATGACCCCGCGCGACGCCATTTATCAGGCCTGTCTGCTGCGCTTCAGGCCGATTCTGATGACCACCCTGGCGGCGCTGCTCGGGGCGCTGCCATTAATGCTCAGTACCGGAGTCGGCGCTGAATTGCGACGTCCGCTAGGGATTGGGATGGTCGGCGGCCTGCTGGTCAGTCAGGTGCTGACGCTGTTTACCACGCCGGTCATTTACCTGCTGTTTGATCGTCTCTCACTCTGGTTGCGCAGTCGGCTCCCGCAGCGTAATGAGGAGGCGTAGGTGAAGTTTTTCGCGCTTTTCATTCATCGTCCGGTAGCCACATTCTTAATTTCGCTGGCGATTACGCTGTGCGGCGTACTGGGCTTTCGCCTGCTGCCCGTCGCCCCGCTGCCGCAGGTCGATTTTCCGGTCATTATGATCAGCGCCTCGCTACCGGGCGCGTCGCCGGAAACAATGGCCTCATCGGTGGCAACGCCGCTCGAACGCTCGCTGGGCCGCATTGCCGGCGTCAGCGAAATGACCTCCAGCAGTTCACTTGGCAGCACGCGCATTATTCTGGAGTTCAATTTCGATCGCGATATTAACGGCGCGGCGCGTGATGTACAGGCGGCAATTAATGCGGCGCAAAGCCTGCTGCCGAGCGGGATGCCGAGCCGTCCGACCTATCGCAAAGCTAATCCGTCCGATGCGCCAATTATGATCCTGACGCTTACCTCGGATACCTATTCCCAGGGCGAGCTCTATGACTTTGCCTCAACGCAGCTGGCGCAGACTATTGCGCAAATTGACGGCGTTGGCGATGTCGATGTCGGCGGTAGCTCCCTGCCCGCGGTACGCGTCGGGTTAAATCCGCAGGCGCTGTTCAACCAGGGCGTATCGCTGGATGATGTTAGCAACGCCATCAGCAGCGCCAACGTCCGTCGCCCCCAGGGCGCGATAGAAGACGGCAGCCGCCGCTGGCAAATTCAGACCAATGATGAACTGAAAACCGCCGCCGAATACCAGCCGGTGATTGTGCATTACAACAATGGCGCGGCAGTGCGCCTGAGCGACGTCGCTACGGTTACGGATTCGGTACAGGATGTCCGCAACGCCGGGATGACCAATGCTAAACCGGCGATCCTGTTAATGATCCGCAAGCTGCCGGAAGCCAACATTATTCAGACTGTCGACAGCATCCGCGCCCGCTTACCTGAATTACAGAAGACCATCCCGGCGGCAATTGATCTGCAAATTGCCCAGGACCGCTCTCCAACCATCCGCGCCTCGCTGGAAGAAGTGGAACAGACGCTGATCATCTCCGTGGCGCTGGTGATCCTCGTCGTGTTCCTGTTCCTGCGCTCCGGGCGCGCCACGCTGATCCCGGCGGTGGCCGTGCCGGTGTCGCTGATTGGCACCTTTGCCGCCATGTATCTGTGCGGCTTTAGCCTCAATAACCTGTCGCTGATGGCGTTAACCATTGCTACCGGCTTTGTGGTTGATGACGCCATTGTGGTGCTGGAAAATATCTCCCGTCACCTGGAAGCGGGCATGAGACCGCTTCAGGCTGCGCTACAGGGTACCCGCGAAGTCGGTTTTACGGTGTTGTCGATGAGCCTTTCGCTGGTAGCGGTTTTCCTGCCGCTGCTGCTAATGGGCGGTTTACCGGGCCGACTGCTGCGCGAGTTTGCGGTAACGCTATCGGTCGCCATCGGTATTTCACTGGTGGTTTCTCTCACCCTGACGCCCATGATGTGCGGTCTGATGCTTAAGCGCAGCCAGCCGCATCAGCCAACCCGCACCAGAGGGTTTAGCCGGATGCTGATCGCGCTGCAACAGGGTTACGGTAAATCACTTAAATGGGTGCTTCATCACGCCCGCCTGACGGGACTGGTTCTGCTTGCCACCATGGCGCTTAACGTCTGGCTGTATATTGCGATCCCAAAAACCTTCTTCCCGGAGCAGGATACCGGCGTCTTAATGGGCGGTATCCAGGCGGATCAAAGCATTTCGTTTCAGGCGATGCGCGGCAAGCTTCAGGATTTCATGAAGATTATTCGTGACGATCCGGCTGTTGATAACGTCACCGGCTTTACCGGCGGTTCGCGGGTGAACAGCGGAATGATGTTTATTGCCCTAAAAGACCGCAGTGAACGTGCAGAAACCGCACAGCAGATTATCGATCGCCTGCGTAAAAAACTGGCTAATGAGCCGGGAGCCAGCCTGTTCCTGATGGCCGTCCAGGACATTCGCGTCGGCGGACGTCAGTCTAATGCCAGCTATCAGTATACGCTGCTCTCCGATGACCTGAGCGCCCTGCGCGAGTGGGAGCCGAAAATCCGGAAGACCCTTGCGGCCCTGCCGGAGCTGGCGGATGTTAACTCCGATCAGCAGGACAATGGCGCGGAGATGAACCTCGTTTACGATCGGGAAAGTATGTCGCGGCTGGGTATCAGCGTTCAGGCGGCCAATAGCCTGTTAAATAACGCCTTCGGTCAGCGGCAAATTTCGACTATTTATCAGCCGCTCAATCAGTACAAAGTGGTGATGGAAGTCGATCCGATTTATACCCAGGATATTAGCGCGCTGGACAAGATGTATGTGATTAACAACGACGGCAACGCTATTCCGCTGTCGTATTTTGCCAAATGGCAGCCGGCGAATGCGCCGCTGTCGGTTAATCACCAGGGCCTGTCAGCGGCCTCTACGGTCTCTTTTAACTTGCCGACCGGGAAATCGCTGTCGGAGGCCAGCGCGGCCATTGACCGGGCAATGACTCAGCTTGGCGTACCGTCCAGCGTACGCGGCAGCTTTGCCGGTACCGCACAGGTATTTCAGGAGACGATGAACTCACAGTTGATCCTGATCCTGGCCGCTATCGCCACGGTCTATATCGTGCTGGGTATTTTATACGAGAGCTACGTTCATCCGCTAACGATCCTGTCGACGCTGCCCTCGGCAGGCGTCGGTGCGCTGCTGGCGCTGGAAGCATTCGATGCCCCGTTCAGCCTAATTGCCCTGATTGGCATTATGCTATTAATTGGCATTGTGAAGAAAAACGCCATCATGATGGTTGATTTTGCCCTTGAGGCGCAGCGCAACGGTAACTTGCCGCCGGAAGAGGCTATTTTCCAGGCCTGCCTGCTGCGTTTTCGCCCGATCATGATGACTACCCTGGCGGCACTTTTTGGTGCGCTTCCGCTGGTGCTGTCCGGCGGCGACGGGTCAGAACTGCGCCAGCCGCTCGGGATAACCATCGTTGGCGGCCTGGCGATGAGTCAGATCCTGACGCTGTACACCACCCCGGTGGTCTACCTGTTCTTTGACCGCCTGCGGTTACGTTTTTCGCGGAAAACCCGACAACCGGTAATCGAGTAACATGACTGAACTGCCCGCCAGCGTACGCTGGCAACTCTGGATTGTGGCATTTGGCTTTTTTATGCAATCGCTGGATACCACTATCGTCAACACCGCCCTCCCCTCAATGGCGCAGAGCCTCGGGGAAAGCCCGCTGCATATGCATATGGTGATCGTTTCCTACGTGCTGACGGTTGCCGTCATGCTTCCGGCGAGCGGCTGGCTGGCCGATCGTGTTGGGGTACGCAATATTTTTTGTACTGCAATTGTGCTGTTTACCCTTGGTTCATTTTTCTGCGCTCAGGCGGGCAATCTCAACGAACTGGTGATGGCGCGCGTGCTCCAGGGCATAGGTGGTGCCATGATGGTTCCCGTCGGGCGGCTGACGGTAATGAAAATTGTGCCGCGCGAGCAGTATATGGCGGCGATGACCTTCGTCACCCTGCCGGGACAGGTCGGCCCGCTGCTCGGCCCGGCGCTGGGCGGCGTGCTGGTAGAGTATGCCTCCTGGCACTGGATCTTTTTAATCAATATTCCGGTCGGCATTATGGGCGCAATCGCCACCTTACTGCTGATGCCTAACTATAAAATGCAGACCCGACGTTTTGATATGTCCGGGTTTATTTTGCTGGCGCTCGGCATGGCAACACTGACCCTGGCGCTCGACGGGCAAAAAGGTCTGGGAATATCCGCCCTGCCGCTGGCCGGGCTGGTGGTTATCGGTATTTTGTCGGTGTTACTTTATTTGCATCATGCCAAAGGTAACGATAACGCACTGTTTAATCTTAATTTGTTCAAAACACCGACCTTTTCTCTGGGGCTGGCAGGCAGTTTCGCCGGACGAGTGGGGAGCGGGATGCTGCCATTTATGACCCCGGTATTCCTGCAAATTGGCCTTGGCTTTTCGCCCTTTCATGCCGGACTCATGATGATCCCGATGGTGCTGGGCAGTATGGGAATGAAGCGCATCGTCGTGCAGGTGGTTAACCGTTTTGGCTATCGTCGGGTGCTGGTAGCCACCACGCTCGGGCTGGCGCTGGTCAGCCTGCTGTTTGTGAGTGTCGCGCTGCTCGGCTGGTTCTGGCTGTTGCCGGTGGTTCTGCTATTACAAGGAATGGTAAATTCAACGCGCTTCTCCTCAATGAATACCCTGACGCTGCAAGATTTGCCGGACGACCTTGCCAGCGGCGGCAACAGTATGCTGTCGATGATCATGCAATTGTCGATGAGTATTGGCGTCACCGTTGCCGGACTGCTGCTGGGGATGTACGGGCATCAGCATATTGCCATCGACAGCAGTACCTCACACAGCGTCTTTATGTCTGTCTATGTCAGTATGGCGGCGATCATTGCCCTGCCAGCGCTGATTTTTGCTCGCGTCCCGGATGACACCCGTAAAAACACGGTTATTGCCCGGCGTAAAAGGAGAAACTCGTGAAATTATGGCGACCCGGCATTACCGGCAAATTGTTCCTCGCTATTTTTGCCACCTGCATTTTGCTGCTGGTCACGATGCACTGGGCGGTGCGTTTCAGCTTCGAACGCGGTTTTATCGACTACATTAAGCGTGGAAATGAACAGCGCCTGCAAATGCTTAGCGATGCCCTGAGCGAGCAATATGAGCAGCACGGCAACTGGCAGTTTTTACGCAATAACGACCGCTTTATATTCCAGATCCTGCGCTCGCTTGAGCGGGATGGTGAAGATCATCCCCATCCCGGCGGGGGTCCGGATCGCGAGCCGGGGCCGGGAATGCCGCCGCACGGCTGGCGCACCCAGTTCTGGGTGATCGATCAACAGCAACAGGTGCTGGTCGGCCCTCGCGCCCCGGTTCCCCCGGACGGTACGCGACGGGCGATTACCGTTGACGGCCAGCACGTCGGAGAGGTCATTGCCTCGCCGGTTGAGCGGCTGACGCGCAATACGGATATCAATTTTGATCGCCAGCAGCGGCGCACCAGCTGGCTGATTGTCGCTCTGGCCACGCTGCTGGCGGCGCTGGCCACGTTTCCGCTGGCCCGTGGGCTGCTGGCCCCGGTAAAACGGCTGGTCGACGGGACGCATAAGCTGGCCGCCGGAGACTTTTCGACTCGCGTGGCGGCCAGCAGTCAGGATGAACTGGGCAAACTGGCGCAGGACTTTAACCAGCTTGCCAGCACGCTTGAGCGCAATCAGCAGATGCGCCGCGATCTGATGGCTGACATTTCTCATGAGCTGCGCACGCCGCTCGCGGTGCTGCGCGGTGAACTGGAGGCCATTCAGGACGGCGTGCGCAAGTTCACGCCGGAGTCGGTGCTCTCCCTGCAGGCAGAAGTCGGTACGCTCACTAAACTGGTAGATGATTTGCACCAGCTGTCTATGTCTGACGAAGGCGCGCTGGCGTATCAAAAAGCGCCGGTGAATCTCTTCCCGCTGGCAGAAATGGCCGCCGGCGCATTCCGCGAACGTTTCGCCAGCCGTGGCCTGACTCTGCGGCTGCTGCTGCCGGAAAGCGCGACGGTATTTGGCGACGGTGACCGGCTGATCCAGCTGTTTAACAATCTGCTGGAAAACAGTCTGCGCTACACTGACAGCGGCGGGCATTTGCTGATCACCGCAGTGATTAGCGCCACCCACGTGACGCTGGATTTTGCCGACAGCGCGCCGGGGGTAACCGACCCGCAGCTTGACCGGCTGTTTGAACGTTTCTGGCGTGCGGAAGGTTCACGTAATCGTGCCAGCGGCGGCTCAGGTTTAGGCCTGGCGATCTGTCAGAATATTGTCGCGGCCCACGGCGGTACGCTACATGCTGCGCACTCGCCGTACGGCGGCGTGAGTATTAAAGTACAACTACCGTTAGATCGCGATGGACAGAGGGATGTATGACTGCGTTACCGATTAATGATAAAACTCCGCGAATTTTAATCGTGGAAGATGAGCCTAAACTGGGTCAATTACTCATCGACTATCTGCTGGCGGCGAATTATGCGCCGACCCTGCTCACTGATGGCGATAAAGTACTGGCGTATGTCCGCCAGACCCCGCCGGATCTGATCCTGCTGGATCTGATGCTTCCCGGCACTGACGGCCTGACCCTCTGTCGGGAGATCCGTCGTTTTTCCGAAGTGCCTGTCGTTATGGTCACCGCAAAAATAGAAGAAATAGACCGCCTGCTGGGGCTGGAAATCGGTGCCGATGATTATATTTGCAAGCCATACAGTCCCCGTGAAGTGGTGGCGCGGGTCAAAACCATCCTTCGTCGCTGCAAACCGCAGCGTGAACTAAAAGCCCTTGATGCCCAAAGCCCGCTGATCGTTGATGAAAGCCGGTTTCAGGCCTCGTGGCACGATAAACTTCTCGATTTAACCCCGGCTGAATTTCGCCTGCTTAAAACTCTGTCGCAGGAGCCGGGGAAAGTCTTCTCGCGCGAACAGTTGCTGAACCACCTCTACGATGACTACCGGGTAGTGACCGATCGGACCATCGATAGCCATATCAAAAACCTGCGGCGCAAGCTGGAAGCGCTGGATGCCGAGCAATCCTTTATTCGTGCCGTATATGGCGTGGGATATCGCTGGGAAGCGGATGCCTGCCGATTAGGGTAGTTACGCTGCCCTCCAGCTTAGAGTATAACGACTGCCATCATCTACAACCCATAAGGATTTAACCATGCTGCCACGACGCTACGGAGTGTGTGCCCTGATGGTATTCTCATTTTGCGCCCAGGCTGAAGTCAGCGATCGGGAGTACGCCGAGGCCTGCGCCAAAATACCTGGCTATGCCCATCAGGGAGAAAGCGCGTATCAGGCGAAGAATTATGCCAAAGCCCGGGACGCGTTTGAATTACAGGCGATGTGGAGTGAAAGCTGCGAATATGATAATAAAGCGCTCGCGACCGCCTATAACAATATTGCGCTAACCTGGATCCGTGAAAAACAGTACCGTAAAGCGCAGGCGTGGCTTAACCTGCTGCCGCGCGATCCAAAATCGGTCTACAACCTTAATTTGATTAAAGATAAGCTGGCTGCCCTTCCCCCGTCGTCCAGCCCGGCCGGAGAGTACTGGCAATACGCTGGCGGTGCCGCCTGGAATACGCTTACCCTGAAAGCCGGAAAAAGCGCGGATCGGTATCAGGCCGATTTTATGGGATATTACTTCGGCATGACCGGAGCCTTATACGGGCCCAACACCGGCGAATTTTCCGCTCCTCTGACCTTAAAGGGCGGGAAAGGCGTGATTGCCTTGCGTGAGGCGGATTATATTCATTGCGATATTGCGGTCACCGCCACGCCTGACGCCATTGACTTAAAAACCGATAACCCCCAGGAGTGCGGTTTCGGGCATAACGTCGATGCTAACGGCCAATACGTGCGGGTTAACTAACATCCTCCTCCGTCAGCGAGGACGTAAGGTTTACTCCTTCCCTCGCTGGCGCTACAATTCCCGCCCTTAAAGTAAGGGAACCCCCTTCACCGCCTTATCAGGTAAGGCGGATCTGACCTGTCATCAGAACGAGAACATCATGTTTAAACCGGAACTCCTTTCGCCGGCGGGAACGCTGAAAAATATGCGTTACGCTTTCGCCTATGGTGCCGATGCGGTATACGCGGGCCAGCCGCGCTATTCGCTGCGCGTACGTAATAATGAATTCAACCATGAAAATTTGCAGCTCGGCATTAATGAAGCCCATGCGCTTGGCAAAAAATTCTACGTGGTGGTGAACATTGCGCCGCATAACGCCAAGCTGAAAACCTTTATCCGCGATTTAAAACCGGTAGTGGAGATGGGGCCGGACGCGCTGATTATGTCCGATCCCGGTTTAATTATGCTGGTGCGCGAGCACTTTCCGCAGATGGCGATTCATCTGTCGGTGCAGGCTAACGCCGTTAACTGGGCGACGGTGAAGTTCTGGAAACAGATGGGGCTGACCCGGGTGATCCTCTCCCGCGAACTGTCGCTGGACGAAATTGGTGAAATCCGCGAACAGGTGCCGGAGATGGAGATTGAAATCTTTGTTCACGGCGCGCTGTGCATGGCCTACTCAGGCCGCTGTCTGCTTTCCGGCTACATCAATAAACGCGATCCTAATCAGGGTACCTGTACTAACGCCTGCCGCTGGGAATATAACGTGCAGGAAGGCAAAGAGGATGACGTGGGCAATATCGTGCATAAGCATGAGCCGATCCCGGTGCAGAACGTCGAGCCGACCCTTGGGCTTGGCGCGCCAACCGATCAGGTGTTTATGCTGGAAGAAGCCAAACGTCCGGGCGAATACATGACCGCCTTCGAGGATGAGCACGGCACCTATATCATGAACTCAAAAGATCTGCGCGCCATTGCTCACGTGGAGCGTCTGACTCAGATGGGCGTTCACTCGCTGAAAATCGAAGGCCGCACTAAATCTTATTATTATTGTGCGCGTACTGCTCAGGTATACCGGAAGGCCATTGACGACGCTGCCGCCGGACTGCCGTTTGACGCCAGCCTGCTGGAAACGCTGGAAGGTCTGGCGCATCGCGGCTATACCGAAGGTTTCCTGCGTCGCCATACGCATGACGACTATCAAAACTACGAATATGGCTACTCCATTTCCGAGCGTCAGCAGTTTGTCGGCGAATTTACCGGCGAACGCAAAGGTGATCTGGCCGCCGTGGCGGTTAAAAATAAGTTTTCGACAGGCGACAGCCTGGAGCTGATGACCCCGCAGGGTAACGTTAACTTTACCCTCGAGCAGATGGTAAATACCAAAGGTGACGCCATGCCGGTCGCCCCGGGCGACGGACATACCGTCTGGCTACCTGTCCCCCGGGAGATGGCGCTGGATTATGCCCTGCTGATGCGCAATTTTAGCGGACAAAACACCCGCAATCCGCATGGTAATTAGTTTATTGACGTTATTTTTAGCGAGTAAATGAATCTTAGAATCGGATCACACATCGCTGTGTTTAATAAGGATATTATCCGTTCGCTGAAAAACATAACTCATAAATGCTCGTTGTACCAGGAACCACCTCCTTAGCCTGCGTAATCTCCCTTACGCAGGCGTATTTTTTCCTTCCGCCTATTTCAGCCTGTTCTTACGCGCGTTTCCCTTTCCTGAGATACACTTATATTCTGGAATTTGGGTCGCGATGACCGCGCCCCTTCCCTGAAAAATGACCACTATGTCAGCGCGTTGCGATAAGAGGCAAAAAAGGATGACCAATTTCCCCGCCAGTTTACTCATTCTGAATGGTAAAAACGCCGGTGATGAACTGTTACGCGAAGCCATTTATATGCTGCGCAACGAGGGTGTAACCCTTCACGTACGCATCACCTGGGAAAAAGGCGATGCGCAGCGTTATGTCGAAGAAGCCTGGCGTCTGGGCGTTGAAACGGTTATCGCTGGCGGGGGTGACGGGACGATAAATGAAGTGTCTACCGCACTGATCCAGCTTTCCGGGGAGAATATTCCGGCGATGGGCATCCTGCCACTCGGCACCGCCAATGATTTTGCCACCAGCGCCGGCGTACCGGATACGCTGGATAAAGCGCTAAAGCTGGCGATCGCGGGTAACGCGGTGGCAGTGGATATTGCCATGGTTAACGGTAAAACCTGTTTTATTAATATGGCGACCGGCGGGTTTGGTCCACGGATCACCAGTGAAACGCCGGAAAAATTGAAATCCGCGCTCGGTGGCGTTTCCTATCTTATTCACGGGCTGATGCGCATGGATACGCTGGCACCGGACCGCTGTGAAATTCGCGGTGAAAACTTTCACTGGCAGGGTGACGCGTTGGTCATTGGTATTGGCAATGGTCGTCAGGCTGGCGGCGGTCAGCAACTTTGCCCCGAAGCGCTCATTAATGACGGTCTGCTGCACCTGCGTATCTTTACCGGAGATGGCCTGCTACCGGCTATTTTTACTACCCTGACTCAGCCGGAAGACAGCCCGAATATTATCGACGGTACTTCATCCTGGTTTGAAGTCACCGCCCCGCATGAGATCACCTTTAACCTTGACGGCGAGCCGCTGCGCGGGGAAACCTTTCGCATTGAGATCCTGCCGGAAGCATTACGCTGCCGCCTGCCGCCGGACTGCCCGCTGCTGCGCTGACCGTCCGGCGGCACGGGTATCAGGACGCTTTTAATGCGCCGTCATCGGCATAACGGGTTTTGCGGGCAAAACCCGGCTGCTCAACGTCAATAAATGAGCACACGATAAAGGCTACGATATACAGCGCGGTATAGGCAATGACCACGCCAAGGGTGTCGAACCACGGCAGCAACACTACGGCGATAGCCGGTGCGAGGAAGTTAGACAGACCGGCGGAAAGGTTATAAACCGAAATTGCCGCACCGGTATGATTTGGCTCCAGCGCCGGAAACACCGCTGCCATCGGCACAAAAGCCGCGACAAAAATACCCAGCGAAATTGCCGGGATCAGCGCCATCGCAAAATTGTGCCCGGCCCACAGCGGAATGTAATAAAACGCGAGGCTGGACAGCGCCATGCCGATGCAGCCAAACCAGCGCACCACTTTCATCCAGCCCAGTTTTTCCGACACCACGCCCCAGAAAATATTAGAGAAGATGGTGGTAAAGAAGAACACCGCCCACACCTGAAGCCATTCAGACGTGGTAAAACCAAGTCTGTCGACAAACATCATCGGCATAATCACCGCGAAACCGAACAGTGACAGGGTATTGATAATCCGCACGATGCTGGAACACAAAATATTCTTGTTGGTGTACAGCAGCGTTACCGCGCGGCTTAACTCAGCAAACTTTTCCCGGGTCGAGAGATTATGCATTCGGGTCGGCGTCTTAACATTGCGCAGCGACACCATCGCGATCAGCCCGCCGGCGACGCAGAACGCCAGTGCCATCCACAGCGTGCCCAGTTCGCCCATCAGCGGAATAGTGAAGCTCGGAATATAGCTGCCAGCAACGCCAATTCCAATCGAGTAAACCGCCCAATACCATCCCAGCGCAGAACTGGCGCTTTCGCTTTTCACGTTGTGAATGATAATCACGATAAAGGAGTAGAGGAACAGCGGGTAGGCGAAGCCGCGAATGCCGTAAAACAGCAGGATCAGCGCATAGTTAGCATGACCAAGACCGAATACCAGAAACAGAACGTGGAAGATGGCCCACATCACAAAGCCAATCAACATGGTTTTTTGCGGAGTGATAATTTCAGCGACCACGCCGGAGATCCACGCTGACAGTGCTGCCGCCAGCCCATAAAGGGTAAAGGCAAACGACGCTTCTGCTGGCGTAAATCCGAGGCCGGTAATGTAGTGCGAAAGAAACGCCAGCTCAAATCCGTCTCCGGTCATAAATACCGCGATAGCGAGATAGCCCCATAACAGATTAAGCGGCAATCCCAGCCACTGATTATTGGTATTCGTCATAATTGCCTCATTTGTAGGGTATAAGGTTCTGGTGCCCTGCCCGCTGGCAGGACACCTTTTTTTTAAAAATTATGTATTCCGAAACCTGAGATCGTTTTGATAAAGCGCGTTGAACGTCTGATAACGCTGGCGCAGAAGGTCCTGACACGCGGCTGTCGGGGCGTAGACGTTATACACCTCCGGCTTTTTACAGACTGCTTCAATGGACTGACCGGTGGCGAGACAGGCCAGACGGGCCGCTCCCAGCGCGCCGCCGGTTTCGCCGCCTTTGTGGGTAACAATCGGCATGTCGAGGATATCAGCCAGCAGTTGCGCCCAGTACGGGCTGCGGGCACCGCCGCCCACCAGCGAACATTGTTCAATACGCGTTCCGCTTTGCTGGAGGACGCGTAACCCGTCGGCGATGCCAAAGCTCACGCCTTCCAGTACGGCGTAGCCCAGCAGGGCGCGATTAGTAGAATGCGTCATCCCGTAAAACAGGCCTTTGGCATTGGGATCGTTATGCGGCGTACGCTCGCCGGACAAATAGGGCAGAAACTGCGGCGCGCTGGCTCGCTGCTCATCGCTCAGTTCAGCGACCTCCTCCAGCAGAGCGGCTTCGGTGGTTCCCACCAGGCGGCAAAACCATTGCAGACAGCTGGCCGCGCTGAGCATCACGCTCATCTGGTGCCAGCGATCCGGCAATACGTGACAAAAAGCATGTACCGCCGACTGTGGCGCAGGGCGATAAGCGTCGTTGACCACAAATAAAACGCCGGACGTGCCGAGGGAAAAAAAGGCACCGCCGGGGGCGCCCCCCCCCACCCCAACCGCGCGGCCCGCTTTCCCCCCCCCCCCGCCCGCCACTACCACAGACGCATTTAACCCCCAGCGTCCGGCACCCTCTGGATCCAGCGAGGCAGAGACATCGCATCCCTCCACCCGCGCAGGCATATTGCAGCGCGCCAGTCCGCATTTTTCCAGCAGATAATCCGACCAGTCACGGCGGGCAACATCCAGCCACAGCGTCCCTGCCGCATCCGACATATCGGCAATTTTCCGCCCGGTCATTTTGAAGCGCAGATAATCTTTCGGCAGTAAAACCGTTTCCAGCCGGCGAAAGTTATCCGGCTCATGCTTGCGTACCCACAGCAGTTTTGGTGCGGTAAACCCGGGCATCGCCAGATTGCCGGCGATAGCGTGCAGTTGTGAAGCGGACTGTTCAAACTCCACACACTCCGCGGCGCTGCGGGTGTCATTCCAGAGAATTGCCGGACGGATCACCGCATCGTCACGATCAAGCAGCACTGCGCCGTGCATCTGCCCCGACAGGCCTATCGCTTTGATGGCGTTCCAGTGCGGAGCGCATTTTTCGCGCAGAGTGGCGATAACATACTGGGTGGCGTCCCACCACGCCTGCGGATCCTGTTCCGACCAGTGTGGATGGGGCCGCTGAATGGTCAGCGGCGCACTGTGGGTCGCAATGATGTCGTGATTTTCGTCAATCACCAGCCCTTTTACTTCCGAGGTGCCCAGATCGATGCCTAAATACATAGTCACCTCTCAAGCAATCAGGGAATAGACAGCGTTGATCTTTTCACGCAGCAGCGCGGCAAAATCGGCGTTATCCGCCAGCTCGCCAAACAGCGCGCGGTTGCGAACATAAATGGCTATCGGATCGGCGGCGTCAAACATCGCATGTACGGCGCGGGCATCAAGAATGCCGTCCTGATATTCATACGGCAGCTTGCCGTTATGCCACTGTTCCATAAAGACAAAAAACAGCGCTGGCAGCATGGCGGTGGCCTCCGGACGTACGCCGCGCTGATAGCATTCCAGCAGCGTAGGCGCGATCATTGCCGGGATTTTCGAAAAGCCGTCGGCCGCCACTCGCTGGTTGGTATCCTGAATATGCGGATTGGTAAAACGCTGTAACACCACATCGCGGTAGGTGGGCAGATCAATTCCATTGTTACCAAGGCAGGGAATAACGTCTTCGGTGACATAGCGGTCGGCGATGGCGTAGATGGCCGGGGTTAACGTGCTTTCATGAATATACTGCTGGCCAAGCAGCGTACCGGCCCACGCAATACAGCTATGGGAGGCATTAAGAATACGAATTTTGGCCTCTTCATAGGGAATAACGGATGCCACCATTTCGACACCCACGTTTTCGAGGGCGGGACGCCCGGCCTTAAAGTTGTCTTCAATGACCCACTGTATAAAGGTTTCGCCCATCACCGGGGCATTATCATCAATGCCGGTGCGCGCCTTAATACGCGCCGGCAGATCGGCGGCCGGACGCGGCGTAATGCGGTCAACCATCGTATTTGGGCAGGTAGCGTTAGCGTGTAACCATTCAACCACCGCGGTTTTACCGGTCAGGGTAAGGAACTCCACCAGCCCGTCATGAAAGCGCTCGCCGTTATGTCGGACGTTATCGCAGTTCAGCAGCGTTAATGGGCCAGCATTATTGGCAATACGCTGTTCAAGTATCCGCGTGATGGTGCCGTAAATCGTTTTCACGCCGCCGTTAAGATCGCTCTGAATATCAGGATTATTGACCTCCAGCTTATGAGCGGTATTAAGATAGTAACCGCTCTCAGTCACCGTAAATGCAATCACTTTGGTTGCTGTGTCAGCGCCAGTATTAATCAGCGGCTGTAAATCTTCCTGCCACGGCAGCAGGGTCTTAATGGAGGTGATTTCTTCGTAATCGCGCTCGCCCTGCGGGCTGACCGTCTCCAGCACATAGCGCCCGTTTTGCGCGATAAGCGCCGACACCACCTGTTCCGCATCATTGCGAATATTACCTGCGGCGATATGCCAGCGAGTATCACCTGAGGCGATGAGTTTGTGCAGATACCACGCCTGATGAGCACGATGAAAGGAACCCAGCCCGATATGTAACCACGTGAATTGATTGTTCATGACTTTGCTCTCCATTAAGGTTATGCCCTGAATGTACATGAGCAAAAGATTAGAAATAGAGCCGCAGATCACAAAAGAGCAAATGACCAGTAAAATTACTTTTGACCAGAAATGAACAAAACATTGCCTGATATCGCGGCAAGCGCCACAATGAAAAGGCATTTCAAGCCAGTAATGTTGCTACGTTGTTAACCTAAAGGTCTGAAAATAATAATGAAAGAAGATGACATCCGATTCGACCAGAAAGTGCGGGCAGCATGGATGTATTATGTTGCGGGACAAAATCAGAGTGAGATAGCCGCCCAGCTTGGTACATCGCGTCCGGTGGTTCAGCGCCTGATCGCCGCGGCGAAAGAGGAAGGCATAGTGTCTATCGGACTTCATCATCCGATTGCGGCCTGTCTTAATTATGCCTCGCTGCTGAAAGAGAAGTACGCGCTGCACGAGTGCAACGTCGTGCCCACGTTTGCCAGCGAATCAACCCTGGATAGCGTTTCTTACGGCTGCTATCAGCTCATGTCAAAATACCTGAAGGATGCCAGCGCGAAAGTGATTGGCGTCGGCTCCGGTCTGACGCTGAAGAAAACCATTAAGCGTATTGATTTTGAGAGCAAAAACAGTAAATGCGTGGCGCTGATCAGCGCGATGGATGAGAACGGGCAGTGTAACTACTACGATGATGTCCCTCTACTGCTGGCGCGCAAAATTCAGGCTAATTACTTTCAGTGGCCCGCCCCGCGCTATGCCAAATCGCTGCCGGAATACCAGATGTGGTCCACTACCCGACTGTTTGAAAGTGTCACCTCGGTTGCCGATCATGCGGATGTTATTTTTGTGGGCATCGGCCCGCTTGGCACGCAAAGCCCGATTTTTAAAGACGGTTTTATTAATACGACGCAGCTGGACGACCTACGCGAGCGCGGCGCCATCGGCGAAATCCTCGGGCGCTTTATTGATGCTGAGGGCCAGGTCGCGGAATCAGATAATAACCGGCTGATCACCAGCTATGATATCCGCCGCAACACCTGCCCACGGATTGCCGCCGCCTGCGGCGATGATAAGCGCCCGGTCATTCTGGCCGCATTAAAAGGCGGCTGGATCAATGGTCTGGTAAC